>CALULL010000001.1 GCA_944321465.1 uncultured Bacteroides sp.
TTAGCTCAGTTGGCCAGAGCACGTGATTTGTAATCTCGGGGTCGTTGGTTCGAATCCGACAAGAGGCTCAGGAAAAACGGAACAAGATGCGCATACTGCCTTGCGGCGGTGCTGAATATAAGGAGGGCAAATTCCAGAGTGGCCAAATGGGGCAGACTGTAAATCTGCTGGCTTACGCCTTCGGTGGTTCGAATCCATCTTTGCCCACGACTTTCTTGAAAATGCGATTTTGCTGTTATAGCTCAGCGGTAGAGCACTTCCTTGGTAAGGAAGAGGTCCCGGGTTCAAGTCCCGGTAACAGCTCTTTAAAGTGTTAATGCTGATTATTAATCAAATAAATAAGTAAAGCTATGGCTAAAGAGAAATTTGAACGTACCAAACCGCACGTAAACATTGGTACAATCGGTCACGTTGACCACGGTAAGACCACGCTGACCGCCGCTATCACGAAGGTTCTGGCAGAAAGAGGCTTCACGAAGGCCGATGAGGTTAAGTCCTTCGACCAGATTGACAACGCTCCCGAGGAAAAGGAAAGAGGTATCACGATTAATACTTCTCACGTAGAGTACGAGACGTCAAAGCGCCACTACGCACACGTTGACTGCCCGGGACACGCCGACTATGTGAAGAACATGGTAACCGGTGCCGCTCAGATGGACGGTGCCATCATCGTAGTAGCCGCTACCGACGGTCCGATGCCTCAGACCCGCGAGCACATCCTGCTGGCCCGTCAGGTGAACGTACCGCGTCTGGTTGTATTCATGAACAAGTGCGATATGGTGGATGACCCCGAAATGTTGGAGCTGGTAGAGATGGAGATGCGCGAGCTTCTGTCTGCCTACGACTTTGACGGCGACAACACTCCGTTCATCCAAGGTTCTGCTCTTGGCGCATTGAATGGTGTTAAGAAATGGGAAGACAAGGTGATGGAGCTGATGGACGCCGTTGACGAGTGGATTCCTCTGCCTCCGCGCGATGTTGATAAGCCCTTCTTGATGCCGGTTGAGGACGTGTTCTCCATCACGGGCCGTGGTACTGTAGCAACAGGCCGTATCGAGGCTGGTGTTGTGAAGGTAGGCGACGAAGTGGAAATCCTGGGCTTGGGCGAGGACAAGAAGTCCGTTGTTACGGGCGTTGAGATGTTCCGCAAGCTGCTGGACGAAGGCGAGGCCGGTGACAACGTAGGTCTGCTGCTGCGTGGTATCGACAAGAACGAAATCAAGCGCGGTATGGTGCTCTGCAAGCCGGGTCAGATTAAGCCCCACTCCAAGTTCAAGGCTTCTATCTATGTCCTGAAGAAAGAGGAAGGCGGTCGTCACACTCCGTTCCACAACAAGTATCGTCCTCAGTTCTACCTGCGTACGATGGACTGCACGGGCGAAATCACTCTGCCCGAAGGCGTTGAGATGGTAATGCCGGGTGACAACGTCGAGATCACCGTTACGCTGATTTATCCGGTAGCCCTGAACGTAGGTCTGCGTTTCGCCATCCGCGAAGGCGGTCGCACGGTAGGTTCCGGCCAGATCACGGAAATCCTTGATTAAAACTATTTATACAGACAATCAGTTCCCGGTGAAGAAAGTTTTTTGCTGGGAACTGATTATGTTCAAACGGGAGTAGCTCAGTCGGTAGAGCACCGGTCTCCAAAACCGGGTGTCGGGAGTTCGAGCCTCTCCTCCCGTGCCAACATTTAAGAAATGAAGACGATTATAGCTAATTTGAAAGAAACTTACGACGAGCTTGTGCATAAAGTTTCATGGCCTACGTATTCAGAGTTAGCCAACAGCGCGGTAGTTGTATTAGAAGCTTCCCTGCTCATCGCGGTGGTGGTGTTTGCGATGGATTTCTGTTTCCAGCACTTTATGGAGTTTGTTTACCCTCATTAAAAAAAGTAGTAGAAAATGTCTGAGATAGAAAAGAAATGGTACGTGTTGCGGGCAATCAGTGGCAAAGAGGCTAAGGTAAAAGAGTATCTTGAAGCTGATATAAAGAACGGCAACCTTGGTGACTACGTTTCTCAGGTATTGATCCCTACGGAAAAAGTATATCAGGTGCGCAACGGCAAGAAAGTCGTGAAGGAAAGAAGTTATTTGCCTGGATACGTTCTGGTGGAGGCTGCTTTGGTTGGTGAGGTGGCTCATCATTTGAGAAATACTCCTAATGTGATTGGCTTCTTGGGCGGGACGGACAAGCCTGTGCCCCTGAGACAGGCCGAAGTAAATCGCATACTTGGTACGGTCGACGAGTTGCAGGATGCGGGTGAAGACCTGAACATCCCGTACGTGGTCGGCGAGACTGTGAAGGTGAACTATGGCCCGTTCAGCGGCTTTAGCGGTGTCATCGAAGAGGTGAACAACGAGAAGAAGAAGCTGAAGGTCATGGTGAAGATTTTCGGGCGGAAGACCCCGCTCGAATTGGGCTTTATGCAAGTCGAGAAAGAATGATGCAGGTGTTACGCTGCAAAAGTTCTTTTATTTAGTGTTTTATATAAATTGATTTTAGAAAATGGCTAAAGAAGTTGCTGGACAAATCAAATTACAGATTAAAGGCGGCGCTGCAAACCCATCTCCTCCCGTAGGCCCGGCATTGGGCTCGAAGGGCATCAACATAATGGAGTTTTGCAAGCAATTCAATGCCAGAACCCAGGACAAGGCAGGCAAGATTCTTCCTGTAATTATTACTTATTACACGGACAAGTCGTTCGACTTTGTTATCAAGACTCCTCCTGTGGCTATCCAGTTGCTTGAGCTGACGAAGCAGAAGAGCGGCTCGGCCGAACCCAACCGCAAGAAAGTCGCTGAGATTACTTGGGAGCAGGTTCGTGCTATCGCCCAGGACAAACTGGTCGATTTGAACTGCTTCACCGTAGAGTCGGCTATGAGAATGGTTGCTGGTACGGCAAGAAGCATGGGTATCGCTGTAAAAGGGGAGTTCCCAGTTAATAATTAATAAACTTCAATTAGAATGGGTAAACTGACAAAAAATCAAAAGTTGGCTGCAGGGAAGATTGAAGCAGGGAAGTTGTACTCTCTTAAAGAAGCTTCGGCCTTGGTGAAGGAGATTACTTTCACGAAGTTTGATGCTTCTTTGGATATCGATGTGCGCTTGGGAATCGACCCGCGTAAATCCAACCAGATGGTGCGGGGCGTTGTGTCTCTGCCCCATGGTACGGGTAAGGTTACGCGTGTGCTGGTTCTCTGTACCCCCGATGCCGAAGCTGCTGCAAAGGAAGCCGGAGCCGACTATGTTGGTCTTGACGAATACATCGAGAAGATCAAGGGTGGATGGACAGACGTGGACGTGATTATCACGATGCCTTCCATCATGGGCAAGATTGGTGCGCTGGGTAGAATATTGGGTCCTCGTGGCTTGATGCCTAACCCCAAGAGTGGCACTGTGACGATGGATGTTGCCAAGGCTGTGCGTGAGGTAAAGCAAGGTAAGATAGACTTCAAGGTGGACAAGAACGGCATCGTTCATACTTCGATAGGGAAGGTGTCGTTTACGCCCGACCAGATCCGCGAAAACGCGAAGGAGTTTATCGCTACGCTGATAAAGCTGAAACCTACGGCTGCCAAGGGAACCTACATAAAGAGCATTTATCTTTCGAGTACTATGAGCGCGGGTGTTAAGATAGACCCGAAGTCGGTTGAAGAAAACTAAAAGGAATAGAGCTATGAGAAAGGAAGATAAAAGTACGGTTATAGAGCAGATTGCTGCTACTGTGAAGCAGTATGCACACTTCTACCTGGTAGATACGACTGCTATGGATGCAACCGCCACGAGCGCATTGCGTAGAGAGTGCTTTAAGGCTGGCATCAAGTTGATGGTAGTGAAGAACTCTTTGCTCCACAAGGCTCTTGAGGGCTTGGAGGAGGACTACTCCCCCCTCTATGGTTGCATGAAAGGTACAACAGCCGTAATGTTCTGCGATGTTGCGAATGCTCCGGCTAAGTTGATAAAGGATAAAGCGAAAGATGGCATTCCGGCTCTGAAGGCCGCCTATGCGGAAGAAAGTTTCTACATCGGTGCCGACCAGCTGGATACGCTTGTCAGCATCAAGAGCAAACACGAGGTTATCGCCGAAATCGTTGCTCTGTTGCAGTCGCCGGCAAAGAATGTTATCTCTGCTTTGCAATCGGGTGGTAATACCCTCCACGGAGTTCTTAAGACTTTGGGCGAACGTTCCGAAGCATAAGTCTTCACAAACAAAGAGGTTTGCGGCTTTGTTTTGGAAAGCGGCAGCCTGAAAAACAAATTTAAGTATCATAAGTAACAAACGATTAAAATCATACAAAAATGGCAGATTTGAAAGCTTTTGCAGAACAATTGGTTAACTTGACGGTAAAAGAAGTTAATGAACTTGCAACCATCCTGAAAGAAGAGTACGGTATTGAACCTGCTGCTGCAGCTGTTGCTGTTGCTGCTCCCGCAGCTGGTGGTGCTGCTGCTGCTGAAGAGAAGACATCTTTTGATGTAGTGTTGAAGAGCGCTGGTGCAGCTAAGCTGCAAGTTGTTAAGGCCGTGAAGGAGGCCTGCGGTCTTGGCTTGAAAGAGGCTAAGGACCTGGTAGACGGTGCTCCTAGCACGCTGAAAGAAGGTTTGGCAAAGGACGAGGCAGAATCACTGAAGAAGACATTGGAAGAAGCTGGAGCTGAAGTTGAACTTAAATAACATTGGCCTGTAAATCAGGTAACTCGGTTAGGAACCCTTGGTAGAAGGGTTCTTAACCTTTTTGTGTATATATTTAAAATTCACTTCTACAAATCCAATAACAGATGTCTTCAAATACCGAAAATCAGAGAGTTAACTTTGCTTCTACTAAAAGTCCGTTGGAATATCCCGACTTTTTGGAAGTGCAATTGAAGTCATTCAAAGACTTTCTACAACTGGACACTCCGCCCGAGAAACGTAAAAACGAAGGATTGTATAAAGTATTTGCTGAGAACTTCCCCATCGCCGATACGCGCAACAATTTCGTCCTTGAGTTCTTGGACTACTACATTGATCCGCCACGCTATACAATTGACGAGTGTATAGAGCGGGGGCTCACTTATAGTGTACCTTTGAAGGCTAAGCTGAAACTGTATTGCACAGACCCGGACCACGAGGATTTTGACACGGTGATTCAGGATGTGTTCTTGGGACCTATCCCTTATATGACCGATAAGGCTACGTTTGTTATCAACGGTGCTGAGCGCGTCGTTGTCTCGCAGCTTCATCGTTCGCCGGGCGTGTTCTTTGGGCAAAGCGTACATGCTAATGGTACGAAGTTGTATTCGGCTCGCATAATTCCTTTCAAGGGCTCTTGGATTGAATTTGCTACGGATATCAACAACGTCATGTATGCCTATATAGACCGTAAGAAGAAGTTGCCCGTAACCACGTTGTTGAGAGCCATTGGCTTTGAGAATGACAAGGACATCCTTGAAATCTTCGGGTTGGCAGAGGATGTGAAGGTAACCAAAACCAATCTGAAAAAGATCGTAGGGCGCAAGCTGGCTGCACGCGTACTGAAAACATGGATTGAGGATTTTGTAGACGAAGATACCGGTGAGGTGGTTTCAATAGAACGCAATGAGGTCGTGATCGACCGTGAAACCGTAATCGAGCCGGAACACATTGACGTTATCTTGGAATCGGGCGTGCAAAATGTATTGGTTCATAAGGAAGAACCCAATCAGTCCGATTACTCTATTATATATAATACGCTTCAGAAAGATCCGAGTAACTCGGAAAAAGAAGCCGTGCTGTATATCTATCGGCAACTGCGTAATGCCGATCCTGCCGATGATGCCAGCGCACGTGAGGTAATCAACAACTTGTTCTTTTCGGAGAAACGTTACGACTTGGGTGATGTGGGACGTTACCGTATCAACAAAAAGTTGAACCTGACGACCGATATGAGCGTGCGGGTATTGACGAAGGAGGATATTATTGAGATTATCAAGTATCTGATAGAGTTGATTAACTCGAAGGCTGATGTTGACGATATAGACCACCTGAGCAACCGTCGTGTCCGCACTGTGGGCGAACAACTTTCCAACCAGTTTGCCATCGGCTTGGCGCGTATGTCGCGCACCATCCGGGAACGCATGAATGTCCGCGACAACGAAGTGTTTACCCCGATAGATCTGATTAATGCTAAGACCATCTCGTCTGTAATTAATTCTTTCTTCGGGACGAATGCTTTGTCGCAGTTCATGGACCAGACCAATCCTTTGGCCGAGATTACGCATAAGCGTCGTATGTCGGCCTTGGGCCCGGGCGGTCTCTCGCGTGAACGTGCGGGTTTCGAAGTACGCGACGTACACTACACCCACTATGGCCGTCTGTGTCCGATCGAAACGCCTGAAGGTCCTAACATCGGTCTGATTTCGTCGCTGTGCGTATATGCTAAGATAAATGACCTCGGCTTTATCGAAACTCCTTATCGTAAGGTAGCAAAGGGCAAGGTCGATTTGTCGAAAGACGGCCTTGTCTATTTGAGCGCAGAAGAAGAAGAGGGCAAAATCATTGCTCAGGGTAATGCCCCGTTGAATGATGACGGAACCTTTATCCGCGACAAGGTGAAGGCACGTCAGGATGCCGATTATCCTGTTGTGCCGCCCGACCAGGTGGAACTGATGGACGTTTCTCCGCAGCAGATTGCTTCTATCGCCGCTTCGCTTATTCCTTTCTTGGAGCACGATGATGCTAACCGCGCATTGATGGGATCGAACATGATGCGCCAGGCTGTACCGCTGTTGAGAAGCGAGGCTCCTATCGTTGGTACTGGTATCGAGCGGCAGTTGGCTCGCGACTCACGTACTCAGATAGCTGCTGAGGGTGACGGTGTAATCGATTTTGTGGATGCTACTACCATACGCATTCTCTATGATAGAACAGAGGAGGAGGAGTTTGTTAGCTTCGAGCCTGCTCTGAAGGAATATAGGATACCAAAATGGCGTAGGACGAACCAAAACATGACGATAGATCTCCGTCCTATTTGTGACAAGGGACAGCGCGTGACGAAGGGGCAGATTCTGACGGAAGGCTATGCCACGGAGAACGGAGAACTTGCTTTGGGAAGAAATCTGCTGGTGGCGTTTATGCCGTGGAAGGGATACAACTACGAGGATGCCATTGTTCTTAACGAGCGTGTCGTGCGGGAAGACTTGCTGACTTCCGTCCATGTAGAAGAACTGTCGTTGGAGGTTCGCGAAACGAAGCGCGGCATGGAAGAACTGACTTCGGATATACCCAATGTTAGTGAAGAGGCAACAAAGGACTTGGACGAGAATGGTATTGTCCGTGTCGGGGCACGCATCGAACCGGGGGATATTCTGATTGGTAAGATTACACCGAAGGGCGAGTCTGATCCTTCTCCCGAGGAGAAACTGCTGCGTGCTATTTTTGGTGATAAGGCCGGTGACGTAAAGGACGCTTCGCTTAAAGCTTCGCCTTCGTTGAAAGGCGTTGTGATAGGCAAGAGGCTTTTCTCGCGCGTCATCAAGACAAGAAGTTCGAAGATGGCTGACAAGGCTCTGTTGCCTAAGATAGACGAAGAGTACGAGAAGAAAGGTGACGAGCTGAAGAAAATTCTGGTGAACAAGTTGCTGAAACTTACAGAAAACTATACGTCTGAGGGCGTGAAGGACTATATGGGTGCGGATGTCATAGCAAAAGGTGCCAGATTTTCAGCATCCGATTTCAGCGATTTGGACTTTACGGCCATCCAGTTGAGCAATTGGACAAAGGACGAGCATACGAATGACCTGATACGTGCTTTGGTCATGAACTTCATCAAGAAGTATAAGGAACTTGATGCCGAACTGAAGCGTAAGAAGTTTGCTATTACCATTGGCGATGAGTTGCCTGCTGGCATCATTCAGATGGCGAAGGTGTATATTGCCAAGAAGCGTAAGATAGGCGTGGGTGATAAGATGGCCGGTCGTCACGGAAACAAGGGTATCGTGTCGCGTGTCGTGCGCCAGGAAGATATGCCGTTCCTCGCCGATGGAACTCCGGTGGATATTGTCCTTAATCCGCTTGGTGTGCCGTCGCGTATGAATATCGGCCAGATATTTGAGTCTGTTTTGGGTAGTGCCGGAAAGAAACTGGGAGTTAAGTTTGCCACTCCTATTTTTGATGGTGCCACATTGGACGACCTGAATACTTGGACAGACAAGGCCGGTCTGCCACGCTTTGGCAAGACAACCTTGTATGATGGAGGTACAGGAGAGGCGTTCGAGCAACAGGCTACTGTGGGCGTGATTTATATGCTGAAACTCGGGCACATGGTTGAGGATAAGATGCACGCTCGTTCGATAGGTCCATACTCTCTTATCACTCAGCAGCCTTTGGGCGGTAAAGCTCAATTTGGCGGACAGCGTTTCGGAGAGATGGAAGTTTGGGCACTTGAGGCATTTGGCGCAGCACACGTTCTGCAAGAGATATTGACAATTAAGTCTGATGATGTAGTAGGGCGTTCCAAGGCTTATGAGGCCATTGTAAAAGGAGAGCCAATGCCGACCCCGGGTATTCCTGAATCGTTGAATGTACTGTTGCACGAGTTGAGAGGCTTGTGCCTGAGCATCAATTTGGAGTAACCATGCTCTCTTTCCTATAAATCAACCATCAATAGTCAATTCTCATATATTTTATATACAGTATGGCTTTTAGAAAAGACAATAAAGTGAAGAGTAATTTCTCGAAGATATCTATCGGATTGGCTTCGCCTGAAGAAATCCTGGAGAATTCGAGTGGTGAAGTATTAAAGCCTGAAACTATCAATTACCGGACGTATAAGCCCGAGCGTGATGGCCTGTTCTGCGAGCGCATCTTCGGTCCTATCAAGGACTATGAGTGCCATTGCGGAAAGTACAAGCGCATCCGCTATAAAGGCATTGTGTGCGACCGTTGCGGCGTTGAAGTAACTGAGAAGAAGGTCCGTCGTGAACGCATGGGGCACATACAGCTTGTGGTGCCGGTAGCTCACATTTGGTATTTCCGTTCCTTGCCTAATAAGATAGGTTACTTGCTTGGTCTGCCTACCAAGAAGCTGGATGCCATTATCTATTACGAACGCTATGTTGTTATTCAGCCTGGTGTGTTGGCCGGTGACGTGGAGCAATACGACTTGCTGGAAGAGACGGAGTATCTGGATTTGCTTGACAAATTGCCCAAGGATAACCAGTTCCTCGAAGATACCGATCCCAATAAATTCATTGCCAAGATGGGTGCAGAGGCTGTTTATGATATGCTGTCCCGTCTCGATTTGGATGCTTTGTCCTACGAGTTGCGCCATCGTGCCGGTAGCGATGCATCGCAGCAGCGCAAGAGTGAGGCTCTGAAACGCTTGCAGGTCGTGGAGTCGTTCCGTGCTTCCCGTGGCCGCAACAAACCCGAGTGGATGATTGTGCGTATCGTTCCTGTCATTCCTCCCGAGTTGCGTCCTTTGGTCCCGTTGGATGGCGGACGTTTTGCCACTTCCGACCTGAACGATTTGTATCGCCGTGTCATCATCCGCAACAATCGTTTGAAACGTCTTATCGAAATTAAGGCACCCGAGGTTATTTTGCGCAATGAGAAGCGTATGCTGCAAGAGGCTGTCGACTCGCTGTTTGACAATTCGCGTAAGTCGAGTGCTGTAAAGACCGATGCCAACCGTCCTTTGAAATCCCTTTCGGATAGCTTGAAGGGAAAGCAGGGACGTTTCCGCCAGAACCTGTTGGGTAAGCGTGTCGACTATTCGGCCCGTTCGGTGATTGTCGTTGGGCCGGAACTGAAGATGGGTGAGTGCGGTATTCCAAAGTTGATGGCTGCAGAACTTTACAAGCCCTTTATCATTCGCAAGCTGATAGAGCGTGGCATCGTAAAGACTGTAAAGAGTGCCAAGAAAATTGTCGACCGCAAGGAACCTGTTATCTGGGATATCCTGGAGCACGTGATGAAAGGGCATCCCGTGTTGCTGAACCGTGCCCCGACGCTGCACCGTTTGGGTATTCAAGCCTTCCAGCCTAAGATGATCGAGGGTAAAGCCATTCAACTTCACCCGTTGGCATGTACGGCTTTCAATGCCGACTTCGACGGCGACCAGATGGCCGTTCACTTGCCTCTGAGCAACGAGGCCGTGCTGGAGGCTCAATTGCTGATGTTACAGTCACACAACATACTGAACCCTGCCAACGGAGCGCCCATCACGGTGCCCGCTCAGGACATGGTGTTGGGCTTGTACTACATAACCAAATTGCGCAAGGGGGCCAAGGGTGAGGGACTTGTGTTCTATGGCCCGGAAGAGGCATTGATAGCCTACAACGAAGGCAAGTGCGACATTCATGCCCCAGTCAGCGTTTTGGTGAACGATGTGGACGAAAATGGCAATATCGTCAAGAAGATGATGCATGAGACTTCGGTGGGCCGTGTCATTGTCAACGAGATCGTGCCCGACGAAGCCGGATACATCAATACCATCATTTCGAAGAAGTCGTTGCGCGACATCATCAGTCATGTCATCAAGGTCTGCGGTGTGTCCAAGGCGGCCGACTTTTTGGATGGTATCAAGAACTTGGGCTACTACATGGCCTTTAAGGGAGGTCTGTCGTTTAACCTTGGCGACATCATCATACCGAAAGAGAAAGATGCACTCGTGCAGAAAGGTTACGAGGAAGTGGAGCAGGTGATCAACAACTACAACATGGGTTTCATCACCAACAACGAGCGTTACAATCAGGTCATCGACATTTGGACGCACGTCAACTCCGAGTTGTCCAACATCCTGATGAAGACCATCTCCAGCGACGACCAGGGCTTCAACTCCGTTTACATGATGCTCGACTCAGGTGCCCGTGGCTCTAAGGAGCAGATACGTCAGCTCTCCGGTATGCGTGGTCTGATGGCCAAGCCTCAGAAGGCCGGTGCCGAGGGCGGACAAATCATCGAGAACCCCATCCTTTCCAATTTTAAGGAAGGGTTGTCGGTGCTGGAGTACTTCATATCCACCCACGGTGCCCGTAAGGGTCTTGCCGACACGGCCTTGAAGACGGCCGATGCCGGATACCTGACCCGCCGTCTGGTCGACGTGTCCCACGATGTCATCGTCAACGAAGAAGACTGCGGTACCTTGCGTGGCCTTGTCTGCACGGCCTTGAAGAATAACGACGAAGTGATAGCCTCCCTTTATGAGCGTATCCTTGGTCGTGTCTCCGTGCACGACATTGTTCACCCCACTACGGGCGAACTTATCGTGGCCGGTGGCGAAGAGATAACCGAAGACATAGCCCAGCGGATAGAAGAGTCGCCCATCGAGAGCGTTGAAATCCGTTCTGTGCTCACTTGTGAATCCAAGAAAGGTGTGTGCGCCAAGTGCTATGGCCGCAATCTTGCCACGAGCCGCATGGTGCAGAAGGGCGAGGCTGTAGGTGTTATCGCGGCCCAGTCCATCGGTGAGCCGGGTACACAGTTGACGTTGCGTACCTTCCACGCCGGTGGTACGGCAGCCAACATCGCCGCCAACGCCAGCATCGTGGCCAAGAACAACGCCCGTCTGGAGTTCGAAGAACTGCGCACGGTCGATGTTATCGACGAGGCCGGTGAACCCGCAAAGGTCGTTGTCGGACGTTTGGCCGAGTTGCGTTTCGTCGATGTCAACACCGGCATTGTGCTTTCCACCCACAACGTGCCCTACGGCTCCACCCTCTATGCTGCCGATGGCGAACTGGTAGAGAAGGGCAAACTGATAGCCCGTTGGGACCCCTTCAACGCCGTCATCATTACCGAGGCAACCGGTAAGATAGAATTTGAGGGAGTCATTGAGAACGTTACTTACAAGGTCGAGTCCGATGAGTCCACCGGCCTGCGCGAAATCATCATCATCGAGTCCAAGGACAAGACCAAGGTACCCACAGCCCACATCCTCACCGAGGACGGCGAGCTTATCCGTACCTACAACCTCCCGGTAGGAGGCCACGTGGTTGTCGAGGACGGACAGAAGGTGAAGGCCGGCGATGTCATCGTCAAGATACCGCGTGCCGTCGGCAAGGCCGGCGACATCACGGGCGGTCTGCCCCGTGTCACCGAACTGTTCGAGGCCCGCAACCCGTCCAACCCTGCCGTGGTGTCCGAGATCGACGGCGAAATAACGATGGGCAAGGTGAAGCGCGGCAACCGCGAAATCATCGTCACCTCCAAGACGGGCGAAGTCAAGAAATATCTCGTCCCCCTGTCCAAGCAGATACTGGTGCAGGAGAACGACTACGTGCGTGCCGGAACGCCCCTCTCCGACGGTGCCATCACCCCCGCCGACATCCTTGCCATCAAGGGTCCCACGGCGGTGCAGGAGTACATCGTCAACGAGGTGCAGGACGTATATCGCCTGCAAGGTGTGAAGATCAACGACAAGCACTTCGAGATCATCGTGCGTCAGATGATGCGCAAGGTCGAAATCAACGAGCCGGGCGACACCCGCTTCCTGGAGCAGCAAGTCGTGGACAAGATAGACTTCATGGAAGAGAACGACCGCATTTGGGGCAAGAAAGTCGTCGTAGATGCCGGAGACTCTCAGAACTTGCAGCCCGGACAGATTGTCACCGCACGCAAGCTGCGCGACGAGAACTCCATGCTGAAGCGCCGCGACCTCAAGCTCGTTGTCGTGCGCGATGCTGTTCCCGCCACCTCCACGCAGATACTGCAAGGCATCACCCGCGCCGCCCTGCAAACGTCGAGCTTCATGTCGGCAGCCTCCTTCCAGGAGACCACCAAGGTGCTCAACGAGGCAGCCATCAACGGCAAGGTCGACCGTCTGGAGGGTATGAAGGAGAACGTCATCTGCGGACACCTCATCCCTGCCGGAACTGGACAGCGCGAGTTCGAGAAAATCATCGTCGGCTCCCGCGAAGAGTACGACCGCATGTTGGCCAACAAGCGCACCGTGCTCGACTATGCCATCGACGAACAAGTTGACGGCGATGCCGAGTTTGAATAAATAAAGCCTGTCCCTAGTGCCGCGCGCCAAGGACGCAGCAACCCACAGCCCCGGAAGCTCCCCACGAACTTCCGGGGCTTTCCTTGTTCCTTCCCTGCCAGTGCGCTACGTCCCCGACTTGCGACGGTTGCATTCCCGGCAGAGCATTTGGCAGTTGGAAGCCACGGTGCGCCCGTCGGCGTGCCAAGGGGTGATGTGGTCGGCCTCCATTTCGCCTATCTCGAAGCACTTCCCGCAGTGCGGACAGATGCCCTGCTGGCGTTCGTATGTTGCCTGAGCCATAGCCGGACTGAAGGCACGGATGGAAAGGCTGCGCTCGTCGCCCGTCAGCAGGTAGGGGTAGACCCAAATCGGTGGTCTGATGACCGATTTGGGTCTATAGGTAATGGCATTCATGTTTCCTATTATCAGGAACTTCTTCTCATACTTCACCAACTGCGCTACAGACTCGCGGAAGAGCGAGAACGGCGGGTTGGTCACCACGATGTCCGCCTGCTTGAGCAGTTCGATGCACTCGGGCTGCGGAAGTCGCCGTCGCCCCGCAGGGGGCGGATGCCGATCTCTTCGGGATCGGGCACACGGTTGGCGTTGCGGTCGCCCAAGTATTCCAGCCAAACGGCCTGCTCGTGGTCGTTGCGGCTGAAGAGGTCGGGGTGCTGGTTCTTGTAGCAAGTGGTGATGAGGCGTTTCAGGCTCAACTGCTCGAAGCTGTAGGCAAAGTAGCGGAAGAAGTTGCTGGCGCGAGGGTCGTCGCAGTTGCAGAGGACGGTCTTCCCTCGGAAGTGTTCACGGTAATGACGGAGTTCGTTCTCGATGTCGGCCAGCTGAGTGTAGAATTCGTCTTTCTTAGCCTTGTTGGCGGCCTGTAGGTTTTTGTTTCCGGCCATAGCGATTGATGTTTGCGAGCATAGTCTATCAATCACATATCGGCACAAATAAAGAAAAGGTGTAGACCTTCTCTTCGCGTTCGCGGGAAGCCTGAGATGAAACCCGTCCAGCAATCAAGAAAAGCCCACACCTATGAGGCGCGAGCACTAACCTTATGATTGTTGGAAAGGAAAGACCACAAGCTTTCCGCGAAGCATTTATTCTGATTTTCAGGAATTAGTTTCTCAGGCTTTTTCTTGAACGCGAAATAATAGCTAATGCTTCTTTGTTAACATGTCTGTTATCTGTCTATATCATAACGATGTATTACGTCTGTCGTCCATCCCCCTGCGGCGGGAACGGACGCGCAGATATAGCGAAAATCCGGCACATGCCACACCTCGGGCGGAAAAGGTTCGGCAATACGCCACGCTTTCCGGGTGCTTTGGTATCACAGGTGTGCTCCCTTGCAAGCGCAGGTGTGCTTCTTCGGTGGCACAGGTTTGCCACCGGGCTGGTTGTTCTTTGCCCGGAAACGCCGGGCAGGACATCCTTGCGGGATATGCCTTCGCGCGCGAGGCAGGGCGATGGTCGGTCTCGTATGTCATTAGCTCCTTTGGGGCCCGGTACCGTGGTTCGGCATAGGCCCTCCTTCGAGCCCCTTTTGTCCTCGGGGGATTGGGCCGGAGGGATGGTGTCTCCGTGTAGGGGTGACCCTTGCGTCCGTTCGTATCCCTTGCGGGGACGCGGGTAGCCTGTTTGCCTACGGCGCGCGGGTATCTGGTAATTGTCGTATATCGCAGGGTACGCATCTCGACCTGCCCCCTTTTCTTTCCTCTCGCCCATGCAACCAAAAAAGGGGATGCCCCTTGCCGACGCGACAAACGCCGACACAGGGGCATCCCAATAATCTTCGTGCCGCCCACCCTCCATACAGCAGGAGGAGAAGGGGCGGAAACCGCCCGTCAGGACAGGCGGGCAAGAGCCTCCTTGATGCGGCTCATGGCCTCGACGATGTTCTCGTCGCTCGTGGCGTAGCTCATGCGGAAATAGTCGGGGGCACCGAAGGACTCGCCGCCGACGCAGGCCACGTGGGCTTCTTCGAGCAGGTACATCGCGAGGTCCGTAGAGGTGCGTATGACTCGCCCGCCCACGGCCTTGCCAAAGAAGGAGCTGCACTTGGGGAACAGGTAGAAAGCACCCTGAGGCACGTTCACGTCCAGCCCGGGAATTTCCTTGGCAAGACGGACGATGAGGTCGCGCCGACGCTCGAAGGCTCGGCGCATGGCCTCAACCGGTTCTTGCGTCCCCGTGTAGGCGGCCTCGGCGGCTTTCTGCGAGACGGAGCACGGGCCGGAAGTGTATTGCCCTTGCAATTTTGTGCAAGCCTTGGCAAGCCACTCGGGCGCGGCAATGAAGCCGATGCGCCAACCCGTCATGGCGTAAGCCTTGGATACGCCGTTGACCACGGCCACGCGTTCCTTCAAGGCCGGAAACTGGGCGATGCTCTCATGGCGGCCGACGTAGCTGATGTGCTCGTATATCTCGTCGGAAATGACGGTGACGTAGGGGTACTGGGCGAGCACGGCGGCCAGTTCGGCAAGTTCCTGGCGGGTGTAGACCGAGCCGGTGGGATTGGAAGGCGAACAGAGGATGAATGCCTTCGTGCGCGAGGTGATGGCCGCTTGCAGCTGCCGGGGCGTAATCTTGAAGTCCTGCTCGATGCCGGCCTGCACGACGACGGGGGTGCCTCCGGCCATCTTCACCATCTCGGGGTAGCTGACCCAGTAGGGGGCAGGCACAATGACTTCGTCGCCCGTGTTGACGAGCGACAGGACAACGTTGCAGACCGACTGCTTCGCCCCGTTGGAGCAAACGATTTGGGACGCGGCGTAGTCCAGACCGTTCTCGCGGCGCAGCTTCTCCACGATGGCGTTGCGCAAGGCTGGGTAGCCGGACACGGGAGAATAGCGCGAGTAGTTCTCCTCGATGGCACGCTCGGCGGCTGCCTTGATGTGGTCGGGCGTGTCGAAATCGGGTTCGCCCACACTCAGGTTGATTACGTCTATCCCTTGTGCCTTCAGCTCGGCACTCTTTTGCGACATGGCCAAGGTGGCCGATGGCGACAAGCTGTTGACACGTTCTGATAACAAGTTCATATTATTTGTGGTTTATAAGGAAATGCAATGGTACGAACTCCCCGCTCACTTACGGTCCCCCATCAGGCGGAGGAGGTAGAGGAAGAGGTTGATGAAGTCAAGGTAGAGCGTCAACGCGCCCATAAGGGCTATCTTCTGCGTGGAGTCGTTCACCTCGTAACCTTCGGTCTGGATGAGACGCTTTATCTTTTGGGTGTCGTAGGCCGTAAGCCCGACAAAAACCAATACGCCTACCCACGAAATCACCATGTCCATGAAGGCACTGCCTATGAAGTAGTTGACGACCGTGGCCAGTATAAGCCCTATCAGGGCCATGAAGCACAAGCTGCCGATGCGTGTCAGGTCTTTCTTGCTGACGTATCCCCAAAGCGACATTATCCCGAAGGTGCCTGCCGTGACGAAGAAGGTCGTGGCGATGGAGGCCGTCGTGTAGAGCAGGAAAATGAACGACAGCACCACGCCATTGAGCATCGAATAGACGATGTACATGATGGTGGCCGTGGTGACGGACAGGCGATCGATGCGTGCCGAGAGGTACCACACCAAGGCCAATTCGGCCAGGACAAGCCCGAGGAAGGCAAAACGCTCCTGCACAAGAGCCGCAAACAAAGAGGGCGAATCGGCCACATACAAGGCAACAAGGCCCGTTATGGCCAAAGCAAAAGTCATCCACAGATAGACACTGCGGAAAAGGGCCGCTTGGACGGCTTTCACAGCAACGACGGCTTTAGTCGTCTGAGTCAGGTCTTTCAGTTCCATAATTATATTCTTGATTAAAGGGGTTAGTCTGTTGTATTGATGAGTTCGGGGGGGGGAGGCCCGTTCAGGCATTGAAATGCAGCGTGTGCCCCATGCGCTCCTGCTTGGTGCGCAGGTAGCGTTCGTTGTAAGGGTTGGGAGAAGTCTCTATCGGAACGTTCTCTACGATTTCAAGGCCATAGGCTTCAAGACCGACGCGCTTCACGGGGTTGTTGGTCATCAGGCGCATCTTGTGTACGCCCAGTTCGCGCAGGATTTGCGCACCGACACCATAGTCGCGTTCGTCGGCCAAGTGTCCCAGGCAGATGTTGGCGTCCACGGTGTCCATGCCTTCTTCTTGCAGCTTGTAGGCTTTTATCTTCTCCATGAGTCCAATGCCGCGTCCCTCTTGGTTGAGATAGACGAGCACACCCTTACCGGCCTGCTCTATCATCTCCATTGCTTTATGCAATTGCTCGCCACAATCGCAACGCTTGGACCCGAAAATGTCGCCCGTAGCACACGACGAATGCACACGCACCAAGATAGGCTCGTCGGCCTTCCATGTGCCCTTGAACAAGGCTACATGCTCCAGTCCGTTGGACTTCTGCCGGAAAGGTATCAGGCGGAAGTGGCCGTAAGCCGTCGGCATATCGACCTCGACCCCTTGCTCCACAATGGACTCCTGCCGTAGGCGATAGGCAATGAGGTCATGAATGGAAATAAGCCTTAGCCCGTACTTGTCGGCCATCTGACGCAACTCGGGCAGCCGGGCCATCGTTCCGTCTTCGCTCATTATCTCCATCAGTGCCCCGGCAGGATACAATCCGGCCAGCCGGGCAAGGTCTATTGTAGCCTCGGTATGCCCTGCCCGACGCAATACGCCTTTCTCCTGTGCATACAGCGGGTTGATATGCCCCGGGCGACCGAAGGTTGCCGGTGTGGAGGCAGGGTCGGCCAAGGCTTGGATGGTGGCTGCACGGTCGGCCGCCGACACTCCCGTCGTACAGCCTTCCAGTTTGTCCACCGTCACAGTAAACGGCGTTCCCAAGACTGAGGTGTTGTCCAGCACCTGATGGGGCAGGTCCAACTCTTTGCACCGCGACACGGTGATGGGTGCGCACAATACGCCACGGGCATGTTTCAGCATGAAGTTCACCTTTTCAGGGGTGATTTTCTCGGCAGCAATAATCAGGTCGCCTTCATTCTCACGATCCTCGTCATCTACCACTATCACGAATTTGCCTTCACGGAAATCTTCTATGGCTTCTTCGATTCTATCCAATCGCACTTTCTGTTCCATACGTCTTGTTTTTATTTATCTTGTTTCTGTTCTATTATGCTTGTCACTTCATCATTGGTCTTGACTATGCGCTCAATGTCTTTGCTCAGGCGCAACCGGAATGCCCAGATGCGGAAATAGAAAAACAGCCCCACCGGGAACAACACCCCGCACGCCACGCATAACCAATAGCTGCGGAACGGACGTACGTGGGCATGAACCGAAAGGACCGGATAATTGTTTACGACGGACAGCAAAGACAAGGAGCGGGTGTTTGACATTTCGTCTATCAAGGTTTCCATCCGTTCATTCAATCCTTCCATAGCCTCGTCTCTGTCCTTCCTCCCCATCCAGAGCTTGAAATAGTTCGGTGCAGACTTCAGACGGTTGCGTTCGGCATAGGCCCGGCACTCGGATGTCAGCCGACGCAGGTCTTCCGGCAGACGCGCATAGTCGGGGTCGTTTATTATCACCTCCTTGCGGAATAGATGCCGACGGCTGCGTATGCCCAGCACCTTTTTGAACCAATTGATGTAAGCATCGGCATTGAGTACCACCGAGTCGTTATTGGATTTATAAGTAAGGAAAGCCCCCAAGGGAGCCAGCAAAGCCGTGCTCAGCCACATGCCCATCCAGACAATCCACTTGCCGTCGCGGGCCATCTTGTAGCCTGTCTGCTGCACGATGTAGTAGAATATGAATATCAGTACCGATACTACCACGGGCATACCCAGGCCACCCTTACGGATGATTCCGCCCAAGGGTGCGCCGATAAAGAAGAACACCAAACATGCCAAAGAAAGCGTAATCTTCTCGTGCCACGCAGTCATGTGCAGCCGCCTGTTGCTGTCGGTCTGCTTCACGGCAAAGCTCTTAAAGTTCCAGTCGCTCTCCGTGCTGTTGGCATTCGAGAAAGCGGCGGTCATCAGTCTGTCCTTCTCTTCCAGCGTCATTGCTTGATACAAACTGTCCACATTGTACTGTCCCAGAGCAGACTTTTGCAACACCTCTTCCACCTTGGCCGTATCGGCCTTCGACAGGTTTATGGTTGTCTGTCGATAGGGACCATCCATCGCTTCGGCAAAATATGCCCGTCCGATGCTGTCGTTGCGTACGGTCATCGAGTCGATATCAGCCTGCAAGACCAGCATATTCTTGCTCTTGGCCTGATTGCTCATAAGCCCTTCGTCGGCCATGTTGAAGTCCGAGTTGAATTCAATGATGAAATGCTTTTCACGGAAACTTTCGCGTCGGTAGGGGACATTGCGCTGGCTGAAGCTCTGCGACTTCAAGTTTTCAAACTGCTCTCCGTCGAACAGATGCAGGTACAAGTGCTTCTTGTCGGCAGCCATTTCCAGCCGTCCAGAGTCGGACTTTATAATCTGAGCATTATCAAAGCCTTTCTCCATATTATAAATCAGCACGTCGTAGAGCATACCGGTATCGCGATCCTTGTGCTTGACGTAGAGGTTGTAACCGTCTATCTCGTCGTAGAACACGCCCTCGGGAATATCAAGTTCGGGCGACTTCTGCCGCATCGAAACGAGCAACGTAAGCATCTTGGTCTGTGCCTTCGGTCCTATGACATTCTGAAAGTAGAAAGAAACACAGCACACAATGCTTATCAGTACAATGAGCGGCCGCATGATTTTGATAAGCGAAATGCCCGCCGCCTTCATGGCCAAGAGCTCAAACCGCTCTCCGAAATTGCCAAACGTGATCAATGCCGCCAGCAACACAGCCAAAGGCAGCGACAAGGGTACCAACGTCAATCCTGAATAGAAAAAGAACTGAGCCAAGACGCTCATCTCAAGCCCCTTTCCTACCATGTCGTCCACATACTTCCACAAGAACTGCATCATGAATATGAACAGGCAAATGAAGAAAGTGCCGGCAAAGAGCATCCCGAAACTCTTCAGAATAAATATGTATAGCTTCTTTATATGCAACATCTACCGCGTTTCAAGTTATCAAAAGAAGTACAAAAGTAACACAAAAAAGCGTAGGACGCGATTTCCTGCCAGAACTTTTAGAGTCCATGAATCCTACGCAACGTTTCTACCTGCGAATTCCACAATTCACACTGGTCTTCCGCCTCATCTTCGTCCGCAAAGTCTGTTATCTCAAGCACAAAATCGTTTGTCAGTTCGTTGTTTATCATCTTCAGTTCGAAATATTCATGCGCCCCGCAACCATCCAACCAACGAAACCGGATGAAAGAATAGACGCGCATTGCCACTATCTCGGCCGTCCGACGTTCTGTCTTTCCCCAACAGAACACCACATACCTGTCATCGGACAACACTTCATCGGCAAACCACCCCTCCAAGCCAGCCGGAGTACTGATAATCGGCCACAGAACACTCTTCGACGTTGCACTTAGGAGATATTCCAAATGTATCTTTTTCCGTTCCATAATTACTATAGTACGCAGAAATGCGAGGCCAAGATAGGCACTTTTTTCTAATTGGAGAAAGCATTGCATCTTTTTTATACACGAAATGCCATGACTTTCCAGCGAGAAGCAACACTCGGTCCGGTATTTTACGTCTGCGATGGCTCTCCACGTTGCTTCCAGTCTCTGTATTCGGTCGGTGAAACGCCGCAGTGCTTTTTGAAATAGCGCCCGAAAACCGACTGATCCGGGAAATGCAACCTATAGGCAATTTCCTTGACGCTAATTTTTGTCTGACGCAAGTAATGCTGTGCTTGCAATATGCAGAACGTTTCTATCCACTGGATTGCCGTACGTCCCGACTTGGCCTTGACAACAGAGGACAGATAATTAGGAGAAAGATGCTGCTCACTTGCATAAAAGGCCACAGAACGTTCCCGGGCACTGTTGCGAAAGGCCGACATCAGGAAGAGGTTGAAAATCCGTTCCTCTCTGTTTTGGGGGAGTTCCTCTACCGGTATGCAATTGAAATAGATTTCCAGCACTTCAAGACACAATGTCTGCAACAAGGACTGGACCAGCAAATGAAGCAGACGGGCAGATCGCGCATTACCGCCCACCCGAAACAGCCCGGCACGTTCGTTCAGTATCCCGACGGTTTGTTCCAAACGTTGTATTTGCTCTCCGTTCAATTTCACACAAGGATGAGAACGGATGGCGAAACGCTCCGCCACCGCTATGCTGGACAAAGCAGGCTGAATAGCATCCAGTTCACCCTCCATGAGATATCCTTCTATATCGTCCGTATGCCGTACGATGCGTATGAAAGTATAAGGTGTATAAAGACACAACATGCCGGCTTCAATGTGAAAGTTATGTCTGTCAAGCAGTATGTCCGCTTCCCCTTTCCGGCACAAGAAAAACCCATACTTGTTTTGAGACACCGTAGCATAGTTTGCCAAGAGCTGTTCAACATCCAACATCTGATAAGCCAATTGTTCCATTGCCATTCATGTTTACGACCTGCAAAATAACCAATAAAATCCATACATGCTGCTACGTTCGGTCTCCCAAATCCATTTTAGAGTTGAAATTGCACAATCTCCCCTGCAAATTGCACTTTCCAACCCTTCGAAGCCGAGCTAACTTTGCCGCAGAAAAAAGAAGTATACTGACATGAAACAATTATTCGTTTTACTGCTTTCATTCTTTTGCCTGACCGATGTCTTAGGACAACCAAAGACATACTCGTTAAAGGAATGCGTAGAGACAGGCATTCGTAACAACCTCGCACTGAGGAACAGCCGTCTGTCCATATCCAAGAGCAAGACGGCATGGACGCAAAGCCGCGCACGGCTGATCCCCGTGCTGTCTGCCGATTTCCAGATGACAGACTTCCTGATGAAGCCTGCCAACGTAACCACTGGTGCCTTGCTGGGCAACGATTTCCCGGACGACCCCACGTGGCAGAAAATCCAAAGTATGCAGTATGCCGTGACTGCTGGCATACGATTCGGCGTGCCGCTCTACAGCCAGACTGTGCTTTCCGCCACAAAGGTGGCACGCACTGTGCTGGAGCTAAGCAACCTATCGTACGAAAAGGCTGTGGAGGACCTGACCATGCAGATTGGCAACGTCTACTACCTGGCACAAGCCTCATTAGAGCGACTGAAACTGTTGGACGAGAACATCCGACGAATGGAGCAACTCTGTCTCATAACTCAAGAGTTGTACAAGGAGGGGAGTGGTTTTGGAGGTTGACCTCACCCGCGTGCAAATCAACTTGAAAAGCCTCGCGGCGCAACGCGACCAGCACGCCACCCTCTACGAGCAACAACTGAACCTGCTCCGTTTCCTGCTCGACCTTCCGCCCGAGGCGCCGATGGCCGTCGCCTCCCTGCCAACCGAGATTGTCCTTCTGCCCACAGAAGGCATCAATCAAAGTCTGCCCGAACTAAGACTGCTGGCTACCAGGCAGGAACTGATTGGCAAGCAAATCAAAGCGGTACGTGCAGGGTACGTTCCCTCCATCTCGTTAGCCGGACAACTGGGTGCCGTAGGCTACCAAGAAAAGTTCTGCCACTTCTTCCACACGGACGGAGAACCGCACAACTGGTTTGGCAACACCTATCTGGCCGTGTCCGTACACATACCCATCTTCGATGGCAATGACAAACGCTTGCGGGTGCGCCAATACCACTACGACCGGCAACAGGCCATGACAACCCTCGACCTGCGACGCAAACAACTGGACAAGGATTATGCCGATGCTTCGCGCCAGCTCAGACACAACCTAGAAGTGCTGCGCACGCAAAAGGAGAGCTACCGGCAGGCCAAGGACGTGTATGCCGTCACCGAAGAGAAATATAAGGAAGGTGTGGCCTCCATGACGGAACTGCTGCAAGACGAGATGCGGCTCCGCAACGCCCAGTCGGCCTGTGTGCAGGCGCATTGCCAGTGCAATATAGCCCAACTTACCCTTCTGAAACTCTCGGGGCAGCTGGGCGAGCTTACCCGATAGGAAAGAAGGCATCTGCCCGAACCATTTACCAACTAAACTGCACAACCAAAGCACAAACACTTATATGGAAACAACAACGAACACCCAAAAACAAGAAACCGGACGACCCGCCACGATGAAGAAAGCCGTCCGCCTTGCCGGTATCGGACTCATAGTCTTGGGGCTGGGGGCTGTAATTTGCTCCTTTGCCGACTACAAGCGGAGCGTGACGACCGACGATGCGCAAGTAGAACAATACCTCTCGCCCATCAATATCCGAGTGCCGGGCTACATCAAGCAGATACACTTCACCGAGCACCAGCACGTGCGAAAGGGCGACACCCTGCTGATGCTGGAGGACGATGAGTACCACATCCGGCTGAAGCAGGCCGAGGCGATGCTGATGGATGCACGCAGCGGACGCAAGGTGGTGGCCAACACGCTGAACACCGCCTCAAACTCGGCTTCGGTCTACGACGCATCCATCGCCGAAGCACAGTACCACGTCGACCAATTGGAGAAAGATTGCCGCCGCTACAAGACCCTGCTACAGAAGAAAGCCACCACGCCCATCGTCGTCGAGCAATACCAGACACAACTGGAGATGGCACGTGCCCGCGTCGCAGCCTTGGAGCGGCAACGCCAGGCCGCCCACTCGTCCGTTACCGAGGTAGGCCAACGGCAAGAGAATGCCGAAGCCGCCATCCTGCGTGCCGAGGCCGCTGTGCAACTGGCCCGCCTGAACCTGTCCTACAACGGTCGTGACGGCACCCTGCGACGGTAGCTTGGGCAGACGCTCTATTGAGGAAGGACAGCTGGTCAACGCCGGACAGACGCTCACCACCATCATCCCCGACACCCGCAAATGGGTAGTGGCCAACTACAAGGAGACACAGATGGCCTCGCTGGCTCTAGGACAGGAAGTGGAGGTGACGTCGATGCCTTCGAGGGCAAGACCTTCAAGGGGCGTATCATGGCCATCAGTTCGGCCACCGGCTCGAAATACTCCATGATACCCACGGACAACTCTGCCGGAAACTTCGTGAAGATACAGCAGCGGGTGCCCGTACGCATCGAGCTGACCGACATCTCGCCCGAGGATAACGCCCGCTTGGCCGCCGGGATGATGTGCATTGTCAAGGCCCGCCCGTAACACATACGCAATCGACACTGAACACCGCCTTATATGAAAACAAGCTATCCCTTCTACCCCTGGATGCCCAAGCCCCTGGGCGCACTCGTCCTGCTGGCCCTGTTCGTCCCGCTGTTCTTTTCGGGCGGAACCTACCTGAGCAACGTCAACGAGATGGCCGGGAGCATGGCCACGCTGACGGAGGACTTCCAGTTTCTGAGCCTCTGTGCCAGTATCGACATGTCCATGATGTTCCCCTTCATGCTGCCCTACTTGCAGACACGCAACGTGAAGCACGTCTATCTGTGCGGTTTCGCCTTGCTGACGCTGCTCAACGGCTTGTGCGCCGTCGTGCAGAGCCTCCCGGTGCTGACGGTGTGCTGCTTCCTGACAGGCTTCGTCCGCGTGGCACTGGTACTGAACACCACCTTCGTCCTGGCCCCCTATCTGCTGGGCATACAGACGCTCGACATGTTCCTGTACGAGCCTCGCACACCCCAGGAAGCCTGGCAGAACGACCACGCGCGTACCCTGCTCATGTCGGTGCTCTACGCCTACATTCTCTGCATTGTGCAGCTGAGCAATTACGTCGCCGCGCGCGTGGCCTACGACTATGCCTGGCTCTACACTTACCTGCTGGCCATGGGCATGACGCTGGCCGCCATGCTCGTCG
The DNA here is from genome assembly GCA_944321465.1 of uncultured Bacteroides sp. Classification (GTDB taxonomy): domain Bacteria; phylum Bacteroidota; class Bacteroidia; order Bacteroidales; family Bacteroidaceae; genus Bacteroides. Next base: position 24,711 of record CALULL010000001.1, read on the forward strand.
TACTGCTCACCTTCTGCCACGCCCCCACGCACAAGTGCCGCCGTCCTTGGCACCTCCTGCCCGAGGCTCTGTCGCTGTCGGCGGCTATGGCGGGGCTGTGCTACATGCTCGTCTACGGCAAGACCTACGACTGGTTTGACACTCCCTCCATGCGCACCGCCTTGGCCACGACGCTGCTCTGTGCAGGGTTGTACCTGTGGCTGGCCACAGGCCGTGCTCCGTTGCTCAGTCTTGGCATCTTCCGTCACCGCTACACGTGGTATGCCACGGGCATCTTCCTCCTGCTGATGCTCGTCAACAGCAGTACCCTGTTCGTTACCACCTACCTGAAGCTCTCCACCGCCGCAAGCAACCTGCACAGCGCAGCCGTCTCCTGCTGGGCCATACCCGGTTGCCTGGTCGGACTGGCCCTCGCGGCAGTCTGCGTGCAGCGTGGCCTGCACTTCCGCTACATTTTCGCCGCAGGCTTCCTGCTGATGCTCTGTGCCAACCTCTACATGTACTTCCACTACCAGCCGACGGGGTTGCGCAGCCACACCGTCCTTCCGACCCTCCTTCACTACGCCGGGATGCTGATGCTCTACTCCGTCACCTGCGCCTTTGCCATGAAGCACCTGCCCGTGCGCCACTTCGCTACCTAGCTCTTCCTTATGGTCGCCGTGCGCAACGTCGTGGCTCCGGCCATCGGCACCTCCGTCTACGGCAACTGGCTGCAAGAGCGGCAACAGCACTACGTCGCCCGCCTCGCGCAAGACATCTGTCAGGACAACCCCCAAGCCGCCCCCCCCCCTTCCTGCAGACCGCCCACCTGAGCCAGATGCAAGGACACGATGACCTGGAAGCCTCGCGCCTGGCATCGACACGCCTGAAGGGGCAACTCACCCTGCAAGCCACCCTCGTGGCTATGAAGGACATTACCGGCTCTACCATCTGGATATGCCTGGGTAGCACCCTCCTGGCACTACTCATCCCCTACTACCGAAACGAACGAACTTAAACCCAAATCGCTTTGGACTCTAATGACCGATTTGGGTTAAACCTGCAGTTTTATGGAGGTGGTTGTTGCGGCAGGGGAGGGGAATAGAAAGAGAACCGTTCGTGCGCCGGGACTTGCGGCGCAGGAGCGGTTCTCTATTGTGGCGGGAAGTGGTCCGTTCGGACTCGTCCCTTTACGATGTGCGTTGGCTGTTGCCCTTAGATGGACAGTTCGCGCAGGACGTTCACCAGTTCTTTTTTGATGGGCTTGTCGTTCTTGATGGCCTTGGTGAAGGGCACGTAGACTATCTCGTCGTGGTCGATGCCTATCATGACGTTGCGTTGTCCTTCCATGAGGGCATCGATGGCGGCAGCTCCCAGTCGGCTGGCCAGGATGCGGTCGTGGGCCGTCGGGCTTCCTCCGCGTTGCAGGTGGCCCAGGATGGTGACGCGCACGTCATACTGCGGATACTCGTTCTTCACGCGTTCGGCATAGTGCATGGCCCCGCCCGTCAGTTCGCTTTCGGCTACGAGTACGATGCTGCTGTTCTTCGATTTGCGGAAGCCATTCTTGATGAACTCCTCCAGTTGGTCCACTTCCGTGCTGAACTCCGGTATGATGGCGGCTTCGGCACCCGAAGCGATGGCACCGTTCAGGGCCAGGAAGCCCGCGTCGCGTCCCATGACCTCGACGAAGAACAGACGTTCGTGCGAGGTGGCCGTGTCGCGTATCTTGTCCACGGCATCCAGGATGGTGTTCAGGGCCGTGTCGTAGCCGATGGTCGTGTCGGTACCGTAGAGGTCGTTGTCGATGGTGCCCGGCAGGCCGATGCACGTCACGTCGTACTCTTGGGCGAAGATGCGTGCTCCCGTCAGCGAGCCGTCTCCGCCGATGACGACAAGGGCGTCAATCCCTTCTTTCTGCATGTTTTCGTAGGCAATCTTTCTTCCTTCGGGTGTTGTGAATTCCTTGCAGCGGGCTGTTTTCAGGATTGTGCCTCCCAGTTGGATGATGTTGCTTACGTTCTGGCTCTTGAACTCTTTGATTTCGCCCGAGACCAGGCCTTTATAGCCTCTGTAGATGCCTTTCACGGCAAGGCCGTTGTAGATGGCGGAGCGTGTCACAGCCCGGATGGCCGCGTTCATGCCGGGGGCATCGCCACCGGAGGTCAAGACTCCAATGCATTTGATTGTTCCCATAACGTTCTTCTTTTTTGCTTTATAGTTAGGTAATATTCTGTGGCAAAGGTAGCCAAAAAAACAGAGGAGGGGCTATAATTTACGTTAGAGCCTGTTTTATTTTTCCCTTTTTAAGTTTCCTTCTTGTCTGTTTGGGGAGCGGAAGGCTCGGCCTGGCCCAAGTGGGACTGTATGGTCGAGCAAATCTCTTCCATCAGCCATTTGGGGGTAGAGGTGGCTCCGCAGATGCCTATGGATTGTGCCTGCGTGAGCAGTGAAGGGTCTATTTCGTCGGGACTGTCGATGAGGTGCGAGTTGGGATTTACCTGCAGGCACTCGGCAAACAGCATCTTGCCGTTGGAGCTTTTCTTGCCGCTGACGAAGAACACCAGGTCGTGCGAGGCGGCAAAGGCGCGTATGTTGGGTATGCGGTTGGCCACCTGGCGGCAGATGGTGTCGTAGTACTTGAAGGTTGCCCCGGGAGCTATGTTTTCCTTTATGTAGGCCACGATTTGCCGGAACTCGTCCAGCGACTTGGTGGTTTGCGAGAACAGGCTTATGTCGCGTGTCATGTCCAGTTGCCGTGCTTCTTCGGGATGCTCTATGACGATGGCTTTGCCGTCGGTCTGTCCCACGAGTCCCAGTACTTCGGCATGTCCGCTTTTGCCGTAGATGACGATTTGCCGGTCGCTGCCGCCTTCGGCTTGTCGGTCGTATTCTTGTTTGATGCGCTTCTGCAACTGCAGCACCACGGGGCAAGTGGCATCGATGATTTCGATGTTGTTGCGCCGGGCCGTCTCGTAGGTCTCGGGCGGTTCGCCGTGGGCACGCAGCAGCACCTTGGCGTTGTGCAGGCGTGCCAGCTCGGCGTGGTCGATGGTGGCCAGTCCCAATGCCTTGAGGCGTTCCACCTCGCGGCTGTTGTGCACGATGTCGCCCAGGCAATACAGGGTGCCTCCCTTTGCCAGTTCTTCCTCGGCTTTGTGTATGGCGGTGACCACGCCGAAGCAGAAGCCCGATCCGGGGTCTATGCCTACTGTCGTGCTCATGCTTCCTGTGTATTTAGTCCGTCCATTACCCGTGCGTATTGTTCCAGCAGCCATTGCTTCTGCTCGTCGATGCTCATGTGGCTGTTGTCCAGCAGCAGGGCATCGTCGGCCCGCCGCAGGGGGCTTACGGCACGGTGCTGGTCTATGTAGTCGCGCTGTTCCACGTTGGCCAGTATGTCGTCGTAGTCGGCCTCCAGCCCTTTGGCTTTCAGTTCGTCGTAGCGGCGTTGTGCCCGTATCTGGGGCGAGGCGGTGACAAACACCTTCAGTTCGGCCTGCGGGAAGACGGTCGTGCCTATGTCGCGTCCGTCCATCACGATGCCCTTGTCCTGCCCCAGTTGGCGTTGCTGTTCCACGAGGGCTTGCCGCACGAAGTCGAGGGTGGCTATGGGGCTGACGTGGGCCGACACCTCCAGTGTGCGTATGCGGCCTTCCACGTTGGTGCCGTTCAGGTAGGTGTCGGGCCGTCCGCTCTGAGGGTTCAGCCTGAAGCCGATGCGGATATCGCCCATTTGCCGTCTCAGGCCCTCGGCATCGATGTCTCCGCCGCTGAACAGGCCGTGTTGCAGGGCGTAGAGCGTCACGGCTCTGTACATGGCTCCGCTGTCTATGTAGATGTATCCGATGGCTCGGGCCAGGTCTTTGGCCATTGTGCTTTTGCCGCACGAGGAATACCCGTCGATTGCGATTACTATTTTCTTTTCCATGACGTGTGTATGTTGTGTTTCTTGGTTTGCTGGTTTGGGCTCTCTCTGCGTCGGAGGCTTCGTGCCGTGGCGTGCCTACAGCGAGTAGGCCAGGTTGAAGACGAACGATGACGAGCTGACGTGGTACTTGCCGTAGGCTGCCCCCAGTTTGAAGCGTTTGATTTGCAGGCCTGCGCCGGCCGTGAAGCCAGCCCAGTGGCTCGAACCGTTCACTTGCATCTGGTCGCTGCGGCGCAGGTTGTAGCCTGCGGCGATGTAGAAGTTCTGCGAAAGCAGCAGGTCCATGCCGATGACGACGTGGTTCAGCAGTTTCTTGCCGAACTTGCGGGTCGACATGGCCGTGTCGCTCCAGCGCGTCAGGTCGTTCAGCGTCACCGATATGCGGAAGGGGGCGTGCGCCATGCGCTTGCTGAAGCCCACCTGCACGTTGGCCGGCAGCTTGTCGCGGCGGTCGCCGAAGGCTTTCAGCTGTGCACCCAGGTTGCGTGCCGTCACCGAGAACGAGAAGTCCGAGTTGGGGTTGTAGTAGTTCAGGCCCAGGTCTATGCCTACGGCTATGGAGCTGTAGTCGGCGTAGCGCGAATAGATGAAGCTGCCTCGTGCCCCTCCGCTCCAATAGTCGCTCAGGTCGTAGCTGTACATGCCGGACAAGGCAAGGTCCTTGGGCGAGAACGTGCCGAGAGCGACATTCTCGGCGGTGGTCTCCGTCAGTTCCCCGTAACCCATGTACTGAGCCGTGACGGCCCATGCGCCGCGCTCGCCGCTTAGCCTTGAAAAGGCGGCACTGGCCACGCTGACGCCGCTCATGTAGTTCATGTAGTTCAGGTTCAGTGTCTTGTCGCTGACGCACGAAAGCAGTGCCGGATTGTGGGCCGCCATTGTCAGGTCGTCTTCTATAATGGAGATGTTTTCGCCGCCCAGGGCCGCTGCGTGAGCCGAGAATGGCAGCTGCAGGAACTGGAAGGCAGCACTGCCCTCTTGTGCCGTCAGGGCATTGGGGAAAACCAGCAGAAGGAGGCACAGCAAGGCGGTGGATAGGGTATGTTTCAGCATCTTTGTTTCTCTATGTCTCGATTTTCCGGCCAAAGATACGCTAAATCTGAAAAACACGCCTCCTTTCTGTGCCAAAAAAGGCTAATCGTCCGCCCGGGTGCCCCTCTCCGTGCCCGTTTGCAGGCACAGGTTTGCCCGGCGGCGGGCGCAGGTGTGCCGGGCGGGGAGCACAGGTGTGCTTCCGGGCTGGCACAGGTAGGGTGGCCGGAGGAGGCTTGGCTGGTCGCCTGCGGGCAGGGGGCATCCGGGGCCGGAAGGCCAAGGCCTGCCGGTGCCCGATGGAAAAGAAGGGAAAACTGCCGCATGGGGTGCGAAAAAGCAACAAAAGACGTGCTCTTTTGGAATAAAGTCGTATATTTGCAGCAAACGAGGACACTAAAATGGGCGACAGATGCTGGAAGTGAAGAAAACGCCGGAGGCCGACTTGGAGAACAAGCGGCCTACGTGGTTGCTGACAGGTTATGTGATGGCCCTTTCGTTTCTGTTCGTCGCTTTCGAGTGGACGGGTGGGGACGGTCGGTCCGAGGCTGGCAAGCCGTTTGCCGGACAGGTGTTCGAGGAAGAGCTTGCCCCTCTTGTGGAACCGCCGGCAGAGGTGCCTTTGCCACCGCCGCCGGTGGCCGTTCCGCCCGTGGCGGAGGAAGTGGCCGTGGTGGACGAGGAGGCCGAAACGGAGCCGGTGCAGCTCCTCTCGCCCGAAGATGTAGGGCAAGGCCTGGCGACGGCAGGCCGGGTGGCTGAGCGGCCCGATGCTGGCACGCTCGTGGCGGACGAACCTGTCGTGCAGACGGCTGAGGTGATGCCCTCGTTCCCCGGCGGCGTGAAGGCCCTGATGGGATACCTGAGCCGCCACGTGGCGTATCCGCCCGACGCGCTGCGCAGCCGGACGCAGGGGCTTGTCCTAGTGGGCTTCGTGGTGAACGGAGACGGCAGCATAGCCGACGTGCAGGTGTTGCAGGGCGCGGCCCCCAGCCTGGACAGGGAGGCGGTGCGCGTGGTCTCGTCCATGCCTAAGTGGAAGCCGGGGACGGACGGAGGACGGGCGGTACGCGTCAGGTACACGCTGCCGGTGCAGTTCCGGCTGCAATGAACAGCATACAGAACCGGGCAAGGCCCGGACGGCAGGGACGGTCGTCGGCTGACGGCCGTCCACAATGGCGGTCCGGGATGTTGGCCCGATAACATAAACATACTTTGATACGATGTATTCATTTGAGGAACTTTCTACTTTGGCAGGCCAGTACATAGCCGGACTGCGCTACACACGCCACCCCGAAGGGCTGTATGCCCCCATCGAGTATGTATTGGCAATGGGAGGCAAGCGCTTGCGCCCGGTCCTGATGCTGATGGCCTGCAACCTGTACAAGGACGACGTGGCGGGCATCCTGCCACAAGCTGCCGCCATAGAGATTTACCACAACTACACGCTGCTGCACGACGATGTGATGGACCGTGCCGACCTGCGCCGGGGCAAGCCTACGGTGCACAAGGTGTGGAGCGACAATGCGGCCATACTCTCGGGCGATGCCATGCTGGTGCTGGCCTACGACTACATGGCCCAGTGTCCGCCTTCGCGCTTGGGGGAGGTACTGTCCGTGTTTGGACGTACTGCTTTGGGAATTTGCGAGGGGCAGCAGCTCGACATGGAGTTTGAGCGGCGCGACGATGTGTCCGAGGCCGAGTATATGGAGATGATACGTCTGAAGACCTCGGTCCTGCTGGCCGGGAGCCTGCACATCGGTGCCCTGCTGGGCGGTGCCCCGGCGCACGACGTGGCCCGCCTCTACGACTTTGGCATCAACACGGGCCTTGCCTTCCAGCTGAAGGACGACCTGCTCGATGTCTATGGCGATGCCTCCGTGTTTGGCAAGAACATCGGCGGCGACATACTGTGCAATAAGAAAACCTATCTGCTTATCAAGGCCTTTGAGCTGGCTACCCCCTCGCAGGCTGCCGAGTTGCGGCACTGGTTGCAGGTAGGCGACCGGCCTCAGGAGAAGATAGCTGCCGTCACGGCCCTGTACGACCAGACGGGCGTGCGGCAGGCTTGCGAGGAGCGGATAGACTTCTATGCCGGGCAGGCTTCGCGCTGTCTGGCCGACGTGCAGGTGCCCGACAGTCGCAAACAGGCATTGGACGAGCTGGGCCGCAGGCTGGTGAAACGCGAAGTGTAGTGCGGGAAGAAGAGAAAGGAGGTATGGTGTATGCCCTACAGACGATTGCCCAACACGGATAAGGCCCGAGTGCGGACGCTGAAGGCCGCAGTCGAGATGGGCGACGCACGCAGTGCCTTCGAGTTGGCTTTCTCGCAGGAACTGCTGGGTGAGGCGCGCAGCTTTCTGTTCCGTTTCGAGGCGGCTCATACCTACTACCTGTCGTGCTACGAGCAGCAGGCTAAGGCTGGACGTAGACTTCAGGAACATGCCGCCAAGGCGCGTCTGTACGTCTCGCATTTTGTTCAGGTCCTCAACCTGGCCGTAATCCGTTCGGAGATACGTCTGGCTCAGAAGGAGTACTACGGGCTGCCCAAGGACAACATGAGCGTGCCCGACCTTTCGAGCGAGTCGGCTCTCTTGGAGTGGGGGCGCAAAATCATCGACGGCGAGCGCAAGCGTGTCTCCCAGGGCGGCACGCCGATATACACTCCCACGATAGCCAAGGTGAAGGTGCTATACGACATCTTTTCCGAGAGCTATGGGCTGCAGCGCAATTACCAGTCGCTCACGGCCAAGAGCCTGGGCGAGGTGGCTGCCATGCGCCCTGTGGCCGACCGGCTGATTGCCGACATCTGGAACCAGGTGGAGAAGACCTACGAGGCCGTCACGCCTAACGAGAGACGCCTGGCCTTGTGCCGGGAGTATGGTTTGATATACTACTATCGTCCCAACGAGAAGAAACGAGCAAATACTGACAAGCAATGATGCTGATAGATACCCACACGCATCTCTTCCTTGAGGAGTTTGATGCCGACCGTCGGCAAGTGGTGGCCCGTGCGCAAGAGGCTGGGGTGGCCCGCCTGTTCATGCCCAACATCGACGTGTCGACACTGGAACCGCTGTGGCGCATGTGCCGCGAGTACGAGGGCTACTGCTACCCTATGGTGGGGCTGCACCCCAGCGAGGTGAAGGCCGGAGAGTACAAGGACGCTCTGGCTGTAATGCGACGCGAGCTGGAAGCCCGGCGGGGCTACGTGGCCGTGGGCGAGATAGGCATCGACCTCTACTGGGACAGGACGTACAGGGACGAGCAGTTGGCGGCCTTCAGGCAGCAGGTGGAGTGGGCTTTGGAGTTCGGCCTGCCCATTGTCATCCATTGTCGGGATGCCTTTGCCGAGGTGATGCAGGTCTTGCGCGACTATGCTTCGCATCCCGGGCTGCGGGGTGTTTTCCACTGCTTCACGGGCACGGAGGCCGAGGCGGCTGCCGTGCTTGAACTTCCAGGCTTTTGTTTCGGAATCAATGGCGTGGTGACGTTCAAGAAGTCGGCTCTCGCGGCGGTGCTCCGCCAAGCGATACCGCTGGAGCGTGTGGTGCTCGAGACCGACTCTCCCTATCTGGCTCCCGTCCCTTGTCGTGGCAAGCGCAACGAGAGTGCCAACATCGTCTACACGGCACGGGCGGTAGCCGAGGCTTATGGCAAGACGGTGGAGGAAGTGGCAGCCGGGACGACACGAAACGCTTTGTGCCTGTTTGGCCAGCAGGAAGAGCCTTGATGGATTAAAGTTTATTAATTCTGAAGGCAAAGGCGCGTGTTGGCAGCGGTCGGGGCGGGGAGAAGTGCAAAAAAGAAATACTTTTGTTGCGGCATGTGGATGCCCGTTTCGCATTCCACCTTGAAAGACGGAGAACATGATAAAGAAGCTGTTGGTAATTGTTGCTGTGGCTGTGCTGCTGGCTTTGGCTTGCGGCTTGCCGGTGGCGGCGCAGGAAGAGGCGGCATCCGCTCTGGTGCCGTCCACGGCCTTGGCCGTTGAGGTCCCGGCCCCTGGTGGCACGCCGGGCGGAGGGCTGCACAAGGAACTGAAGATAAAGTTCATCGAGGGTTCGGCCTTCTTTATGAGCTGGATAGCCATTGCGTTTGTCGTCGGGCTGGCCTTTTGCATCGAGCGGATTATCTATTTGAGCCTGTCTGAAATCAATACGAGGAAATTTGTCTCTTCCATAGCATCGGCCTTGGAGAAAGGCGACGTGGAGGGAGCCAAGAACATAGCTCGCAACACGCGGGGACCTGTGGCTTCCATCTACTATCAGGGACTGATGCGGCTTTCGCAAGGCGTGGAGGTGGTCGAGAAGTCGGTCGTTGCCTACGGCGGTGTCCTGTCGGGCTATTTGGAAAAAGGTTGCTCGTGGATTACGCTGTTCATCGCTATGGCCCCCTCGCTGGGCTTTCTGGGCACGGTCATCGGCATGGTCCAGGCTTTCGACAAGATACAGCAGGTGGGCGACATCTCTCCGGCAATTGTTGCCGGGGGCATGAAGGTGGCTTTGATAACGACCATTTTCGGGCTTATTGTGGCCCTTGTCCTCCAGCTGTTCTATAACTACATATTGACGAAGATAGAGGCTCTGACCAACGAGATGGAGGACTCATCCGTGACGTTGCTCGATCTCGTGATAAAGTATAACCTGCGTTACCGGCAGTGAAGGCCGGTGGCGCAAACGGGGAGAAGGAGATGAAGAAAATCAGAGCACACAGGGTGTCGGGCATCGTGCTGTATGCCATGTTGGCGATGACGGTCGTGGTGGCCGTTCTGTTCTTTTTCGGTGGCGAGGTTCCGATGGCCGGGCGTGTCGTTGCCGACGTTTCGCAGTCGGAGCCTCGCTACACGGATGCCTTGCTTTGCTGGGTGTATGCGCTGCTGGGCCTGGCGGTAGTTGTGGCTTTGGGCACCGCCTTGCGCAAGCAGGTTCTGGGCTTTGTGAATGCGCCCGGAGCTATGGCGCGGCTTTGGGTTGGGGCGGGGCTGCTCGTGGCACTGTTGGGCGGGGCCTGGCTGGCTGGCAGCGGCGAACCGTTGGAAATCCCCGGATATGGCGGCACGGAGAATGTCTCCTTCTGGCTGAAACTGGCCGACATGTTTCTCTATGCGATATACGTGTTGCTGGGCGTGGCAGTGTTGTTGATTGTCGGCTCGGGCATCGCAAGGAAACTCAGGTGAGAAAGGATGCGAAAATATGGAAAAGAAACGAAGGAAAGTACCCGAAATCAATTCAAGTTCAACGGCGGACATAGCCTTTCTACTGCTGATATTCTTCCTGCTGACAACCTCGATGGGCACAGACCGGGGGATTGCCAGACGTCTGCCTCCTCCCACCGCTCACGGTACCAGGCCCGAGAGCCAGAAGGTGACGGAGCGCAACGTCCTGCGACTGGAGGTGGGACCGGACGGTGGACTGAGGTGCAATGCCGAGGACATAGCTCTCTCTCAGTTGCGTCGGCGGGTTAAGCAGTTCGTGGCCAACCCCGATGACGACGAGCGGCTGCCGGAGAAACTGCCGGTGGACGTGCCTTTTTTCGGACGGATGGCGGTGACGCAGAACCACGTCGTCATCCTGCGTTGCGACCGCCGCGCTACCTACGGTCAGTACATCGCCGTGCAGAACGAACTGGTGGGCGCTTATGGCGAGTTGCGCGACGAGGTGGCCCGAGCCAGATGGGGCAAGGATTATCGCGCCCTCTCTCCCGAGGAGCAGGAGGCCGTGCGCCTCATTTACCCGCAGCGGATTTCCGAGTACGCATCCGGCGAGAAAGGAGGGGCGAGATGAAGCGCAGGTTTGGCCGAACGGACAAAAGGACGATGCCGGTGCTGAACACCGCTTCGCTGCCCGACTTGATATTCACCCTGCTGTTCTTCTTTATGATTGTGACGAACATGCGCGAGGCGCCGCTGAAGGTGGAGTTCAAGGTTCCGCAGGCCACCGAGCTGGAGAGGCTGGAGAAGAAGTCGCTGGTGACGTACATCTACGTGGGAAGGCCGACTGAGGACTTGCGGGACGAGCTGGGCGACGAAAGCCGCATACAACTGAACGATGCCTTTGCAGACGTGTCGGAGATAGGAGGTTACATCGCTGACGAACGTGCAAGTCTGAGCGAGGACGACCGCCCTCTGATGACCGTCTCGCTGAAGATTGACGAGAATACCCCTATGGGACTGGTATCCGACCTTAAAGAAGCCCTGCGGGAAGCCCACGCCCTGAGGATAAACTACGTTGCCGTGCCTCGGGCGGACGACGACCCTCCCGGAGCCGAGTAGGGCGACCGTTACCCGCGACACAAGGATTATTCTTATACCTTATATTCTAAAACTTAGAGCTTAATCATGAAAGCGAAAGATTTAACTTTATTGATTGTACCCGCTATGTTGTTATCTTGTTCTTCGAAGCAGGAGAAAATCAGTTACCCGGAGACGCCTACCGTGGACAGCACCGATGTGTACTTCGGCACACGAGTGTCCGACCCCTATCGCTGGCTGGAGAACGACACCAGTGCCGCGACAGCCGCTTGGGTGCAGGCGCAGAACCGAGTGACAGCCGACTACCTCTCGCATATACCCTTCCGCCGGGACTTGGCAAAGCGGTTCGGAGAGGTCTACAATTACGAAAAGGCATCTGCGCCCTTCAAGCGGCACGGGAAGTACTACTTTTTCAAGAATGACGGACTGCAAAACCAAAGCGTGCTCTACGTTCAGGACGCGCTTGATGCCGAGCCGCGCGTCTTCTTCGACCCGAACCGGCTCTCGGATGACGGCACCGTGGCGCTCACGGGCATCCAGTTCTCCAAGGACGGGCGGCACTTGGCTTACACCGTGTCGCGCAGCGGCTCGGACTGGAGCGAGATTTACGTGATGGACGTGCAGACGGGCAAGCTGCTGGGCGACTCCCTTCGCTGGGTGAAGTTCGGAGGCCCGGCCTGGAAGGGAGACGGCTTCTACTACAGTGCCTACGACGCTCCGGACGAGGGGAAAGCTTACTCCAACATCAACGAGAACCACAAGGTCTACTACCACAAGCTCGGCACCCCGCAGGCAACCGACCGCTTGGTCTATCAGAACCCCAAATACCCCAAGCGTTTCTACATGGCCTCGACCGACGACGACGAGACCTGCCTCTTCCTCTTTGAGAGCGGCGAGAAGCGGGGGAATGCCATCTACGTGAAAGACCTGCGGCGGCCATCGGCTTCGTTCGTCCCCATGGCAACGGACATGGACTACTCCTACGCGCCGGTCGAAGTGGTGGATGGCAAGATATACTTGCTTACCAACTACGGAGCCCCGCGCTACCGTCTGATGGTGGCCGACCTGGCCCGTCCGGCAGTGGAGAACTGGCGCGAGCTTGTCCCCCAGGCCGATGCCGTGCTGGCCTCGGCGCAGCTGATAGGTGGCAAGCTCTACTTGAACTACAACAAAGACGTGGCCGACCATCCTTGCATCTACACGCTCGACGGCAAGAAGGTGCAGGACGTGCAGCTCCCCTCGCTGGGCAGCGTGGGCTTCAGCGGCAGCAAGGACGACGACGAGTGCTTCTTCAGCTTCTCGTCCTTCACCGTGCCGGGCACGGTCTATCGCTACTTTGCCGACAGCAATACCTACGAGAAGTTCTACGCCCCCAAGACCGTCTTCGACCCCGAAGCCTACGTCACCGAGCAAGTGTTCTATCCCAGCAAGGACAGCACGCTCATCCCCATGTTCCTCACCTACAGGAAAGGACTTGAGCGGGACGGCTCCAACCCCGTTCTCCTCTACGGATACGGAGGTTTCGGCATCACTCTGCCGCCTTCGTTCTCGGCTTCGCGCATACCTTTCTTAGAGCAAGGAGGCATTTACGCCCAGGCCAATCTGCGCGGTGGCAGCGAGTATGGCGACGAGTGGCATGTAGCCGGGACGAAGATGCAGAAGCAGAACGTGTTCGACGACTTCATTGCCGCCGCCCAGTACCTGATAGACCACCGTTACACCTGTTCCGGCAAGCTGGCCATACAGGGAGGGTCCAACGGAGGGTTGCTGGTTGGCGCCTGCATGACGCAGCGTCCCGACCTCTTCCAGGTGGCTGTCCCCCAGGTAGGTGTCATGGATATGCTGCGCTACCACAAGTTCACCATCGGGTGGAACTGGGCCAGCGACTACGGGACCAGTGCCGACAGCCCCGAGATGTTCGAGTACCTGAAAGGCTACTCGCCCCTGCACAACCTGAAGCCCGGCACGCACTATCCGGCCACGCTCGTGACCACCGCCGACCACGACGACCGTGTGGTTCCGGCCCACTCCTTCAAGTTTGCCGCCACCTTGCAGGCTTGCAACGACGGGGACAATCCCACGCTGATACGCATCGACAGCAAGGCCGGGCACGGCGCAGGCAAGCCGGTGGGCAAGCAGATAGAAGAACAGACGGACATATACAGCTTCATCATGTACAACCTGGGCATGACGTGGCGCAAGTGAAGTCCGGCTCCGATTTGGGCTTAGTACGGGCAAGGCCCCGTCCCTCGGCACAGTAGACGGGAGGGACGGGGCTTCCTTGTGGCCTTGCCGTGCGGTGCCCATACCCCGCATTTTGTTACACTTTTGCGCCCCCTGCCGGTGCTCCGTCGCTCCCCGCCTGCCGATGCCTGTCGCGGGGGGCGGACGTGCCGCAAGGGGGGCCTGATGTTGATGCCATTGCTATGATATTCTGTTTCTCAGCCACGGGCAACTCCCGTTGGGTAGCCGGGGAGTTGGCCCGGCATCTGTCCGACCAGGTGGTCGACATCTCCGACTGCTTGCGCCGCCGCAGCCTGCCCGCCGGGCTGGCCGGTGCCGCGCGGGTGGGCGTAGTCTTCCCCATCCACGGCTGGCACGTGCCAGCCCCGGTGGGCCGGTTTCTGCGTATGCTTTCCGCCGGGCTTCCCGGTGCGGCCTATCGCTACGCCGTGTGTACCTGTGGCGACGATGTGGGCAAGGGGCTTGCCGGCTTGCGGCGTTCCCTGGGCTTCGGGGCCGTCTGGACGGTGGCCATGCCCAACACCTACGTGCCCATGTTTGCGCTCGACTCGCCGGAAGTGGCCTCGGGCAAGATTGCCGCCGCACGCCGACGGCTGGCGGCGGTGGCTGGCGACGTGCTGGCCTGCCGCCCGGCATGGGAGGTGCGCGAGGGGGGCTTCCCCAGGCTGAAGACCTACGTCCTCCACCCGCTTTTCCGGCTCTACGTCCGCCTGCGTCCCGTCCGCGAGGGCGGCGGTTGCAACGGTTGCGGGCGTTGTGTGCGCCTGTGCCCGGTGGACAACTTGCGGCTCTCTGCCGGTCGCCCGGTGTTCTTGGGGCATTGCATTCACTGCATGGCCTGCGTGCATGGTTGCCCGCAGGCCGCCTTGAGCAGTGGAGGGTCGGCCCGCCGGGGGCAATACCGGCTGGAGGAGACGCTGCGTCTGTGCCCTCCCGCCGAGGGCGGGAACAAATAGCCCCTCCCAACGGTTGTTGCGCCGCCCGATGCAGGTGCCCGGTTGCCTTTCTCCGGCTTCGCGGAGCGAGGCAGGGCTGTCTTTGCGCGAGGCGACGGAACGCTCCCCGTCGACGTGGTAAAACGTGTTTACATTGTAGGGGCATACGTATGTCCCCGCCATCGACATACGTATGTCCTCGCTATCGACGTACGTATGTCGTCGCTTTCGATGTACGTATGTCGTCGCTGTCGATGTACGTATGTCGTCACTGTCGATGTACGTATGTCGTCATCGTCGATATACGTACGTCGTGAAACAGGGGAAGCGTGGATTTGCGAGGGTGGCGTTTGTGCCTAACCGACAGCGGGTTACGGGCGTGCCTGACAAGCCGCTGCGGAAGGGTAATCCGCAGAAGCCCGACGGGCCGGGCAAGTGGCGTGCCGTGTCTAAGGCAGGCGAGGCGGTGAAGGAAAAATCGTGACACGTGTGGCGGCGGAAGACACTTTCTTTATGGGCGTTTTGGGATAAAAGGCTATCTTTGCATCTTTCAACCCAAATCGGTCATTAGAGTCCAAAGCGATTTCGTTCTGCTGCCGTGCAGATTGTCCGCCACCTTTGCCGAAGGCATAGCGGGCTACGCCGAGACAAAGCGGCAGACAAGATGCCGACAGCAGGACGAAAGGGCTTGGAAAACCGAAGAAAGACAACCAAACAAACCCCAAGTCGGTGGTCTAATGACCGATTTGGGTTCAAAGCAGGAATAGGAATGGAAGAAACCTCTCACATCGTTGACCGTAAGCGTATGCGCTCGCAGACGCTGGACTTGCTGCGCTTCCCCCTGGCCGTGGTGGTGCTGCTCATCCACACGTTTGGTGTTGAAGGCTTGGGCGTGAACGGGCGTGCCTTCGAGCCGGAGCAGTATCCGTTGTTTGTCGTTGTGAGGGACGCGATAGAGGCGTTCCTTGGCGGGCAGAGCGTGCCGGTGTACTTCTTCATCTCGGGCTATGTGTTCTTTCTGGGCGTGGAGTGGACGCGGGCGACGTATGCCCGCAAGCTGAAGAACAGGCTGCATACGCTGCTCATCCCCTACGTCCTGTGGAACACCATTGCGCTCATGCTGTTGGCCGTCAGGCTTCTGCCCTGTTTCCGCTCCTACCTGTCGCAGCCCGAGGGCGCGGGCGAACTGACGTTGGCCAACGTCCTGTCCTGCTACTGGGTGTACAACGGCGGTCTGAACGGGGTGGAGATGGACACCACCGTGCCCATCGACTTCCCGCTGTGGTTCGTGCGCGACCTCATGGTGGTTGTCCTCTGCACGCCCCTTCTCTATCGTGTGCTCCGCATTGCCGGGCGGTATGCCGTGTGGCTGCTGGGGCTGCTTTGGTTTGGCTTGGGCTACGTCGACGCTGGGCACTTTTACCTGTTTGTCACGGCTTTTTTCTTCTTCTCTTGGGGAGCCTACATGAGCATAGGCCGCCGCGACATGCTGTCCGAGTTCGGTCGTCGCTTCAAGGTTTCGGTCGTGCTCTATCCCTTGTTGGGCCTTGGCTGCATGCTCGTTGCCCACCGCAGCCCCGAGGCTTACGCCACCTTCAAGAACCTCAACATCGTGGTGGGGCTATTCTTTGCCTACGACGTGGCCGCGTGGCTGCTGCGGCGGGGGTGGTGCCGTGTCAGTCCCTTCCTGGCCTCGTCCAGCTTTTTCATCTACGTGTCCCACACGCTGGTGTGCTCCCGTCTCACCAAGGTGCTGCTTGTCGTCTTCCAGCCTTCCTCGGGCGTTGGCACGGTGGCGGTCTATGCGCTTTCGGCGGCAGCCACGGTGGGCCTGCTGCTCGCGTGTTTCTACGTGCTGAGGCGGTATGCCCCCGCCGTGCTGCGGGTGCTGGTGGGGCGTGGGAGCCGTCCGGCAGTCAGCGGTCCAGCACTTCCTGCCTGAGCCACTGCTCCAGTTCTGCGGTCCATTGCCGCTTGTAGGCAAAGCTGTCGCGGAAGCCCCAGCCGTGTCCGCCCGTGGGGTAGACGTGGAGCGAGGCCCGCACGCCCTGTTGCAGCAGGGCGAGGGCGTAGTCTATGCCGTTGCGGCGGGGCGCGACGCTGCGGTCGTCGGCCGACAGGGCGATGAAGGCAGGCGGCGTGTGGCGGCCTACGCGCCCCTCCAGCGAGTAGCGTTCCACCAGCCGGTCGGCGGGATGCTCGCCCAGCAAGTTCTGGCGCGAACCTGCGTGTGCTTTCCCTTCCTTCATGGAGATGACGGGGTAGAGCAGGATGTGGAAGTCGGGGCGCACGTCCCTGTCGCCGTACAGGTTGGCGAGCGAGGCCGCCACGTGCCCGCCTGCCGAGGCTCCCATGATGCCCACCTTGGCGGGGTCGAGCTTCCACTTGGCGGCGTGTGCCCGCACGAGGCGCATGGCCTGCCCGGCATCGTCCAGGGGGACTTCGCTGTGCCCGCTGCCCGGCAGGCGGTACTTCAGGACGGCGTAGGTGAAGCCCAGGGCGTTGAGCCACGGTGCCAGGTCGCGTCCCTCGTGGTCTATGGCCAGATAGGCGTACCTCCCGCCGGGACACATGACGATAGCCGCCCCGTTGGGCCGTTGGGCTGGGTAGACCAGCAGCGAGGGGCGGCTGATGTTCGCCACGAGTCCCTCGCCCGGTATCGTCTCCTCGCCGCCGAGTCCGTTGTCGGTGGGGCAGCCTCCGGGCCACAGGGGCAGTTCGACGGGGGCTTGTGCTGATGCGGCTGTTGTTGTCATAAGCGTGTTTCGAGTGTTTGGGTTTGACAGATAAACGAAAGGCATGGAGGCGGGCGGTGCCGACCGTTCTGCGTGTTGCCGCGTCCCGGCGGAGCGTTGCCTGCGCCTTCATGCCTTCGTGCGGTTGGGTTACCGCGTTGCTATGCTATGGCTTGAGTTTCGTGTTTGTCGATGCCTTGATGAAGTAGGTTATCAGCAGGGCATAGGCCGCCAGGGCCACCACCTGCGACCACGGGTTCTGCAGCCACTCCGTAGCCATCACGTTGATGCCTCCGAAGCGCAGGGCTGCGCTCACCACGCCCATCAGCGCGCCGCCGGCAATGAAGCCCGAGGCTATCAGCGTGCCCTTCTCGCTACGGGCGGCGTTCAGGGCCTTGTCCTTGGAGCGCGAGGTGACGTACCAGTTGATAGCTCCGCCCACCAGGAGCGGCAGGTTGAGGTGCAGGGGTATGAACATGCCCAGGGCGAACGGCAGGGCGGGAATCTTGCAGAAGTTCAGCACGATGGCTATCACCGCCCCGATGGCGTAGAGCAGCCACGGCGCGCCCACGCCGCTCATCAGCGGCTCGATGACGGCTGCCATGGCGTTGGCCTGCGGGGCTGCCAGCTGGTTGCTGGTGAAGCCGTAGGTGTTGTTCAGTATTATCATCACTCCGCCCACGGTGGCTGCCGATACCAGCGTGCCCAGGAACTTCCAGGACTCTTGCTTGATGGGTGTCGTGCCCAGCCAGTAGCCTATCTTCAGGTCGGTGATGAAGCCGCCTGCCATCGACAGGGCCGTGCACACCACGCCGCCCATTATCAGTGCGGCCACCATGCCCGACGGGCCTTTCAGCCCCACGGCCACCATGACCACCGAGGCCAGGATGAGCGTCATCAGCGTCATGCCCGACACGGGGTTGGAGCCTACGATGGCTATGGCGTTGGCCGCCACCGTGGTGAACAGGAAGGCGATGCCTGCCACCAGCAGGATGGCCACGGCGGTGTGGAGCAGGTTGCCCTGCATCACGCCGAAGTAGAAGAACACGGCCACCACGGCCAGCGTCAGTATGGAGCCTATGGCGATGATTTTCATCGACAGGTCGCGCTGGGTGCGCTTCACGGCGGCCCCGCCGTCGCTCTTGCCGCGCATCTCCCTGGCGGCCAGTCCGGCTGCGCCCTTGATGATGCCCCACGACTTGATGATGCCGATGATGCCCGCCATCGCGATGCCGCCTATGCCGATGCTTTTGCCGTAGTTGTTGAAGATGTCCTCGGGCGACATGCTGCCCACGGCGACTGCTATCTCAGGGTTCCACTGGTTGAGCACCGTGTCGCCCCAGATGAGCGACATGCCCGGCACGATGACCCACCAGACGACTGCCGAACCGGCGCAGATGATGGCGGCATACTTCAGGCCCACGATGTAGCCCAGTCCCAGCACGGCGGCTCCGGTGTAGAGCTTGAACACCACCTTGGCCTTCTCGGCCACCAGCTCGCCTGCGGCGCAGACGCGCGAGGTGAACGTCTCGTTCCACCATCCGAAGGTGGACACGATGAAGTCGTACAGTCCGCCCACCAGTCCGGCCAGCAACAGCGGCTTGGCCTGGCTGCCGCCCTTCTCGCCCGACACGAGCACCTGCGTGGTGGCCGTGGCCTCGGGGAAGGGATACTTGCCATGCATGTCGCTGACAAAGTACTTGCGGAAGGGGATGAGGAACAGGATGCCCAGCACACCGCCCAGCAGCGAACTGATGAACACCTGCGGGAAGGTGACGGTAATCTCTTCGGGATAGCTCTCTTGCAGGATGTAGAGCGCGGGCAGCGTGAAGATGGCTCCTGCCACGATGACACCCGAGCTGGCGCCGATGGACTGGATGATGACGTTCTCGCCCAGTGCGTTCTTGCGCTTGGCCGCGCTCGACACGCCCACGGCGATGATGGCTATCGGTATGGCGGCCTCGAACACCTGTCCCACCTTCAGGCCCAGGTAGGCGGCTGCGGCCGAGAACAGGATGGCCATTGCTATGCCCCACGACACCGACCACAGGTTCACCTCGGGATACTGCTTGTTGGGGCTCATGAGCGGGTTGTAGACCTCGCCCGGCTTCAGCTCGCGGAAGGCGTTCTCCGGCAAGCTCTTCGTCTTTGCTTCTTCTTTCATTGGTTGGGGGTTTGTATTAGGTAAAGGTTACTTGTCGTTCTTGGCCGGGGCCATCTCGCCTTCTATGTAGAGGCGCAGCATCTCTGTCTTGGCGTTGGTGCGCAGGGTGATGGACTTCTTGAAGTGCCCCGGGGTGCGTCCCGTGCCGTTGTAGGTCACCTTCACGGTGCCCGTCTTGCCCGGCAGCACCGGTTCCTGCGTGTAGTCGGGCACGGTGCAGCCGCACGAGGCTACGGCCTGGTGTATCACCAGCGGGCCGTCGCCCACGTTGGTGAACGTAAAGGTGTAGGACACCACGGCGTTGTCCTCGGTGAACTTCCCGAAGTCGTGGGATGTCTTGTCGAACTTAATCTCTGCCCCTCCCTTGGCCATTGCCAGGCCGAGGCATAGCACAAGCAGCGTCAGGCTGCACAGTAGTCTTTTCATGGATGTATTCCTCCTTGTTTGTCTTGTTCTTGTTTATAGATGTGGGCAAAGATAATTTATTTCCGTGAAGGTGTGAACGGAATGTGCATAAAAATGATTGTAAGCCCCCTCCTGCGTCCCTTCTTGCGGCTCTTTGCGGGCGCAGGTGTGCTGCCTTGCAGGCACAGGTGCGCCCCCGCGTTGGCACAGGTGCGCCCCCTGGCGGGCAGACCTCTGCCCGCCGGGACGGCTCAGCGGGTAGTGCGGGGACGTTTTGCGGCCCGCTGGCGCGGATTACCGCCTTGGGTGACGCTCTTTGCAGGCAGGTTTCTTCGTTATTCGCGCAAGAACCTCTATCTTTGCACAGCCTTCGGGCGAGCTGTGGAAAGCATTACGTAATTATCCTAATACTATATAAACAATGTCATGAACAAAATCATCAGTAAAGAACATTTCTCGGAGAAGGTCTTCAAGCTTGTGGTTGAAGCTCCGCTCATCGCCCGTTCGCGCAAGGCGGGCCATTTTGTCATTGTCCGTGTGGGCGAGAAGGGCGAACGTATGCCCCTCACCATAGCCGGGGCCGACCCCGTGGCGGGCACCATCACGCTGGTGGTGCAGGAAGTGGGCCTGTCGTCCACGCGCCTGTGCGAGCTTGAGGCGGGCGACTACATCACCGATGTCGTGGGTCCGCTGGGCCAGGCCACGCACATCGAGCGCTTCGGCACCGTGGTCTGTGCCGGCGGCGGCGTAGGCGTAGCCCCCATGTTGCCCATCGTGCAGGCCCTGAAGGCGGCGGGCAACCGCGTCGTCACCGTGCTGGCTGGCCGCACCAAGGAGCTTATCATCCTGGAGAAGGAGATGCGCGAAAGCTCGGACGAGGTTATCATCATGACCGACGACGGCTCCTACGGCCAGAAGGGGCTGGTGACGGAGGGCGTGGAGCAGGTCATCCGGCGCGAGCGGGTGGACAAATGTTTCGCCATAGGCCCGGCCGTAATGATGAAGTTTGTCTGCTTGCTGACGAAGAAATACGACATACCGACCGACGTGTCGCTCAACACCATCATGGTGGACGGCACGGGCATGTGCGGAGCCTGCCGCATAACGGTGGGCGGAAAGACGAAGTTTGTTTGCGTGGACGGGCCCGAGTTTGACGGCCACCAGGTAGACTTCGACGAGATGCTGAAGCGCATGGGCGCCTTCAGACCCGTGGAGCGCGAGGAGATGCACAAACTGGAGGCTTGCCACGCCGAGCCACAACCCGAGGACAAGACGCGCGAGGCCGCCTGGCGCGTGGCTCTGCGCAAGTCGATGAAGCCCAAGGAACGCACCGCCATCCCGCGTGTGCAGATGCCCGAGCTGGATGCCGAGTACCGCTCGCACAGCCGCCGCGAGGAGGTGAACCTGGGCCTGAACGAAGAGCAGGCACTGGTGGAGGCCAAGCGTTGTCTGGACTGTGCCAACCCGGGCTGCACGGAGGGTTGCCCCGTGGGCATCGACATCCCGCGTTTCATCAAGCACATAGAGAAAGGCGAGTTTGCCGAGGCTGCCCGCACGCTGAAGGAAACGAGTGCCCTGCCCGCCGTCTGTGGTCGCGTGTGCCCGCAGGAGAAGCAGTGCGAGTCGCGCTGCATACACCTGAAGATGGGCAGTCAGCCCGTGGCCATCGGCTATCTGGAGCGGTTTGCCGCCGACTACGAGCGCGAGAGCGGCCAGATGTCCGTCCCCCAGATTGAGGAGAAGAACGGCATCCGTGTGGCCGTCGTAGGCTCGGGTCCTGCGGGACTATCGTTTGCGGGCGACATGGCCAAGCGCGGCTACGACGTGACTGTCTTCGAGGCGTTGCACGAGATAGGCGGCGTGCTGAAGTATGGCATCCCCGAGTTCCGCCTGCCCAACCGCATTGTGGACGTAGAGATAGACAACCTGGCCAAGATGGGCGTGAAGTTCGAGAAAGACTGCATCATAGGCAAGACCCTGAGCGTGGACGAGCTGAAGGAGGCCGGGTACCGGGGCGTGTTCGTGGCCAGTGGCGCGGGCCTGCCCAACTTTATGAACATACCGGGCGAGAATAGCATCAACATCCTCTCGTCCAATGAGTACCTGACGCGTGTCAACCTGATGGATGCCGCCAGCGAAGACTCGGATACGCCCGTTCCCTTCGGCAAGCGCGTGGCCGTCATCGGCGGCGGCAACACGGCTATGGACTCGGTGCGTACCGCCCGTCGGCTGGGTGCCGAGCGGGCCGTCATCGTCTACCGCCGCAGCGAGGCCGAGATGCCTGCCCGCCTTGAGGAGGTGAAGCACGCCAAGGAGGAGGGCGTGGAGTTCCTGACGCTGCACAATCCCATAGAGTACATCGCCGACGAGCAGGGACGTGTGAAGCAGGTCGTCCTGCAGAAGATGGAGCTGGGCGAACCCGATGCCAGCGGACGGCGCAGCCCCGTGCCCATTCCCGGAGCAACGGAGACGCTGGACATCGACCTGGCCATCGTCAGCGTGGGTGTAAGTCCCAACCCCATTGTCCCCCACTCGGTGCAGGGACTGGAACTGGGCCGCAAGGGCACCATCGCGGTGAACGACCAGATGCAGTCGTCCATTCCCTTCATCTATGCCGGAGGCGACATTGTGCGCGGCGGAGCTACCGTCATTCTGGCTATGGGCGACGGGCGGCGTGCTGCTGCTGCTATGGATAAGCAGTTGCGGGGCTGATTGCGCAACCCTCGTTGCCTGGACAGGGGCGGCGGGCCACAGGCGGACATCTGCACAGAGGAGTGTCCGGGCTGCGGCCCGCCGCTTTCTTGTGTCCGAAGGAGCGGAATGCCCGTGGCCGAATGTTAAAAGTCCTCGGAATGTTTCTACCTATCGTAAAAAGATATATTTTTGAGACGACTTTTTGTATTAACCTCTTAAAAGAAAGGACAGAATTATGAGTATGAAGAAGTATGTAGCAGAACTTATCGGGACGATGGTACTTGTCCTGATGGGGTGCGGTAGCGCAGTGTTTGCCGGTGGAGTAGCCGGTACGGTGGGGGCTGGTGTAGGCACGATAGGTGTCGCGCTGGCTTTCGGACTTTCTGTCGTGGCGATGGCCTATGCCATAGGAGGCATCTCGGGCTGTCACATCAATCCCGCCATCACGTTGGGCGTGTGGCTTTCGGGGCGCATGAGCAGCAAAGATGCGGGCATGTACATGCTGTTCCAGGTACTGGGTGCTATCATCGGGTCCTTTGTCTTGGCTTTGCTGGTGTCGACAGGGGCGCACGACGGTCCTACGCTGACTGGCTCCAACACGTTTGACTCCAGCGAAGGCGTTCAGGCGTTCGTTGCTGAGTTCGTGTTTACGTTTATCTTCGTGCTGGTGGTGCTGGGCTCCACCGACAGGGAGCGTGGTGCGGGCAATCTGGCCGGACTGGCCATCGGTCTGACGCTGGTGCTTATCCACATTGTCTGCATTCCCATTACCGGAACGTCGGTCAACCCGGCCCGTAGCATCGGTCCGGCTCTGGTGGAAGGCGGACAGGCATTGGAGCAATTGTGGGTGTTCATCCTGGCTCCGTTCGCGGGGGCTGCCCTCAGTGCGCTTGTATGGATGTATCTGGGCAAGAACAAGTAATTTTGTGACAAGGATATTGTAAGAACGTTGATATGGGACTTGGCAAATGGATAGGCGGCATCGTGGGCTTCATGGCAGGCGGGCCGTTAGGCGCCTTGGCGGGCTACGCCGTAGGTTCGCTGCTTGAGAACGCCGTGAAAAGCCCGATGCCCCCGGACGACATGGGGCAGCCTGAGGCTGCGGCTTACGGGCAGCGCAACAGTTTCCTGTTCTCCATGCTGGTGATGGCTTCGTACATTATCCGTGCCGACGGGCACATCATGCACAGCGAGATGGAGTTCGTACGCCGCTTCCTGCGGACTAACTTTGGTGAGGACGCCGTCAGTGAGGGACAGCAGATATTGCTCAACCTCTTCGAACAGCGCAAGCAGATGGAGCGTACCGACCCGCAGGCTTTCCGCAACACCATACACGACTGCGGGGCACAGATTGCGGTTAACCTGACCTACGAGCAACGCTTGCAGCTGCTCAGTTTCCTGGCCCAGATAGCCCGGAGCGACGGCAACGTGTGCGATGCCGAGGTGGCTGCTCTGCGCGAGGTGGCTGCTTCCATGCGCATGGCTCCCGGTGAGGTAGACTCGCTGCTCAACCTGCACGGCGATTCGCTGGAAGAAGCCTATAAGGTGCTTGAAGTGGAGCCGACGGCCAGCGACGAGGAAGTGCGTGCCGCCTACCGTAGGCTGGCCCTGATGCACCACCCCGACCGTGTGGCCACGCTGGGCGAGGATGTACGCCGGGCTGCCGAGGAGAAGTTCCAGTGTATTAACAATGCCAAGGAACGTGTTTATAAGGCCCGTGGCATGAGGTAGCTTGCCGTAGCTGCCCGTGGCTTAGGCCGCAGGTTCTTGAATGTGGAAAGGAGGCAGGAAGAAAACCCGTCCGTGTGTTGCGGGCGGTTTCTTCCTGCCTCCTCTGTTTTGCCGCTAAGCGGTGGGCGGGAGTCTACTTGGCTTCCTCGACGAGTGTGCGCATACCTTTCAGTTTTTCGCCCCGGATGAGGCTCAGTGCCTGCCGGGCTTTGTCGCGGCGCACGGCGGCAAAGGCGTAACGGTCTTTCACGTCCACCTGCCCGATGTCTGTTCCCGCCAGTCCGCCTTGTTTGCAGAGGAAACCCACAACGTCTCCCTTGCTCACCTTGTCTTTCTTTCCTTTGCCGATGTACAGGGTTGTCCACAGCGGGCGAGGCGGCGGTGGGGTTTGTTCGGGGAGGCCGAGCTGCGGGGTGTCGGCGGGAAGGTAGGCGGGCAGTTGTTCCTCGGTGTGCAGCAGCAGGTAGGCCGAGCCGTGTGCTGTCCAGCGGGCGGTGCGTCCGTTGCGGTGCGTGTAGGCTTCCTCGTCTACCGGCAGGTGGTAGTGCACCACGTTGTCCACCTCGGCAATGTCCAGTCCCCGCGAGGCCAGGTCGGTGGCGACGAGCACGGGGCACGTTCCGTTGCGGAACTTGTAGAGGGCACGTTCGCGGTCGGGTTGTTCCATGCCGCCGTGGAACGTGTCGCAGGGCAGCTTGTTGGCCAGCAGGTAGCCCGCCACGCGTTCGGCACTCTCGCGGTAGTTGACGAAGACCAGTGTGCGTCCCTCCCCGAGGGTGCAGAGCAGCCTGTACAGCGTGTGCAGCTTGTCCTTCTCGGGCGAGCACACCTGATGTAGGCGCAGACGTTCTCCGGCAGGGACGTGGACGAGAAAGTCGAGCCGGACGGCGTTGTCCCGCAGGCCTGTGAAGGCGGGTATCCCGGGAGCATCGGTGGCCGAGAGCAAGATGCGTTGCCCGATGGCGGGCAGTTGCGACACGACTTGCTCCATTTCGTTGCGGAAGCCCAGCTCCAGACACTTGTCGAACTCGTCAATAACCAACAGCCGCACGCTTCGGGTGTCGAAGTTCTGTTTGCGCAGGTGGTCGTTCAGGCGGCCCGGGGTGCCAACGATGACGGCGGGCTTCAGGGAGTTCATGGCCCGGTGCTCGTCCATGGCCGGACGGCCTCCGTAGCAACTTAGGGCTTTGAATGGGGTGCCCATGCCCTTGAAAACCTGCTCGGTCTGTAGGGCCAGTTCGCGCGAGGGGGTGAGGATAACGGCCTGCACGCCGTCGGCATCGTCCCGGAGGCTTGTGGCCAAGGGCAGGAGGTAGGCCAGCGTCTTTCCCGAACCGGTGGGCGACAGCAACACGATGTCGCGTCCTGTGGCGTAGGCACGGGCGGTGGCTTCTTGCATAGGGGTGAGCTGGCTTATGCCTAATCGTTGCAATATGTCTTGGGTGTTCATGTGGGTGTCTTGTCTTGAGGGTTTGCTTTCGGTATGTCTCTTTCGGGCTGCAAACTTACGGAAAAAGCGTCAAAGCCGCATAAGGAAAGGGGCGTGTTCAGTTCTGCGCCACCTTAAATTCTCTTGGCGACATGCCCGTCAGCCGCTTGAAGATGACTCCGAACTGATATACGTTGGGATAGCCCAGAAGGCGGGCCACGTCGCTGACGCTGCCCGGCATGGAGAGCAGCAGATGCTTGGCGGCAGCGATGCGTTTCAGTTGCAGGTATTCGTCCAGAGTCTTGCCGGTCTCGAACTTCAGCAGGTCGTGGAAGTAGGCTTCGGACAGTCCGAGGCTCTCGGCGCACGACGCGGCTGTGGGAAACCGTTCCTGCGCCAGCTGCCCGGTGGCAATGCTGTCATCGAGCAGCCGTTCCAGCCTGTCCAGCAGGTGCTTGTTCTTGTCCTCGCGGGTGATGAACTGCCGTTCGTAGAAACGGGTGCAGTAGTCCAGCAACAGCTCGATGAGGCGCGACACCAGCGTGCTGGTGTGCGAGTCGATGGCATGGGACAGTTCCTCGGCAATGTCGTTCATGTACTTCGTGACGGTGGCCTTCTCGCGCAGCGACAGGTGCAGGGCCTCCTCCTTGCGGTAGTGGAAGAAGGTGTAGTCGTCGATGTGCCGCTTCAGGGCGGTGCGGAAGAGCAGGTCGGGGTGGAAGGCCAGCAGCAGTCCCTTGGAAGGCAAGGTGTTGGTCTTGCTCATGCGGAATATCTCTCCGGGAGTGAGAAACACCATTGTGGCATAGGAGAAGTCGTAGTAGCGTCGACCGCAGCAGTTGCAGTTGTCTTCGCAGTCTTCGATGAGCAGGATGGTGTAGAACTCGAACTTCACAGCCTCCTGTCCCACGCCGGGCCGCTCCAGGTTGATGATGGCGGCCTGTGGGTGTTGCGTCTTGCAGCCTAAGCAGCGGTTGCATTCGCACACGGTCTTTATGTCCAGAATGTTTTCCTTCATAGTCTGTGCCGTGCGGTCGGGGCGGCTGCCCGTCGCGTAGCCGGGAGTGCAAAAGTAGGCACAAATCCCTGCCGACGGCCTACCCGGATTACGGATTTTCGGACTTTTTTTGCGGTTTTTCGTTTCCTCGGGGCCTGTAGCAGCCTTCATTGGGCGGTTCGCATACGGTTTTTCTGTCTGTTGGGTATTTTGTCGGACTTGCCCGTGGACTTTTCCCGACCTGTTACCCGCTTCTGTCACCGTCGTGCCACCCTCCATGAACCTGGCGGCAGAAAGGCGGCGGTGCAGCGGTCGTCAGGAAGCCTCCGTAGGGCTTGGGCGGGCAGAGGTCTGCTTCCTGTCGGGCAAAGGTCTGTCCCCGTGGGCGTAAAGGTGTACTCCCGGGCGGGCGAAGGTGTGGCATCCTGTGTAGTTTTGTGTATGTGCGTCAAGCCTTGGAGAAGCCCGGGTGGTGGTCCGCAAAATAAAGCCGGGACAAACGGGGGCGGACGTTCACTTATTCGCTATCTTTGCGCGGACCGACCGTATGGGGCATGCACGCCGCTTCGGTTGCCTGTATATGCAAGGAGTGGAGAAGTGGTTGCCCGTCTTGCCCTTCCCGGTTGCTGTCGCAGCATCGATGTGTGATAAAATGTAGGGAGCGGAGCAACCTTGGTCGGGGGTATGTATAAAAAGTATAAGGAAAGATGTCGAAGATATTGGTAATTGACGACGACAGTGCCGTGCGCACGTCGTTGAGCTTCATGCTGAAGCGTGCAGGCTATGAGGTGACGGCTGTCTCTGGTCCGCGCGAGGCCATGGAGGAGGCCCGGAGCGGGTCGCCCGACCTGATGTTGATGGACATGAACTTCAGCCTCTCGACCACGGGCGAAGAGGGGCTGACGTTGCTGCGGCAGGTGAAGGTGTTCTGCCCCGCCGTGCCGGTGATACTGATGACGGCCTGGGGCAGCATCGACTTGGCCGTGCAGGGAATGCGCCTGGGCGCGTTCGACTTCATCACGAAGCCCTGGGTTAACGCGGTGCTGCTGCTGCGCATCGAGACGGCTTTGCAACTCTCGGCAGCTCCCGGCGAGGATGGCGAAGGCGGCATACAGCGGCTGAAGCGTGCTGGCATCGTGGGCAAGTCGGCAGGGCTGATGGGCGTGCTCGACACCGTGGCGCGCATAGCCCGCACGGATGCCTCGGTGCTGATAACCGGCGAGAGTGGTACGGGCAAGGAACTGATAGCCGAAGCCATACACGAGAACAGCCGACGGGCCGACGGGCCGTTTGTGAAGGTGAATTTGGGCGGCATCTCACAGAGCCTGTTCGAGAGCGAGATGTTCGGCCACCGCAAGGGGGCTTTCACCGACGCGACCTCCGACCGTGCCGGACGTTTTGAACTGGCCGACCGTGGCACCATCTTTCTCGACGAGATAGGCGACTTGGAGCTGTCGTGCCAGGTGAAGTTGCTGCGCGTGCTGCAGGACCAGACGTTTGAACCCTTGGGCGACAGCCGTCCCCGCAAGGTGGATGTCCGTGTGGTGTCGGCCACCAATGCCGACCTGGGGCGCATGGTGGCCGAGCGCACGTTCCGCGAGGACCTGTTCTATCGCATCAACCTCATCACCGTGAAGCTGCCCGCCTTGCGCGACCGCCGGGAGGACATCCCGCTGTTGGCACGCCACTTTGCCGACCGTCTGGCCGAGGCCAACGGATTGCCGCGCCCGGAGTTCTCGTCCGAGGCCATGGGGTATCTGTCGCGTCTGCCTTATCCGGGCAATGTGCGCGAGCTGAAGAACCTGGTGGAACGCACCATGCTGGTGTGTGGCAAGGCAGTGCTCGATGCGTCCGACTTCGAGGCGCAGACCATGCGCGTGGCCGATGTTCTGCGGCCTGCGGGCGAAAGCCCCTATGTGGGCCTGACGCTTGAGGAGGTGGAGCGGCGTGCCATTCTGCAGGCTTTGGAGCGTTGCCGTGGCAACTTGTCCCAGGTGGCACAGGCGTTGGGCATCAGCCGCGCCTCGCTCTATCGCAGGTTGGAGAAATTCGGCATCAAGGTTCCGGCCTCTGCCGAGCGGGAAGGCTGAGTCGTGGCGGCCCTTGCGTAGGCCGAGCACCGCCTGTGCATCCCTGCGCCGGGCCGTATGGGCGGCGCGTAACCGTGACTGTTTACCGACACACTGATATGCGTATTAAGTTTTACTTTCTCTTTTTGGCGTTGCTCTTGGCGGGGCTGGTCGTGACGCTCTTGCTGGGGTGGGGCAGCACGTCCCGCTATTGGTTCTTTCTCGTCGAAGGCGGACTGCTGTTCCTGTTGTTGTTTCTCGTCGTGTTCTATCATCGGCTGGTGAAGCCGCTCGTCACGATAGGCAACGGCATGGAGTTGCTGCGCGAGCAGGACTTCAGCAGTCGCCTGTCGCCGGTGGGGCAGGTGGAGGCCGACCGCATTGTGGACATATTCAACCGCATGATGCACCAACTGAAGGACGAGCGGCTGCGCCTGCGGGAGCAGAACCAGTTTCTCGACCTGTTGATACAGGCTTCGCCGATGGGCGTGCTCATCACGGATCAGAATTATCGGGTGACACAGGTCAACCCTATGGCCATGCGCCTGCTCGACCTTCGTCCCGAAAGCGTGGTGGGGCGGTTGCTGGCCGATGTGCCTTCGTCGCTGGCCGTGGAGCTGTCGCGCCTGTCGCCCGACGAGACCCGCGTGGTGAGGTTTGGCGATGCCAACGTCTACAAGTGCACCCACGGGGCATTCCTCGACCGGGGCTTCCGCCACCCGTTTTTCCTTGTGGAGCGTATGACGGAGGAAGTGGTGCGTGCCGAACGGAAAGCCTACGAGAAGGTCATCCGCATGATAGCCCATGAAGTGAACAATACGATGGCGGGCATCACCTCGGCCCTCGACATCGTGGAACACACCCTGAAGGAGGAGGAAGGCATGGGCGAGATGTGCGAGGTGACTCGTGTGTGCACCGAGCGTTGCTACTCGTTGAGCCAGTTCATCACCCGTTTTGCCGATGTGGTGAAAATACCCGAGCCGATGTTGCAGTCTGTCTCGCTGAACGGCCAAGTGGCTGTCTGCTTCCGTTTCATGGAAGGAGCCTGCACGTTCCGAGGCATCGGCTTGCGCATGGAGTGCGACCCGTCTGTGGGGCTTGTCCGGCTGGACGCTGCCCTTTTCGAGCAAGTGCTGGTGAACATCGTCAAGAACTCGATGGAAAGCATCGGCGGAGGGCCGGGCAGCATCGTGCTGCGCACGGTGGCTCCGTCCACGGTGGTGGTCGAAGATGACGGACCGGGCATAAGCACGTCGGTCGAAGAGAAACTGTTCACGCCCTTCTTTTCGACCAAGCCCAAGGGACAGGGCATCGGCCTGGTGTTCATCCGCGAGGTGTTGATGCGCCACGGTTGCCGCTTCTCCCTGCATACCGACTCCGATGGCTGGACGCGCTTCGCCATAACGTTCCCCCTCCCGACGGGCGATGTTTAACCCCAATCGGCCGTTAGACCGCCTTGCCGTGTGCTTGATAGTCTTTCTATGGCTTTCCAAACCCTTTCGTCCTGCCACCGTGCAGATTGTCTGCCGCTTTGGACTCTAATGACCGATTGGGGGGGTAGGGCAGTTTGCTCCCGGAGCATGTGGTGAAAAGGACATTTCTCATGTAAAACCGGACAACATGGAAAAGTTTTCTTTCGTACCTTTGCCGCGCAAAAAAAAGGCTGGGCGCGGTGCCCGCCTGTTCTTAGCGCGTTAAAGTGTTGATGAAAGAAATACTGAGAAGCCTGATAGTTTGTTTCTTGTGCTTGCTCTCTGTGCCTGCGATGGCACAGAAGTTCCGGCTGGAAGGCATGGTCACCGACTCGCTGACGGGTGAGGCGTTGCCCTACGTTTCGGTCTACCTGAAGGGGACATCCGAGGGAAGCACGACCGATGCGCGGGGCTGGTACAGCTTTCGCACATCGCGTACGGAGGCCGTGCTCACGGTCTCTATGGTGGGCTATCGGGAGTACGAACGGGTGGTCCGTCCGGCGCGGGAAGGACGCATCGACATACGGCTGGCATCTACGGAATATGCGTTGGACGAAATCGTGGTGAAGCCCAAGCGGGAACGCTACCGGCGGCGCAACAATCCGGCAGTGGAGTTCGTGCGCAGGATGATAGAGCATCGCGACGATTTCTCGCCCGGCGAGTTGGACTACTGGCAGCGCGACCGCTATGAGAAGACGACGTTTGCCATCAACGACTTCGACAGTGCCAAGCAGGAGAAGTGGCTTTACCGGAAGTTCCGTTTCCTGAAGGATTATGTGGACACGTCGGAAGTGACAGGCCTGCCGCTGTTGGCCATTTCGAACCGCGAACTGCTGGCAACGGATATACACCGGCGTTCGCCCCGTGCCGACAAGCAGCTTGTCAAGGCACGCAGGCAGGCCGGGGTGGACGAAATGTTGTCGCAGCAAGGCATGGAGCAGACCTTGAGCATCATGATGACTGACGTGGACATCTACGACAACAACGTCTTGCTTTTCTCCAACCGCTTTGTCAGCCCCTTGTCGCGCATAGGTCCTTCCTTCTACAAATACTATCTGATGGACACGCTTGTGGTGGCGGACAAACCGTGTGTCGATCTGGCATTTGTCCCTTTCAACTCGGAGTCGTTCGGCTTTACCGGGCATCTGTTTGTCACGTTGGACAGCACGTATTTCGTGCGTCGTGTACTGCTCAACATTCCGCAGAAAATAAACCTGAACTTTGTGGACTACATGAAGATAGAGCAGGAGTTCGGACGTTCGCCCCTTGACGGTACGCGGCAATTGTTGCACGAGTGTATCACCGCCGAGCTGAAGATTGTGGATAGCGGCGACGGCATTTATGCGCGGCGCGACGTTTACTACCGCAACTACCAGTATCAGCCCACTATGGAGGCATTGGCCGCTTTGCGCCGCCCGGAGCCGGTGGTCGAGCCGCCCGAGGCTCGGATGTATTCCGATGTGTGGTGGGAACAGAACCGGGGAGTGGAGGTCAGCCGCAAGGAAACTTCGGTGGACCGCCTGATGGCTCAGCTACGTTCCTATCCGGCGTTCTATTGGACCGAAAAGACCTTGAAGGTGCTCTTTACCGGCTATTTCTCCCTGCCGAAAGAAAAGACGCCGTTGTTCTACGTCGGTCCGGTGAATACGACCATGAGCGGTAACGCACTGGAAGGTGTGCGTGTCCGTGTGGGTGGTATGACGACGGCGTGGCTCAACCGGCATCTGTTCCTTCGGGGATATGTGGCTTATGGCTTCCGAGACCGGCGTGTGAAAGGGCTGGCAGAACTGGAATACTCGTTCCAACCTAAGAAAGAGTATGCCAACGAGTACCCTATCCATTCGCTGAAGTTGGTCTACAACGACGACGTAAACCAGTATGGACAGCACTACCTCTATACGAGCAAGGACAACGTGTTTCTGGCACTGAAGCGTAAGAAAGACGACCGCATAGGCTATCAGAGGAAAGTGGAACTGACCTATACCAATGAATTGTATTCGGGCTTTTCGCTTCAGGCAACCGCCCGCCTGAGACGCGACGAGTCGTCGTACCTCATACCTTTCTTGCGTAACATGGGGGCCGGGACATCGGAAGCACCGGCTTCGGTGAAGGATGTGCTGTCGAGCGAAGTGGAAGTACGGTTGCGCTACGCACCGGGCGAAAAGTTCTTCCAGACGCAGTGGAACCGTTTTCCCGTGTCGTTGGACAACCCCATCTTTACACTCTCTCATACGGCGGCGGTCAAGGGCGTGCTGGGTAGCGACTACACCTATCATTATACGGAAGCAGGGTTTCAGAAACGCTTCTGGTTCTCGGCTTTTGGCTATACCGATGTCATATTGAAGGCCGGAAAGGTATGGAGCAAGGTGCCTTTCCCTATGCTGATTATCCCCAACGCAAACCTCTCTTATACCATTCAGCCAGAGTCCTATTCCTTGATGAATGCAATGGAGTTTATGAACGATGAGTATGCCTCGTGGGATGTCACTTATTTCATGAACGGGTGGCTTTTCAACCGCATTCCTTTATTGAAGAAACTGCAATGGCGCGAGGTACTTTCCTGCCGTGGCCTGTTTGGGCGGTTGAGCGACAAGAATAACCCGGCAAAGAGCGACGGGCTTTTCTTGTTCCCGGCAGGTAGCACGACATTGGGCAAGAAACCCTATGTGGAGGTCGGAGTAGGAATAGAAAACATCCTGAAAGTGTTGAGGGTAGATTATGTGTGGCGATTGACCTACCGGGATCTTCCTGGAGTGGACAAATCGGGAGTGCGAATAAGTCTCCATGTGACATTTTGACTTAAATCATGTTAAGCATATCCCATTTTCAGGGGGGAGTGGTTGGACAAATTGGGTAAAAAGACCTATTTTTGGAGCAATTTTTAAATAGATACAAGAAAAATAAATGAACTAATGGCAATGAAAGAAAACATTCAACCGGCAACAGGGCGTTTGGGCGTTTTGGTTGTCGGAGTAGGAGGAGCGGTATCGACCACTCTGATTACTGGAACATTGGCAGCCCGCAAGGGTTTGGCTAAACCGATAGGTTCCATCACTCAAATGGCTACGATGCGTGTACAGAGCGGTGAAGAGAAGCAGATTAAAGATATTGTTCCGATTGCAGACTTGAATGACATCGTGTTTGGCGGTTGGGACATATTCCCGGACAACGCTTATGAGGCAGCTTTGTATGCCGAGGTCCTGAAGGAAAAAGACCTGAATCTGGTGAAAGACGAGCTGGAAGCCATCACGCCCATGCCCGCTGCTTTCGACCATAACTTTGCCAAGCGTCTCAACGGTACACATATAAAGAATGCTGCCACTCGTTGGGACATGGTAGAGCAGTTGCGCGAAGACATCCGTAAGTTCAAAGTAGACAATGGCTGTAGCCGTATGGTTGTACTGTGGGCGGCAAGTACGGAGATTTACGTGCCCCTGTCTGACGAGCACAAGTCTTTGGCTGCTCTGGAGAAGGCGATGAAGGAGAATAATACAGAGGTGATATCTCCGAGCATGTGCTATGCTTATGCAGCCATTGCCGAGGGCGTTCCTTTCATCATGGGTGCCCCTAATCTGTGCGTAGATATTCCTGCTATGTGGGAGTTCTCCAAGAAGATGCAAGTGCCTATCGCCGGTAAGGACTTCAAGAGCGGTCAGACATTGATGAAGACCGTGCTGGCTCCGATGTTCAAGACTCGTATGCTGGGTGTAAGTGGTTGGTTCTCGACGAATATCCTAGGCAATAGGGACGGCGAGGTGCTCGATCAGCCCGAGAACTTCAAGACGAAAGAGGTGAGCAAGTTGTCTGTTATTGACAACATCTTTGAGCCGGACAAGTTCCCCGATCTCTATGGAGACGTTTACCACAAAGTGCGTATCAACTACTATCCCCCGCGTAAGGACAATAAGGAAGCATGGGACAATATTGACATCTTCGGCTGGATGAACTACCCGATGCAGATTAAAGTCAACTTCCTTTGCCGCGATTCTATCCTGGCCGCTCCCATTGCGCTCGACCTTGTGCTGTTCAGCGATTTGGCCCTGCGTGCCGGTATGTATGGCATACAGACGTGGCTCTCGTTCTTCTGCAAAAGCCCGATGCACGACTTCGAGCACGAACCGGTGCACGATTTGTTCACCCAGTGGCGCATGGTGAAAGAGACCATCCGCAACATGGTGGGCGAGACGGCTCCCAGCTATTTGGATTGATAAGATTGAGTAGAATTATACCCTTCGCATGGCAAGACGATAAAGTGGTAAGGTGATAAGGGAACGTGACTTCTCTTACCATTTTATCATCTTGTTGTCTTGCCTTTCTTATTGTTTGATACGTTATGCGGCACGCGCCTTTTCTTCCCATGCTTATCGGTACAGGGTTCGGAGCAGGCTTTTGTCCTGTAGCTCCCGGTACGGCCGGTGCTTTGCTGGCTGCCGTTGCGTGGTGTCTGTTGTCTATGGCCTTACCGGCAGAGTGTCTGTTGTGGATTACGATAGGGCTGATACTTGTATTTACGCTGGCGGGCGTATGGGCAGCCAATCGTCTGGAGGCTGTGTGGGGAGAAGACCCCTCGCGCGTTGTGGTAGATGAGATGGTCGGTACATGGGTGGCACTCTTGGCCGTGTCGGCCGGTGAATGGATGTGGATGCTGGCTGCATTGGTCCTGTTCCGCCTTTTTGATATTTTTAAACCGTTGGGCATCCGCCGGATGGAGAACTTGCCTGGCGGAGCAGGAGTTATGGCGGACGACATTCTGTCCGGCATATACGGTCTTGTCGTTTTACTTGTACTCAAATGGATAACCGCTTAGACAACAGACGGCCATCTTCGGCCTGGAGACGAGCTGTGTGGACGTTCTTCAAGGCGCAATTGTCTGCACAGCTGGCCAGTCTTGTAGATTTCGCGGTGACTATTTCGTTGGCCAAGTTTTTCTCTGTCTTTTACCTTTACGCTACATTTATTGGTTCGGTGCTTGGCGGGGCGGTCAACTGTGTCGTCAACTACGGATGGGTGTTCCATGCCGATGGGTGCAAAAAGACGCATGTGGTTCTGAAGTATCTTTTTGTCTGGGGAGGCAGCATCGCGCTGAACACATGGGGGACTTTTGTCCTGACCGAATGGCTGACCGACATGACTTGGGTGAACGAACTCATGGGGCACTATGTTGACAACGTGTTTATCTTGCCCAAGATTGTGGTGGCTGTAGTGGTGGCTTTCTTCTGGAATTATCATCTGCAACGTCTGTTCGTCTATCGGAATAGAAATATTAAGGGTTTCCTGAAACAACATTTAGTGAACAATAAAGAAAAGATATGAACTACAGAGATTGGTTGCAACAGCTGGTTTACAAGATTATAAATCCTGTTGTACGTGGTATGATAAAGGTGGGCGTTACGCCTAATTTCATTACGACTACGGGCTTGGTTCTGAATATAGTAGCTTCCGTGGTCTTTATTTATGCGGGGCTTCGTGCCGATGCTTCTGAAAGTCTCACGCTCGTGGGGTGGGGCGGAGGCATTGTGCTCTTTGCAGGTTTGTTCGACATGATGGACGGACGCGTAGCCCGCGTGGGGGGGATGGTGTCGCGCTTCGGTGCCTTGTACGATTCGGTGCTCGATCGCTACAGCGAGCTTTTCACTTTGTTTGGCATTATCTTCTACCTCTTCTTGCAAGGATACTTCTGGGGGGCCATCGTTGCTTTTGTCGCGTTGATTGGCTCGCTGATGGTGAGCTACGTGCGTGCCCGTGCCGAGGGGTTGGGGCTGGACTGCAAGGTCGGGCTGATGCAGCGCCCCGAGCGTGTGGTGCTTACTAGCCTTGGAGCCATCTTTTGCGGTGTGTTTGGACATTGCCAGGCTTTCGACCCTGTGTTCATCCTGATTGCTCCGCTCTTTGTTATCGCCCTTCTGGCCAATTGGACGGCTTTTGTACGCATTGCCCATTGTCACAACCTGTTGAAGAACAACGAATGAAGTGCATCACATTACCCTCCCGCAGGGAAGCCCTTCTTGTACTGGGGCTGGCGTTGCTGTTCTTGGCCCTTACGGCGGTGTTTGTGGGTTTGCGTCCCGAACATCTTTTCATGGCGGGACTTTTCCTGCTGCTATTCTTTGCAGGTTTGCCCACGCGTAAGCTGGCCGTAGCCTTGTTGCCCTTTGTTGTCTTTGGCATTTCCTACGACTGGATGCGCGTTTATCCCAACTACGAGGTCAACCCGATAGACGTGCGCGGACTGTACGAGGCCGAGAAGTCCTTGTTCGGCCTGAGCGTGGGAGGCGAGACGCTGATACCCTGCGAGTTCTTTGCCCGTCACCACTGTGCGTTGGCCGACGTGCTGGCCGGCTTTTTCTATTTGTGCTGGGTGCCGGTGCCTGTTGCCTTCGGCTTGTGGCTCTACTTGCGGGGAGAGCGCAGCCTCTATCTGCGTTTCTCCCTGGTGTTCCTGCTGGTCAATCTGATAGGTTTTGCCGGATACTACATCCATCCGGCGGCTCCGCCCTGGTATGCCATGAACTATGGTTTCGACGTTGTGCTCGACACGCCCGGCAACACGGCAGGGCTGGGACGTTTCGACGAGCTGCTGGGCTGCAACATCTTCCATTCCATATATGGCCGCAATGCCAACGTCTTTGCCGCCGTGCCTTCGCTTCATGCGGCCTACATGGTGGTGGCCTTGGCCTACGCCGTCATAGGGCGTTGCCGCAAGTGGCTGATAGCCTTGTTTGCTTTCATCATGGTGGGCATCTGGTGGACGGCTGTCTATTCGGGCCATCACTACCTGATAGACGTCTCGTTGGGCATAGCGTGTGCCTTGCTGGGCATTCTGGTCTTCGAGAAAGGGTTGCTCAGGTGGGGTGCTTTCAGGAGTTTCTTCGAGCGCTATTGCCGCTATGTCTCCTGATGGGAGGCATTCCTGTTCCGGCCTTGGTCGGGATGGGCGCTTTTGCGCGTCATGTCCTGCATGTTTCGTCATAAGGAGACCCCTGCGGTACCTGTCTCTACGGGCGGGGCTTGCAGGGGCTTTCTGCATTGTCTAACAATATAAACTTTCAATTAGCATGAACAATTTTGTATTCTACAGCCCCACGGAGTTTGTCTTCGGACGTGGCACAGAGGCACAGGTCGGTGCGCTTGCGCGTAAGTATGGTGCCCGCAAGGTGATGATTGTCTACGGAGGCGGTTCGGTGGTGCGCAGCGGCTTGCTCCACCGCGTGAAGCAGGCCCTGGACGAGGCCGGCGTGCAGCATTGCGAGATGGGCGGTGTGCAGCCCAACCCCATCGACACGAAAGTGTACGAAGGCATTGACCTGTGCCGCCGCGAGGAGGCCGACATGATGTTGCCCGTAGGGGGTGGTTCGGTGATAGACACGGCCAAGGCCATTGCTGCCGGAGTGCTCTACGAGGGCGACTTTTGGGACTTCTACATCGGAAAGGCCCAGGTGGAGAAAGCCCTGAAGGTGGCTGTGGTGCTCACCATTCCTGCCGCAGGCAGCGAAGGTTCGGGCAACTCGGTCATCACCAAGCAGGCTACGTTGCAGAAGCTCAGCCTGCGTGCTCCCCAAGTGTTGCGCCCGGTCTTTTCCATAATGAACCCCGAACTCACCTATACCCTGCCGCCCTTCCAGACGGCTTGCGGCGTGGCCGACATGATGGCTCACATCATGGAGCGTTATTTCACCAATACGACCGACGTGGAGGTGCCCGACCGCATGTGCGAAGGCGTGTTGCGTGCCATTGTCGAGGAGGCTCCGAAGGCGATGGCCGACTCGCAGGACTACGGCGCGAGGGCCAATCTGATGTGGGCCGGGATGGTGGCCCACAACGGTACCTGCGGAGTGGGTTGCGAGGAAGACTGGGCCTCTCATGCCCTGGAGCACGAAGTCAGTGCCGTCTACGGCGTGGCCCACGGGGCCGGGCTGGCCGTGATATTCCCCGCCTGGATGACGTGGATGGCCGACCACAACGTGCGCAAGGTGGCCCAGTATGCCGTCCGTGTGTGGGGCGTTCCCCAGACGGACGATGACAAGGCGGTGGCCCTGGAGGGCATACGCCGCTTGCGTGCCTTCTTCGTCTCGTTGGGGTTGCCCGTCACCTTCGGGCAGCTTGGCGTGGAGCATCCCGACGTGGAGCGTCTTGCCGCCAGCCTGCACCGCAACAAGGGCGAGCTGGTGGGCAACTACGTCCCGCTGAGGCAGGCCGACAGCGAGGCCATCTATCGCCTGGCTCTCTGACGGGCGGCTTCCTGCCGCAGCAGCGGCGGGCAAAAAAATGGAGCGTCTAACTTCACAGTCCGACGCTCCCTCAATCAGTACAAATATGAAAAGGTTTAGGTTTGTTATTCTTCTTGGTTCGTCCCGCTTGCAGGGGCAAAGTCCACCGTTCGGTACACAATGCCGTCGTGCAGCGTCTTGATGCGGATTTTCAAGCCTTTCTTCTCTCCGGCTTCCGCCTCAATGTTGTCCAGCTTGAACGACACCAGCCCCGTTCCCGGTTCCTCCTGACGGTCGTCGTAGGCGTTATGCCTGAACTCCAGGGCTACATAGTCCGTTGTGTCGTCCGTGTCCGTGCGTCCCTCGTTCACCACCAGGTTCAGCAGGTGGGTCTTGTCGTTCGCCTTGCTGTGGTAGAACTGGTATTGCAGGTTGACGTATCCTTTCGTCAGCCACGCCCGCGTGACGTTGATGTGGTCGTCGCCTATGCTGTCCTCCTGCTCGGGCGGCATCCGGTAGATGTCCTTCGTCAGGATGTTCTCCACGTGGTCTATGCGCGCGTTGTAGTCATAGCCTTGCACCTCTTCGTCCAGCATCTGAAAGTAGATGAAGGCCCGTTGGCCGTCCACTACGTCGTAGCCAGCTATTGCCGTGGTGTCTCCCGGATACATCGTGCTGCCCTCGTCCAATGCGAAGTAGTATTCGTTTCCTTCCACTACCTTCACGGTGCCTATGGTCAGCAGCGTGTTGTCCTGTATGTCCCAGTCGTCGGTGCAGCCCTGTAGTGCTACCAGCAAGCACAGCAACGATACAAATCCTACATGTCTCAAATCTCGCATCCTCAGCTTCTCCATGCTTTTTGTCAGGTTGTATTTCGTTTACCAAATACCCTCCTCGGAGGCCCTCTGTCGGCCCTTGGTGGCACGCCTGTGCTCCTTTCGTGGCTTTCCTTTGCCTCCTTGGCGGCAATTCTTTGCTTGGCTGGTGGCACACCTGTGGTCGTTTCCCTGTCTTGGGATGCGGCCCTTCGGGGTGCCCGTTCATTGGTATAAACGTAAGAAGTGCCCGTTTACTGCGCGGCAAAGTGTTAAATAAGGCAAACGCATCTTTCTTGTGGCGGAATATGCAGTATTTTCGTGTCTTCTGTATTTAAGGAGTATAGGGAGAAGGCTTAGTCCCTTGCCTGTCCTCCAAGAACCTGTTTCTTTTAAATAAGGTATAAAGAAACGAAGCAGGTCCTAAGGCCCGGCGGGGACAAGCCTGCGGGCATGGGGATGCCAGGCAGGCGGCAAGTGCCGGCTTCTGTGTATGTAACTTTTGTGTCGACGAATAGGAAAGATGGAAGAGCATGAGTTGGCGGAACGTTGCAGGCTGGGCGACAACCGGGCTCGCAAGGAACTCTACGAACGCTATGGCGGACGCCTGCTGGCTGTCTGCCTGCGCTACGTGGGCGACCGCGAGGCGGCGCAGGACCTCATGCATGACACTTTTCTGCGCGTCTTCGACTCGTTTGACAAGTTTACCTACCGGGGCGAAGGCTCGTTGCGTGCGTGGCTGGAGCGGGTGGCGGTGAACATGGCCTTGCAGTACTTGCGCCGGAACGATGTGCTGAGTGCCGCTTCGGCCTTGGACGATGCCCCTCAGGCTTACGAAGAACCCGACGGCGATGCCGTGGAGTCCATTCCGCAGGAAGTGCTGATGGGCTTTGTGTCGCAGTTGCCTTCGGGCTATCGCACGGTGCTCAACCTGTTTGTGTTCGAAGGCAAGTCGCACAAGGAAATCGCGGCCTTGCTGGGCATCAACGAGAAGTCGTCTGCCTCGCAGCTTGTGCGGGCCAAGGCTGCTTTGGCGGCCAAGGTGCGCCAGTGGGTGAAGGAGAACATGTAGATTAAGAGTTAAGGAACAAGAAATATGGAGAACGAAGATTTGTGGTTGGCTAAGGTAAGGAGTCGCCTGGAGGGCTACTCCGAGCCGTTGCCCGCCGGAGGCTGGGAGCGGCTGGAGAAGGAACTGTGTGCCTCGGCCCGTCCGGCGTTTGCCCCCGTTCCGTTGCGGTCGAGGCGTCGCACCCTTTGGTGGGTCGTGGCTGCGGCTGCCATGTTGGCAGGGCTGCTGGCCGGTGGCTTGTGGCTGTTGCGGCTTGAGGCACCGGCTGCCGGGGGCAGTAGCCCGGTGGTGGCTTCGGTTTCTTCGTCGCTGGGCAGGGGCACGTTGGGGCAGGCTGTGCGCAAGGCCGAGGCCGAGCTTGAGGCTGGAGCCGTGCGTGCCTCGGGGCCTGTTGCCGACGCTGTGTCCCTGGATGGGCGCGGGCCGGCGGTGGCCGGTGTCC
Source organism: uncultured Bacteroides sp. (assembly GCA_944321465.1). Classification (GTDB taxonomy): domain Bacteria; phylum Bacteroidota; class Bacteroidia; order Bacteroidales; family Bacteroidaceae; genus Bacteroides. The sequence continues at coordinate 65,317 of CALULL010000001.1, forward strand.
GCCCTGTGCCTGTCGTGCCGGTTGCCGCTCCTGAGGTTCCTGTGGTTGTAGCCGGGGACGTGCCGACGGACCCCGTGCCGCAAACCGTGCTTGGCGGGGAGGCGGCAGACCCGCGCGGCGATGCTCCCGCCATGGCGGAACGGCAGGCGGAGCAGGAGGCAGACGTCCTGTTGCAGGAAGAGGAGGCCCTGCTGGCACGCATGGGCGCGTCGGACCGTAAGGCGGATCGGAACAGGAAGTGGGCGGTAGGCCTGTCGGTGGGCAACTCGGGAGGCTTCGGGACGTCGAATACGTCCAACGTGGTGATGATGTCCGACATGCAGATGCCGGGAGGCAGCATCATAGGCGGCGTGATTGACACCTATTCGCTGTCCGAGGGGGTTGTCAGTATCCCGTCGGGGCAAGACTTGGTATTTATCGACGGAGTGCCCTACCTGCGCACTGCGGGAGGCAACATTCTCTCGGCACATCATAAGCAGCCCGTCACGGTGGGCTTCTCTCTGCGCAAGGACCTGCGCCGAGGCTTTGCTGTAGAGACGGGGCTGACGTACACGTTGCTGGCCTCGGACATGCTGATAGACGGGATTGAAGGGCAGGTGTCGCAGAAACTGCACTATGTGGGCATCCCGGTGCGTGCAAGCTGGAATTTCGTGGACACGCGCCTGTTCACGCTCTACCTCTTGGGGGGCGGCGCGGTGGAGAAGTGCGTCCACGCCAAGGTAGGCCCTTACGACGACCTGGAGAAGCCTTGGCAGTTCTCGCTGACGGCAGCCGTGGGAGCGCAGTACAACATTGGCCGCCATGTAGGCGTTTACGTGGAGCCGGGCGTGTCCTATTACTTCGACGACGGCAGCTCCTTGCAGACCATCCGCAAAGACAAGCCTTGCCTGTTCTCCTTGCAGGCAGGTTTTCGCCTCAGCTATTGACGGAGGCCGTCCGTCTGCCCCTTGCGGTGTGCCGGGGCGGTCTGCCGCTTGGCTTCCCTGCTGGTTCCCGTGTGCGCTCTTCGCGTAGATTTTTGCAAGAATAAACTGTGGAATGAAGTTATTTTGCTACCTTTGCCCCGCTTTTTGACGGCTTGTGCTTTGCAAGTTCGGTAGATGAAGACGAGTAAAGGACATTATTAGAAGATTTTCATGGGCTTATTACGAGAAAAATTTGCGAAATACGACCTCCCGCAACAGTACATGGCCAAGGGCGTATACCCTTATTTTCGTACGATAGACAGCCACCAGGACACGGAAGTGCTTATGGATGGCAAAAAAGTGTTGATGTTTGGCTCGAACGCCTACATGGGGCTGACTTACGACAAGCGCATCATTGAGGCCGCTAAGGCCGCCACGGACAAGTATGGGACCGGCTGTGCAGGTTCTCGCCTGCTGAACGGTACGCTTGACATCCACGTGGAACTGGAGAAGGAACTGGCCGAGTTTGTGGGGAAAGAAGATGCCTTGTGTTTTTCTACGGGCTTTACGGTGAACGAGGGCGTAATTCCACAGCTGGTGGGACGTAGCGATTACATCATCTGCGACGACCGCGACCATGCTTCCATTGTGGATGGCCGCCGCTTGTCGTTTGCCACCCAGCTGAAGTACAAGCACAACGACATGGAGGGACTGGAGAAGGAGTTGCAGAAGTGCGAACCCGATGCCGTGAAGCTTATCGTTGTGGACGGAGTTTTCTCGATGGAAGGCGATTTGGCCAATCTGCCCGAGATAATCCGGCTGAAGAAGAAGTACAACGCCAGCGTCTATGTGGACGAGGCTCACGGGCTGGGCGTGTTTGGACGCCAAGGGCGTGGCGTGTGTGACCACTTCGGGGTGACGCAGGACGTAGACCTCATCATGGGGACCTTCAGCAAGTCGCTGGCTTCCATCGGCGGCTTTGTGGCGGGCGACAAGGAGGTAATCAACTGGCTGCGACACACTTCGCGTTCCTATATCTTCCAGGCCAGTGCCACACCGGCAGCTACGGCAGCCGCACGCGAGGCTCTGCACATCATCCAGTCCGAACCCGAGCGCATCCAGCGTCTGTGGGACATCACCAACTATGCGCTGAAGCGTTTCCGCGAGGCAGGGTTTGAGATAGGCGACACAGAGTCGCCCATTATCCCCCTGTATGTGCGCGATACCGACAAGACGTTTATGGTAACGAGACTTGCCTTTGACAAAGGCATCTTCATCAATCCGGTCATTCCGCCGGCTTGTGCCCCGCAGGACACTTTGGTGCGGGTGGCCCTGATGGCGACGCACACCAAAGAACAGGTGGATTTCGCCGTGGAGAAACTGACCGAATGTTTCAAACAACTTGGCGTAATTGCAGGATAGAAACACGATAAACGGTAGCAGGCAAATATCCGGCAGCGAATGTCGGCTTGAGAGCGGCTTACGGCGGGGCGATGAGGCTTGGATAGTCCCGCAAGATGTTCTCTTGTGCCTGTCGTCGGGCTTGCATGGAAACAGGTGGGCGGTGTCCCGAATAGACATCCGGCTCCGTTGGGTTTCCGGCAAGCCCGATGTCTTTTTGCAAAGCTTCCTTGGCTATCCGCCTGTCTTAGGCAAGGGGAGGGCGGCGTGGAGGAGCCGGAGGACCGGATTTTTTTAACATGGAATTAAAGAAAACGAATATATATATATGAGTATGTTGAAATTGAAAACTTTGGTGGGAAGTGCCTGTCTGCTGTTCTTCCTCGGGGGATGCATACAGGACGAGGCACCCAATGTGGAGGCCGCCATCGACGGCTGTACGGGGCGCAACATCCAGTCGCTTACGATAGACCATTTGAACAAAGAGATAGAAGGCTACGTGCTGGATGGGACAGACCTGTCGGAGCAGGAACTGGTCTTCTCGTTGCCTGTCGGAGCAACGGTGGCTCCCGCAGAAGCCGAGGCGAACGACCGTCCTTCGGAGTCGATCTACGACTTCAGCCGTGTCAACGTGCGCCGCTTTGTGGTGACGGCCGAGGACGGAACCACGCAGGCTGTCTACCAGGTCCGCCTCAACAAACTGGCTCTGCCGACGGAGTATTCCTTTGAGAACCTGCGCCAGACCTCTCCCTACCACATCATGTATCTGGCAGGCGAGAACGACATTATGCAGTGGGCCAGCGGAAATGCCGGTTTTGAACTGACGGGCATGGGCTTTTCGCCGGAGGACTATCCTACGGTGCAGATAGCCGAAGGCTACAAGGGGCAGGCTGTGAAGCTGGAGACGCGAGACACAGGCAGCTTTGGCGCGGCGGTAGGCATGCACATAGCGGCGGGCAACATGTTTGTGGGGGCTTTCAATGTGAGCAATGCCTTGCAAGCACCGTTGGAGGCAACCCGTTTCGGTTTCCCGTTTACCAAGATGCCTGTCAAGCTGACGGGGTGGTATAAGTACAAGTGTGGTGAACAGCTGACGGGTGTCGACGGCAATCCGGTTTCGGGTGGCCGGGATAAGGGCGACTTCTACGCTGTGCTTTATCAGGTAGACTCGACGGACGAGACGCTGGATGGCGACCTCTTCCCTTCGGGCAATCCGGCTCTTGCCAATCCGCCTTACGACATAGACCCGCGCATTGTGCTTATGGCCCGTATTGACAACACGGTAGAGACCGATGAGTGGACGTGGTTTGAACTCGACTTTGAGCCTCAGAACGGCAAGACTGTCGACAGAGCCTTGCTTGAGACAGGCAGCTACAAGCTGGCCGTTGTGTTTACCTCTAGCATCAGCGGGGCCTATTTCCAAGGGGCTGTGGGCAGTACGCTCTGGGTAGATGAGGTGAATATCGTTTGTGAATGACAAGAAAACAGCAATACAATTATGAAAAAATACATCATGATGGCCGTACTGCTCATCTTGGCAATGGGGGCAGGTGCGGCGGAAAACCAGCAACAAAGGGAGCATAAGGGCCTTCTGTGGTCATCCTTTCATGGCTTGGACTATGAATTTAAGGCAGGAGTGAACATCGGAGGCACATCCCCGCTGCCGTTGCCGCAGGAAATCAGAAAGATAGACGGGTATCGCCCGGGACTGGCCATTACCATCGAGGGAAATGCTACGAAGTGGTTGGACGAAAAACAAAAGTGGGGAATAAGCGTCGGCATCCGGCTGGACAGCAAGAGCATGGAGACCGATGCAACGGTGAAAAACTACGGAATGGAAATTTTCAACGAGGCTGGCGGAAAGACAGGCGGCTTGTGGACGGGCGGTGTGCGCACCAACGTGAGGTTGTCCTGTCTGGCCTTTCCTATATTGGCTACTTGTCAGGTGAGCGACCGTTGGCGGGTATCGGCAGGTCCGTATCTGTCGTACATGATGAATGGAGATTTCTCGGGGCATGTTTATGAAGGGCATTTGAGAACTCCCGATGCAACGGGCAGCCGCGTAGACTTCAGCGGCGACCATGTGGCTACCTATGATTTCTCTGACGAGTTGCGCCGTTTCCAATGGGGGCTTCAGGTCGGGGGAAGTTGGAAAGCCTATAAACACCTCACGGTGCACGCCGATCTGACATGGGGCTTGAACGATGTCTTTCAGAAGGACTTTGATACAATCTCGTTTGCCATGTATCCCATCTATCTGAACTTCGGTTTCGGCTACACGTTCTGATAGAGCTGAAGGACCGTAAATAAAGAAGGCGCGGACAATGCTGTGGTTTGAGGAGTAGTACCTCTTGCAGCATTGCCCGCGCTTTTTATTTAGGTCCGGTCTGTGTTCTGCCGGTTAGTCCTTTTCACCTTTGTAGGTAACATCTACCTTTTGTCCGAGGAGCGTTACGTCGAGACTCAGGTTTACGATGAGGCTGTCTCCCTTGAAGGTGATTTCTTCATCGGTGTTGCAGGAACCTACAGGCTGGTTGAGGTCCAGAACCTCTGTGCGGGCGCATGTATAGTTGCCGTTCTCTTCTGTCAAGTTGCAGTTTTCTAAGGCAACGTCTCCCATTTCAAGTTGTTGCCCGGGTTGTCCGAATTTGAAGTCGCTGATGGTTACGTTAATGCTGCTTGTTTCTTCTTCTGCAGCTTGTGTGACGGCTACCGGCTGGTCGGGCATTTCCGCTACTTGCATGTTGTTGATGCTGACGTAGAGCGTCCCGGTGTAGTTTCCGGCTACTTCTGCTGCAATGTTCGGTGTGTTGTTTCCTCCGTTTCCACCGTTCCCGTTGTTATCGTTCTCGTCATCGCCGCAGGCTGTGAACAACGTCATTGAGCAAATAAAAGCAAAAAGGCAAATTAAATTCTTCTTCATACGTTTCGTTGTAGATATAAATGGTTAGTAAATCTAAATAGTTGTTGTCCGTATCTTGGTGAAAGTGCAAAGTAACGTGCTTTCGTACTCCTGTGCAAGGTCTGTTACTAAGAAAATGTGTTCTGTTCTTTTGAAGGCTGTCGGGGAAAACCGGTGACCGGTTATACATAAGTCTCAAGTAGTTTCACATTCCTTTCTGGTATGATGTCCAGGCTTTGTGTCGTGGCAGGAAGTAGTACGGTTTCTCCGGCTTCCAGCGTGAATGTGTTCTTTTCATTGTCCGCCATGTGGCATTTTCCGCCTACGCACATGAAGATGACAAAAGAGTCGAGTTCGGAGTAGTCGCAGGATATGCTTTCGTCCATGTCATATAGTGAGGTGGTGAAATAGGGACAGGCAATGATTTCGGAAGGCTCGTTAGTCATCTTTTCGTAGGTTATTCGGAAATCGTCTTGTACATCTGCAAAGTTGATGGCTTCGGCTGCCAGGCTGGTGTGCAACTCGCGCGGCTTTCCGTCTTTGTCTTTACGCCCGTAGTCATAAATGCGGTAGGTGACATCCGATGTCTGTTGTATCTCGGCCACGAAGGCACCGGCACCGATGCTGTGTACTCGTCCGGCAGGCACATAGAAGGCGTCTCCCGGTTCTATGTCGCACATTTGAAGGACATCGGGGAATGTGCCGTTATGCACTCGTTCCTTGTATTCTTTCAAAGCAATCTGTCGCGAGAAACCCGATATGAGCTTTGCTCCTTTATCGGCATTGATGACATACCACATTTCGTTCTTTCCACAGTCTCTGTGCCTTTTCTTAGCCAGCTCGTCATTGGGGTGGACTTGTATGGAAAGGTCAAGTTTCGCATCGATGAACTTCACCAATAAGGGGAATTTGTTTCCGAAACGGGAATAGTTGGATTCTCCTACCAGCTCTTCTTTGAACTTCCTTACCATTTCCGGCAGTGTAAATCCTTTGAAAATTCCGTTAGCCACTATAGATTCGCTCCCTTCGATGGCAGAAACTTCCCAACTCTCTCCAACGTTGGTAAGGCCGCTATCCAGACGTTTGAATGGTATTATCTTGTCGCCGCCCCATAAAGTCTGCTTTAGAACTGGTTCGAATTTTAGAGGATACATCCGTTCTTTCTTTTAATTAATCTTTCGGTTAATACTGCGTTTGGTAAAATAAAGCGCAAACATACGAAAAATACTAAAAGACTTTCCAACAAGTAAACGCTAAAATTTCCTAAAATGCTTTGTTTATTCCTTTGGCTTTGCTTGGGTATACAAAAGAAAATCTTTTTATTTGCAAGACGTTTCTAAATAGTATCATGAAATGAGCACAATCGAGATGCAGAACAGTTCATCAGGCTTGAACCCTCGTGATTTTCAGGAAACCATAGAGGGAAAGGCTACCGATTTGTTTGTTCTGAGGAACACGAAGGGGATGGAAGTGGCATTGACGAATTATGGCTGTGCTTTGCTTGCTATCATGGTTCCCGACCGCAAAGGGAAATGTGCCAACGTCATTTTAGGGCACGACAGTATAGGTCATGTCAAGAATAGCCCAGAACCTTTTCTTAATACCGTCATAGGGCGTTATGCCAATCGGATAGCACGTGGGCATTTCCTTTTGCATGGTAAGGAATACAGGTTGGACGTAAATAATGTTCCTAATACTTTGCATGGAGGAAACGGAGGTTTTCATTCGCGGGTGTGGGATGTCGTGCGGAAAGATGAAGGAAGCATAACTCTCCGCTATCTTTCACCGGATGGAGAAGAAGGGTTTCCCGGAAACCTCTCGGTCGAGTTGGTTTATTCTGTAGCTCCGGACTGTAACCGCTTGGAAATGCATTATCGGGCAGTGTCCGACCAAGACACGGTTGTCAACCTTACCCATCATGGTTTCTTTAATTTGCAGGGCGTTTCGGCCCTTGCGCCAAGTATCCTAAATCACAAGTTATGTATCAATGCCGACTATTATCTTCCGATAGATTCTGTTGCTATTCCTACCGGGGAAATCCTAAAGGTGGATGACACACCGATGGACTTCCGCATACCCCATGCCATAGGTGAGCGCATAGATGCCCCCTTCGAGCAATTGAGGCGAGGTAATGGCTATGACCATTGCTATGTGCTTCGTAAGGCGGAACGCGGAGAACTGTCTTGGGCTGCCACTTGTGCCGAGCCGACAAGCGGGCGCACATTAGCTGTCTATACCACCGAGCCAGGAATGCAGTTGTATACGGGGAATGGCCTGAGCGGCTTCTGCGGTGCTCATGGAGCAGTATTTCCTGTTCGCAGTGCTGTATGTTTTGAAGCACAGTGTTTCCCTGATGCGCCCAATCATTCCTATTTCCCTTCTTCTGTATTGCATTCAGGTAAAGAATATAGGCAGACAACCTTATACGAGTTCGGAATACAAGAATAGAGAACATAAAAACTAACCAATCAAAACAATCAAAATCTCATGACACAAGAAAAAAAGAACTACGCTTTACCCATTGCAATGATGTTTGCCCTTTTTGCAATGATTGCTTTTGTGACGGGCTTCACAAATCCGCTGGGCGTGATTGCCAAGATTGAATTTGGCGGTCTTTTTCAAGGGAACGAAAACCTGATTTCGCAGTTGGGAACCGCTGCCAACTTTTTGGCTTACGCTCTGATGGGAATACCGGCCGGGCTGATGATAAAGAAAATCGGTTATCGCAAGACTGCCATTGTTGCCGTTGTGGTGGGGTTCTTTGGCGTGGGTCTGCAGTTCGTTTCGGGTAACATGAGCTATGGAGCGATGGGCACGTTCGTGATGTATCTTTTTGGTGCGCTCATTTCGGGATTTGCCATGTGTATGCTCAACACCGTAGTCAATCCTTTGCTGAATACTTTGGCCGGAGGGGGCAATCGGGGCAACCAGCTCATACAGTTTGGCGGTACGCTCAATTCTACTTGCGCTACCATTGTCCCCATCCTTGTAGGCTGGCTTATGGGTGCCAAGTATGCCAATGCCCAGCAGGCGTTGGCTGAGTTTCAGGCCAACGGAACGCCCATCCCGGTAGACAGCCAGCTCAGTTTCCTTGATGCCAAGCTGGTGATGTTCATCGCTATGGCCATCTTCGCTTTGGCTTTCGTTGTGCTTTCCGTGATGTACATACCCGAACCAGCCCAGGAGGGTTCGTCTGCCAGCACAGTTGCTGCCGGTAAGCAGAAAGACAAGTATAGTGCTTTCTCTTTCCGCCATTTCAAGTTAGGTGTTCTTGCCATATTCTTCTATATGGGCATCGAGGTAGGCGTTCCCAATTTTATCAATCTTATTTTGACTGACAAGAACTTTGGAGCCGAGTCGGGCATTCTCGATATGACTACCAGCACTGCCGGTTCCATCGTCGGGACGTATTGGTTTCTCATGCTTGTCGGCCGCTTGGTCGGTGCTCTTCTTGGTGCCAAGTTCTCCAGCCGTTCGCAGATTGCGTTTGTCAGCTCCCTTTGCCTGTTGTTCGTGATTATCGGTATGTTTACGCCCATGACTTCCCATGTATCCATGCCGGTATTCAATGGGACGAGCTTTGTGATGGCTACGGTTCCTGCCGGCATCATGTTCTTTGTGCTCGTCGGGCTGTGCTCTTCGGTGATGTGGGGCGGCATCTTCAACATGGCCGTTGAAGGACTGGGCAAGTACACCGCCGTTGCCTCCGGCTGTTTCATGGTGATGGTGTGTGGCGGAGGTGTTCTCCCCGTTTTGCAGGGCGTGTTGGCCGACGGTCTGGGCTATACGACCAGCTATGTCATTACCATTATCTGTGCAGCCTACATCTTGTTCTACGCCCTTGTCGGGAGCAAGAACGTCAACAAGAACATCCCGGTTGACTGACAGCCGTGCTTCTCTCCGTGCCGTCTTGGGTGGCACGGAGACCGAAGGACGATTTCTCTATAGATTATTCACATCTTAAAACTCTACGCTTATGGACATTGAACACGTAAGGAGCCGTTTCATTAAGCACTTTGATGGGACAACAGGGGCAGTCTATGTTGCCCCGGGACGTATCAACCTCATTGGCGAGCACACCGACTACAATGGCGGATACGTGCTTCCGGGAGCTATCGACAAAGGCATCATGGCCGAGGTTAAACCCAATGGAACGGACATGGTGCGAGCCTATTCCATAGATATGAAAGACTATGTGGAGTTTGGCTTGGGCGAGGCCGACGCGCCCCGGGCATCGTGGGCGCGGTACATCTTTGGTGTCTGCCGGGAGATGATTGGCTGCGGGGTCGAAGTAAAGGGCTTCAATACGGCTTTTGCGGGCGATGTTCCGTTGGGAGCCGGTTTGTCTTCTTCGGCTGCTCTTGAAAGCGTGTACGCCTATGCCCTCAACGACCTGTTCGGCGAGAACCGGCTCGACAAGCTGCAATTGGCCCGCGTGGGGCAGAGGGCCGAGCACAACTACTGTGGCGTGCAGTGCGGCATCATGGACCAGTTTGCCTCCTTGTTCGGACAGAAGGGCAATCTCGTCCGTCTGGATTGCAAGACGATGGACTATCAGTACATGCCCTTCCAGCCTCAAGGGTTCCGCCTGGTGCTGCTCGACTCTACGGCGAAGCACGAACTTGCCTCGTCGGCCTACAACGACCGTCGTCGCAGTTGCGAGGCCGTGGTGGCCGCCGTGCAGAAGCGTCACCCCGCTGTGGAATACCTGCGCGACTGTAGCATGGACATGCTGGACGAGGTGAAGGCCGATATTACCTCCGATGACTACCGGCACGCCCAGTACGTGATAGAGGAGGTGCAGCGTGTGCTCGACGTATGCGATGCCTTGCAGAAGGGCGACTACGAGACCGTCGGGCAGAAGATGTACGACACTCATCACGGCATGAGCCGCCTTTATGAGGCCAGCTGTCCCGAGCTGGACTTCCTGAACGACGTCGCTTTCGATTGTGGAGTTACCGGCTCGCGCACGATGGGTGGAGGCTTTGGCGGCTGCACCCTCAACCTGGTGAAGGAAGAACTCTACGGAACCTTCGTCGGGCAGGCACGCGAGGTCTTCGCCCAGCGTTTCGGCAGGCAGCTTAAGGTGTATGATGTCGCTATTTCCGACGGTGCCCGCCGGGTAGACTGACCGGGCGGGCGTGGCGTTGCGCTTGTCGCGCCCCTGCCGTGAAGCGCAGAGCCACGGAGGCACGCATAGACCGTTCCTGCCAGGCGCAGGGCGTGTTGTTCGTGCGTTTCCGTGGCTCTGCTTTTCTTTGTGCGGGGCTTTCCTGCCTTTCTTCTCACAGAGTTTGACCGTTTCTTTACGCTTATGACAAATCCCATTTCGTTCGTATCCCTTGGCCCGGGTGAAGCCGGGCTTGTTTCGTTGAAAGGCCGGCAGAGGCTGGTCGAGGCCGATTGCATTTTCTGTCCTCAGACGGTGGCGCGGACGGGGCACCCGGTTTCGCGTGCAGCCGACATCGTGTCGCAGCTCGGTGTCCCCGCCGGTGCCCTCTGCTTCTTTCGCTTGCCCATGAGCAAGGAGCGCGGTGCGGCACTCCTGGCCTACCGCGCCTTGGCCGCCGAGGCCCGCCGTCTGTGGATGCAGGGCAAGCGTGTCTGTATTGTGGCCGAGGGCGATGCGGGTTTCTATTCCTCGGTGCACTATGTGTTTGAGCGGCTTCGCGAGGCAGGTATCCCGGTGGAGCACGTGCCCGGCATTCCGGCTTTCATTGCCGCCGGTGCGTTGGCGGGCCTGCATGTCGCCAGTCAGGACGAACGGCTGACGGTGGCTCCGGGCAACATTAGTGCCGACGAGGTGGCCGGGCTGGTCGAGGCGGGCGGCACGGTGGTGGTGATGAAGCTGTCGCAGTGTGCCGACGAGATGCGGCGTTGCATCACGCTCCATCCCGGCTATTCCTACCATTATTTTGAGAACGTCGGGACGGCGGGCGAGGTCTGTCTGCACGAGCCCGAGTCCATCGTTGCCCGTCAGTTTCCTTATTTTTCGTTGCTGATAGTGAAGCGTCCGCTCTGAGGCTGTCCGCAGGGGCTTTGGGGCGTTCGTTGCCCTATCTGATGTCTATCAGTTTGTGCGTTTGCAGGCTGAGCCTCCAGCGCGGGTGCTGCATGACGCACCGCACCGTCTCCTGCGTGTTCTGGCACGAGCAGGGTTGCAGGAAAAAGTGGCGGGCGGGCAGTCCTTCGTAGGGGCGCAGGTCTTGACCCTGGTAGACCACCTTCAGTTCGTCCATACGGCCGATGGCCAGCGGTGCCCCTTGCTTGGGCGAGCAGGTCACCCAGTCGATGCCCCGGGGCAGGGGGCGCGTGCCGTTGGTCTCGATACAGACGTAGCGTCCCGCCCGGTGCAGGCGTTCCACCAGTGCGTCGTCTATCCACAGTGCGGGCTCGCCTCCCGTCAGCACCACCATGCGTGCGGGGTATTGCTCCACGCGGGCCAGTATGTCGTCGTCTGTCATGGGCGTACCCTCCTCGTGGCGGGTGTCGCAGAAGTCGCAGTGCAGGTTGCAGCCCGAGAAGCGGACAAACACGGCGGGCGTGCCCGTGTGGTAGCCTTCGCCTTGCAGGCTGTAGAATATCTCGTTTATCTTCCTTGTGTGTGTCATTGTGGCAGGAGGGTTCGTTCGGTGCGTGCTATTCCTTCTCGTAGATGGCTGTGTTGGCTTCCGACTCTTGCACGTCTACCCGGTAGCAGGACGGAATCTGGTCGCATATCCAGCGGGCTATGTTCTCTGCTGTCGGGTTGCAAGGCAGCACGTCGTTCAGGTTCCGGTGGTCCAGCCGTCCTTTCACTATGTGCTTGATGTCGCTGAAGTCCACCACCATGCCGTCGGCGTTCAGCTCGCGGGAGCGGCAATAGACGGTGATAATCCAGTTGTGTCCGTGCAGGTTTTCGCATTTGCTGGGGTAGGACAGCTCCAGGCTGTGTGAGGCCGACACCTCCATGCGCTTGATGACTGTGTACATGCTTGTTCTCTGTTGTGGTTTGCTGTTAGGGGGCGGCGGTCGGCGTGCCTTCGTGTGGCTCTGCCCCAGCCGCAATGTTGGTGCAAAAGTACGAATTTATCCGTTATTTTGGTTACTTTTGCCGCATGAAACTCCTGTGTTCCTTGCTGGGTACGCTGGCGCTTGCGCTGGGCGTTGCGGGCATGTTTGTCCCCTTGCTTCCCACCACTCCTTTTCTGTTGCTCTCGGCTGCGCTCTATTTTCGCGGTTCGCCGCGCCTGTATCGGCGGTTGCTGGCCCACAGGCGGTTGGGTCCCTACATACGCAACTTCCGCGAGCTGCGGGCCATTCCTCTGAGGGTGAAGGTGGTCTCGGTCTCGCTCACGTGGGCCACCATCCTCTATTGCGTCTTCTTCCTGCCCTGCCAGTGGTGGCAGCGTGCGCTGTTGCTGGCCGTGGCGGTGGGTGTCAGCCTGCACATCCTTTCCTATAAGACGTTGAAGTGACCCTGCGCCCCGCCCGGGGGCACGCCTGTGCTGCCCGGCGGGGATAGGTTTGCCCCCGGGCGGAGATACCTGTGCTCCCCGGCGGGGGCACCTTTGCTTCTCCGTCCCTGGCTGTGGGGTGGCGCGGAGGGTGCCCGCAGGTGCCTACTCCACCAGCTCGTAGCTGCTCACCTGTATGGGCATGTCCAGGTTGTGCAGCACCTTCTCGAGCATGATGCCCTCCAGGTGGTTGTATTCGTAGCCAAAGGTGGCGCGGATGCCTTGCAGGATGAACTGCGTGGCGCGGTCGAGGGCGATGGGCAGGCTGTCGCCTTGCATCAGCGAGCCGGTGATGACGCTCGTGAAGGTGTCGCCCGTGCCGGGATAGTGGGCGGGCAGGTAGGGGCAGGTCACCTTCCAGTAGCGGTTGCCAAAGCGGTTGTAGGCGTAGACCGAGGTGGAGTGGGGGTCGCCCTGCACGGGCACGCTGGTGACGATGACGATGCTGGGGCCACGGTCGGACAGGGCTTTGAGGGCCTGTTTCAGCGCGGCATCGGTGATGCTCTCCTGAAACGGCTGGTCAAGGAGGCGGAACAGTTCTGTCATGTTGGGCGTGATGATGTCGGCCAGGCAGATGAGCTTCTTCATCTCGGTCACCATCTCTTCGGTGATGCCCTTGTAGAGGTTGCCGTTGTCGCCCATCACGGGGTCCACCACCACGAGGTCGTCCGGTCGGCGGAATCGTTGGATGAAGTCTTCCACGATTTGCGCCTGCTGGGGCGAGCCCAGGTAGCCCGTATAGAAGGCGTCAAAGCGCATGTCGAGCTGTCGCCACTTGCCGATGATGCGTTTCATCTCTTCGCTCAGGTCGAGGAAGGTGTAGATGGGGTACTGCGTGTGGTTGGACAGTATGGCCGTAGGGAGCGGGCATACTTGCAGGCCCATGGACGAGAGTATGGGTATGACGGCCATAAGCGACACGCGCCCGATGCCCGAGAGGTCGTGCACGGCCACTACTTTCTTGCCGTGCCCCTTGAAGAGCTGCCGGCAGGGCTGTTGGGCGGGCGGCTTGGGGGCCGAGGGTTGTTTGCGTTTGTACTTCTTCTCTTGCTCCCAGGCAGCCTTGCGTGCCAGGTAGGCTTCGTACTGGTTTTCGATGTAGTTGTCTGCCATGATGTCGGGGGTTATTGCTGTTGTATGTGTAGGGCGTCCATGAAGCGCCTGACTACTGCGGGGTCGCCCGTGTGTTTGCCTGCGTCTTCGCTCAGCTTGCAGGTGTCGTTGTAGAACGTCCACGACTCGGTGATTTTGGCGGCGATGAGCTTGATGACGATGTTCATGGGCTTTACGCCCTCGAAGTCGTTGGTGAAGTGGGTGCCGATGCCGAAGGAGGGCTGGCAGTGGTCTTTGGCGTATTGCTGTATCTCGATGGCTCTGTCTGTGTCGAGGGCGTTGCTGAAGATGACTTGCTTGGTCCTTGAGTCGATGCCCAGCGAGCGGTACTTCTCGACGATGCGCAGCAGCTGGTCGTAGTTGTCGCCGCTGTCCACGCGCAGGCCTTTGAACAGGTTGGCAAAGTCCTCGGAGAAGTTCAGGCTGAAGATGTCCCACCCGAAGCTGTCGTAGAGGTACGTGCCCAGTGCTCCCCGGAAGGTGTTGCGCCACGAGTTCATGGCTATGTGGTTGGCCATTTGCGGTCCGTACATTCCGCCTATGGCGCAGACAAACTCGTGTGCCATTGTGCCCACGGGCACCACGTCGTGCTTCATGGCCAGATAGACGTTGCTCGTCCCCACGAATTTGCCGCTCCACTTGCGGCTGCCGTAGCACGCCTTCATGGCCCTCACCACGGTGTCCTCGGCCTCGAAGGAAGCCCTGCGGCGCGTCCCGAAGTCGCTGAACGTGCAGCCCGCCTCAAGGAGCTTCCGCCCCTTCTGGTAGGTCTTGTCGTAGTAGGCCGTGTAGTCGAACCGCTGGCAGGCTCCGTTCATGACGTAGTACAGTTCGGAGATGATGGCCAGTATCTTCACCTCCAGCAGGATGGTGTCTGCCCAGCTGCCTTCGATTTCCACGTGCAGGTGCCCCTCGTCGTCTTGCCACGTCCTCACCCAGCGGCGGTCGAAGCGGTAGCCCTTCAGGTAGTTGTAGAACCAGCCGGGTATGTAGTTGCACTTGCGCTTCATGAATGCCACCTCCTCGTCGGTTATGCTCAGCGTTTCGAGCAGGGCTATCTGCTCGTCGAGGGCCTGGGCGAAGCCGGGGGGATAGACCGTATTGTCCCGGTCGGTGAACGAATACTTCACTTGCGCCCGGGGAAAGTTGTCGATGACGGCACAGCACATGGTGAACTTGTACAGGTCGTCGTCCGTGAAGTGGTTGATGATTTGTCTCATGCAGAGGTGTGTTTGGGGTTAAACGGTCGCCTTAGCGGAAAGTTGCGGCAAAAGTAATCAATTCTGGGCATTTCCCGTAGCAATCTGTCGGGGGAATGGTGTCGGTGGCGGCTTTCTTCCCTGTTTTGCCGGGGTGTGCGTCCCTGCGTCGGGGATAATGCCTATCTTTGCCGGCTCAATGGGAAAAGTTATGATGTATATCGGTAGAGGAGTGGCTGCGTCCGCCGGGGCGGGTGCGGCCAGGCGTGGCGCGGCCTGCCGGGAAGTGCGTGGCTTGGTGTCTGAACTGGGGGAAAGGAGTGGACTATGAAGCTGTTTCTGGCCGTGTTTGTGGGCGGAGGGCTTGGCAGCCTGTTGCGCTATGTCCTCCAGCTGGCCTGGAGCGGGCGTGCCGGGGAGTGGGCTTTCCCGTGGAGCACGTTCGGGATTAACGTGCTGGGCAGTTTCTGCATAGGACTGTTCGGCGTGCTGGCCTCCCGGCTTTGCCTGCCGGACGAGGCCCGGCTGTTTCTCGTCACGGGGCTGTGCGGTGGCTTCACGACGTTCTCCACCTTCAGCAACGAGGGGTTGGCTTTGCTCCGGCAAGGGCTGTATGGCTCGTTCTTGGCCTATGCCGTGGGCAGTCTCGTGCTTGGGCTTGCCGCTGCCTTTGCGGGCTGTTGGGCGGGCGGCTTCGTACACGGGCGTTGAGTCCGTATGTGTGTCGGCGGCGGTTCTTGCTTCCTGGTCGGCCGGTGGGCCTGCGCCGTCGTTTAGGCAAAAAAGGGTGCCGTAGCCAGTGGGCTGGCTGCGGCACCCTTCTTCCGTCTTCTGCGCGTCGCTCGGTTCAGCGGGCTGCGTAGTAGCTTGCTCCGGCCATTGTGGCCTGGCGGGCGGTCGAGACGCCCTGAGCGTCCAGCGTCACGGTGAGGTCCTCGCCGTTGGGCAGTGTCATGGTGGCCGTTCCGTCGTTGTTCATGCGCAGCAGCTCGGTGCTGGTCCCGTCGGCAACGACGTTCCACGTGTTCTGCTCGTTGTCGTAGATGAGCTGCATACTGGCGGCGTCGTCTCCCTCACGGGTGATGGAGTAGCCGTTTTCGAGGGTCTCCACCAGGTAGTTGCCATTCTCGCCATGTACGGTCTTCACGTCGCCGATGCTGGCCATGGGGTTGCTGCCGGTCCAGAACTCGATGGAGTTGATGACCACAATGTCGGCAAAGTAGGCGATTTCGTAGACGGGGATGATGTGGAAGGCAAGGAAGACCAATTCGTTGACAAACTTCGAGCTGATGCTTTGGTTCCAACTCGTTAACTTACCGTGCAGGCCGAATGAGCCGATGCAGGAACTGAACAGGAAGCTGCTGCAAATAAGTACAGTCGCTGCCATTTTCAAGTTGAGCTTTTTCATAATATAGTCTTTTTATGTTACACAATGTGTTCTTTCGGTGATAGAGAACAGAAATATGTGCAAATATAGTTTTTTTATGGATATGCATCGTTTTTCGTGGACTAAAAATGAGTTTTGGTGGATATTTTGTCGGTTGAAGGCATCTGAAGCAGCCTTTTGGGAGCACAAGTGTGCCCGGTGGGGAGCAAAGGTGTGCCCGGCGGGGCGGCGTGGGAGAGGAGATGCGCTGGAGAGGGGGCGCGCACCGGCTGTGGACGGTGGCTTCGGGAGGCTGGGCTTGGGCGTGCCTCGTGATGCGTAAGTACTTAAGGGATAGAGCGTATGGACTGCACGGTTGCTGCGCGGGTCTTGCAGTTCTGCTGCGGATGCTTTGCAGTAGTGCTGCACAGGCTTTGCAGTAGTGCTGCACAGGCTATGCAGAGGTGCTGCACAGGTTGTGCAGTGGTGCTGCACGGGCTATGCAGAAGCCATGCAGTTGCTATGCGCTGTTGTTCTGGCGGTTGGCCGAAGTGTCGGGCGTGCTTGGGGAATTGGGCTTGCGCCCGTTGCCGATTGGCATGTGCCCGTGTCTCCCGGGGCCGGTTGGGGGTGGCGGCGGGCGGGAGGCACAGGCGGGAGGCTCAGATGAAAAGGTTGACGTTGGCGGCTTCGGCCCGTTCCATGTAGGTGGCCACGCCTCCTATGGTGGCTTCGTCCAGCAGCTCTTCGCGCTTGATGCCCATCACGTCCATCGACATCTGGCAGGCGATGAACTCTACGCCTTGGGCCAGGGCCTGCGAGCGCAGGCTTTCGAGCGAGTCGACACCGCGCAGCTTCATCAGGTGGCGCATCATGCGGCTGCCCAGTCCGCCGAAATTCATCTTCGAGAGGCCGAGCCTCTGCGAGTCGGAGGGCAGCATCATGCCGAACATGCGTCCCCAGAAGTCTTTCTTCACGGCGGGCTTGCGTTGCTTTTTCAGCAGGTTCAGGCCCCAGAAGGTGAAGAAGATGGTGACCCGTTGGCCCGTGGCGGCGGCTCCGTTGGCCAGTACAAAGGTGGCCAGGGCCTTGTCCAGGTCGTCGCTGAAGAGGATGAAGGTCTTGCCCTTGCCGGCATTGGCAGGGGTGGTCGGCCGAGGGGCGGCCTGGGGGGCGCACTTCTCGATGACGACGGTGTAGCGTCCCTTCGACTGTTGCCGCTCCACGAGGCGGTTGCCCGTGCTGTTGCACCAGGCCGACGCGTCGCGTGCGAAGCCCGAGTCGGTGGCTGTGACCTCCACCTGTTGTCCCGGTTGCAGCTGGTCCATGGCTTGCTTGGTCTTCAGGATGGGGCCGGGGCATTGCAGGCCGCAGGCGTTTACCTTCAGGCGCGTGGCGGCGGCTGGCCGGGCTGCTGGTTGTGGCTCGGCGGCAGGGGGTGCGGACGGTTTGTCGCTGCTTGCCTCGGGCTGGGGGCTGGGCAGTGGGCAGGTGGCGGCTGAGTAGGTCTTGTAGCCGCCGATGAGGTTGCGCACGTTGGTGTAGCCGTGTGCCAGCAGGATGCGTGTGGCCAGGTAGCCGCGCAGCCCCACGGCGCAAAACACGGCCACGGGCTTGTCCTTGGGCACTCGGTCGAGGTGCTGGCGCAGCTCGTCGAGGGGCAGGTTGACGGCTCCGGCGATGGTGCCGAAGGCGTGCTCCTCGCTGGTGCGCACGTCTATCAGGGTGTAGTCGGCTTCGTGTCCGGCCAGCTGGCGCCAGGTGAGGGCGGGCATGTCGCCGCTGATGATGTTTGAAGCCACGTATCCGGCTATGGCTATGGGGTCCTTGGCCGAGGAGAAGGGCGGGGCGTAGGTGTGCTCGGTGGCCATGAGGTCGTAGACGGTGCCTCCGTGCTTGATGAGGGCGGCTATCTGGTCAATGCGTTTGTCCACGCCTTCGTGGCCGGTGCACTGTGCGCCGTACAGCCGTCCTGTGGTGGGGTGGAAGGTCAGTTTGATGGTGAGCGGCATGGCATCCGGGTAGTATCCGGCGTGGGAGGAGGAGTGGGTCGTCGAGCAGCGGTAGTCCATGCCCAGCTGCTTGAGCCGCTTGGCAGCGAGTCCGGTCGAGGCAACCGTAAGGTCGAAAACCTTGGCGATGGAAGTCCCGATGGAGCCTTCGTAGGCTACGTGGTTGCCTCGTGCCATGTTGTCGGCTGCGATGCGCCCTTGCCTGTTGGCCGGTCCGGCGAGGTAGTTCAGCCAAGGTTTGCCCGTCACGGGGTGGGGAAACTCGATGGCATCGCCCACGGCGTAGATGTCTGGTGCGGAGGTCTGTAAGTACTGGTCCACCCAGATGCCTCCGGCCTCGCCGATGCGCAGTCCTGCCGCTTTGGCCAGGGCTGTGGAGGGGCGCACGCCGATGGAGAGCATCACAAGGTCGGTGGCGATGCGCTTGCCGCTCTTCAGGCAAACGTCTATGCGTCCGTCGGCGCGGCGTTGGAACTCGGTGACGCTTTCCTCCAGGTAGAGGGCTACCCCCTTGTCCGTCAGATGTTGGTGTACGGGAGCGGCGAGGGAGTAGTCAATCGGTGCCATGACTTGTCCGGCCATCTCGACGATGGAGACCCCGACCCCGGCGTGCCGCAAGTTCTCGGCCATCTCCAGCCCGATGAAGCCTGCACCCACGACGACGGCGTGCTCGATGCGCCCGCTGGCGAGGCAGGACTTGATGCGGTCGGTGTCTTCCACGTTGCGCAAGGTGAAGATGTTGTCGAGGTCTATGCCTTTCAGTGGCGGCCTGACGGGTGTTGCTCCGGGCGACAGTAGCAGCTTGTCGTAGGTCTCAGTGTATTCCTGTCCCTGGGGATTGCGTACGGTGATGGTCTTCTCCGAAGGGCAGATGGCGAGCACTTCGTTCTCCACCCGGACATCGGTCCTGAAGCGTTGGCCGAAGGACTGTGGTGTCTGCACCAGCAGCTTGTCGCGTTCGGCGATGATGTTTCCTATATAATAAGGTAGGCCGCAATTGGCGTACGAGATGTGTTTCCCTTTTTCGAGCAGCACGATGGTTGCCGTCTCGTCTATGCGTCTGAGACGCGCGGCAGCAGTGGCTCCACCGGCCACGCCGCCAATAATGACATACTTCATAATGCTTCTTTGTTTTGCTGTGTGTTGGTTCTTTTCCGCAAAGGAAGCATTTGTTTTCCTAACGGGGATAGTTTCTTGTGGAAAATAATGTTAAGGGTGTGCCCTTTTGTTTTGTTTGGTTGGGGTGGCGGGTGTTGGCAGAGATGTGTCAGGCTTAGCCTATTTTGCTGATTTTCTTTAGCCGGTCTTCGTCGATGATTTTAATCTTTCTTCCGTCGATGGTGATGAGATGTTCGAAGGCGAACTGGGAAAGCGTCCTGATGGCGTTGGAGGTAGTCATGTTGGACAGGTTGGCAAGGTCCTCGCGCGAGAGGTAGATGCTCAGGGTGGAGCCGTCTTCTTCCAGCCCGTAGCTGTCTTTGAGGAAGAGGAGAGACTCGGCCAGTCGTCCCCGGATGTGCTTTTGTGTGAGATTGACCGTCCTTTCGTCGGCTATGCCAAGGTCGGTGGCCAGTTGCCTGATGAAGAACATGGCCAGGTTGTTGTTCTGACTGACGAGGGCAAAGATGACTTTCATGGGGATGAAACAAATGACCGAAGGCTCGAAAGCAGCCGCTGCTGTGACGTAATCTTCCTTGGCGAAGTAGGCGCGGTAGCCAAAGTAGCCCACGGGACGTATCATGCGGATAATCTGGCTCCTTCCGCCCACTCCGTCCTTGTATATCTTCACTTTTCCGCTCAGCAGGCACATCAGGTGTGTGGGGGCTTCTTCCTCGCAGTAGATGACCTCGTTCTTTTTGTAGTGTTGTAGCAGGAAGTTGCTTTCGAGTATCTTCTGCTGTTCCTCGTTGAGGAGCGACCACATGTCGGCTATCAGTTCAGGAACGTTAAGGTTGGATAGGTTTACTTTTGCCATGATGCTGCAGAACTGTGTTATACAGCACAAATGTATAAAGAATAATTGATATATCGGTGCCCTGTGGCAAAAATATGCTGTGGAAGGTGTCTAAAAGGCTGTTGTTGATGACAGAATGTCAGTCCCTTCTGCCGGTTTATCGGTCTTGATCTTCGTTGCGCACCTGTCCTCGGTATTTTTCCGGCAGTGCGCTTTCCACGGCTGCATAGGACTCGGCCATGAGGGTTTTGATGTTCTCCGTTCCTTGGCCATGAGGGGGGATGGGGTCGTGCAGGGTAAGTGTCATGCGGTGGCGGTGTATCCACTTGCCTGTGCGTGGCAATACTTCGAAGGAGCCGTCTATCGTGACCGGCACCACGGCCAGTTGCAGGTCGTCGGCCACTTGGAATGCTCCGCGCTTGAAGTAGCCCATGTGGCCGGTAAATGTGCGTGCTCCCTCGGGGAAGACCACCAGCGAAACGCCGTCCTTCAGCGAAGCCTCGGCCTGGCGCATGGTGGCGGCTATCTTGCGGGGGCTGGTGCGGTCGACGAAAATGTGACCTGCGCTTTCGCATGCTTTCCCCACGAAGGGGATTTTGCGAAGGCTTTTCTTCATCATCCACTTGAAATTGCGTCCCAGGAAGCCGTAGATGAGGAAGATGTCAAATGCTCCTTGATGGTTGGGGACAAAGACGTAGGACACGTGCCGCTGCAACTTTTCCCGTCCGCGCACCTTTATGGGGAGCAGCAAGAGGCGGCATACCAGCTGCGACCAGATTTTCCCCGGATAGTATCCCCAAAAGTGTGCGCCCCCCAGGAGCGAGCCTATGATGGTGGTTACTGCCGTGAGCACCGTCAGGACGAGCAGCACAGGCAAGGCGAAGCAGACTTGGTAAATGTCGTAGAGTAGTTTCATTGTCTTTACGTCTTAGGTTGTGTATCCTTTGCGGGGTGCAAAGTTAGCGTTTTTTATTCTGCTTCTGTGTCTTTCCTCACTAATTTGAGTACCGTGATTTCGGGCCATGCCCCGAACCGGAAGGGAAGCCCTACGTAGCCGATGCCGACGTTGACATACAGGCTTCTCTCCTTCCCGCGGACGTTGGCATGGTACATGCCGCTCCATTCGGGGTATTTGAGTGAGGCTATCGAGTGTCCCAGCATTTCCATCTGCATGGCATGGGTGTGGCCTGCCAGCATGAGGTCTATGTCCGACTCGGGCAGCACCTGCCGCCTCCAGTGCGTCGGGTTGTGGCTCAGCAGGATGCAGAACAGCCCTTCGGTGCCTTGCATGGCGCGGGGCAGGTCGGCATATTGCGAAAAGGGCGGTTCGCCGTCGTTCTCCACGCCGATGAGCGCGATGCTGTCGCCCCGGTGGTGCAGGATGGCGTGGGCGTTGTTCAGCATGTGCCACCCCATTTCGCTTTGCTGGCGGATGAGGTATTGCAGGTTGGCCTTCTCTTCGCCCGGCGTGCGCCAGCGGTAGTAGGTGCCATAGTCGTGGTTGCCCAGGATGGAATAAACGCCGTCGGGGGCATACAGCCTGGACAGGGTGGCCTTGAACGGGTCGAGCTCGTGGCTCTGCTGGTTCACCAAGTCGCCCGTGAAGACGATGAGGTCGGGGCTTTGTGCGTTGACGAGCTTTACCAGCCGTTCCAGCACCTCGGGTGTCTCCCAGCTGCCCGTGTGCAGGTCCGACAGTTGCACGATGCGATAACCGTCGAAGCCTTCGGGGATGCGTGTCGAGCAATATTCCACCTCCTTAACCTCCAGACGCTTGATGCCGTAGAAACAGCCGTACAGGATGTTGCAGAAACTCACTGCGGCCAGCACCGCTCCCACAGCCGTGAACGGCCAGCGCGGACAGATGCGTACCGCGTAGTGGACCCCCACGCCCACCAGCGAGCAGAGCATGAAGACGAGTTTCGGGGCGGCAAGTGCCATGACGGCTATGGCCATGCGGCCGATGCCCTGTGTGTGGTCGGACAGCGGGTTGTCGCCCCCCAGGTAGATGTAGTAGACGTAGACGGCCGCCAGCACTGCGCTTGGAAGCCAATAGAGGGCGCGCCACAGCAGGCGTTTGGTTCTGCGCACGATGTGTACAAAGTAGATGTACATGTCCGGCAGGAGTAGCAGAAGCAGGAGTATCAGTGTTATTCGGTGCATATATCTTTCAGTTCTTCAATGTCTTTCCGTATGCTGTCTATGTGCGAATAGACCAGCTTTTTGTAAAACAGGTAGATGACGATGCCGTCCAGTACCGCCCAGCAGCCTATCACGATGGCCTGGGCCGGGACGGGCATCTGATACCAGTCTTTCAGCCAGTAGTAGAGTGCGCTGAAGGCCACCGTCCACACGCAGACGCACACCACCTCGATGTCGGCCCACTGCCTGAAGTGCGTCATGCGGCGGCTTACCTCGGCTATGGGCATTTCGTCCACCCGTATGTTGCGTATCCATTTGTAGGTACGCCAGTCCCACCATGCGCCCAAGGCGATGGACACCGCCCCGAAGGCTATCAGCACCGCCAGCTTCGTGCCGTGCCCTTCGTCGCTTGCAGGCAGCGACAAGCCGATGAAGGCAAACAGGGCAATCACGATGGGCATCCCGGCCAGCAGCGAGAAGCGTTGCAGGCTTTTCAGCCGGCCCATGCTGCTGCGTGTCCGCCTTTGGCAGGCGGCCACCAGCCGGGCTATCTGCTTTTCGTCGGTGAGGGGAGCCTGTTGCAGGCGTTTGTCCAGCAGGTTCCACGATTTTTTCAGCTCTTCCAGTTCCATATGCTCAGTCGTTCTCTTTCTTCATTCGTTTCAGCTTTTCTTTGATGCGGCTCAGTTTGGTAGCGACGTTGGTCAGCGTCAGTCCGGTAATTTCAGCTATCTCCTCATAGCTTTTTTCTTCCAGATAGAGCAGCACGATGGATTTTTCCAGCTGCCCCAGCCTGCTTATCAGACGGTAGAGCTGCCGCAGCATCTCTTGTGTGTCGTCCGTCTCGTCCGTGCGGTCGAACGATGGGGTGAGGGCGATGATTTCGGGCATGTTCTTTTCCTTTCGGATGAAGCTGATGCACGTGTTCAGTGCGATGCGATATACCCAAGTGGATATTTTGCACTCGCGCCGGAATTTCGGGTAGGCTTTCCATAGATTGAGCGCGACCTCTTGGTAAAGGTCGCGCAGCCCGGCGTTGGGCGTGGCGTACAGATAGCACACTTTGTAAATCACCCGTTCGTACTCGCGTATCATGGCGACGAACTCCCGTTCAATGTTTTCCATCGTAGTCTTCTGGTGCTTCTCGTTGTCGCTTTTATAAATGTGTCGCAGCCGAAAGCGAAAAATCACGGAACTGCGGTTGCAAAGTTAGAAAAAGCTTTGGTGAAGCATTCATCTTTCTCCTTATTTTAGTGGCTGTTCTGCACATCTCTCTGTGGCGGACGGCTCGTTTCTGCCTGGGCCTTGCTCTTTTCCCGGGCTTTGTTCCCGTCGGCTGTGGGGCTTGTCGCCTCCCGTGGCGGACATCTGCGGCAAAGCGTTTGTCGTCGGTTGCCCCCAGGTGTTTGTGCCCTGTGCTTCGGTTGAGCATTCATGGCACTTTGACTTTCTTGATGCCCGAGAATTGCGTATTTGCGCCCGGTGTCGCCCATTGTGCCGACGGACGAAACGCTTTTGCTTTATCTGCCTGATGTTCATCGAAATACTGAAGCACTTACAACCGAAACAGGCGTTTGCCGTCCCGTCGGTGCTGGCGGTCGATTCGGGCACAGGTGTGCCAGTGTCAGGGCTTAGGGGTGCGTGGTCGGGGGCGTGCCTCTGCCACTGTCCGGGCACACCTGTGCCTGTTGCGTCTTTTGTGCGTGTCGGGGTGTCGGAAATGGAGAGCGTGGAGCAACCGCAAGGTTCCTGACGACATCGGAAGGGCTGATGCGAGGAGACAAGGCAGGGCTGGTTGGGCTTTTCCCGAAAGCTGTGCGTGTCGGGGGGGCGGTCTGTCGGCATCTTTTTGATTGTGTTTGGGGTGGGTCGCCGATATTCTGTTCCTTCGGTTGCGGCCTTTCCGTCTTTCTTGTACAACCGTTCTGTCTGCATCCTTATCCTGTCCGTCCTGGATTTTTACACTTATTAAGTCCGCTTCTTTGGCGTATCGCCCCAGGTTGTCTATCTTTGCACCCGTTTTCGGCGGACGTACATGTCGATGCTCGGCAGAGTATCGCCGGACATCTCGGGGTGTAGCGCAGTCCGGTTAGCGCACCTGCTTTGGGAGCAGGGGGTCGAAGGTTCGAATCCTTTCACCCCGACGGTTGGTAATCAAGCAGTTATCTATGAGATAGCTGCTTTTTTTGTATCTTGTTTTCTGAAATATGTCGCAAAGAGCTACATGTTGTGGGCGAGCACAAGGCGAGCAAAGAGGGGTGGGTCTTATCTCGTTGAAGAATCTCCGTCTTGTCGCTTGTATTATCGTTAGGCTGTCCGTTTATGCCTTTCTTGTTGCATTTGTAAGGATTGCGTTTGGTCTTCAAACGGGTAAATGGGGCGGGAAGAGCTTTTAAGGTGCGGCAAAGAAATCATGCGAAGAAGGAGAGCGAATAAATAATCAGTTGAACGGAAGTCTTCTGTCGGTGGAAGGACAAACAGGGGCTTCTCCCTATTCATCATCCGAAAAGAAATCCAAATCTATGCGTTTCACTTCATAAATATCTTTGATAGCCACGCCAATGTTGTAGTCTATCATATATTGGCAAAGGGCTTCACCGTCGATGAGTGCAACTTTGATGTTATTCTGCGGCTTAAAGTTCTTTGCCTGTTCACTGAAACGGGCAGTCGTAATATAGATGCCCTTGTTGGCTCCCCTGCCAGCCAATGCTCCTACAAACTGCTGGATGTCCGGCCTTCCTACGGTCTTCGCCTTATCCCAACGCTTGGCCTGCACATAGATATTATCCAATCCTAAGCGGTCTTCCTTTATCACTCCGTCAATGCCTTCATCGCCGGTTTTGCCTACCATCATTTCTGTGATTTCGTTGAAAGAGCCTCCGTATCCCATAGCCACCAGTAGGCGAATAACCAGTTTCTCGAAGAAGTAGGGGCTTTGTTCTAAGATTTTGTCCAGCAAATCATTGGCAAGCATAGAACGCAGTTCATCATAAGCCTTCCCGATAGTCTCGTCCGGGGTCAATTCTGTTTCGCGGTTATCATCTTTTGAATCTGCATGTGCCTCACCGTTTTCTTGCTTCCCCATCGTTTGCCATAAGTTATACGAGTCGTAATGCTCCAATGTTTTCATGTTGACAAAAGAAGGATTGGTCGCCAATAATTTTAAGCCTTCATTCGTAATCGCGTAAGTGGCTTTTGATTTCGAACTTATCAGCCCTGCCTTTTTCAGATACGTCCTTGCCCACGATAAGTTACAGCGAATCCGCGTTGTCCTTTTGCTGGGTAACAATATGTTCTTTTCTTCTTCCGTCATTTGAAAGAGATTAGTAACATGGTTATACAATTCGTTTGCGGAATGTTCTTTCCCATCAGCCAGCAACTTCAAAGTAGGCAACATGCAATCTTGAAAGGTAGGTATCATTTGGCTATAATTTTAGGTTGTGGTGTGCGAAGATATGTAAAATATCAATACATAGACTGAAAAAACGGAGTTCTTATTGCTGATTGAGAAATATGCGAGGGAAATGCTGGCACTGAAAAGGGAAATCTCCGTCTTTTGCTGCTTCTTTTTCTAATTAGTTACTTTATTTTCGATGTCTAAACAGAATAAGTCCAAGCTTCTATTCTTTTGTCTGCATAACTTTAGCCCTTTCTTCATATCCTTGGCGATGTAGCTATAATTCAGAGTCTTTTTATCGGTATCTATGTACTTGTTTCTTTTCTTATGGTCAATTCGGTTAATCAAGTAGTGCAGATGTTCTTTAGGGTTTGCGTATTGGGCTGTTTCCTTGCAAGCGGTGTCAAATAAGGGTATCAACCAGGCATCTGTTTCTTCTATGGCGATTGCATAAGCTATTTTGTCCCGGTATGTTTCTGGGACGATTTCGTTTATCTTGCTTTTTACGATAGCATAAAGTTGCTCGCTGTATGCTTTCCAATCGTTTCCTTTCGTGCGCAAAGGTTGTGCTATGTCGTATCCGGCTTCTCCACGTTCTGCTGTGTCAATCTGGACAACCAGCAGGGCATCTTCTGCTAAGCCATCGAAGAATGTTTGCAGCAGATGTTCATCTCCGCATGATTGTAAGACCAGATTCCAGTTGCTGAAGTTCAGCTCGTTCAAATCCGTTTCGTCAAACTGCTCGCTCGGGCGTAATTGTACGATGTCGCTGCCGTCAATGCCTTTTGCCGCTTTCAAGACGGCTTTTATTACGGCAATATCAGCTTTTCCTTCGGCTATGATTCCTAATCTCATGTCGTCAGAAGTTGTAGGGAACACCGCCAATCAATCCCTTCATCCACATTTCAGACAGCATCATGCGATGTTCTCCGGCCTGTTCCTTGGTCTGGATGCGTTTGACCTGCGTTCTCCCTTCGTCATTACGGGCTACGACATATAGCCGTTGGCTGTCGTCATTCAAATTCATTCCGTCCAAGATAGCCGGATTGTGGGTGGTAATCAATACCTGTTTGCTGTTTTTCAGGGCCAGCTCACTAATCTTTTTCATCAAGAACCTGCACAAGCGAGGATTAAGCCCATTCTCTATATTGTCTATGGCAAAGAAGTCTGGTGTCTTCTTGCTGATGAACAAAGTCAGGTAAAACAGCACTTCCAATGCGCCTTCATTGACATTCTCCGCAGAAAACAGATTGTTCTTTTTCTGCATGAACTTATCTCTGAAATAAAGATTGGACTTGCTTCGTCCTAACTTATATCCTTGCATCTTGTATCTTTCTTCGCTATCGAAGAATATGTCCTCAATCCATGATATATATTCTTTGGCGGATTCCTTGATTTGGATGATTTCCTCTTTGGGGAGGTTGTTCAACAAGACATCAAGACCCTCTCCGTTCACCCCTAAGGGATATTGCATACTTTCGGCAGTCAACCCGCGAAGCGCATTGACGGACAATGAATAGATAAGGTATTTGGAAATGTAGGTTCTCAATGTTTCCATCTTTTGCGTGGCAACATCTACATCTCCCCGGTTGACTCCGGTTGAATAAGAGACCGACCAAGTGGAATAAATATCTTCCAGTACAGGGTTGCTTACCGCATATTGAATCAGTTCCCCCTCCGTACCGAACAGATTCACGTTTATGGTGCGATTGTTTGTTTGTCTATAAAAAGAACTGCACATCAAATCCGGCTTGGCGATGCGGATACCTTTCTGTATCATGTCATTGACTTCTATCTGGTGAGAGCGTTCTGCGGCTACCATCCCTACAGCTTCCAAAATGTTGGATTTGCCGGAACCATTGGCTCCGATAAATACATTGACATTGCTCGTTGAGAATGTGGTCGCTGTGATGGATTTGAAATTCTTTATGGTTATCGTATCTATCATATTCCTACGGGAAATACTTAATATTCATTACTCGCGTGTACGTTGCTTGTCGCAAAGGTACAGATTTTTTCTCCACCGTAGCAATGAAAGAAATGCATATTTTGATGTTTCTCCTGAGTCCGTCCGTCTGCTCCGGTCTGCGTCTATCGGGTCAGTGTCTCCGTCTTTTGGCTTCTCTTCCGGGAGGCTTAGCGCAGCACTCCGGTGAACACTTGTGTCCCGGGGCCGAAATCTTCCTCGGGCATGACGGCTTCGGGAGCAAACAGGCCGTAGACCGCCGAGCCGGAACCGCTCATCGAAGCATAGAGGGCGCCCCGGGCGTACAGCTCGTCCTTAACCTGGGCTATGGCGGGAAATTGGGGGAAGACGCTTTGCTCGAAGTCGTTCGTCAGCCTGTCGCGCCATTGTTCCACAGGCAGGGCCACGACGTTCCGCAGCGGTTCCTGCGGTTGCCGGGGCACCACACGGGCAAAGGCTGCACGGGTGGATACGCGCTCGTCGGGTTTGACGATGCACACGCCGTAGCCAGCTAACGGGGGAAGCGTTACGGGTGAGAACACGTTGCCGATACCTTCGGCATAGGTAGGGCGGTTGCGCACAAAGAAGGCACAGTCGGCTCCCAGGCGCGAGGCCAGGATTTCGAGCCGCTCGTCCGTCAGGCCGAGGGCGAAGAGGTCGTTCAGCAGTCTGAGCATGAAGGCGGCATCGGCCGAACCTCCGCCTAATCCAGCCTCGCTGGGGATGCGCTTCAGCAGGTAGGCATCGATGGGGGGCAGGTCGTACTCCGCGTCGAGCAAGCGGTAGGCCTGCGCCACAAGGTTGTCCTGCGGGTCGTTGCTGCCGGGCAGGGGATTGCCCTGCACCACGAGGCGGCACTTCTCCGTCCGTCCTCTTTCGGCGGGTATGGCTTCGAGGGCTTCATCGAGGGGCACGGGGTAGAAGACGGTCTCTAAGTTGTGATATCCGTCGGGGCGGCGCGAGGTGATGTGCAGCCCCAGGTTGATTTTAGCGTTGGGGAAAGTTATCATCGGTATGCGGGTTTTGTTGGTTCGACGGGGGCAAAGGTAGACATTTTCTCGTGGAAAAGGCGTAACTTTGCGTCCCCGTTCCGCCGCCGACGGCACGGTTGGGCACATTACCTGCAAGCACACCCTACTTATTATTATAATTATAGAACACGAACATGCCTGAAACGAAACGAACTACGCGTACGCCCAAAAGCAAGGCGGCGCAACCGGTGACCGACTACGGACGCATACAGCCGCAGGCTCCCGAACTGGAGCAGGCCGTGCTGGGCGCACTGATGATAGAGAAGGATGCTTACTCGCTGGTGAGCGAGATACTGCGCCCCGACTCGTTCTACGAGCACCGCCACCAGCTCATCTACTCTGCCATCACCGACTTGGCCGTCAACCAGAAACCGGTGGACATCCTCACCGTTAAGGAGCAATTGGCCAAGCGGGGAGAGCTGGACGAGGTGGGCGGTCCTTTCTACATCACCCAACTGAGCAGTAAGGTGGCCTCGTCGGCTCACATTGAGTTTCATGCCCGCATCATTGCCCAAAAGGCGTTGGCACGCGAGCTGATAACCTTCACCAGCCAGATACAGAGTAAGGCTTTCGACGAGACACTCGATGTGGACGACCTGATGCAGGAGGCCGAGGGAAGGCTCTTTGAAATCTCGCAGCAGAACTTGAAGAAGGACTACACGCAGATAAACCCTGTCATAGCCCAAGCTGTAGCACAGATGCAAAAAGCTGCCGCGCGTACCGACGGCCTGAGCGGACTGGAAAGCGGTTTTACGAAACTGGACAAGATAACTTCAGGCTGGCAAAACTCCGACCTCATCATCATTGCCGCCCGTCCGGCAATGGGTAAGACGGCCTTTGTGCTGTCTATGGCAAAGAACATTGCCGTGAACTACCACAATCCCGTGGCTCTGTTCTCTTTGGAAATGAGTAATCTGCAATTGGTGAACCGCCTGATATCGAACGTCTGCGAAATTCCCAGTGACAAGATAAAGAGTGGCCAGCTGGCCGACTATGAGTGGCAGCAGCTGGACTACAAGCTACGCGACCTGTTGGACGCGCCTCTTTACGTGGACGACACGCCCTCGCTTTCGGTCTTCGAACTGCGTACCAAGGCTCGTCGCCTGGTAAGGGAGCATGGGGTGAAGCTCATTATCATCGACTACTTGCAGCTGATGAATGCCAGCGGCATGTCTTATGGCAACCGTCAGGAGGAGGTGAGCACCATCTCGCGCTCGCTTAAAGGACTGGCCAAGGAGCTGAATATCCCTATCATAGCCTTGTCACAGCTGAACCGTGGCGTGGAGAACCGCGAAGGCGAGGAAGGCAAGCGGCCTCAGCTGAGCGATTTGCGTGAGTCGGGTGCCATCGAGCAGGATGCCGACATGGTGTGTTTCATCCATAGGCCGGAGTACTATAAGATATTCAAGTCGCAGGATGGAACGGACTTGCACGGCATTGCCGAGATTATCATAGCCAAGCATCGTAATGGCGCGGTGGGTGACGTGAGGCTGCGCTTTGTTGGCGAGTACACCCGCTTTCAGAACCCTGATGACGATCTTATCATTCCACCTCCCGACCTGGGCGGAGGGGTGAACATCAGTTCGCGCATGAACGCTCCCGTCAGTCGTTCTTCTACGCCCCCTCCCTTGACGGCGGACGACCTTCCGCCCATGTCCGACAATCCGTTGGGCGACGAGCCTGCGGGCCCGATGCCGTTCTGAACCCTTCGGGCTGTATGGGTCTGTCAGTTCCTTGCCGACGGGGCGGGCGGGGTGATGCGCTTTTTTATCAGTACGACATCAAGGACGGCGATAGCCACCACAGCGGCCAGTCCTATGGCCAGTGCAGGCAGAGGGGAGGGCGTGTGCAGTTGAGGCAGGAAGGTACGCAGCAGGTCGGTGTAAAGTGTGCGCAGGCCAAGAGCTGCCAGGCCGGCCAGAGCGAAGGAGAGCAGCGTGAGTCCGATGGAAAGCACGGCGTAGGGACGGGCCACGTGCGAGGGCGTGTAGCCTATGAGTAGCAGGTTGGTTATCTTTTCGCTGTTCTTTTGTATGAGTAGGAATATGCTGAGCAGCAGGATGTAGACGCTGAGCATGCAGATGAGTCCCCCTACGGCGGCCACGATGCCGGTGGCCAGACGCAGGAAGCGGGTGGCGCGTCCCTGGTCGAGGTTGTCGCCTTCGGTGGTATAGCGGTGGGCGGCGTAGAAGTCGGACAAGGCTGGGTCGGCGGGGTTGGTTACTTCGACGATGAGGCGCGAGGGTTGTGCCTGTCGGCCCGGGGCGAGCGAGGCGTTGGCCTGCTCCATGAAACTTTGGGGAATGAGGATGGTGTTGAGGCGGTTGGAGAAACCCACGATGCGTCCTCGCAGGCGCTCGGTTCGTGTCATTCCCTGCAATGTGAGGTCAAGTCCTATCATGCTTGTCAGGTTCTCCGAAAGCCTGGGCAGCCCTTGGCTTTGGGCAAAGCCGAAGTTGTAGAGGTCGAGGTAGTTGCGGGGAATGATGATGGGGACTTCGCGTCGGATGCTGTCGTAACGCCAGTTTTGGGGTTGCACGTCAAGGAAACGGTCGGGGACAGACTCGAAGAACATGTCGGTGGACAGGCGCAGTCCGGTGCTGGGCATACCTACTCCGGCTCTTACTTTGAAGAGACTTGGAGTGAAGGCTCCGAGGTCCTTTACGAATGGTTGTTGCGACAGTTCGTTGATTTCCTTGGCTTCGAAGGCTGAACTTCGGCCAGCCAGTCCGCCCAATGTGCTGATATGTTTGGCGGTGACGAGGTATTCCTTTTTGAACAGTCCGTCGTCTTGTCCGAAGAGGGGAATGATGTCGCGGTAGAACAGAAGTCCTATGAGAATGATGGTGGTGCCAATCAGGTTGGCAAGAAAGAAACCTGCCATTTGGCTGGGGCTGGCATGGCGGCGCAGCAGTTTCCACAGAAGTTTGTTTATCATTGAGAACAGGGTGTTTGCAAGGTTTTTTCGGGTTAAAGCCTCAGTACGTGGTCGTAGATGAGTGGCAATGGGTTGCCTACCGAGGTTGTTATGATGCCTGCTCCTTGTCGGTCGGCTTCTTGTCGCAGCAGGTTAGCCATGTTTCGGGCATTGTTGGGGTCGAGATGGCTCACGGGTTCGTCAAGCAGGAAAAAGTCGCAGGGCTGGCACAGACAACGGGCAAAGGCCACGCGTTGCTGTTGGCCGTAGGAGAGGTGGGCGACGGGGCTGTCCGTCTTGTCGCCTAGGCCAAGGACTTCGAGCAGTTCGCTTATGTCGTGCTTTCGCTTGTGGCCGGTCAGACGGTTTTTCAGTAAGATGTTTTCAAGGGCAGTCAGTTCGGGGAAGAGGCGTAGTTCTTGGAACAGGAGGCTAAGGTGTCGGACACGGATGTCGGTCCAGTCGGCTGCCGTCAGTTGGCGTATGTTTCGTTCGTCGAACGTGATGATGCCTTCGTAGTCGGCGCGTTGCCCGTAGACGAAACTGCACATTGAGGACTTCCCGGTGCCCGAGGCGGCTTCGATGAGGTAGGTTTTGCCGCGTTCGAAGCGGATATCTTGGTGCCACACTTGGGAGTTTATGTAGTTCTGCCCGGAGAAGACGCGTGGCAGAACGTGTTGGAGTTGTATGATGTCCATGTCGTGTAGAGGGGTTAGGGCCGGTGTGGTGGGGCGGACTGTTCTTGGTAGGAGAAATGCCGGTTGGCGAGAGTCTCCCGGAAGATGGCCGGGCGGGGGATAGTTGCTGCCCTCATGGCTATCTGCCGGGAGACCTTATGAACTTTACATGCCTATGGCGTTCTTTGCGAGCGATACCAGCTGTTTCAGGGCATTGCTTTCATGGTCCTTCAGTTGCAATACGCCGTAGCTGGATTGGGCATCGGAGGCTGTCGTGGCCATGTAGTCGACGTACTGGTCGCACAGGCTGATGGCCAAGGCTGTTTCGGCACCACTCATGTTGGCAAGGTTTCTGACTGCTGGGAGTTGCAGTACAGACTCGATGTCAATCAGCATGGCGGCATAGCTGTTCTTGAGCAGGTCGGCATACTCGTTCTCGGTGATGGAGGGGGTGGCTGGTTTGCCCAAGTTGGCGTAAAGCGCGTTGTCGTTGGTGGTGTAGAAGAAGTTGTCGCGTATGCCGTAGTAGATGCCTAGGCCGTAGATGGAAAGTGCGTACTCGGTGTCGTTTATCTTGTCAATGCGCACACCGTTCTGCTGTTCCAGTTTTTGCTTGTTGGCGTTGATAAGGTCGAGGATGGTGTTGTCCTTCACTTCGGCATAGGCTATGAAAGTAGGGATGGCACCCATCACGACACCGGTGAAGCCCATCGTAATGTCGCCTTCAAGCGACTCGAAAGCAGGCTTTAACGTGTTCATAATGGCTTGGAAGTCGGCCTCCTGCACCTTGCCAAATCGTTGCAAGTCTGGCATTTGCTGTATGTAGTCATAAAGCTTGCTGCCGTTGATACCTACGTTTGTGTAGAAGAGTGTAGACTGTGGAAAACAACCAAGGAAGCGGTTGCTCACCGGGCGGGTGTAGCCTATGGCCTCGTCAAGCGTGGCTTGCGCCTTGTCGTTGTCGGCTGTCCATTTGTAGGAACATTCTATTTTTCCGGTCTCAAAAGCAATGTTGCCTATTCCCTGGAGACCGTCGGTCGTCAGGATAGGGGGAAGGGCATTGCCGCTCGTCAAAGCGTTAGTCTTGGTTTGCAGGTCGGCAATGAGTTTCTGCGTGAGCATGAAGCGGATGTCGCCGGTTTCCTGTTGCATGTGTTGGAATGAGGGTGTTTGTGCAAAACTCTTGTCGGCTTCTTGTCTCAGCAGGGAGGCAGCCAGTTGTTGGGCATCGCCCGTCTGGTCGACGTATGAGAGTGCAATGAGTGTAGTGGCGTTGAAGGCTGTGAATAGGTTACCGCCTATGGTGCAGTAGCGATAGCCTTCTGCTGTGGCCAAAGTTGTGGCTGCCTGTTCGGTTTGTAGGGTTTGGAAAGTCGAGGCAAGGTCGGTTTCGTTGTTTACTTTGGCTACTATGGCAATGTAGTCGAGGGTGTCTGGCTGGTAGAACAGGTAGAGTGGCGACCGAAAGTCGATGCCTGTGCTTGCCGGGTCGGAGAAGAAGGCTTCGACCTTCTGACGGTTTTCCGGCGTGATGTCCTTAGTCAGCATCTCGGTGAAGCGTTGCATCATGGGTTGGTTCTCTGCGCTGTTCAGTTCGGCTTTGGTTGCCAATGACTGGGCATCAATGCTCAAGACAAAAGGAGCATCGGCGGGAATGGAGTTGGTGTACTCGCTTTGCTTCTTCGAGCAGGAAGCGAATGCAATCACCATGCATAGGGCGATTGCTTGCAAGAAAGAGTTTCTTTTCATGACGTTTTATATTTAAGAGTATGTGTTTTTTAGGGTTGGCTTGTTGGCTGGTGTGCGTTTGTGGAGCTGTCGCTATTGGTGGAGCGTTTCGTTGGCCATCTGGAGCAGGTGGCAGGCTACGAGGGCGGCGGTTTCGGTGCGCAACCGCGAACATCCCAGGCTGACAGGCTGATAGCCACACGACTCGGCCAGGCCGACTTCTTCGGGACTGAAGTCGCCTTCTGGGCCGATGAGCACAGTGGCATCTCCTCCGGGCAGTAGTATTTCCTTGAGCATGGGCTTGTAGCCTTCGTGGCAGTGGGCGATGAACTTTTGTCCTGGACGGGGATGGCGCACAAAGTCGTTGAAAGATACCATCGTGTTTAGCTTAGGAAGGCGTGCTTTGAGTGATTGCTTCATGGCCGAAATCAGTATCTTCTCTATACGTTCGGGCTTCATTACCTTGCGTTCGGAGTAGTGGCAGCAGAGAAACGTCAGTTCGTCCACTCCTATCTCAGTGGCCTTTTCGGCAAGCCATTCGTTGCGGTCCATGTTCTTGGTAGGAGCCACAGCTATGTGCAGATGTCCACTCCAGAGGGAGGGACGGGGAATGTGTTCTACGACGTTGACGAGGCAGCGTTTGCCCGTAGCTGCGCTGATGGTCGCTTGGTAGAAAGAGCCTTTTCCGTCGGTCAGGGTTAGGCTGTCTCCCGTTTGCAGGCGTAGCACTTTCAAGGCGTGGGCGGCTTCTTCCGGGGGAAGTTCGTTACTGGTTGCTATGTCGGGGGTGTAGAATAGGCGCATGTTCGTAAAAAGGGTGAAGTAAGTTACTTTTGCTTTATTCGTTTGTTTATCTCATCTCTCAACAATGCGGCACGTTCGTAGTCTTCCTTGTCTACGGCCTTTTGCATGGCTTTTTGTAGCATTTCTATGCTGCCTTCCTGTAGGAGGTTTGTCTCTTCAATGCTGTTGTGTGGAAGTTCATTCTCGGTAGAGTAGTTACCGTCTTCTTTTATCTTCTCTGCGTCCAGAATGTCCTCGTAAATCATGATGGGGGCTTGCATCCTCAGAGCCAGGACGACGGCATCGCTGGTGCGGGCATCTACGCGGATGATGTTGGTCTCTGCTTTCAGATATAGGTAAGAGTAGAATACTCCGTTTTCTGCCTTGTAGATGACTATGCGCAGTAATTCCACGCCCAGGACTTCAAGCACGGATGCAAACAAGTTATGTGTCAAGGGTCTGGGAGGAAATATGCCTTTCATTTCTATTAAGATGGCTTGTGCCTCGGCTGCTCCTATGATGATGGGCAGGCGGCGTGGTCCGTCTGCTTCGCCCAGCAGCATGGCGTAGGCACCGACTTGTGCTTGGCTGTTGGCTATGTTCAGGACCTGTAGTCTTATCTTTTTTCTGTTCATGTTCTTTCGTTGTTTTTATGCGTTTTCTGTTGTGCCTTTGGGAGTGTGGTCGTCTTTGAATACGATGGCAAATGTCACTCCCACAATCAGAGCGTAAGTGGCAAAGATGAACCACACGGTATCCCAATCGCCCAATAGCAGGCCGCCATAGTCAGGAGAGGGGTAGGTGAAGCGGTTGACTACCCATTGGGCACCCAGCGTCCCGATGGTAGCTCCAATGCCGTTGGTCATCATCATAAACAATCCTTGTGCACTCGAACGCAGTTCGTTGTGTGTTTCTTTATCTACAAAAAGTGAGCCGGAGACATTGAAGAAGTCAAAGGCTACGCCATAGACTATCATTGACAGGATAAACATCCACACTCCGTTGCCTGGGTTGCCCAAGCCGAACAGCCCGAAACGCAAGACCCATGCGAACATAGCTATAAGCATAACCTTCTTGATGCCGAAGCGTTTCAGGCAGAATGGAATGAGAAGTATGCATAACGTCTCGGAGCATTGCGAGATGGAGATAAGTGCATTGGCGTGGTTCACGCCGAAAGTACTGGCATATTCGGGCAGGGCCTTGAAGCTGGTTATAAACGGGTTGGCAAATCCATTGGTGATTTGAAGCGATACTCCCAGCATGGTGGAGAAAAGAAAGAAAATGGCCATTTTGCGCCTGCGGAATAGGGCGAAGGCCCGCAGACCCAATGCTTCGGCCAGTGATTTCTTTTGGGAACTGCTGTTTGTGGGGCAGTGGGGGAGTGTGAGGGTGTAGAGGGCAAGCAGGATACTCAATCCGCCGGATATGCAGAATTGTAGGCTGGAACTTTGCAGCCCCAATGCGTCAACTGCCAGCATGGAGCAGATGAAGCCTATTGTGCCGAATATGCGTATGGGTGGATAGGTCTTTACGGCATCCATGCCGACTGAGTCGAGTATGTAGTAGGATACAGAGTTGGTAAGCGACAACGTGGGCATGTAGAAAGCTACGCTGACGGCATAGAGTGACAGCAATATGCCGAAAGCCACGCCTTCCGGGGCGTTCCCCATACCGTAGTATCCGGCCGTCAGCATGAACAGTCCTGCTATTGTGTGACAAAGCCCTTGCATGCGTTGTGCGGGTATCCAGCGGTCGGCTATGATGCCTGTCAGTGCCGGCATGAAGATGCTCACAATGCCTTGCATGGCATAAAAGATACCGATGTGGTTGCCCAGTCCCACTTGTACGAGGTAGCTTCCCATCGAAGTCAGGTATGAACCCCATACTGCAAATTGCAGGAAGTTCATTATGCTCAATCTTACCTTGGTATTCATTTTGTGAAGTCGTGTTTTCTGCCCTCCTAATGTTTAGGGGTTATGGTATTGCAAATGTAGGGAAATAAATCGGATTTGCGGTCTGCCGCAATGGATAAAGTTTGTAGAGTGAGATTAAAGTGGTATATAAAAAAGAAGGGTATCTATCCCAGACACCCAATCTTTATTAACCTTAAATCTAATACCATGAAAAACACAGTGCAAATGTAGGGCTTTTGGTCAATGTGACATAATAATCTGCTACTTTTCTTCTATTTCTTAACTCTTTTTAAATCAACGGGCCTGTATAGACCTTTTTGAGGTGCTTTTTGTCTCCTTGGCGGCCTCTGTCGGTGCTTTCCTGGGGCGGCTTCTTATTCCACGTAGAGCACAAGGCCCTTGAGATATTCTCCTTCGGGATGGTAGATGTTTACCGGATGGTCGGCCGGTTGTGTCAGTTGGTGGAGGATGCGTACGTTGCGGCCTGTCGTTGCGGCAGCGGTGAAGATGGCTGTGCGGAAGTGGTCTTTGTCGACGGCCTGGGAGCACGAAAAGGTAAACAGCAGTCCACCGGGCTTGATTTTCTCGAAGGCTTTGGCATTCAGTTTTCGGTAGCCCTGCAAGGCATTGCGCAGGGCATCCCGGTGTTTGGCGAAAGCGGGCGGATCCAGTACAATGAGGTCGTAGAACCCGTTCTCCATGCGGTCGAGGTACTTGAAGGCATCTTCGGCATAGGCCGTGTGGCGCGTGTCGTCGGGGAAGTTGAGCGCAATGTTCTTGTTTGTCAAGTCTATGGCTTTGGCCGAACTGTCCACCGAGTGTACTAAGCGTGCTCCCCCCCGCATGGCGTAGACCGAGAAGCCTCCCGTGTAGCAGAACATATTAAGAATGGTACGCCCGTGCGCGTACCTTTCTAATAATGCCCGGTTTTCGCGTTGGTCGACGAAGAAGCCGGTCTTTTGTCCTTTCAGCCAGTCGATGTGAAATTTCAGCCCGTACTCGGTAGCCACGTTGTCGGTGTTGCTCCCTTTGAGGAAGCCGTTCTCTGGATAGAGGTCTGCCTTGTAGGGCAATGTGCTTTCTGACTTGTAGTAGATGCTGTCTATCGTGTCGCCCATCACGTCGGCCAGAGCGTCGGCTATTTCCATGCGGTCGACGTGCATTCCGGGCGAATGTGCCTGCATTACGGCTGTTCGTCCGTAGATGTCCACCACCAGTCCGGGCAGGTTGTCGCCCTCGCCGTGCACCAGGCGGTACGTGTCGTTGGCAGGGTTCCCGCCAATGTGCAGGTTGCGTCTCATGTCATAGGCGGCTTGCAGCTTGCGTCGCCAGAAGTCGCGGTCTATCTTTTCGTCCTGCCTGAAGCTCAGCACCCGTATGGCTATGCTTCCTATCTGGCAATGTCCCTTGGCGATGAACTCGTTCTGCGCGGTGTAGACTTCTATGATGTCGCCTTCTTCGGGTTGTCCCTCTATGCGGGCGATGGCTCCCGAGAACACCCACGGGTGAAAGCGTTTCAGCGATTCTTCTTTTCCGGGTTTCAGGTATGCTTTGTACATGTGCTTGGTCTTCATTCGATGTTGGTTGTTGCGGTTTGCCTATTGTGCGGCGTTGTTCTCTATGGTGTAGTCGCCTGTCTGTTTCAGTCTTTCCAGCTTGTTGTAGATGTTCAGGCAGGCCCAGGCATCGGTCGCGGCGTATTGCTGCTGGGGGATGGTGAGCTGGGGGGCTTCCCAGTTTGAGAGCCGTTGCGACTTCGATATCTTTTCGCCGAACAGGATGCCGTATATCTTTTGCAGGCTCATTTCCTGTATGCCGAAGGGACGCACGTACTCTTGCAGCTCGACGAAAGCCCGCTGGTGGAAGGGGGCACGTTTGTGCAGCATCATAAAGTCGTCTTTCAGCGACAGTCCCACCTTCGTCACCTGCGGGTTTTCCAGCAGCAGGATGACGGGCAGCGTCAGCCCGATGAGGTTGAGGCGGAACAGAAAACAATGTTCGTCCGACGATATTTGCAGCAGTGCCACCTTGTGTGCATGGCCTTTGCTGAACGAGGGGCGTGTCTCGCTGTCGATGCCCAGTCGGTCGCATTGCTTCAGGTATTCCACAGCCCGGTCGGCCTCGACTGGTGTCTGCACAATGTGTATCTGGCCTGGGAACAAGGCTTTGGGCATTTGGCTCACCTCTTCCTTGGCTATCGTTCTTTTTATAATCATAGTGTCCTGTCTTTTTGTAGTTGGCTGTATGCTTTGAGGGCAGTGGCTCATTCTTCCGCTTCGCTTTCGTCGTAGCTGCCCGTCTCTTCCTCTTGCCGGGGCTGTGCGTACTTCACGTCGTGCAGGGCCCTCATGGTGTTCACCAGTTTCTGTCCCCAGTAGAGGGCGAAGTTCTCCTCGCACAGGGCCAGAGCGTCGTGCATGGTGGCGTTCAGTCCCAGTTGGAACACGAAGATGAAGTCCTTCACGTCTTGGTAGATGTCGGCCAGGTCCTCCGAGATGTAGCGGGTGATGGGTTGGTCGCTGTACTTCATGTCCGATACGAACACGTCCAGATAGTCGTCCTGCTCGCCCAGCACTCCGGCCAGGTTCAGGCGCAGCACTTCGTAGGTCTCTTCCGTCACGTAGTTCTCGGGCAGCTCCTCACCCAGCGGTTCGCACTTGGGCAGCATGGAGGCTTTCAGATACAGCAGGGGCAACAGCTTCAGTGTCGTGTCGACAAACGTGGAGCGTTTGCATTCCTCGGCTTGTTCCATGAACTTGCAGAACTCGGCTGCCACGGTTGCAAACTCGGCCACGTTGCGGTCGAATATGGTTTTGCTCTCTTTTCTCATTCCTTCTTTTTGTAGTTGAACGCAAAGGTACGAAAAATGCTTTGGTTTTCCATGCCGTTGCCCCTATGTATTGTGGTCTTCCTGCTGTCTTTCGTTTCGTCATTCTCCTAAATTTTCGTAGGCGTTTTCCTGGCGGATGTCGTCGGCCTGGTCGGTGGTGTAGTATTCGCGGGCCATAGCCGAATATTTGGCATACAGGCGGCGGGCCACGTCTATGGCATCGCCTTGCACGATGGGGACGCGGGCCTTCCCGGGCGTGTCTACGTAGCGCAGTTCCCAGTCGGCCAGCCGGTTGTAGAAGTCGTTGGCGCGGAAGGCTTCCCGTCCGTGCGTCAGTTCGAGCCCCTCTTCGCTATAGTCCGTGCCGTTGTCCAGGTGGGTAGTCAGCATGTCGTAGAACATGCGCCAGCGCGGCAGGTAGTACCCCTCTATCAGCCCCGACCATTCGCGCCACGAGTAGTCGAATATCAGCGGGTCTCCGTCGGCTCCCCAGATGGTGACCAGCGACGTGGCATCCCGTTCCATTTGGTCTTTCTCGGCTTTGTCCTTTCCCCAGCTGCGGGCCGAGGTCAGCCAGCGGTCGTAGCTGTACTCGGGGCGGGTGCGCAGCAGCTCGTCGGCATCGGCCAGCAGTTGCAAGAACCGTTGGCTGTGTTTCTCGAAGGCCTGCCTGTCCTTGCGCCTGAAGGCCGAGGCGGCCTGCTTGTGTATGGCCTGTCCCAGGTTGGACATGAGTTGCCGCTGCACGTCCACCACGTCGAAGCGGTAGGCGTCGGAGGCTCCCAGCCGGTCGGCATCGGCCAGCAGCAGTCCCTCGGCCCGTATCAGCAGCATGGGCGGATAGGGGATGCCCAGGCCGGCGTTGGGGCCGGACTTCTTTACGTCGAGGGCGGGGCGGGCGGCGATGATGGAGCTGCGTTCCGTGCCGTTCGTTCCCGGCGCATAGGGGCCTTCGAGCAGGCACAGAAGGGCTTGGCGTGCCGACTCCGAGCAGGCTCCATAGCGGCGGTCGGCGTAGTGGCCCAGCCATTGTACGATGTCGATGCTGTTGGCGTTCAGGGGCATCTCAAAGGCCAGGTCGTAGTACATGGGGTTCTGCTCGATGGCCTCCATGAACAGTCCCGAGCCGCAGATGTTGGGGTAGGCCGCCTTGGCCTTGGCGTATTGGTTGGATGCCAGCAGGCGCAGGTCTCCGTGCAGGTTGATGCGTCCGCCGAAGTTGTGCAGGTTGCCTGTCACGGCCGGGTATCCCCAAAAGCCGTTGTGCTGTGCAGTCTTGGCTCCGTTCAGGTCCAGTATTAGCAAATCCTTCTTGGGCACGCTCTTCACTATGGGTTCGCGCAGGCTCCAGGCCTGCATCACCCAGGTGGCGTCTGCGTCGAAGTCTTTAAGCAGCCGGTATATGGCTTTGCCCACGGCCGAGAGGTACTCCGGAGTGTCGACCGGCGGTTTGCTTTCGTGAAACGGGTCGGCGGCATAAAAGCCGCTTGTGCCGAAAAGTTTTTTCTCTTCCTCCAGAAAATCCCGGCCCAGCGAGGCGAACAGCGGGTCGGTGGGGTCCAGTTGGGCCGAGCCTTCAAAATTGCACCACCTGGGTTGCTGCATTATTTTGGCTTGGGGGTATTTCTCCGCCAGTTCGCGAGGGACGTATCCCGAGAACCCCTGTTGTATGGGCTTCATGCCCAGCTCGCGTTCGCGTGCCAGGATTTGCTTGGCCAGCACTATGTGCTTGTCTATCCACGATTTGGGCAGCGGGCCGCCATAGCCTTGCAGGTTTTGCATCCATTGCCATGCGGCATGTCCCGGGGCTGCAAGAAACCCTCGGGCCTCTTCGTCGCTGAAGCCGTGCTTTAGCAGTGTGTTGTACCACACCGCATCAAGGCCTATGGGCATAAGCGGCATGTTGATGCCGTTCATGGCCATGAAATCTATTTCGCGTTGCCATCGCTCCCAGTCCCAATAGGCGGCGGTGTAGCTCACGGTGCAATAGTTCAGGTACACGCGGTATTTGCCGTTGATGGTGTCGCGCATGGCTGCTTCAGGCTGCTTCAATGCCT
The DNA here is from genome assembly GCA_944321465.1 of uncultured Bacteroides sp. Lineage (GTDB taxonomy): Bacteria > Bacteroidota > Bacteroidia > Bacteroidales > Bacteroidaceae > Bacteroides. Next base: position 107,106 of record CALULL010000001.1, read on the forward strand.
TGGGAAGCGCCAATTGGTCGCCGCACCACGACAGGTGCGCGTTGCATGTATATTTCAGGTATTGGTTGAATGCCGTGGCAAGGGCTATGGCATTGTTGCCTTTTAGCACGATTTTCCCGTCTCTGCCGTGGGCGACTTCAAAAACATCTTCTCCTTCATCGGTGGGAGGGATGATTTGCAGGTCGAATTGTGCCGCGTACCCCGGCGTAACCCTTTCTATGAGCTGATAGACGGGTGCAGTTTGTTGTGCAAGGGCTTGCAGCGACAGGCCGAGCCCCACGAGCCAAGCTAATAACTTTTTCATTTTGTGTCGTAGTGTATGGTTTGGTGGCTGCAAAGATAGAAAAAGGTTGCGTAAAATGATGGCGTGCGGGCCGTTACGGCATTCTTTCGCCGTTCGGTCCGCACGCCTTTCCTTGCCTGTCGGCATTTATGCTTATTGTCCTTTCTGCACGCCGGTTATTGTTCCGTTTTTGTAATAGGCTTCCACCACGATTTCAAACGTGCGGTCTTCGCCGGTCGTGTTAGGTTCGGCTGTCAGCTTCAGGTCAAGCCCGGCTATTTCCACCGTCAGCCACCGCAACGTCCTCTTATATACCCTGTCGGCAGTCGGCTCGCCGCTCTCCTTGTGGCCAATGTAGTATCTTTTCCCGTCCACTGTGACATCGTACAAATGCCACTTCTCCGAAATGACGTTGACGTTCGCCTCGCCCCCTTCGGCTCCGAACTCCACGTTTCCCGGCTCCACGGCTATCACTCCGGTGGGAATGCTTGCGCCTGTCAGAAATTCATCCGTGTGGCCGGCCACGGTACACTCTTCGCTACCCGTGGTGAGGGTGACGTAGAAGTCGCGTGACCAGTCGCAGCCTTCAGAAGAGAGCACGAGGCGTTGGCCGTCCACCGTCACTTTCAGCCAGTCGCACCACTCCGAGAACGTCCACTCTTGCGGTCTTGTTCCCGGTGCCCACTCCGGGGTGTCGAACTCGTAGAGTGCTACAAGGGTTTCTTTCCATGGGTCATCCATTTGCACGCTTTTCACCCACCACGTGTCCTTGTTCGTTTCCACAGCCACCGTGTCGCCCCAGAAGGCCATGTCCACAAAGTCCGGCGTTGCGGCCAGCGGGCGTTCGCCTGTGGCGGGCATGCTGCCAATGATGCGTGCCGTGCTGTATCCGGCCTGCAGGTCTATGCCGAACGTGTGCCCGTCCGCGTCGCTGCCGCTTGCCGTCAGCGTTATGGCGTTGTCCGCCACGGCCACCGTCAGCCACCCGAACGTCCGCTCAAAGGCCGCGCCTCCGCGCAGGCTTTCCTGCTCGGCCTGGCTCAGGCGTGTCTGGTTGCCATCGGCCGTCACGGCGGTGATGCACCATCCGCCTTGGCCGTTCTCCACGTATACTGTCTGCGACAGCGTTCCGTCGCCGAATGTCACTGTCTCGGCCGACAGCTCTATGCCCCCGGCCCACGGGTCGGTCGCTCCGTCGTCGTCGCTGCACGCGGCGGCCAGGCAGAGGAAGCCCGTCAAGTAAATTATAAGGTGTTTTTTCATCGTTGTTTCTGTGTTAAAAGGTTAATGTTTGTGTTTGTCACTCTGCGCGCTGCACGCCAGTCAGCGTGCCCGTGTAATCGAATAAGCAGAACTCTACCTCAAACGTGCGCTCCTGCCCTGTGGTGTTAGGCGCGGCTGTCAGCCGTAGTCCGTCTGCACCCACAACTTCCACTGTGAGCCAGTCGAGTGTGCGCTTGAATATCCTTTTCTTTGTCAGCAGGTCTCTGTCTTCCTGCAAGTGAAGCCCCAAGTCTTGAAGTTCTCCGTCCACTTTGATGAAAGAGAACCACCAGTTTTCATAATTCGTGGTCTTTACCGCCACCTCTCCGCCTTCCAGGCCGAACTCCACCTTGTCCGGCGACACTTTTATTTCAGCGTTCTCGTCCGGCTCGCGGATGATGCAGTATTGCAGGCCGTTCACCGTGCATTCTTGTGTCCCGTCGGTAAGGGTGATGGCGAACGTTTGGTTGTCTGCTTGCTTCCTGTTTTTCTCTGCCGACAGAATCAGCAGCGAGCCTTCCACCTTCACGCCGAGCCAGCCGAACACTTTGTCCACCGTGCGGTCTGTGGGTCGCTCGCCTACACTCCTGCCTTCAGCGGCGTATGGTGCATACTCCGTTCCGTCCACCGTCAGCGATGCTATCCACCAGTTTGTTTTGCTCGTTTCTATCGTGGCCGTGCCGCCTCTGAAGGACATCAGTACGTTGTCGGGCGTGGCCGTCAGCGGTGTGTCGTCGGTGGCAGCCAGCTGTCGTCCCTCTATGCGCGACGCGCATCCGTATGCGGCCACGTCTATGCCGAACGTGCGATCCCAGCCCGGGTTCTCGGCAGCCGTCAGCGTTATGGCGTTGCCCTCCACGGCCACCGTCAGCCAGTCGAAGGTGCGCTCCAGGCCTTCGCCGTTGCGCATGGCTTCCTGCTCGGCCTCGCCCAGCAGGGTTTCATCGTCGCCGGTGGTCACGCGGGTGATGTACCATCCGCTTTGCCCCTCGCCCACGTAGATGGTCTGCGATAAAGCATCGTCGTTGAGTGTCACAGTCTCGGCCGACAGCTCCATACCGCCGTCCCATGCGTCGAAAGCATTGCCTTCATCGTCCTCGCCGCACGCGGTGGCGAGCAGCAGTACGCTTGACAAGTAAAGAATAAGGTGCTTTTTCATAACTACTCTGGTTTAAAAGTTACTGTTAATTATTGGTTGCTACCCCACCATGGGTCGTCATCGTCGCTATAGTTGGGGTCGTCAGGTCTATACACGTCCCAAAACACGGATGTGGGGTTTTCCACCTTTATAGGATACATGATTAAATCCTCGTCATAAGTGGCAAGGCCGGAAAAGAATTCATCGCCATTGAAATAGCCATTGCCATAGCCTGCTGCGCCCCAGTCGAATCGGATAAATTTTTGAGTAGTGCCGAAGAGCACCATATCCCCGTTGTACTTTCCATATACATTCCAATAGGAATAGCCATCGGCTACCCATAAGTGACCGCAACCTGTTCCGTCACTTGCTCTTTTACCTCTTCCCCGCATCATTATGAGATTATCAGAAAGGAAGAAATTAATAGCTTTGTCCAAAATATGCTATAGGACCTCCTATAGGATTTTCGAATCCCAAACTTTCCAGCAAATCGAAGGCTTTCAAATGTGATGCAGAACTTTCTTCAGGTCCATAAACCATGTCAACATCTTCGCCCACCCATGCGAGCAACTTCGCGGCATAGTCCACGGCTTCTTCTCTTGACAAAGGTACTATAGATGGATCAGGGCTTCCCATCCATGCTCTTGTTCCTTCGCGTATGCGGTCAAGCGGGAAGAATGTGCCCCGATAGGTAAGGCTGTCTTTGCAGTGTACCATCATCGATGCTGTTGCAACAGCTACACACCCGATGGCGCATCCTGGATGCTTTTCATCTACGTATTTGTCCCAATCGCATATGCCTTCTTTTTCTCCCCAGCACCAGCCGCAAGACATGTACGGCCCTCGAACTACGGATTCATAAAAAGGTATTCCAACAAAATCATCTGGGACAACCACTCCGTACAGTAACGAGTCGCTCGCAACTTTATATTCTATATAGTCCCCTATGCGTGATGTGAAGTACATCTCCGGCAGGCTTCCTTTTTCATTTTCAAATTTTCCTTTTTCGGAGTAGGCCAAGATAGGAAACACCCTGTCGTCGGCGGCTACGATGGCAAATCCATCGTTTTCGCCCCAGTTGAAGATGTAGGCCACAGTGTCGTTGGCATTTCCGACGCTTCGGGTTGCGGCTTTCTCGTCTATCACGTAGTCCACCTGTACGCTTTCGGCGGAGCGCGTTTGCGGATACTCCAAGATAAGACCCACTTGCCGCAGGGCTTCAGCTTGGTCTACCCGGTGATTGGTAATGGTGTTTTCCGAAGGTTGTCCACTGTGGCTCTCTTCGAGCACCGTGTCCAGTTCGTTGCTACATGCGCAGAGGCATGGTAACAAGATTAGATAAAACAACTTTTTCATACCTTGTTTCTTTTTTAAGGTTATTGATGATTGTTTTGGTTAACAGCGCGAATTGCATGCATTTGTTTCGCTTTACAAAGATAAGTAATATGTGCGAAACAAACAATATTTAATTGTTTTTTTGGGGGTAGCTAAAAATTTTTTTATTCGGTTTCTTTTCTCGCCTTTTTCGGCCAGTACAGGGATGAGTGCCTTTTTCGCTCATCATGTGTGCCGAAGCCTTATTCAGACGAAGCAACATTCGTTCTGCACATATAGATGAAGTCTTCGGTTGCCTCTTCCCTGGCCGTTTTCCCGTGCCCCGAGCACCGTTTGGTAGCACGCCCGTGAAAGCGCGGTGGCACGGGCGTGTTTGGTCGGTGGCAAGCCCGTGTTTGTTTGCTTTCACGGGCTTGCTCGGTAAGGGGGGTGCAAGGGAGGCTTTGGGGCAGCGGCATTGATGCCGTGAAAATAAAATACGGGCGCAGATAGCGGGATAGTCTGAACAAATCGCTACTTTTGCATCCTGCAAACCAAGATAGTTTTCAGATGACAAAGACTACAAAGAATACGCTGAACAACGCCGTGGGACAGTCTGTCTCGCTGTGGAACAAGATTGTGACCGTGTGCCGCCACGAGGCTGTCCGCTTCATTCTCGGGCTGGCGTTAGTGATATTTGCCGCTTTCCTGCTGCTGGCCTTCACGTCCTATTTCGCTACGGGAGCCGCCGACCAGAGCATCCTCGACAGCGGCTCGGGGCGCGACCTCTTGGCCACCGACAACGGCGTGCGCAACTATACCGGTGCGCGTGGCGCCCAGTTGTCCAGCTACCTGATAAGCGACTGCTTCGGCGTGTCGGCTGTCTTCATAGCCGTGTTCCTCATGGCGGCAGGCATCCGGCTTATGAAGGTGCGCAGGCTGCGCCTGTGGCGTTGGTTCTTCGCCTGTGCGCTGTTGTTGGTGTGGTTCTCGGTGTTCTTTGGCTTTGTGTCGATGTATTTCCGGGAGACGTTCCTCTATCTGGGCGGTCTGCACGGCTACAACGTGAGCTGCTGGCTGGTGTCCCAGGTGGGAGTCCCGGGACTGGTGCTCTTGCTGCTGGGCACGGGCATCAGTCTCCTCGTAGGCTTCAGCCGCTCTACGATGGAGCGGCTGCGCTCGTGGCTGAGGCTGGGCTTCCTGAAGCGAAGGGCGCAGCCGCAGGCAGAGGCCGGGCCTGCCCCTGCCGTGCCGGAAGAGCCGGGCAAAGCCGCCGTTGTGCAGGCTGCCGACGCAGCCCCGAAGCCTGACGGGGCGGTGGCCGGCGAGGCCGCCGACGACGAGCCTGAGGCCGGAGAGGAGGACCTGGAAGCTGAGGTGGAAGAAACGCCCGGCGAACCCGTGCCCGCCGACCGCAGGCACGGCAAGGCCGACCCGGCGGCTGAGGTGGAGATGACCGTCGAAACGCCTGCCCCCGACCCTGTGGTGGTACCTGCCGGACCTGCCCGGCCTGCCGAGGCCCAGGCACCGCAGTTCACCGTCGAAGCCCGTGCCGACGAGAAACCGGCGGAGCGGCTTTCCGAACCCTATAACCCCAGGCTCGACTTGGAGAACTACCACTTTCCTACGCTCGACCTGATGAAGCACTACGACAACGCCGAGCCGGTGGTCGACATGGAGGAGCAGACGCAGAACAAGAACCGCATCGTGGAGACGCTGGAGAGCTTCGGCATCAAGATAACGTCCATCAAGGCCACGGTGGGCCCCACGGTGACGCTCTACGAGATTACGCCCCAGCAGGGCGTGCGCATCTCGCGCATCAAGGGTCTGGAGGACGACATTGCCCTGAGCCTCTCGGCACTCGGCATACGCATCATCGCCCCCATTCCGGGCAAGGGGACCATCGGCATAGAGGTGCCCAACTCCAGCCCCAAAATCGTCTCGGGGCAGAGCATTCTGGGCAGCAAGAAGTTTCAGGACTCGGCCTACGACTTGCCGGTGGCTTTGGGAAAAACCATCACGAACGAGGTGTTCATGTTCGACCTCTGCAAGATGCCTCATATTCTGGTGGCCGGTGCCACGGGACAGGGCAAGTCCGTGGGCCTGAACGCCATCATTGCCTCTTTGCTCTACAAAAAGCATCCCTCGGAGCTGAAGTTCGTCATGGTAGACCCCAAGAAGGTGGAGTTCAGCATCTACTCCGTCATCGAGCGGCATTTCCTTGCCAAACTGCCCGACGAGGCCGAACCCATCATTACCGATGTAACCAAGGTGGTGCAGACGCTGAAATCGCTTTGCGTGGAAATGGACACTCGCTACGACTTGCTCAAGATGGCCCACGTGCGCAATGTCAAGGAATATAACGACAAGTTCGTCCACCGTCAGCTCAACCCCGAGAAGGGACACCGCTACATGCCCTACATCGTGGTGATTATAGACGAGTTTGGCGACCTCATAATGACGGCGGGCAAGGAGATAGAACTGCCCATAGCCCGCATAGCACAGCTGGCCCGCGCGGTGGGCATACACATGGTGATAGCCACCCAGCGGCCTACGACCAACATCATAACCGGCACCATCAAGGCCAACTTCCCGGCGCGTATCGCCTTCAGGGTGTCGTCGCGCGTGGACTCGCAGACCATCCTGGACCGCCCGGGAGCCGACCGCCTGATAGGCCGTGGCGACATGTTGTTCTTGCAGGGGGCCGACCCCGTGCGTGTGCAGTGTGCCTTTATCGACACGCCCGAGGTGGTGCGCATCTCGGAGTTCATTGCCCGCCAGCAAGGCTATCCCACGGCCTTCTACCTGCCCGAGGCCCCCGACGAGAACGGGGCAGGCGCAGGCTTGGGCGAGGGCGACAGCATGGAGCTTGACCCGCTGTTCGACGAGGCCGCACGCCTCATCGTCGTCCACCAGCAAGGCTCCACGTCGCTCATCCAACGCAAATTCTCCATCGGCTACAACCGCGCCGGCCGCCTTATGGACCAGCTGGAGCGGGCAGGCATCGTAGGCCCTACGCAGGGGGCCAAGCCGCGCGAGGTGTTCTGCACGGACGAGACCGACTTGCAGATGCGTCTGGACAACTTGAGGCAAAAGATGAACGGCTAACCATTCTAACCAAGCGAACGAACTATGACAGCAATGCACTTGTGTGGCCGGTCGCGTATCGGCTTTGTGGCTCTGCTCCTCCTGTTGCCGCTGGCTTTGCAGGCACAGCCCGGGGCAAAGAAGATTCTGGACAGGACCGCCGAGGCTTTCCGCCGGGCGGGAGGCGTGGAAGCCACGTTCAGCCTGACGGGCGGGCAGGGGGCGGCCCAAGGCACAATTTGCCTGCAAGGTGAGAAGTTCAGACTGGAGTCGGGAGGCATCACGACGTGGTTTGACGGCACGACGCAGTGGAGCTATGTGGCGGCCAACGAGGAAGTGAACGTCTCGGAACCCACCGAAGAAGAGCTGCAAACGCTCAATCCTTATACCTTGTTGTACATATACCGGCAGGGCTACTCGTGGAAAACGGTCCCGGCGCGGCAGGCAGCGGCCTACGCCGTGGAGCTGAAGGCCGACGCTGCCGACAAGGAACTGCAGCGCATCGTCATCGAAGTGCGGCAAAGCGATTACCGTCCCTTGTACATCGTCATGCAGACAGGGAGCGGCGACAAGACCGAGGTGCAGGTTACCGGCTATCGCACCGGGCTGGATTTCCCCGACGGCTTCTTCCGCTTCGACGAGGAACAGTATCCGTCGGCCGAGGTGATAGACCTGCGCTGAGCGGGCCGGGGAAGGAGAGGGGCCGGGAATGCCTCGTCGGCCTCTCCGTGTTGCCGTTGCTTTGTCCTTCTCTCCGAAAGTTTGCCTGGAAAGTGCCGGACGAACGGGAAAAAGTAGTACTTTTGTGTCCGGTAAAAAATACGACTTATCACATTAAACAACAAGACACAAATGGATACAGAAAAGGTAAAATGCTTGATTATCGGTTCCGGCCCCGCCGGATACACAGCCGCCATCTATGCGAGCCGTGCCAACCTGGCCCCGGTGCTGTACGAAGGCTTGCAGCCGGGCGGACAGTTGACCACCACGTCGGAGATAGAGAACTTTCCCGGCTACCCCGAAGGCATCGGGGGGGCCGAGTTGATGGAGGACTTGCGCAAACAGGCCCTGCGCTTCGGGGCCGACCTGCGCAACGGCGTGGCCACAGCTGTAGACTTCGGCCAGAAACCCTACAAGGTGACAATCGACGAAGAAAAGGTGATAGAGGCGCAGACTGTCATCGTGGCCACCGGCGCGGCTGCCAAGTACCTGGGGCTGGACGATGAGAAGAAGTACGCAGGCATGGGCGTAAGTGCCTGTGCCACGTGCGACGGGTTCTTCTACCGCAAGAAGGTTGTTGCCGTAGTAGGCGGCGGCGACACGGCCTGCGAGGAAGCCTCCTACCTGGCCGGTCTGGCCTCGAAGGTGTACCTCGTTGTCCGCAAGCCGTTCTTGCGCGCCTCCAAGATTATGCAGGAGCGCGTGCTGAACAACGAAAAGATAGAAGTGCTCTTTGAGCACAATGCCGTGGGCCTGTATGGCGAAGACGGTGTAGAGGGCGTACATCTGGTGAAACGCATGGGCGAGTCCGACGAGACCCGCTACGACCTGCCGATAGACGGCTTCTTCTTGGGCATCGGGCACAAGCCGAACTCGGACGTGTTCAAGCCCTATCTGACGACCGACGAGACGGGCTATATCGTCACCGAGCCGGGAACCCCGCGCACCAACGTGCCCGGCGTGTTTGCCGCAGGCGACGTGGCCGACCCGCATTACAGGCAGGCCATCACGGCTGCTGCTTCGGGTTGCCAGGCCGCTATCGAGGCCGAGCGTTACCTCCTGAGCCAGCGGTAATCTCCGTTGGTTTGTAAAGGTTTACTTTATCTGAAAAAATGTTATTGCATGAATAACCGGCTACTAAAGTCGTTATATTTGCAACGTTTCAAAATAAACACGAAAAGTATGATTACGGAAAAACTGCAAAACGAGATTAACGGACAGATTACTGCCGAACTGTGGTCGTCTAACCTTTACCTGTCGATGTCTTTCTATATGGAGAAAGAGGGGTATGCTGGCATGGCTGCCTGGCTGAAGAAGCAGGCTGCCGAGGAGCACGACCACGCTTGCGAGATGGCTTCCTACCTCATCAAGCGCGGCGGTGTTGCCAAGGTGGACAAAGTGGATGTCGTTCCTACGGAGTTTGGTTCTCCGCTGGAGGTGTTTACCCAGGTGTACGAGCACGAGTGCCGTGTCTCCCAGATGATTGACGCTTTGGTCGATGTCGCTTCGTCCGAGAAGGACAAGGCCACTCAGGACTTCCTGTGGGGATTTGTCCGCGAGCAGGTCGAGGAAGAGGCTACCGCTTCTGGCATCGTAGAGATGATAAAGAAGGCTGGTGCCGCTGGTGTCTACTACGTGGACTCCAAGCTGGGCGAACGCCGATAAGGCTTCTGCCTCCTTCACTCACTTGCGTTGTGGCGGGAGGTCGCTGCTTGCGGCAGGATGCTGAGGAAACGGCAGACCTGTCCCGCTCTGAGCGACGGCATTCTGTCCTGAGAGGATAGAAAACAACGGAGGATGTATCCGCATGGGTATGTCCTCCGTTTTGTTTTCTGCCGGACGTAGTTCCGATGTGCCGCGTTCCTTGGGGTGGATTGGCCACGCCTGTGGGGAGAGGGGAGGGGCGCACAGGTGTGTTTCCTCGGTCGCGTCCGTCCGCCGGGTGGCACAGGTGTGCCCGCCGGGAGGGACAGGTCTGCCCGTTTGCTGGCTCAGGTATGCCTGCCGGGAGGGACAGGTCTGCCCTTTCGGATGCGGCAAGAGGGCACGCGTTGTCCGGGCGTGCCCTCTTGCAACCGCCGTGGAGGGCGGCTTCACTCGTGCGGCTTGTTGCCGTCCTGCCTGCGGGCGGGGCAGCGGCTTCGAAGGGGTGCCCGCAAAGGCGGGCACGTCGGGGCTGGCCGCTCGCTAAGCCCTTCGGTCGACGACGATGGGCTTGTATCTCGGCACCAGTGCCTTCATGACGCACCAGCCCAAGAGGTAGGCCACCGAGCAGATGCAGAAGATGATGAAATAGCCTGCCGGCTTGCCTTGAAATCCCATGAAGGACATTTGCGTCTGCGCGGCATAGTCGAACAGCTTGCCCGAACCCATGTTGATGAGGAACGAGCTTACGCCTCCCGCCATGCCGCCCAGGCCGGTGATGGTTGCCACGGCACTGTTGGGGAACATGTCGCCCACCACCGAGTAGATGTTGGCCGACCACGACTGGTGCGCCGCTCCCGCTATGCCGATGATGATGACGGGAAACCAGTAGGAGTACGCTCCCAGGGGCTGTGCGAAGAGGGCCAGGAGCGGGAACAGGGCAAAGACGAACATGGCCCGCATCCGTGCTGCGTAGGGGTTCAGGCCGGTGTTGTTGATGATGATGGTGGGCAGTTTGCCGCCGTAGATGGAGAGCATCGTGATGGCATAGAGCACGAAGATGAGCATTTGGGCGGTGAAGCTGTCGGAGGCAAAGCCATAGACATCGCTGATGTAGGCCGGGACCCAGAAGAGGAAGAACCACCACACGCCGTCCGTCATGAATTTGCCCAGGGCGAAGGCCCAGGTCTGTCGATACTTGAGGCATTGCAGGAAGGTGAGTTTCTTCTCCTCCTGTGCCGGGGTGGCAGGCTGGGGCTCGTACTTCTTGTCCTGTTGTATGTAGTCCAGTTCGGCTGTGCTGACGTGCGGATTTTCGTGTGGTTTCTTGTAGATGAACAGCCATAGTCCCATCCAGACGAACCCCAGGCCGCCGATGACGACAAACGCCATTTCCCAGCCGTTGCCTATGCCCATTTGCTGGAAGTAGCGGGCCAGCGAAGGGATGGTGAGCGGGGCGATGAGTGCGCCTGCGGTGGCTCCGGCGTTGAAGATAGAGGTGGCGAAGGCGCGGTCTTTCTTGGGGAAATATTCGGCGGTCACCTTGATGGCTGCCGGGAAGTTGCCTGCTTCGCCCACGCCGAGTATGATGCGTGCGGCTATGAAGTAGTAGGTGCTCGTGATGGCGATGGTCGAGGCCAAGGCTCCAGTGGCACTAATCATTTCGTGGGCGTTGTGTATGCCCAAGGTGTGCTCCGTGGCCCATCCGCAGAATGCATGCAGACAGGCACCTGCCGACCAGACTCCGATGGCCCACAGGTAGCCCTTTTTCGTCCCCAGCCAGTCGACGAGACGTCCGGCGAATACGTTGGCTATGGCATAGACCAGCGAGAAAATGGCTGCGATGTTGCCGTAGTGTGAGTCGGTCCAGTGAAACTCTGGGGCAATGAAGTCCTTCCACGTCAGCGAAAGTACCTGACGGTCCATATAGTTCACTGTAGTAGCAAAGAATAGCATGGTACAGATGAGCCATCGGTAGTTTGTCATTGTGCCCTTTCCGTTCATATAAGTACTCATGATAGTAGATTTGTCTGTTTCGTTCGTATCTCCTCTTGTTGCAGGGGCGATATGCCGGGAGCAAGGTCTTCCCGGGATGTAGCAAAAAGGCATGAACTGTTGCCAGCTCATGCCTTTATGTCTTTTGCCGGGGAAGCATGCTTCCGGTCCCGGTTGCTTATCTCATCTCTGTGTAGGGGATTTTGTCCATGTCGCCATAGTCGAGGTTCTCTCCGGCCATGCCCCAGATAAACATGTAGTTGCTTGTTCCGGCAGCAGCGTGGATGGACCACTCGGGGGACATGATGGCCTGCTCGTTCTTCAGCCACACGAGGCGTTCTTCTTTAGGCTCGCCCATGAGGTGACAGATCATGTTGCCTTCGGGCACGTTGAAGTAGAAGTAGGCTTCGATGCGACGGCTGTGCGTGTGGGCGGGCATGGTGTTCCACACACTGCCCGGTTTCAGTTCCGTCAGTCCCATTTGCAGTTGGCAGGGGCCTTCTTCCAGCACGTTGTTCACGATGAGCTGGTTGATTACGCGGTCGTTGCTTTCCTCCATCTTGCCTGCGGGGAACGAATTGGCCTTCAGCGAGCCTTTGCGTCCGTCGATGGTGATGAGCTGCGTCTTGTATTCTTTGTGGGCAGTGGCCGAGTTGATGTAGAACTTGGCCGGATTGGCTGCGTCCTTGCTCTTGAACGTCACCTTCTGGTTGCCCCGTCCCACGTAGAGGGCGTCTTTGAAGTGCAGTTCGTACTCCTTGCCGTCTACCGTCACGATGCCGTCACCACCGATGTTGATGACGCCCAGTTCCCGTCTTTCCAGGAAGTATTGTGCCTTCAGCGGGTCGATGGTCTCCAGTACCAGTTCTTTCTGTACGGGTACGGCACCGCCGAAGATGAAGCGGTCGTACATGGAATATGTCAGGTTGATTTCGTCGGCAACCATTACCTTGTCCATCATAAAGCTGCTGCGCAGGCGTTCTGTGTCGTAAGTCTTTACGTCCTGCGGGTTGCAGGCTACTTGCATGGTGTAGTTTACTTGGGCTGAAGCTGTCATGGCAGCCACGCCCAGCATAAGTGCGATTGCTACTCTTTTCATTTTGCTTTTCGTTTTTGATTTTGAGTTGGTGTATTCTTTTGTTTTATTTCGTTTCAGCGTTTTCGCTTTGGGCCTTCTGCTGATACTTCAGGATGGCGCGGCGGTTCCATATCATGAGCAACAGGGTTGCGACCACCAGAATGGCGGCACCGATGTACTTCAGCGAATAGACCAGATGGAACAGCAGCCAGGAGAAGAGGCTCGAAGCAAAGTCGAGCGCACCGCCTTGGAAACCGTCGGGGATTTTCAGTGCGCCGTCGGGGCTGCCCTTGGCTACTGTCATGGCATAGGCATCGTTGGCTGCCTCGGTGAAGTAGGGGGCAAGGTCTGTCACGAAGTACAAGCCTATGGCCAGGGCGACAAAGCCTATGATAAGCGACTTCAGCACGTTGCCGTTCGTGATGGGCAGCACCAACGGGAACACGTAGAACATGCCTGCCAGTGAAGCCAGCGGCAGGAACTGGTTGCCCGGCAGGAATACGGCCAGCAGGATGGTGAGCGGGATGAGCAGCAGCGATACGACCAGCGTCGTGGGGTGGCCGATGACGAGGGCGGGGCTCATGCCGATGTTCAGGCCGACGGCTCCCTTGAACTTGCGGGCGATAAGCTCGCGCGTGGCATCCGAGATGGGTTTCAAGCCCTCGATGAACAGCGACGTGATGCGTGGAATCAGTTCCATGACGGCACCCATCTTAATGCCCAGCTCCAGGATGTAGGGGATGCGGTCTACCACTTCTTGCCCGCTGCGGCACGACAGGGCCGCTATGCCGCAGCCGATGAGGATACCCAGGAAAAGAGGTTCGCCCAGCAGGCCGAATTTCTTCTTCATGCCTTCGGAGTCGATATAGAGCTTGTCGAAACCGGGGATTTTGTCAAGCAGCTTGTTGATGATGAGTGCGAACGGGATGAAACCGGCGCAGAACGGCTGGGGTGTCGAGATGCCCTCCATGCCGGGGTAGAACGACTGGAACCTCTTGGCCGTATAGTCGGCTGCTATCAGCGTAATGATGTAGCAGATGATTGCGGCGAAGAAGCCCCACCAGATGTTATCGCTGGCAAAGTAGACCACGGCACCGATGAAGGCAAAATGCCAGTAGTTCCACAGGTCGATGTTGACGGTGCGCGTCGTCTTGGTGAGCAGCATCAGTACGTTCACGCCTAAGCAGACGGGGATGATGAACGCGCCTACCGACGTGTTGTAGGCCACCGAGGCTGCCGCCGGCCAGCCCATGTCGAACACCTTCAGCTGTAGGTCGTATATCTCTACCACTTTGTTGAGGGCCGGGCCAAGGCTGCTCGTCAGCAGGGCCGTGACCACCGACAGACCTACGAAACCGACACCTACAAGGAGTCCGCTCTTAAGTGCCTTACTAAACTTAATTCCGATACATACGCCCAATATAGTAAAGATGATGGGCATCATCACGGCTGCTCCCAAGCCAATGATATAACTGAATACTTGCTCCATTCTAAAAGTTTTTATTTGGTAGTTAAATTGTTTTTCATGCTGGGAAAAGGGGTGTTAGCGGCTTCAAAATTAGGGCCTTTTTGCAACTTATCAAACAAGGGGGACTATAATATTTAATAAAATGGACGATTTTATACCTTTTTTGTCGGCATCCTGCGGGCGTTTGTTTCCTTTTTCCCCCGGTTGATGCCGTTTGGGAAGTCTCCCGGGACGGGTACAGGTGCGCCCGCCGGGTGGCACAGGCGTGCCCGGAGGGGAGCACAGGTGTTCCCCCGGCCGGGCAAAGGAAGGGTGGCAGAACGAAGCCGCTTTGGGCTCTAATGGACGATTTGGGATTAAGAAAGGTATAGACGCGGCGGTCTTGCGGGGCAGGAGGCAACCCGTTTCCGTGCAGTGGCAAGCCGTTCGGGACAGTCGGGTTTGCCCGATAGGAAATTTTGAGCAGGCTCCTTGCGCTAAGAGCCTGTTTGAATTTTGCATTTAACCCAAATCGGTCATTAGATCGCCTTGCCGTGTGCCTGACAGTCTTTCTGCGGCTTTCCAAGCCCTTTCGTCTTGCCGCCGGCATCTTGTCTGCCGCTTTGTCTCGGCGTAGCCCGCTACGCCTTCGGCAAAGGCGACAGCCAATCTGCACGGCGGCAAAACGAAATCGCTTTGGACTCTAATGGCCGATTTGGGTTTAAGTAATTCAGTCAGGGCTCTTTTCCTTATTACGTTCGTCTGACAGCCCGCTATCCTTCTCGCGTAATCGGAAAAACCTCCTTGAAAAAGGACTCTCAAAATAAACCCGGGCAAAATTTAAACAGGCTCTAAACGCTTTGGATTATTTGGAAAATGCCTATATTTGCATGTCCGTGGCGGGGTGGGAGTTATTAACAAAAGGGGTGACTTATCAACCGTTTTGCCAATCTCCCGCCGTCCGATGCCGTTTTTGTCGGGGAATATGACTTATTTCGCCTCCGATAAAAACTGAGATTATGGGAAAAATTATTGCAATGGCCAACCAGAAGGGCGGTGTGGGCAAGACCACGACAACCATCAATCTGGCGGCCTCGCTTGCCACGCTCGAAAAGAGAGTACTTGTCGTGGATGCCGACCCGCAGGCCAACGCCTCGTCGGGGTTGGGGGTTGACATCAAGCAAGCGGAGTACACCATTTACGAATGCCTGATAGAACGCGCCGACGTGAGGAAGGCCATACAGCCGACCGACATAGACACGCTGAAGGTAATCTCATCGCACATCAACCTGGTAGGTGCCGAAATCGAGATGCTCAACCTGAAGAACCGGGAGCGGATACTGAAAGAAGTGCTGGAGCCGTTGAAGGACGAGTTTGACTACATCCTGATAGACTGCTCGCCCTCGCTGGGGCTTATCACTGTCAATGCCCTGACGGCTGCCACTTCGGTCATCATCCCCGTACAGGCAGAGTACTTTGCGCTGGAGGGAATAAGCAAGTTGCTGAACACCATTAAGATAATCAAGTCGAAGCTGAACCCCGGACTTGAAATCGAGGGCTTCCTGCTGACAATGTACGACTCGCGCCTGCGCCAGGCTAACCAAATCTACGACGAGGTGAAGCGGCACTTTCAGGAGCTGGTGTTCGACACGGTGATACAGCGCAACGTGAAACTGAGCGAGGCTCCCAGCTATGGCTTGCCGGCCATCCTCTACGATGCCGACTCGACCGGAGCAAAGAACCACTTGGCCTTGGCACGCGAACTGCTGAAACGCAACGGCTGACGCGGCCCGGACGGCAACCCGTATCAGGAACAAAGAAAAACAAGAAGAAACAAGACATGGCACAACGAAGAAATGCTTTGGGGCGGGGGCTGGATGCCCTGTTGTCGATGGAGGACGTGCATACCGAAGGCTCGTCGTCCATCAGCGAGATAGAGCTGGCCAAAATCAGCGTCAACCCCAACCAGCCTCGCCGCGACTTCGATCAAGTGGCGTTGCAGGAGCTGGCCGACTCGATAGCCGAGATAGGCATCATCCAGCCCATTACCGTGCGCCAGGTGGCCGACGATGCCTACCAGCTCATCGCAGGCGAACGCCGCTTCCGGGCATCGCAAATGGCCGGGCTGGCGACCATCCCTGCCTACATACGCACGGCGGACGACGAGAACGTGATGGAAATGGCCCTCATCGAGAACATACAGCGCGAGGACCTCAATTCGGTAGAGATTGCCCTGGCATATCAGCACTTGCTGGACCAGTACGGGCTGACGCAAGAACGGCTCAGCGAGCGGGTGGGCAAGAAGCGTACCACGGTGGCCAACTACCTGCGGCTGCTGAAACTCCCGGCTCCCATACAGATAGGCTTGAAGAACAAGCTGATAGACATGGGGCACGCGCGTGCCTTGCTGGCTCTGGACGATCCGAAGATGCAGGTGAAACTCTACGAGGAAATCGTCACGCACGGCTACTCGGTGCGTCGCGTGGAAGAAATGGTGAAGGCTTTGGGCGAGGGTGAGGCTGTGAAGAGTGGTGAGCGCAAACTGACACCCCGTCATGCGCGGCTGCCCGAGGAATATAACATGCTGAAGCAACAGCTCTCGGGCTTCTTTAACGCCAAGGTGCAGCTGACGTGCTCGGAAAAGGGCAGGGGCAAGATAAGCATCCCCTTCAACAACGAGGAGGACCTGGAACGCATCATCGGTATACTGGATACCCTGAAGAAGTAAATGGCTCGGAAAGACATACATCGACTTGTTTTGGCCCTGTTGCTGTGCTGTGTGCAGGTGACAGGGACTGACGTTTTCGGGCAAGCCGACTGGACGGACGGGGAGCTTGGAAAGGTGGTGGCCGACAGCTTGCGTCTGGCTCAGGGCGAAGCGGGAACCGCGCCGGTGTCCGTGGCCGTGCCCGACAGCGTGGCGGGCTTGCTTGCCGACTCGTTGGCGGAGACTGCCGACAGCATAACAGCCGAGAACCGACGCAAACTGCAGGCACTGACCTCGGTGCAGCAGCCCGTGCAGGCCGACAGCCTGGCTCCCGACAGTCTGTCAAGAGCCGCAAGGCGTAACCGCGTGTGGTTGCCCGATCCTACCAAGGCCACTTGGCTGGCTCTGGTGTTTCCCGGAGGAGGGCAGATATACAACCGCAAGTACTGGAAGTTGCCCATCATCTACGGAGGCTTTGCCGGGTGTGCCTATGCGTTGTCGTGGAACGGGAAGATGTACAGGGATTATTCGCGTGCCTACCGCGACGCGGTGAACAACAACTGGAGCTCGAGCAACATAGTCGACCTGTTCCCCGCCGGTTACCTTGATCAAGTAAGCACCAGCCAGGTGACTGACTTGCTGAGGCGGCGGAAAGACACCTTCAGGCGTTATCGCGACCTTAGCATCTTTGCCTTCATCGGTGTCTACCTGTTGTCGGTGGTGGATGCTTATGTCGATGCCGAGCTATCCAACTTCGACATCTCGCCCGACCTCAGCATGGGGGTGGCACCGACCGTGATAGACGGACAGACGAGCCGTGTGGGCGACAAGTCGGTGGGGGTCCAGTGGCATCTGCGCTTTTAGTCCGTCGTAGGGCGAGGGCGGTCTGTGGGGGCGGAGAACAACCAGCTTATATCTATCTGTATAATATATAAGGAAAGAGAAAGAATGAACAAAAACATCTTGATGCAAGGAGGGCTGGCCCTGATGCTCCTGCTGGCTGCGCCGTCGGCGGCGCAGGAAAGGGTGGAGGTCGTCTTTGAGGAGAATGGCGTGGAACGTACCGACAGCATAGACCTGCCTGTAAGCATGACGTATCCGCTTGACAGCCTGCTCAACGATTGGAAAGCTAAAACCTACATAGACTTGGGTGAGGGTTGCAACACGTCGGAAGTCAACCCCGTGTTCAGCGACTCGGTGTATATCGACCGCTTGTCTCGTATGCCAACCGTGATGGAGATGCCCTACAACGAGGTGGTACGTCGTTTTATCGACCAGTACACAGGCCGTTTGCGCAGGCAGGTGTCGTTCATGCTGAGCGCATGCAATTTCTATATGCCCATCTTTGAGGAGGCACTTGACGCCTACGGCCTGCCGCTCGAACTGAGGTATTTGCCCATCATAGAGTCGGCCCTTAACCCTTCGGCGGTGTCGAGGGCGGGTGCCAGCGGCCTGTGGCAGTTCATGCTGGCTACAGGCAAGCTGTACGGCCTGGAAAGCAACAGCTTGGTGGACGAGCGCCGCGACCCCATTAAGTCGACATGGGCCGCCGTGCGCTACCTGAAGGACATGTACGACATCTACAAAGACTGGAACCTCGTCATCGCTGCCTATAATTGCGGGCCGGGCAACGTCAACAAGGCTATCCGGCGTGCAGGCGGCAAGACCGACTATTGGGAAATCTACAACTACTTGCCCCGCGAGACACGCGGATATGTCCCGGCCTTCGTCGCCGCCAATTACGTCATGACGTATTACTGCAAGCACAACATCTGTCCGATGGAAACCAACATACCCGATGCCACGGATACGGTCATGGTGGACAAACGCCTGCACTTCGAGCAGATTGCCGATGTCTGCGGCATAGGGCTTGAGGAGATAAAGAGCCTCAATCCCCAATACAAGCGCAGCGTCATTCCGGGCGATAGCAAGCCCTATGCGTTGCGCCTGCCGATACAGTACATCAGTGTGTTTATCGACAGTCAGGACACCATCTACAACCATCGGCGTGACGAATTGTTCAAGAACCGTCGCACGGTGTCGGCCGCTTCTCGCTCGAAAGGGCGTTCGGGTAGTTCCGCCTCGGGCGATGTGCGCTATCACAAGATACGGCGGGGCGAGACTTTGTCGTCCATTGCCCGGCGCTACGGGGTGACTGTCAACCAGCTGAAACGGTGGAATAACCTGCGTGGCACGCGTATCACTGCCGGAAAACGCTTGAAAATCTACAAATAATGCTTCAAATGTTCGTTTCTTGTGATATTTTCTTTATTTTTGCAGAAACTTGATGTCTAAATCTAATGAAAAAGAGGAGCACAGCCTATGGAAGAGAGTATTGAACAGAAAGAAAAGGAAAAACAAGAAGAACAAATGATAAATCAGGCGTTTCGCGAGCTGCTGGACGACTATCTTGCCACCAAGCACCGCAAGCGCGTGGAGATTATAACCAAAGCGTTCAACTTTGCCAACCAGGCCCATAAGGGTATCAAACGGCGTTCGGGTGAGCCATACATCATGCACCCCATCGCTGTGGCGAAGATTGTGTGCAATGAAATAGGTTTGGGTTCCACTTCCATTTGCTCGGCTCTGTTGCACGATGTGGTGGAAGACACCGATTACACGGTAGAGGATATAGAGAACATCTTCGGCCCCAAGATTGCTCAGATCGTGGACGGCCTTACGAAGATTTCGGGCGGCATCTTCGGGGACAGGGCCTCGGCGCAGGCGGAGAACTTCAAGAAGTTGCTGCTGACCATGAGCGACGACATCCGTGTCATACTCATAAAAATAGCCGACAGGTTGCACAACATGCGCACGCTGGGGTCCATGTTGCCCAACAAGCAATACAAGATAGCTGGGGAGACGCTTTATATCTACGCCCCGCTTGCCAATAGGCTGGGGTTGTATAAGATTAAGACCGAGCTGGAGAACCTGAGCTTCAAGTACGAGCATCCCGAGGAATATAAGGTGATAGAGGACAAGCTGGCAGCTACGGCCGCTGAGCGTGACAAGGTGTTCCAGGAATTTACCGCTCCCATACGGGTGGAACTGGACAAGATGGGACTGAAGTATCATATCTTGGCACGTATCAAGTCCATCTACTCCATCTGGAACAAGATGCAGACCAAGCATGTGCCCTTTGAGGAGGTTTACGACCTGCTGGCCGTGCGCATCATTTTCACCCCACGCAGCTTGGAAGAGGAACTGAACGACTGCTTCGACATTTACGTGGCCGTTTCCAAGATTTACAAACCGCATCCAGACCGCCTGCGCGACTGGGTAAGCCATCCGAAATCGAACGGATACCAGGCCCTGCACGTCACCCTTATGAGCAACAACGGCCAGTGGATAGAGGTGCAGATACGCAGTGAGCGGATGAACGACGTGGCCGAACAAGGCTTCGCCGCCCACTGGAAGTACAAAGAGGGCGGAGGAAGCGAGGACGAGGGCGAGCTGGCCAAGTGGCTGAAGACCATCAAAGAAATCCTGGACGACCCGCAGCCCGATGCCATTGACTTCCTGAACGACATCAAGCTCAATCTCTATGCTGACGAGATATTCGTCTTTACCCCTAAGGGCGACCTCAAGACCATGCCCCAGAACGCTACGGCACTGGATTTCGCCTTCTCGCTCCATACGGACATCGGCTTCCACTGCATAGGGGCAAAAGTCAATCACCGGCTGGTGCCGTTGAGCTACAAGTTGCAGAGCGGCGACCAGGTGGAGGTGCTCACGTCGAAGTCCCAACGCGTGCAGCCGGAATGGCTGGGCTTTGTCACCACGGCACGGGCGCGTAACAAGATTGCCTCCAGTCTGCGCAAAGAGTCCAAGGCCAATCAGAAGAAGGGAGAGAAGCTACTGGCCGACTTCTTGCAGAAAGAGTCCATGAGCCTGGACGACGTTGTGCTGAACAAACTGTGCGGTCTGCACAGCATGAAGGACAGGGACGAACTGCTGGAGGCCATAGGCTGCGGGAAGGTCGTGCTGGGCGATGCCGACCGCAACCTCTTCAAGGAGCGTCAGGGGACGAACTGGAAGAAACTGCTGAAGTTCTCCTTCGGCGGCAGCAGCAAGGAGAGCAAGGACACCCCGGCAGAGGAGAAAAAGTCGCTCCTCCCGGTAAGCGGCAAAATCAACACAAAGCAAATCCTGAAACTGACCGACGAGACCATCCAGAAGAGCTACATCATGGCCGATTGCTGCCACCCCATACCGGGTGACGACGTGCTGGGCTACATCGACGAGAAGGGGCAAGTCATCATACACAAGCGTCAGTGTCCTGTTGCCGTGAGGCTAAAGACCAGTTACGGAAACCGTATCATAGCCGTAGAGTGGGACACGCACAAGGAACTCACCTTCCTGGTTACCATCTACATTGAGGGCATAGACTGCATGGGCTTGCTCAACGAGGTGACGCAAATCATCTCCCGTCAGCTGAACGTGAACATACGCAAGATGGACATAGAGACCACCGAAGGCATCTTCGAAGGACGCATTCAGCTCTATGTGCACGATGTGGACGACGTTCGTACCATCTGCAACAACCTGAAGCAAGTACAGAACATCAAGCTGGTGGCACGCGTTGAGAACTGAGCAGCGCGTCGGGACCTGCATTGACAGCCAGAGCAGCGTGCGGAGAGGGGGAACCCTTTCCGCACGCTGCTCTGATGGTAAAAATGGCATACTTTCTTCGGTCCTTCGGACACTTGCCAAGGCGTAAACATCCGCTCTTCTTCCTATCATCCGGGGCACCCGGACCTTGCCCGGTCAGGGTCGGTTGGGGAACTCCCGAGGCACCTTGCCTTGGCTGTTTTCCTGCCTCGCCTCTGCACGTTTTCTGCACAGCCTTTGCAGCTCTACTGCACGGCCTTTGCAGCAGTGCTGCATAGCCTTTGCAGCAGGACTGCAAAGGCTGTGCAGTAGAACTGCAAGACTTGTGCAGTATTCGTGCAGTATTACTGCAACGCTGTTTGCAGTTCTATTGTGTTGATGTTCAGACGGTGTTTTGGGCCGTTTTTGAAGGCTGGAATGGAGCGTCGCGAAGGCATCCGGGCTTGGAAAGGGCGGTTTGCAGAGCTTGTCCGGTCGCTTGCCCCCTGTTCGGTGGAAGATGCATCGGCTTCGCTTCCGAAGCATCGGTCCGGGGGCAGTTCGGGGGCGGTCTCTGCGTGCCTTCGGGATGAAGGACAGGACGGACAGGCCGGAACGGTGTGTGAATAATTGTTTACAACTTTCGCCAATCCCCGTCCGGGAGCCAACGTCGCACCGGGCGTGTCGCCCGCCGTGGGCAAGGCCGCAGGGGGAAGTCTCGTGGGAGAGGCTCCGGGACGGGCAACGACGACGGCGTGGCCTCCGTTTTTCTGCGCCTCCGTCTCCAGCCTGTCCTCGGGGGCAGGCCGTCCCTTGCCGATGCGTAAGGATAGTTTAACATGCCTAAAGCCCGTCTCCCTGTTAAACCTTTGCCCGCTTGCCACGTCAAACAAGCGAACTTGCCCCCTCCTCCCGGTGGAGGATAGGGGCGACGGTTCACCGACCAGACAAACATAGAGGATATTACGAAAGAAAGATGAAAAGACAGATTGTGATGCTCGTGCTGCTTTGCGTGGCAGCACTGTCCGCATTTCCGCAGGCGGCCAAGAGAGGGTCGGTGGCGGGCCGAGTGATAGACGACTCCGGCGAGCCGGTAATCCAGGCCAGTGTGCAACTGCTGGCTTTGCCCGACAGCTCGTTTGTGACGGGCGTGGCCACCTCGCCCGACGGTTCCTTTGTCCTGCCGCGTGCCAAGGCGGGCGACTATCTGCTGAAGGTGTCCTACGTGGGCTACAAGAGCCGCTACCTTTCCCTCAGGCTCTCCCCGACCTCGCGTCCGCAGCAGGTGGGCACGTTGCAGATGGAGCCTGATGCCGTGCTGCTGAGCGAAGCGGTGGTCGTGGGCCAGGCCCCGCAGGTGCAGGTCGTGGAGGACACGCTGCAATACAACTCCTCGGCCTACCGCACCCCCCAGGGAGCCATGCTCGAAGAGCTGGTGAAGAAGCTGCCCGGAGCCGAGATTGACGACGACGGCAACGTGAAGATAAACGGCAAGGACGTGTCCAAGATAATGGTGAACGGCAAGGAGTTCTTCGGCGGCGACGTGGCCACCGGGCTGAAGAACCTGCCCGTGGACATCATCGAGAACCTGAAGGCTTATGACAAGAAGTCCGACCTGGCCCGCATCACCGGCATCGACGACGGGGAGGAGGAGACCGTGCTCGACCTCACCGTGAAGAAGGAGATGAATACCGGCTGGTTCGGCAACGCCGACGTGGCCGGAGGCACGGAGGACCGCTACTCGGCCCGCGCTATGGTGAACTACTTCAGGGACAAGACCCAGGTGTCCTTCATAGGCTCCATGAACAACGTCAACGACCAAGGCTTCTCGGGCGGCGGGGGAGGTCCCCGCTGGCGGCGCAACAACGGCCTGACGACCAAGAAATGGGCCGGACTGAACTTCTCTACCGAGAACGACAAGATAGAGCTGGGCGGCAGTGCCCGCTACAACTACTCCAAGAACTACGTGGAAAGCATCGGCTCGGGCGAGGACTTCCTGACGAGCGGCAACTCCTTCTCGAACTCCAACACGCGCGGCACCGACGTGAGCCAGCGGTTCAGTGCCGACTTCCGCATGGAGTGGACCCCCGACACGCTGACCAACCTCATCTTCCGCCCCCGGTTCTCCTACAACGACTCCGACGACCGCTCCGCCTCCGAGTCGGGCACCTTCAGCAGCGACCCCTACGCCGTGGTGTCCAATCCCAACGACTTCCTCAGCCTGGCCGGGATGGGCGACGAGGCCGAGGACCCGCTGCGGAGCATCCGCGTCAACGCCATCAACAGCAACTCCCTGAGCCGGGGAAAGGACATCGACGCCGAGGCCACCCTGCAGCTCAACCGCCGCCTTAGCCCCGAGGGGCGCAACATCACCTTCCGGGGACGCTTCGGCTACACCAACAACGACACCGAGCAGTACACCGAGTCCACCAACTACTACTTCCTGCTGTCCAGCTACCTGGGCGGCGACTCCCTGCTGGTGCGCGACCAGTTCATCACCACCCCCACGACGAGCTACAACTACCGTGCGCAGCTCACCTACAGCGAGCCCATAGCCCGCGCCACCTTCCTGCAGTTCAGCTACCAGTTCCAGTACCGCTACAGCGAGAGCGACAAGCGCACCTACGACCTGCAGGACTACGCCGACTGGACGCTCGACTCCCCCCTGCCGCCCGACTATGCCTCGCACGAGGTGGACAGCCTTGGCAAGTACGCCGAGTACCGCTACTACAACCACGATGCCACGGTGGCCCTGCGCTTCCTCCGGCCCAAGTACCAGCTCAGCGCGGGCGTGTCGCTCCAGCCGCAGCACACGGTGCTGTCCTACAAGCGGGGCGACTACATGGTGGACACCGTGCGCAACGTCTTCAACTTTGCCCCCAACGTCGATTTTCGCTACCGCTTCTCCAAGGTGAGCCAGCTGCGCTTCACCTACCGCGGGCGCAGCAGCCAGCCCACGATGGAGAACCTCTTGCCCATCGTCGACAACTCCAACCCGCAGAACGTACGCGTGGGAAACCCGGGCTTGCGACCGTCGTTCACCCATACCATGCGCCTGTTCTACAACACCTACGATGCCGAACGCCAGCGCGGCATAATGACCCACTTCAACTTCTCCGCCGTGCAAAACAGCGTCAGCAACAGCCGCGTCTACAACGCCTCCACCGGCGGCTGGACCACCACGCCCCGGAACATCAACGGCAATTGGAGTGCCTTCGGCATGTTCATCTTCAACACGGCGTTGAAGAACAAGAAGTTCACCATCAACTCCTTCTCCAACATCTACTACACCAACAACGTGGCCTACCTCACCGACAGCCAGACCCTCGTGGAACGCAAGAACACCACGACCAACCTCATGCTCAACGAGCGGCTGAACGGCGCCTACCGCAACGAGTGGTTCGAGCTGGGCCTGAACGGCACCCTCTCCTACAACATCGAGAAGGACAAGCTGACGCCCGCCAACAACCAGCGGCCCTACACCTTCTCCTACGGGGCCAACACGACGCTCACTGCGCCCTGGAACATGACCTTCACCACCAACATCGGCAACCAGAGCCGGCGCGGCTACCGCGACAGCAGCATGAACCGCAACGAGCTGATATGGAACGCCCAGCTCTCGCAGACCTTCCTGGGCGGGGCGGCCACCATCAGCTTCGAGATGTACGACATCCTGCGTCGGCAGAGCAACATCAGCCGCTCGCTGACGGCCAACGGACGCTCCGTCTACGAGTACAACGGCGTGAACAGCTACTGCATGTTGCGCTTCATCTACCGCCTCAACACCTTCGGCAAGAACGGCGTGCCGCAGGCGAAGGGCAGGGGCGGTTTCGGCGGTCCGCGCCATCACGGCGGCTTCGGCCCACGGCGTTTCTGACGCTCCCTTCCGCCTCCGTCCCGCTCCCGGCTGTCGTGCCCTTCTGGGGGCGGACCTGTGCCCGCTGGCTGGCACAGGAGTCCCCGCTGCCGGGCACAGGTCTGCCCCCAAGCGGGTGCAGGTGTGCCCCTGCGGCCCTCTTCCCGCGCCTTTCCGTCCCGGTCTCGGTCGCCTCCTCCTTGCCGGGGCAAACCCGGTTGCAGTCAGGCACTTTGTCCGGCTGTCCGCGCAAACGGAGGTAGGCGGATGCAGTGCTTTTGTAAAATTATTGGAAGTATCCCAGGCTGTTTTCTTTTTTCTCTATATTTGTACGCCCGAAGCCGTCTTTCACGCCCCAGCCGGTAGACGACGGCAAAGGCTTTGGCCTTGATTAACTTAATCTAAACATACAATGAAACAAAAAGCTATTCTCTGCTTGCTGCTGTTCCTCATCCCTTGGGCGGCAATGGCGCAAGAGGCCGTAAACAGCAACTTTACAGTCACCTACGTGGACGGAACAGGCGACTATCCCAGCGCACCGTTACAAAGGCACGGACAGACCCGGCTGATACAAAGATACGAGACCGATTACGACAAAACCGTGTGCTCACGACAAAACAAACTAAAAGCCTACGTGGCAGGCTCGGCTCTCATAAGCCCAAGTGCCCTGCGCAGCCTGCGCATGGCTATGGACCTGTGGGAGGAACGGCTGAACATCAGCACGCCCGTGTCCTTCGACCTCATTTTTACGGAAGACTTGCCCGAGGATGTGGATGCCGTGACTACGGTGGGGTATTCTGCCGACTTCGCGACCAAGACCGCCGTACCCGAAAGTCTGTACATGCAAGACTTCAACGTGGGAGAGTATGCCATGCGAAACACAATAACCATCAACATAAATACCGACTGGGACTTGACGTGGCTGTACAACTAGGTCTCCTATCCTGGAACGGTCAATCTCCTCACCGTGCTGCAACGCCAGCTGGGACGCATCTTGGGATTTGGCACTTCGCTGGCGGAAGGAAAGACAGGGACGACATTCTCGGTGTCGCGCTTCCCGTCGGCCTTTGACAACATGGTTGTGGGTAACGACGGGCGGAAGCTGGGCGACTTGTGCGGACAGCCGTCCGACGACATACGCAGCTTCATGGCACAAGGACTGAGCCTGAAACTGCCTGGCGGTGACATAGCCCTGTACAGTTCTCCGCAAGGCTACGAGCCATCGCGCAGCGGTTGCTTCTTTGCCCAGACCGAGAACGACAAGCTGATGGCCTATCCCGGCGACAGCCGCGAACGCCTGCTCACCATTGATGCCGCCACCATAGAGGCACTAGCCGCAATAGGATGGGACGTGAAGCCCTACGGCGTACAAGTCCGCTTCGACGGACTCGACAAGGCCGGATACGGAAGTGCCTATTCCGCACACACCGTACAGGCCGTCGACCAGACAGGAACCCCCCTCAACGCCCAATGGACATACCAACTCTACGACAACCGCACACGCCAGTACACCACGCACCACACAGCCACCGGAAGCACGTTCACCATTCCGACCGATGCACCGGACGAAGCCTTCGTGGACAGCTTCGCTTTTGTGCAAGGCCGCGTGGCATGTTCGGTAGACGGGGTTGAGTATGCCTACCCGGTGTTTCTGGAGGCACAACCCATTTTCCTGAACTATCAGCTCTCCAACCTACAGGAAACCGACAACGAATACTATTACAGCATGGACATCACGCTCTTCTTCCAAGGCGCACAATCGGGAGAAATATGGGTAAACAGCCACATATTCCCCATCAACGGAGAAAACCAATGCACCGTCCATACCTCCAGCCTGTTCAAATACGATAAAACGGTGTTAATGATATTGTTGTACAACGACTTCGGCGAGGGGTTCTCCTACCTTACGTTGGGAACGTTCGAGGAACTGAAAGCAAAGGAACTGCCATCCGCCCCGACCGATGAAAGCACAAACAAGACAAACGTCCGATACGCCATAAACGGGAACACCTGTGAAATAAGAAGCCCTCAGCCTTTGCAGTCTGTTACCATTGTAGACTACCGAGGCCACATTGAGTACACTGCCCGCGACATACGGGAAACGGCTGTGACTTTGGAAAAAGGACTATACATACTGATTACCGTAGATGCCGACGGGAAGAAAGAAACCAACAAAATCGTAATTTTGTGAAACGGGATAAAAAGGAACTAAACACGATGAAAGAGATTATATTGCTTGCGGCCATCGCGCTTGGCCTTTCAACCAGCGCGGTCGCCCAACTGCCCGAATACAAAATAGTGGCCGAAGTGAACGGCACACAGACAGAAGGACAACCCACGCTGAAGGACGGCGACGTGTGCCGCTACAGGCTGGTGCAGAGCGACGGTACGACCGTGAAGCTCCCGTCCGGGGCGGCCTGCGAGTGGAGCCTGGAGATGAAAGACTGGAAAGAACAGACGTACACCATCCCCATAGAGGAAACGGGCACGGAGACAGCTTTCACCATAGCCCCGGATGCATTCGAGGAGTTCGGAAGAGTGGACTTCTTCTTTATGACCACTACAGACAGCGTACCCGGAGGCCACTCCACCCAGGAAGGACGCGTCTGTTGCCACCTGCGGCAGGGAGAAGAAACAGTCCGCACGACCTGCCCCTTCTTCCTGGACGTGCTGCCTACGCTGGGCGAGGTGCGGGTGACGGACTGCGAAATCAGAACCGACGAGAACACCGGGAAGACGTGGTATTGCCCCAAGCTGGAAGTGTACGTGCAGGACTTCACCACGGCATTCGTCGTGATGCCGTGGATGGGCAACGACATGATAGTACACGCCATAGAGGCCGGTGACGAGATACCCGCCCGTTGCGAAGCCCCCTCCGAAGACAAGTTCCAACGCTACGGCGTGGTCTCCTTCAACCAATACGGCTCGGTGTGGAGCAAATACACGCCCCTGCCAGAGTGGGTTACCTCCATAGCCCCGCCCCAACAGGCAGAAAGCGTGCGGTTGGAACTGGGAGACGGAGGACGCTGCGTGCTGACAAGCGGCCAAAGACTGTCCGTGGTCGCCATCATAGGCACAAACGGGCAGACCTACCTTTGCGCCACCGACGTGGAACGGGCAGAAACAACACTGCCTCCGGGCATCTACGTGCTGCACGCAACGGACCGCGAAGGGAAGGAGTACGTGCAGAAGTTCATCGTGAACCATTGAACGGCACCTTCGCTTAATCCCAATCGGGCGTCAGACTCCAAAGCGATTTCGTCCTGTAGCATAGGGACCCGAAGAAGGATTTTCCCGGGACACGCAAATGAAGCCTGGTACACACTTGTTTAGGAAGAAGTGTGCACCACGGTTGTGTCCCGCCGCATCCATGTTTCGCCCAAATCGTTTTGCCAAGTGGGCAAGACTGCGTATCTTTAGGGGCTGAAAAGTGCCGGTTCCCGGCATGGAAACACTAACATCATCGACAGAACCTATGCAAGATTTCGTTCACCTACACGTCCACACGCAATATTCGCTCCTAGACGGCCAGGCCAGCATCAGCCGGTTGGTAGACAAGGCCATGCAGGACGGCATGAAGGGCATTGCCATCACCGATCACGGCAACATGTTCGGCATAAAAGAGTTTTTCAACTACGTCGGCAAGAAGAACAGCGGCCCGCAGGGCGAGATAAAGGACCTGAAGAAACAGATAGCCCGGATAGAGAGCGGCGAGGCGGAGAGCGCGAACAAGGAGGAAGACATCGCGGCCTGCCGCGCCAAGCTGGCCGAGGCCGAAGGCAGGCTGTTCAAGCCCGTCATAGGCTGCGAGATGTACGTGGCCCACCGCACGATGGACAAGAAGGAAGGCAAGGCCGACCAGAGCGGGTGGCACCTCATCGTGCTGGCCAAGAACGAGACGGGCTACCACAACCTCATCAAGCTCGTGTCGCGCTCGTGGACGAAGGGCTACTACATGCGTCCCCGCACCGACCGCAACGAATTGGCGCACTACCGCGAGGGACTCATCGTCTGCTCGGCCTGCCTGGGCGGCGAGGTGCCGCGCAAGATAGCCTCGGGCAACATGGAGGAGGCCGAGGAGGCCGTGCTGTGGTACAAGAGCGTCTTTGGCGACGACTACTACCTGGAACTGCAACGCCACAAGGCCACCGTGACGCGTGCCAACCACGACACCTACCCCTTGCAGCAGAAGGTGAACGCCGAGCTGCTGAGGCTGGCACGGAAGCACGGCATCAAGGTGGTGTGTACGAACGACGTGCACTTTGTGGACGAGGACAATGCCGAAGCCCACGACCGCCTCATCTGCCTCAGCACGGGCAAGGACCTGGACGACCCTACGCGTATGCTCTACACCAAGCAGGAGTGGATGAAGACGCGGCAGGAGATGAACGCGCTCTTCGAGGACGTGCCCGAAGCCCTGAGCAACACGCTGGAGGTGCTGGACAAGGTGGAGTACTACTCCATAGACCATGCCCCCATCATGCCCACCTTCTCCATCCCGGAGGACTTTGGCACGGAGGAGGAGTATAGGCAGCGTTTCAGTGAGCAGGACCTGTTCGACGAGTTCACGCGCGACGAGAACGGCCGTGTGGTCCTCGATGCCGACGCGGCCAACGCCAAGATAAAGCGGCTGGGCGGCTACGACAAGCTCTACCGCATCAAGCTGGAGGCCGACTACCTGGCCAAGCTCACCTTCGAGGGAGCCAGGCGGCTGTATGGCGACCCCCTGACGGAGGAGGTGAAGGAGCGGCTCAACTTCGAGCTGTACATTATGAAGACGATGGGCTTCCCCGGCTACTTCCTCATCGTGCAGGACTTCATCAACGCCGCCCGCTCGCAGCTGGGCGTGTGGGTAGGCCCGGGGCGTGGCTCGGCGGCAGGTTCGGCCGTGGCCTACTGCCTGGGCATAACGAAGATAGACCCCATACAGTACGACCTGCTGTTCGAGCGTTTCCTCAACCCCGACCGCATCTCGCTGCCCGATATCGACGTGGACTTCGACGACGACGGACGCGGCGACGTGCTGCGCTGGGTGACGGCCAAGTATGGCGAGGAGAAGGTGGCCCACATCATCACCTACGGCACGATGGCGGCCAAGATGGCCATCAAGGACGTGGCCCGGGTGGAGAAACTGCCGCTGGCCGAGTCGGACCGCCTGACGAAGCTCGTGCCCGACAAGATACCGGACAAGAAACTCAACCTGAAGAACGCCATCGAGTACGTGCCCGAGCTGCGGGCCGCCGAGGCTTCGCCCGACCCCCTGGTGCGCGACACCTTGAAGTATGCCAAGATGCTCGAAGGCAACGTGCGCGGCACGGGTGTACACGCCTGCGGCACCATCATTTGCCGCGACGACATCACCGACTGGGTGCCCGTGAGCACGGCGGACGACAAGGAGACGGGCGAGAAGATGCTGGTCACCCAGTACGAAGGCTCGGTCATCGAGGAGACGGGACTCATCAAGATGGACTTCCTGGGACTGAAGACCCTCTCCATACTGAAGGAGGCCGTGGAGAACGTGCGCCAGCACCGGGGCATCGAGGTGGATATAGACAAGATACCCATCGACGACCCGGCCACCTACAAGCTCTATTGCGAGGGACATACCATCGGCACTTTCCAGTTCGAGTCCGCCGGGATGCAGAAGTACCTGCGCGAGCTCCAGCCCAGCACCTTCGAGGACCTCATAGCCATGAATGCCCTCTACCGCCCGGGACCTATGGACTACATCCCCGACTTCATCGACCGCAAGCAGGGGCGCAAACCCATCGAGTACGACATACCCATCATGGAGAAGTACCTCAAGGACACGTATGGCATCACCGTCTACCAGGAGCAGGTCATGTTGCTGTCGCGCCTGCTGGCCAACTTCACGCGTGGCGAGTCCGATGCCTTGCGCAAGGCCATGGGAAAGAAGCTGCGCGACAAGCTGGACCACATGAAGCCCAAGTTCATCGCGGGCGGGCAGGCCAACGGACACGACCCCAAGGTGCTCGAAAAAATATGGGCCGACTGGGAGAAGTTCGCCTCCTACGCCTTCAACAAGTCGCACGCCACGTGCTACTCTTGGGTGGCCTACCAGACGGCCTACATGAAGGCCAACTATCCGGCGGAGTACATGGCAGCCGTCATGAGCCGCAGCTTGTCCAACATCGTGGACATCACCAAGCTGATGGACGAGTGCCGGGCGATGGGCATCAAGGTGCTTGGCCCGGACGTGAACGAGAGCAACCTGAAGTTCACCGTCAACGCCGAGGGCAACGTGCGTTTCGGCCTCGGCGCGGTCAAGGGGGTAGGCGAGAGTGCCGTGCAGGCCATCGTCGAGGAGCGTCGCAAGGGTGGCCCCTTCACCTCGGTGTTCGACTTCGTGCAGCGCGTCAACCTCAACTCGTGCAATCGCAAGAACCTGGAGAACCTGGCTTTGGCCGGGGCATTGGACTGCTTTGGCGAGGTGCGCCGCGAGCAGTATTTTGCGCTCAATGCCAAGAACGAAGCCTTCAGCGAAGTGCTTATCCGCTATGGTAACCGTTTTCAGCAAGACAAGGCACGCTCCCAAAGCAGCCTCTTCGGCGGTGAGAACGCCCTGCCCGTCACCACTCCCGAAGTGCCGCAGGCCGAACGCTGGAGCGACATATACCGCCTGAACAAGGAGCGCGAGCTGGTGGGCATCTACCTGTCGGCTCATCCGCTGGACGAGTATGCAGTGGTGTTGGAGCATGTCTGCAATACGCACATGTCCGAGGTGGATGATAAGGACCTTTCTGCCTTGGCGGGGCGCGACATCACGATGGGAGGCATCGTCACAGCCCTGCGCCGGGGAACGGCCCGTAATGGCAACCCCTACGGCATAGCCAAGATAGAAGACTACTCCGGCTCGGCTGAGCTGCCCTTCTTCGGCAACGACTGGGTGACCTTCCAAGGTTATCTGCAAGAGGGTACCTTCATCTACATCAAGGCCCGGTGTCAGCCTCGCCCCTGGAAGCAGGACCAACTGGAACTGAAAGTGACCTCCATCGACCTGTTGCCCGACGTGAAAGAGAAGCTGATAGAACGGATTACCATACTCGTTCCCTTGGGTCTGCTCGACAAGGGGCTGGTGGACGAGCTTGCCGAGATGACGCGGCAACATCCGGGCAGCGCGGAACTGTGTTTCAAGGTGACCGACCCTGACAGCCAGGTTAGCGTCGACCTCGTTTCACGCAACGCCAGGCTCTCGGTGGGACGTGCGTTCATCAACTACCTGCAGGAACGTCCCGGCCTTGACTTTCGCATCAACTGAGGAACATACATATTCATATTTTAATACGCGAGACAATGTGTAGCAAGAAAAAGGATAAAAAGGAAAAGAAGGCCGGTAAGCGCATGAAGAAGAAAGAGCTGGCCAAAATATTGCTGGACTTCTTCCACGAAAGGCCCGGCGAGGTGTTGTCGCTGAGGTTCATCTTCGACCAGTTGCGCCTCAACACGCACCCCCTCAAAATGCTGTGTGTGGACCTGCTCTCCGAGCTGAAGGACGATGACTACATCGTCGAGGTCGATGCCCACAAGTATAAGCTCAACACCCGTGGGGTGGAGATGGTGGGTACCTTCCAGCGTAAGAGCAACGGGAAGAACTCCTTCATCCCCGAGGACGGGGGAGAGCCTATCTTCATAGCCGAGCGCAACTCGGCCCACGCCATGAACAACGACATTGTGCGCATTGCCTTCTACGCCAAGCGGCGTGGAAGAGGGGCTGAAGGCGAGGTGGTAGAGATACTGAAGCGGGCCAACGACAACTTCGTGGGCACGCTGGAGGTGACCAAGGGATATGCCTTCCTGGTCACCGAGAACCGCACGCTGGCCAACGACATCTTCATACCCAAGGAACGCCTCAAGGGCGGGCGCAATGGCGACAAGGCCGTGGTGAGGGTCGTTGAGTGGCCCGACCGCTCCAAGAACCCCATAGGCGAAGTGGTAGCCGTGCTGGGACGCGCCGGCGACAACGACACCGAGATGCATGCCATCCTGGCCGAGTTCGGCCTGCCCTATGCCTACCCCAAAGCCGTGGAGGAAGCTGCCGACAAAATACCGGCAGGCATCCCCGCCGAGGAGATAGCGCGCCGTGAGGACTGCCGCCCCATGCCCACGTTCACCATCGACCCCCGCGATGCCAAGGATTTTGACGACGCTCTCTCCATCCGCCCGGCAGGCGAAGGCCTGTGGGAGGTAGGGGTGCACATTGCCGACGTGTCCTACTACGTGCACGAAGGCTCCGTCATCGACAAGGAGGCTGAGAAGCGGGCCACGTCGGTCTATCTGGTGGACCGCACCATACCCATGCTGCCCGAACGGCTGTGCAACGACCTCTGTTCGCTGCGTCCCGACGAAGAGCGGCTGGCCTACTCCGTCATCTTCCGCATGGACAACGATGCCCGCGTGCTCGACTCGCGTATTGTCCACACCGTCATCAAGAGCGACCGCCGTTTCACCTACGAGGAGGTGCAGCAGATACTGGAGGGGGGCGAAGGCGACTTCAAGCCCGAGCTGACGCAGCTCGACTGCCTGGCCAAGCTCCTGCGGCAGCGGCGTTTCGAGGCGGGTGCCATCAACTTCGACCGCTACGAGGTGAAGTTCGAGGTCGATGCCAAGGGCAAGCCCCTGCGCGTCTACTTCAAGGTGGCCAAGGACTCCAACAAGCTGGTGGAGGAGTTCATGCTGCTGGCCAACCGCACCGTGGCCGAGCGCATAGGCCGCGTGCCCGAGGGACGTAAGCCTAAGGTGTTCCCCTACCGCATACACGACCTGCCCGACCCCGAGAAGCTGGAGAACCTCTCGCAGTTCATAGCCCGCTTCGGCTACCGCCTGCGCACCACGGGCAGCAAGGCCGAGGTCTCCACCTCCATCAACCGCCTGCTCGACGACGTGCAGGGCAAGAAGGAGGAGAACCTCATAGAGACCGTCTCCATACGCGCCATGCAGAAGGCACGCTACTCTACCCACAACATAGGCCACTACGGGCTGGCCTTCGACTACTACACGCACTTCACCTCGCCCATACGCCGCTACCCCGACCTGATGGTGCACCGCCTGCTCACCCGCTACCTGGACGAGCACGGACGCAGCGTCTCCGAGCGCAAGTACGAGGCCCTGTGCGAGCACAGCAGCAGCATGGAGCAACTGGCCGCCAACGCCGAGCGGGCCAGCGTGAAGTACAAGCAGGTGGAGTTCATGCAAGACCGCCTGGGGCAGACCTACGACGGCGTCATCTCGGGTGTCACCGAGTGGGGCCTGTACGTGGAGCTGAACGAGAACAAGTGCGAAGGCATGGTGCCCATACGCGACCTGGACGACGACTACTACGAGTTCGACGAGAAAAACTACTGCCTGCGTGGCCGCCGCCGCCACCACACCTACAGCCTGGGCGACCCCGTCACCGTGCGCGTGGCACGTGCCAACCTGGAGAAAAAGCAGCTGGACTTCGCCCTGGTGGACTGAGCATGAGTCGCGCGTTTAACCACATAGACACACACACAGAACGATGAAGACCATAGACATAACCGACCCAAAGGAAATAGAGTCCGTCATACAGAGTTGCCCCTACTGCATGGTGGGCATCACCGACGACGAGGGTAACCCCTACGTCGTCCCCATGAACTTTGCCTACGCCGACGGGGTGGTCTACCTCCACTCCGGCCCCGCGGGCACGAAGCAGGCCCTCGTGAAGCGTCGCCCGCAGGTGTGCATCACCTTCTGCCACGGGCACGAGCTGGTGTGGATGCACGAGCAGATGGCTTGCAGCTACAGCATGAAGTCGCGCAGCGTGGTGTGCCGTGGACGTGTGCGCCTCGTCGAGGACATGGCCGAGAAGCGCCGCGCCCTCGACCTGATGATGCGCCACTACACCGCCGCCCCCTGCGGCTACTCCGAGCCTGCCGTGCGCAACGTCCAGGTGTGGGCCGTGAAGCTCGACAGCCTCTCGTGCCGCTCCTTCGGGCTGCGGCCCAGTGAGTTGGGGGGTAGGTGACGAGGTATCAGTTGACGAGGGATTAGTTGACGAGGACCCATGTCAACTCGTCAACTAATCCTGCCTCCCCGTGATGCAGTCGAAGTAGTTGCCTGCTTGCAGGTAGATGGTGAAGGAGCGGGGGCTGCCCGTGTAGTTGCGGTCGGCGGTCATCTCCAGGGTGCGGCCACCCGTGGCGGGGTCGTCGGTGATGCGCAGGTGCAGCCACTCGAAGGTCTTTTCCACGTTGCCGTTCTCGAAGTCTTCGGTCTCCTTCAGGTTGAACTGCCGGGTGTGCCCGTCGATGTCCGTGAATCGGTGCGTCCAGAGGTCGGTCGCGGTGGTCACCGTCGCGCTGCCTCCCTCGCGGGGGAAGGTTGCCTCGCGTTGCGACAGGCCAATCACGTCCTCCCACGTGCCTTGCGAGGGTTGCGTGCCGTCTATGTGGCAGAAGTAGTCGCCGGCCTGTATGGAGATGTCGAAGGTGCGGGGGTTGCCCGTGTTGTTTGGCTCGACGGTCAGCTCCAGCGTGCGGCCTTCGGTGGCGGGGTCGTCGGTGATGTGCACGTGCAGCCATTCGTAGGTGGCCTCGAGGTTGCCCTTCTCAAGGGCGTTTGCCTCCTGCTGGCTTGGGCGGTACCAGTTTTCGTCTATCGAGATGTTGCCCAGCCACCAGCGTGACGTTCCGGTGGTCACCGTCTCGTGGCCGCCGTCGGCCGGGAAGAACAGCACGTTGCGCGACAGGAACACCTGGTCGCCCCAGTCACCGACGCGCAGAGGCTCCTGCGTGCCGGTTATGACTTTGGTCTTGTCGCCGCCCTGCACCTCTATGTGGAAGGTTCGGGGAGCGTCGCTGCTCGGGTTGGCGGTCACGGAGACGATGATGGCATCCGGCTCGGTGCTGACGGTCACCCAGTCGAACACGTTCCTGTATGCCTCGCCCAGGCTCATGGCCTGGCGCTCGGCCTCGGTGGTGAGGGTCACCTCGCCTTCCACCTCCACGCTGTTTATCCACCAGCCCCTTTGGGCTATCTCTACGCCTTGGGTGTCTACGCGCCCGCCCAGCATCAGGCTGTCGGCAGAGAGGGTGATGCCCTCGGCCCACGGGTCTTCCTCTTCTTGCCGGTTCTCGATGGGGTCTTCCTGCGGTTGCGGCTTCAGGTTGTCCGCCTCGTCCGCACATGCGCAGAGGCTAAGGGCGGAAAGTAACAAAATAGCTTTTCTCATAACACTTGCTTTTTAGGGATTAGTAATGATGGTTGTCAATGGCTTCGCTCTGTGTGGTTGCATTCTGTGATTGTGGGCTGCGGCTTGGGTCTCCCTGCGCCTGCGTGCCGCTGATGTCGGTATAGGTCTCGCCCGAGCTGAGGTGCAGGGCGAAGGTGCGGGGACGGCCCGTGTCGTTGGGGGCGGCGGTGAGGGTGATTGTCCGTCCCCTGCCATCGGGCGCGGGGGTTATGTCGACGGTCAGCCATTGATGCTCTATGTGGAGTCGTCCCCGCCGGTCGGGCATACCGTGGGCGTTGTCGAGCCGCAGCCGCTGCCCGTCCGTGGTGATGCTTGTCACCCACCAGCCTTTGTACAGGGTGCGCACCTCGGCTTGGCCTCCCGTGGCGGGGAGCGTCACTTCGCGGTGCGAGGGCACGATGAGGTCCACTCCCCCGCCTGCGAGCATACAGCCTTGTGTGCCCGTCAGCGTTGCCGTCTGTCGGCCTTGCCGCACCTCCAGGCTGAACCTGCGGTGCCGGGAGTGGTGGTTGTTCGTCTCGGCGTGGAGCAGGATGCCGTTCGGCTCGGTGCTCACCGTCAGCCAGTCGACGTTATGGCTGAAGGGGCGCCTTGCGCCATGTCGCGGCGTTCGGCGGCGGTGGTGTGGAACTCGAAGCCGTCCACCTCCACGCTGCTTATCCACCAGCCGCGCCCCTCCACCGCTATCCATTTGGCCGAGGCGAGCCACCTCAGCTCCACGCTGTCGGCGGAGAGGGCGAGGCTGTCGGGGCTGCTTCCCGCCGCAGCGAGGGGCAGGAGCAGAAATAGGCAAAGGAATATTTTCTTCGTGGTCGTGGTCTTAGATTTTGTGATTAAGCATGTAATTGATCTATCGGTCTGTTTCCTGCATGTCGCCGTCGAGAGGTTACTCCTGCGTGCCGCTGATGCGGTCGAAGTAGTTGTCCGCCTGCAGCTCTATCAGGAAGGAGCGCGGACGGCCCGTGTCGTTGGGGGTGGCGGTGAGGGTTATCTCGCGGTCGGCCCACGCGTTGTCCTTGCTCACGCTGACGGTCAGCCAGCCGTAGGTGTCGCAGGTGTGGTGGTCCAGCAAGTCCTCGACGTTGTTGTAGGGATAGGATGTACCGTCCACGGTCACGGAGCAGAACCACCAGTCGCTGCCCCGGGTGGTGATGACCACGCTGCCTCCCTCGCGGGGGAAGGAGACCTCGCGTTGCGACAGGTGTATGCAGTCCCGCGCGTTGCCTACGATGGAGGAGGCGGTGTCTCTCTCCGTCCCTTTGTCGGAACCCTGCATCAGCCGCTCCAACAGGCTGCTGAACCTGTTTCGGTGCATGGGGATGGCCGTGCTGTCTCCCCTCTGTGGCTTGATGTCGGGGGCACGTGCCGCATTGCCGGATGGGGCGAGGCCGTCGGGGCCGCTTCCCGCCGCAGCGAGGGGCAGGAGCAGAAATAGGCAAAGGAATGCTTTCTTCATGGTCGCTTACATGTTTATCGGTTCGTAAATAAAGTTCACCTCTTAGCGCCTGTTTAAATTTTGCTTGGGTCTATTTTGAGCATCCTCGCAAAGGGACTCAAAAGAGACCTGACTAAATTACTAACTGGCAAAACTTAAACAGGCTCTTGCTTCACGGCATAACAAGTTGCCACCAGCACAAAGCCCTCTTTCTCGCCTCGGTTGAACACGTAGGCAAGGGTGTCTTTGGCAGCTTGGCCGCTGCGGGTAATATGCGCGTAGTCTAAAGGCGGAAAGTAGCAAAGCGGTCTTTTTCATAACGTTCTTTTTAGGTATTAATAATAGGTCTTTATAGGCTTGCATGCGGGCACTTATTGCGACAGCATACTTGCTATTGTCGGCGGGAGGGTGCCTTTGACTTTGGGGCGTGGCGCGCGGGCGGGTGTGCGGATGTCCGTGCGCCGCCACTCCTCAGTATGCAAGACTCCTCTTGGCAGCGAGCCGGTGCCCGTTCTGCCAAGAGGAGTCGTTGGTCTTTTGTGTGTGGAAGGATGTGGAATGTGCTCTTTTCATATTGTGTACCGATTGTTGAAGGTTCCGCATGCAAAATTAGCGAACGGGGTGGTATATGCAAGTTTTTCGTGGGCTATTTTTCATCCTGTGGGCTATTTTGCTTGCATTTAACTTCCTTTAGCTGTTGGCGGGCGGCTGAGGGGGGAAGTTTATGCGGGACGCTGGGGGCAGGGTAGGGGCGGATTTGCTACCTTTGCCGGAAAAAATGCGAGAGACTATGTTGGCATATACTTACGTGGAACGCGGGCGGTTCGAGCTGCTGGAGAAGCCCCGCCCGGTGTTGAGGGACGAGCGCGACGCACTGGTGCGCGTCACGCTGGCAAGCATCTGCACCAGCGACTTGCACATAAAGCATGGCAGCGTGCCGAGGGCGGTGCCCGGCGTGACGGTGGGGCACGAGATGGTGGGCGTGGTGGAGGCCGTGGGCGCGGCGGTGAGGAGCGTGGCTCCGGGCGACCGCGTGGCGGTGAACGTGGAGACCTTCTGCGGCGAGTGCTACTTCTGCCGCCGGGGCTTCGTGAACAACTGCACCGACCCCGACGGCGGCTGGGCCTTGGGCTGCCGCATAGACGGCGGGCAGGCCGAGGCGGTGCGCGTGCCCCACGCCGACCAGGGCCTGACGCGCATCCCCCAGGGGGTGAGCGACGAGCAGGCCCTCTTCACAGGCGACCTGCTGGCCACGGGCTACTGGGCGACGCGCATCGGCGGCATCGTCGGGGGCGAGGACACGGTGCTCATCATCGGGGCCGGGCCGACGGGCATCTGCACGCTGCTGTGCGTGCTGCTGAGGCGGCCGGCGCGGGTGATTGTGTGCGAGCGGTCGGCGGAGCGGGCGCAGTTTGTGCGGCGGCACTACCCGGGCGTGCTGGTGACGAGTCCGGCGGAGTGTCGCGACTTCGTGCTGGCCCACAGTGGGCACGGCGGGGCCGACGTGGTGATGGAGGTGGCCGGCGGGGCCGACACCTTCGGGCTGGCCTGGCAGTGCGCCCGGCCCAACGCCACGGTGGTGGTCGTGGCCATGTATGACCGTCCGCAGGTGCTGCCCCTGCCGGACATGTACGGCAAGAACCTGACGTTCAAGACGGGCGGGGTGGACGGCTGCGACTGTGCCGAGATACTGCGCCTCATTGCCGAGGGGCGGCTGGATGCCACGCCGCTCATCACGCACCGCTGCCGCCTGGCCGACATCGACGAGGGCTACCGCATCTTCGAGGCCCGCCGGGAGGGAGTGATGAAGGTGGCCGTCGACTGCCGCCCGTAGGCAGGGGGAGGAGGGGCATAAGGGCTACCGCCCCCTCCCCGGAGAGGATAGAAGACGAGCGGCACGCCTGCACACCCGCGCCGCCCCGCTGCGTGTTGTCACTGGGGGGTGAGAGGGGTGCGGGCGTGCCGCTCGTCTTGTTGTGGGAAGGGGGCGGGCAGGGTGCCGCTCCGGCCTCAGTCGGCGTTGAAGCTGGTATAGGTCACCTCTACCTTCAGTTCCTCGCCCGTGGGCCCTCCTTGCAGGCGGACGTAGCTGGGGCTGAGGTCGTGCTCGATGCTCGTGATGGTGGACGAGGAGGTACTCGTGTCGTAGACCACGTTGACGGGGATGAGCAGCACCTTGTCCCAGTCCGGGTGCTGAGCCTTCCACTGGGCTTCCCATTGCGCCTCGTCCCAGGCATCTCCGGCGGCCTGGCGTGCTGCCAGGCGGGCATTGTTCTTCTCGTTGATGCAGGTGGTCACCAGCCGTGCTATGTTGCTGAAGGTGTATTCGTTGTTGCCGTAGGCGTTGTGAGTGGCGAGGAAGGAGGTGAGGTTGTCGTTCACCTGGTTCTCCTCGAAGAAGCTGCCCAATTCTTCCTTGCGCAGCAGCAGTACGTTCTGGGGCGCCTGCATGGCGTAGTCGCCGCCGTCGTCCTGCCGGTAGTTGGTGAAGGACAGGCGCACGGCGTTGATGGTGTCTGCGGCGTGCTCGGCGGCAATCTGTTCGTAGGGCAGGGTGATTTCGGTGAAGATGCCTGCGGGCGACTTCAGGTAGGTCCACCCGGTCTCCTCGGCGGCTATGCGCTTGGTCTCGGGAGACTGGAAGCGGCTGGCCTGGAGCACCTCCTTGGTGGACGAGAAGGCCGTGCTGACGAGGTATTGCAGCGAGTCGCTGCCGTCTTGGCACGACATTTTGTAGCCCAGCGAGTCGACCACATGGAAGCAGAGCGTCAGTTGCAGGTCCACGCGGTCGATGTAGAGGATGGTGCCGTCGCCGTAGTCGTTCTCGATGTACACGCCCTTGAACACGCGGTCGATGAACGTCTCGGCATCGGCAAAGTCCTCGGGGTGTTCCCAGTTGCGGCGCAGCAGCTCGTTGCCCAATTCCTTGGACAGGGGCAGGGTGATGTGCGGGTAGTAGGTGCTGTTGCCGCTGTCGTCCGTGGCGAAGCGCACGGAGTCGGGCACGGACGTGTCGAAGGCCGTGTAGGCTTTGCTCGTCAGCAGGTCGGCGGGGTCGTAGTACTGCTCGGGCTCGATGTCGGTGTAGCGGTTGCGTTCCAGCTTGCGGTTCAGCTCGTAGACGTTCAGCCGGCAGGCGTTGAGCGAGTCGCCAAACCAGTCTTCGTAGTAAATCACCAGGTCGACGGATGCCACCGTGTCGCCCGCTACGGTCCCGGTCCCGGTGCGGTTGGTGTCGTCGCCCACGTATCGGGCCGGTATCCTGTAGTTGTTCGTGCAGTTCAGCTCGGTCAGGAAGCTGGCCTCGTAGTAGCCAAACTTAGGGTCGGTGTAGGCACCCACGTAGCCCGTGCTGGTCTTGGCGTAGACCGAGTCTACGGCCACCGAGCGCGACTGGGCGGTGTAGGTAGTGGTGTGAGTGGCGATGCCGTCCTCCTGGGGCAGCATGTCTATTCCTAAGGTGGCTGTGCTGTCGTCGCACGAGGCCCAGGCCACGGCGGCGAGCAAGAGCAAGCCTATGTGTCTTGTTCTCATTTTATCGCTTGGGTTGTTGTCTTTGCTTGGCACGTGTGTTGTGTTTGTCCCTATTCTTCGCCCCACACTTTGTCGTAGAAGTCGTTGCAGGCATCGGCCATGCTGTCGGGCGTGTGGTAGTCCAGGATGGGTTTGCCCTGTTGCCGTGCGTAGGCTACCACGTCGGCATTGACGTGCTGGCTGTGCAGCACGATGCCGTCCGAGAAGTCGATGGCCAGTTTGCACAGCGTGGCGTAGTTGATGGGCGACTTGAGCACGGCCACGTCTTTCTTCGTGACGCCTTTCAGCGCCAGCTTGGCCGGATAGTCGTCGTGGAAGTTCTGCTTGAACTCGTCCCCGTAGAGCGAGAATATGACTTTGGAGCCTCTGAAAGACGGTTCGTCCTTGTAGGCTTTCTTGATGTAGAGCGGGGCGAGGGCCGCTATCCAGCCGTGGCAGTGGATGATGTCGGGACACCAGCGCAGCTTCTTGACCGTTTCGAGTACGCCACGGGCGTAGAAGATGGTGCGTGCGTCGTTGTCTTCGTATTCCTCACCGTTTTCGTCCACGACCTGTAGCCGGTTCTGGAAGTAATCGTCGTTGTCGATGAAGTAGACCTGCATGCGGGCCGATTGTATGGATGCCACCTTGATGATGAGCGGGTGGTCTGTGTCGTCGATGATGAGGTTCATGCCCGACAGGCGTATAACTTCGTGCAGTTGGTTGCGGCGTTCGTTTATGTTTCCCCATTTAGGCATGAACGTTCTTATTTCCCGTCCTTTCTCTTGGATGGCTTGAGGCAAGTAGCGGCCTGCGTGGGACATCTCCGTCTCGGCGACGTAGGGGGTAATCTCTTGGGTGATAAATAAAACCTTGTTAGCCTTCGTCATAATAACAATGTTCTCAATTACCCCGCAAAGATACGAAAAAAATGCAGGATGGGCTAAAACGGCTTGCTTTATAATTCCTTATGTTTTGTTAACCGCTTGTGCCTCAGCCTGGAATACTTCTCTCGGGTGGCAGTTCGGTTGTCGGACGTTGTGCCCTTCCGGGGGTGCTCCTGTGCCTCTATGGCGGCACACCTGTGCCCGGCGGGGAGCGCAGGTGTGCCCGTTTCTGGGCAAAGGTGTGCTCCTGCAGGCGGTTCTTGTAGCTTGTCATGCCGGACAGCCCGGCCGACTGTGGGGTGGCGGGGCTGTCCGGCGGG
Source organism: uncultured Bacteroides sp. (assembly GCA_944321465.1). GTDB lineage: Bacteria > Bacteroidota > Bacteroidia > Bacteroidales > Bacteroidaceae > Bacteroides. The sequence goes on from CALULL010000001.1 coordinate 149,613, forward strand.
TAAGTTTTTTTTCAGTAAGGCTTCCTTTTATTTCCTTATGTGGCAAATAATAGCTTATTTTGCAGCGATTTTATGAAAACGACTGTTTTTTATAACCTCTGTTACAATGAAAATAGTGCATACAATCAAGGACTTGCAGGTAGACTTGTCGGCCTTGAAAGCCCAAGGTAAGCGCGTGGGGCTGGTGCCTACGATGGGTGCCCTTCATGCCGGTCATGCATCGTTGGTGAAACGTTGCGTGGCCGAAAACGACGTGACGGTAGTGAGCATTTTTGTCAATCCTACCCAGTTCAACGATAAGAACGATTTGGCCAAATATCCGCGTTCGTTGGAGGCCGACTGCGAGCTGCTTGAGGCTTGTGGCGCAACGTTCGCTTTCGCCCCTTCGGTGGAGGAGATGTATCCTCAGCCCGACACGCGCCGGTTCAGCTATCCTCCTTTGGACACGGTGATGGAAGGGAAGTATCGCCCGGGACACTTCAACGGCGTGTGCCAGGTGGTGAGCAAGCTGTTTGACATCGTGAAGCCCCAGCGGGCCTATTTCGGCGAGAAGGATTTCCAGCAGCTGGCCATTGTCCGCGAAATGGTGCGGCAGCTGCGCTTGCCTGTCGAAATCGTTGGATGCCCCGAGGTGCGCGAGGAGAGCGGGCTGGCCCTGAGCAGCCGCAATGCCCGTCTGTCGGACGGCGAGCGGCAGGATGCGGCCCGGATTTCGCAGATACTTTTTGCGAGCCGCCCTTACGCAAAGGAACATACGGTAGAAGAAACGAAGCGGTTTGTGGAGCAAGGCATCGCTGCCGTGCCGGGCTTGAGGCTGGAATACTTTGAGATTGTGGATGGCAACACGTTGCAGGCAATCGCCGACTGGCACGACACGTCCTACGCAGTGGGGTGCGTCACGGTGTATTGCGGCGAGGTACGCCTGATAGACCATATAGATTATTAAGACCCGCAGGCAGGCACGCTGGCTGCGGGGCCTGTCGGCGTGCATAAATGGCAGAAAAGTATGATGATAGAAGTTCTGAAATCGAAAATTCATTGTGCCCGCGTCACCGAGGCCAACTTGAATTACATGGGGAGCATTACCATAGACGAGGATTTGCTGGATGCTGCAAACATGATTGCGGGCGAGAAGGTGGCCATTGTTGACAACAACAACGGCGAGCGTTTTGAGACTTACATCATAAAGGGCGAGCGCGGTTCGGGCAAGGTGTGCCTCAACGGGGCTGCGGCCCGCAAGGTGCAGCCTGGCGACATCGTGATAATCATGTCCTATGCGTTGATGGATTTCGAGGAGGCCAAACGCTTCAGCCCTACAGTGGTTTTCCCCGACCAGGCAACGAATAAACTGCCCGGCTGACGGGGCGGGCTTGCCTTGCCGCTGCGTGTGTCGGCGACGTGTCGTCGCCTTCGGTCCGGGGTGATGGATTGTCCGGGCAAGTGGTTGGCGGCAGATGTGGCCGTGCAAAGGCAATATGGAAGAGCGGTCGCGAAGAGTCAAAAGCCCTTTGCGACCGCTCTTTTTATCCCAAATCGGCCATTAGAGACTCCAAAGCGGTTTCGTTCTGCCACCGTGCAGATTGGCCGCCGCCTTTGCCGAAGGCGTAGCGGGCTATGCCGAGACAAAGCGGCAGAGAAGATGCCGGCAAGAGGACGAAAGGGCTTGGAAAGCCGAAGAAAGACAACCAAACCTCAGCCGGTGGCCTAATGGCCGATTGGGGTTTATAGCCGCCTTCCTTTGTTGGCATCGGTGCTGCTGCCGATGTATGACAAAAGCCGCCTCACACACTGCTCACAGATGTGGAAGGCGGCTTTGTGTCAAAGGAATTGTTCCTTTGCTGGTCATTTCTTGAAGAAGTCTTGTACTTTTTCGTTGGGTACCATTTGCTCGTCGAAGACGTAAGCACCCGTCTTGGGGGACTTTACCATTTTGATAACCTTCGTGTATGAACGTCCCTCTTTGCTTCCTTCGTGCAAGCTTGCTACAGTTTTCTTTGCCATGAGATGAGTCTATATTTATTATTTTATTTCCTTGTGTACGGTCACTCTCTTGAGGAAGGGGTTGTATTTCTTCAGCTCCAATCGCTCGGTAGTATTCTTTCTGTTCTTCGTCGTGATGTAACGGGACATGCCGGGTACGCCACTGTTTTTCTGCTCTGTGCACTCCAGTATCACTTGTACCCTGTTGCCTTTTGCTTTCTTTGCCATCTTCTTGTTCTCCTTTTTAGCCTATTACTTTTATACTTTTCCAATCACAATAGCCCTTGGCTACAGCTTCCTTCAGCGCAGCGTCCAGGCCCTTCTTGTTGATGACGCGCAAACCGTTGGCGCAAATCTTCAAGCTAATCCAACAATCCTCTTCTACGTAGTAGAATTTCTTGTTAAACAAGTTTAGATCGAAGGTCCTCTTTGTTCTTCGTTTTGAGTGTGAAACGTTGTTGCCTCGCAAGGCTCTCTTACCGGTAATTTGACAAATCTTTGACATTTTTCTATCTCTTGTTTATTGATTTATATCTAAGCTATTCCAAGCAGGGTGCAAAGTAAGTACTTTTATTGCTATTAAGCAAACTTTGGCAGGAAGAATTAACTGTATGATAGTTTTTTCTCTACTTTAGTCGTTTGAGGAGCAGGGAAAGAGCGTTGTGTATTGCTCTTTGGGTATTGGCCGTGCGGCCTTTGTCTCCGCTTTGCTGCATGGTAATAATTTCGTTTTTGCAGGCTATGGCTATCCAGACGGTACCTACCGGTTTGTCGGGTGTTCCTCCTCCGGGTCCGGCGATGCCCGAGGTTGCCACGGCGCAGTCGGCTCTGAAGGCCCGCATGGCTCCTGCTGCCATTTCGCTCACGGTCTCCCGGCTCACGGCTCCGTGTTGCTCCAGGGTGTCTGGGCGGACTCCCAGCAGATTGGTTTTTGCTTCGTTGGAGTAGGCCACGATGCCGCCTTTGAAGTATTCGGAGCTACCCGGGACCGAGGTGACGAGGGCTGCTATGCCGCCCCCGGTGCAGCTCTCGGCGGTGGCGAGCGTCAGTTTTTGGGCTTTGAGGGCTTTGCCCAGTTCTTCTTCGAGTGGGGTTTCCATATCTTTTTCCTAACTATATGCCGAGGGGTGGTTGCCGTTTTCTGTCTCGGAAGGCGGCATAGAGAAAGAGGATACTCCTGAGAGTACCCTCTGTTCCCTTTAAACACCTTTAAACAAAATGAATGAAACATGGCTTGGGAGTGTTAGTCTCAAGCCATAGTGTAAGATTTTATTTTCTTGCCTCGGCTATGTAAGCCAAGGCCTCTTTACACTTCTCTGTGATGTAGTTCCAGTCCTCGGCTGCTACCTTGTCCTTGGGGAAGAGCTTTGAACCCATGCCTACGCAGAATACGCCAGACTTAATCCATGCCGTGAGGTTCTCCTGTGTAGGCTCTACGCCGCCCGTTACCATCAGTTTGGACCAGGGCATGGGGGCGAGCATTCCTTTCACCAGCTTGGGGCCGAGCACGTCGCCGGGGAATATCTTGCAGAGGTCGCAGCCCAGCTCTTGTGCGAAGCCTACTTCGGACACGCTGCCGCATCCCGGCGTGTAGGCCACCAGGCGGCGGTTGCACACCTTGGCTATCTCGGGGTTGAATAACGGGCCCACAACGAAGTTGGCACCCAGTTGCAGGTAGAGTGCTGCCGTGGCGGGGTCGACTACGGAGCCTACGCCCAAAGCCATTTCGGGGCATTCCTTGGCTGCAAACTTCACTACTTCGGCAAACACCTCGTGGGCGAAGTCGCCACGGTTGGTGAACTCGAAAGCGCGGACACCGCCTTCGTAGCAGGCTTTTACGACCTTCTTTGCCACTTCTGCGTCCTTGTGGTAGAATACGGGGACCATGCCGGTAGAACCGATTTTGTTCAGTACGGCTATTTTGTCAAACTTTGCCATTGTTTTGTTCTTTTGTTCGTTTGTATAATCAAGTGCAGGCCGGGGCAGCAGGAGTATGCCGGCTCCTGTTCCTCCTTGCCCGGTTGGTTGATGTTTTTTCTTCATTCCCAAAGCAGGGGAGGCGGCTTTGCGCCCGGCGGGCGATCTGTGCCGCGTTTCCTTGCCGTGTCGGGTCAGCGTTGTACGCGGCCGCTTGCATCGCCGCCTGCCAAGGCTTCCACTTCCTCGGCAGAGACGAGGTTGAAGTCGCCGTTTATGGTGTGCTTCAGGGCCGATGCGGCTACTGCAAATTCGAGGGCTTCGCCCTGTGTGGCCTTAGTCAGCAGGCCGTGGATGATGCCGCCCGAGAACGAGTCGCCACCGCCTACGCGGTCCACGATGGGGTTGATGTCGTAGCGCTTGGATTCGTAGAACTCCTCTCCGTTGTATATCATGGCCTTCCAGCCGTTGTGGGAAGCCGAGAACGACTCGCGCAGTGTCGAGATGACGTACTTGAAGCCAAACTCCTTGGCCATAGCCTTGAAGATGCCCTTGTAGCCTTCAGCGTCGGTCTTGCCGCCTTCTACGTCGGCATCGGGCTTGAAGCCCAGGCACAGCTCGGCATCTTCTTCGTTGCCTATGCAGACATCGACGTACTTCATCAGGGGTTTCATAATGGACTGTGCTTTTTCCTTGGTCCACAGTTTCTTGCGGAAGTTCAAGTCGACAGAAACCGTTACTCCGTGGCGCTTGGCTGCCTCGCAGGCCAGGCGGGTCAGTTCGGCTGCCTTGTCCGAGATGGCAGGGGTGATGCCCGACCAGTGGAACCATGCTGCTCCTTCCATGATGGCATCGAAGTCGAAATCGGAGGGGTCGGCCTCGGCGATGGCTGAGTGTGCGCGGTCGTAAATCACCTTGCTGGGGCGCATCGAGGCACCGGTCTCCAGATAGTAGATGCCTACGCGGTCTCCGCCACGGGCTATGTAGTCGGTCTTTACGCCATACTTGCGCAGGGCATTCACTGCACACTGGCCAATCTCGTGCTTGGGCAATTTCGTGACGAAATAAGCATCATGGCCGTAGTTGGCACAGCTGACGGCCACGTTTGCCTCGCCACCACCATATACTACGTCGAAGGAGTCGGATTGTACGAAACGAGTGTTTCCCGGTGTAGACAGTCTCAGCATAATCTCACCTAAAGTAACGATTTTTTTTCCCATAATTCTATACTATTAAAAGTCACAATATGCTTTCGGATTGGCACCAAGGCCGAGGCTGTAATGTAAGAACCTGACTGTGCGAACGATAAACCTTGCATACGGTGTCTTTCACTAGTAGCCTAAGGCTTCTGTGTGCGGGCACAAAGATACACACAAATTTTCGGAATACAAGAATTTCTCCTATATTTGTGTCGGGAATGTTGGGATTGCTTTCGCGCGTGCGCGTGTGGACCGCCGGGAGTACAGGTGTGCCTCCTTGTTGGCACAGGTAATCCGCCGGGCGGGTACAGGCGCGCTCCCGGACGGGCACAGGTGTGCTGCCAAAGGCGTGGGGCCGTGTTTCGGGGGGAATCGGGGTCTGGGTGACTTAATATGTTGGTTATGAATAATATGTAGACTTGTATACATGACGGGTAAAATACGTATAAAGGACATAGCGCGGATGGCTGACGTGTCGGTGGGGACCGTGGACAGGGTGCTGCACGGACGGGGCGGCGTGTCGACCGACAGCCGTCGGCGGGTGGAGGAAGTCTTGCAACGGCTGGACTACCATCCGAACGTGTATGCCAGTATTTTGGCTTCCAACAGGCAGTACCTTTTCTGTTGCCTGCTGCCCCAGCATGGGGCCGACGAGTATTGGAGCGAGGTGGAGCTGGGCATCCACGATGCCCGGCAGGCCTACGCGGACTTCAACCTCACGGTGACGCTCTTCTACTACGACCCTTACGATTACCACTCCTTCGGGCAAGCTGCGTGCCGGGTGGCGGCGTGCGTGCCCGACGGGGTTGTGCTGGCTCCTACGGCTCCGCAACACACCAAGGCTTTTACCGACGGCCTGGCGGCGTGCGGCATACCTTTTATATATATCGATTCGGACATCAAGGGGGAGCCGGCCTTGTCGTTCTTCGGGCAGAACTCGCATCGCAGCGGCTGTCTGGCGGCCCGTGTGCTCATGTTGCTGGCTGGGGCGGAAGCTGAGGAGGTGGTTGTCTTTCGTAAGAAGAACGAGGGTATCGTAGGCTCGAACCAGCAGGAGCATCGCGAGGTGGGGTTCAGGGAATACATGGATCGGCACCATCCGCAGTGCCGCATTCTGGAGCTGGATCTTCAGGCCAAGCACGAGGCTGGGGACGGGCAGATGCTGGACGACTTCTTTGCACGTCATCCCGGTGTGGGCAGCGGTGTGACGTTCAACTCCAAGGCCTACGTCGTGGGCGAGTATCTGCAACGGCAGGGGCGAAGGGGCTTCAACCTTGTGGGCTACGACCTGTTGCGCCGCAACGTGGACTGCCTGCGGGCTGGGAGCATCTGTTTCCTCATAGCCCAGCAGCCCCGTTTGCAAGGATACGACTGCATCAAGACGCTGTGCGACAGCGTCGTGCTGAAGAGGACCGTGGAGCGGGTGCACTACATGCCCATTGACTTGCTGACGAAGGAAAACATCGATTTCTACCCGAGGTAGCCGGGGTGAAAGCCTTGGGCGTGGCCGTGCGGGTGAAAAGCAAAGCCCCTCTTCCGTTTGTCCGTTGCGGACGGGGGAAGAGGGGCTTGTGTCAGGCGGCTGTCGCTCAGAGCCAGTTCTTGTAGAGTCGGGCCACGGCCTTGTGGTACTGGCTTTCCAGATCCAGCAGGTTGGCTTTGCTCTGATAGAAGTCCGAGACTTCGACGAAGAAGTCTATGGTGTTGATTTCTCCTCCTTCAAGTGCGCGTTTCAGGTTGTCCAGGTCGTGCTGCTCGGCCAGCACCTGGTGGTACTCGCTGATGGCTTCTTGCAGTTCGCGTGCCTCGTGGTAGAGTTGCCATAGGGTCGAGGTGGCTTGCAGCAGGCTGTTCTGGTGCTGGTAGTCGGCGTTCAGGGCTTCGGCCTTGGCGGCCTTCACTTTGCCGTGGTTCTGGAAGATGGGGACGGAGAAGCCCACGACGATGCCGTTGAGCGGATGACCCGAGTCGGCGTTGCGGCGGTAGCCCACCTCCAGTCCGGGCAACCATCCTTGTCGGCTGACGGATATCTGCCTGCGTGCGGCCTCGCTGTTGCTGCGCAAAGCTTGCAGGTTGGGGTCGGCGGCTATCAGTTCTTGGCAGGCCTGTTCGAAGTCGAGCGGCAGTCTGGCCTCGGGGAACTCGTTCAGCCCGATGGCCTCCCACCACTCGTCGTTTTCGCTTTGCGTCAGCGGTTTCCCGCCGTTCAGGTTGGTCAGTTCGCGCAACTTGTTGTTCAAGGCTATCCGGTTGGTGCGTGCCTCGGTGCGGACGTTCAGCAGTTCGATGCGTGCCTTGTTGCGTGCCAGCACGTTGGCATCGCCTGTCTCAAGCCGCTCTTCGTAGTAGTCGGCCAGCTTTTGTGCGTTGTCGTGCCGCTGGTCGAGCAGTTCCTGCTGTCGGCTCAGGGTAATGATGTCGATGCACAGCTCCTGTGCTTGGAGCAAGATGTCTTGGCGCAGGGCGGCGGCTTCGGCGTCGAGGGCGGCGTTGCGGTGTCGGTTCAGCTTTCCCCGGGTGGCGTAGAGCGAGGGGAAGTCGAAACTTTGCGAAATGATGAGTTCGCCTTGGGCGATGTCCTTGTCGTCCGAGTCCCACACGTGGGCGTAGGAGACGGTCGGGTCGGGCAGGTTGTTCTCCGAGCGGTTGGTCAGTTTTTGCGCGCTGGTCTGTTGCGTGTTGGCCTGTAGCTGCTTGTTGTTGGTTTCAACCAGGCTTAGGATGCGGTCGATGGCCGAGCCGTTGTTGTCCGCAGAAGCGTGGTAGTGGGTTGCTTGAAGCAGGAACGTGGCGAAGGTCAGGGCAACGACACTTTTTCTCAGGAAAGGGTTGTTGTTGTACATAGGTGTGTGCGTTGGGACTTGTCGTAGATTGTTTTTTTGTGCTTCTCTTGTGGCCCTTGCTGTTGCAAGAGCCGACAAAAGAAAGCATTTATTAATGCGAACGCTCGCAGGGGATGTGTTCTTTTAAGTTATATTAGGTTTCGTTGTCGTTTGTTTGTTCGTCTGCTTGTGCTCCCAGAGGTAGACAATGGGGATGACAAAGCCGTTGAGGAAGGTCGACGTGAGCAGCCCCCCCAAGATGACCTTAGCCATCGGGCTTTGTATTTCGTTGCCGGGCAGGTCGCCTCCCAATGCCAGCGGGATGAGGGCGAGAGCACTGCACAGAGCGGTCATAAGAATGGGGTTCAGGCGGTCGAGCGAGCCTCGGATGACGCTGTCGTGGACGCTGTAGCCTTCTTCGCGTTGCAGGTGGTTGTAGTGGCTGACGAGCAACATGCCGTTGCGTGTGGCGATGCCGAAGAGCGAGATGAAGCCTATAATGGCCGGAATGCTTACTTCGCCTGTCGTAATGAGCAGAGCAAACACGCCGCCTATGAGGGCAAGGGGCAGGTTGATCAGTATGATGGCACTCTCCTTCAGGTTGCGGAACTGGTGGTAAAGCAACAGGAAGATGACTACAATGGCTACGAGCGAGGTGAGCAGCAGGGTCCGGCTGGCGGCCTGTTCGCTTTCAAACTGTCCGCCGTATTCCACGTGGTAGCCCTCGGGCAAGCCGATGCGGGCATCGATGCGTTCTTGTATCTCGTTCACCGTGCTGCGCAGGTCGCGTCCCTCGACGTTGGCCGAGATGACAATTTTGCGCTTCACGTTCTCACGGCTGATGGTGTTCGGCCCCATGCCCGAGCGGATGTGGGCAACGTAGGACAGGGGAACCTGGCTGCCGTCCCCGGTGTCTATCATAAGGTCGGCAATGCGGCTGGCGCGGTCGCGCTCCGAGTCGTCTACCCGCACCGTGAGATTGAACGTTTTGCCTTGTTCGTAGACCTGAGAGACAGCCTCTCCGGCCAGGCATACGCGGATGTATTCGGCAAACTGGGGCAACGTGATGCCATAGCGGGCCAGCATCTCGCGCCGAGGCTCGATGATGAGTTGCGGACGTTCTATTTGCTGTTCTACGTTGAGGTCGGCCACGCCGGGAACATCGGCTATGGCATCGCGAATTTGGGTGCCGAGCTGGAACATTCGGTTCAGGTCGTCTCCGAAGAGTTTTATGGCGATGTTGGCCTGTGTGCCGCTCAGCATGGCATCGATGCGGTGGCTGATGGGCTGCCCTATCTCGACGATGGCGCCGGTGATGGTGCCCAGTTTTTCGCGGACTTCGGCAGTCAGTTCGGCCCGGCTTCGTTCCTTCAGTTCAAAGGGGGCCTCTATTTCGCTGACGTTGACTCCCAGGGCGTGTTCGTCCAGTTCGGCGCGTCCGGTCTTGCGGGCTACGGTCTGAATTTCGGGGATGGTCATAAGCAATTCTTCGGCCCGTTGGCCTATGCGGTTGCTCTCTTCGAGCGATATGCCGGGAAGGGTTGAGACGTTGATTGTGAACGAGCCTTCGTTAAAGGGAGGAAGGAAGGAACGTCCTAACGTGAAGAACAGCCCCAAAGCGGCTGCAAAGAGCACAATCGTGGCGCCTACCACCGTCCGCCCGTGCTTCAAGGCCAGCATGAGTAGTCTCTCATAGTGGTTTTTCAGCCAGCGGGCTACTATGGAGTCTCCGTTGTGCCTGCTGGAGTTTGTGCCCGCCGACTGGCCGTTTTTCTTCAGCAAGTAGGAACAGAGGACGGGTGTCAGTGTCAAGGCTACCAGCGTAGAGGCGGCCAGGGCTGTGATGAAGGCTACTCCCAGAGGAACCAACATGCGCCCTTCCATGCCGCTAAGGAAGAATAAGGGCACGAAGCAGACAATGATGATGAGCGTGGAGTTCAGGATGGGCATACGTACTTCGCGCGAGGCTTGGAACACCAGTTCTTTGATGGGTAGCCGTTGCTCGGGCGGTAAGGCCCGGTTCTCGTGCAGACGGCGGTAGACATTCTCTACGTCGACGATGGCATCGTCTACCAGCGAGCCGATAGCAATGGCCATGCCTCCCAGACTCATAGTGTTGATGCTGAGTCCCATGTAATGAAGGGCAAGCAGAGACATGACAAGCGACAGGGGCAGGGTGACGAGCGAGATGAAGGTGGTGCGCACGTTGGCCAGGAAAAGGAAGAGCACGATGACGACGAATAGTCCGCCCTCTACCAGCGACTTCTTGACGTTGCCTATGGAGCTTTCTATGAAGCGACTCTGGCGGAAGATGTCGGTCGACACGTGCACATCGGTCGGCAGGTTTTTCTGAAGGTCGGCCAAGGCGGCTTCGAGCTTATGGGTTAGTTCCAACGTACTGGTGGCTGGCTGTTTGGTGACGGTAAGCAGCACGGCGGGTTTGCCCCGCTCGGAGGCGGTTCCCAGTTTAGGTGTCTGGGCACCTATGTGTACGTGTGCAATGTCTTCGAGCAGGACGGGGGCGGGCGAGGAGCCTGCCCCGGAGGTCTGCGGTCGGCCAACGACGGCTTTACCTATCTGAGCTACCTTGTCGGTCGAGACCAGACCCCGGACGATATATTCGTTGCTGTGCTCGTAGATGACTCCGCCGTTGGCATTCAGGTTCATGCCCCGTGTGGCGGCAAGCACGTCGGCCAGTGTCACACCGTAGTGGCGCATCCGTTCGGGGTCTATCTGTATTTGGTATTCCTTGACTTCACCGCCGATGACTGAGACCTGTGCCACGCCTCCCGTGGAGAGCAGACGTGGGCGGACCGTCCAGTCGGCCAGCGTGCGCAGGTCGAGCATGGAGGTGCTGTCTGCTGTGAGTCCGATAATCATCATTTCGCCCAAGATGGACGACTGAGGACCCAGAGTGGGTTTGCCTACGCCTTGTGGCAGCTGGTCGGCTGCCTCTTCGAGTTTTTCACTGACAATCTGCCGGGCAAGGTAGATGTCCGTGTCCCAGTCGAACTCGACCCAGATTACAGAGAAGCCATTAGTTGATGAGGAACGTACGCGGCGCACGTTGGTAGCTCCGTTGACTGCGGTTTCTACGGGAAAGGTAACGAGTTGTTCTACCTCTTCGGCGGCCATGCCTCCGGCCTCCGTCATAACAACCACTGTAGGTGCATTGAGGTCGGGGAATACATCGACCTCGGTGTTTAGGGCGGTATAGGTTCCGCCTACGAGCAGTAGCATTGAGGTGACGAGCACCAAAATGCGGTTGTGCAACGAGAAGTGTATGATTTTGTCGAGCATAGTGTTCGTTGGTTAGTTCTCTGTGCTTTGTTAATGTTCGTGTGTGTGAGCCGGTATGGCACTGGTAGCTCCGGCCAGTTTCACTTGGTAAGCTCCGCGAGTGACAACCCTCTGACCGGGATGCAGTCCGCTTAGGATTTGCACGCGCTGGCCGTCGTCCGCTCCTAGGGTGACAAGCTGCTTGCGGTAGCATTCGGCATCTTCTTGCAGGTAGACAAAGTAGCTGCCCTGTTCTTCGGTCAGTGCGGTGTGGGGTACCGAGATGACATCCGTCATGGCATGTCCCAACAGATAGATTTCGACGAAGGAGCCGGGGACAACGTTGCCACGGTTGTCGAATTCGAAGGTGACGGGCAGGTAGTGGTTGCCTGAGTTGGAGGACTTGCCGTAGGAGAGAAGCTGTCCGTTCAGCTCAGTGAGACTGTAGACCCGGTCGTCGTAAGGAGTGCAGAAGTTGGCCGACTCGATGGAGGGCAGGGCGGCATAGTAGCGTTCGGAGACATCGGCACGCAGCGACAAGCGGCGGTTCTTGGTGATGATGGCCAGTTGTTGCCCAGTGCTGACGTATTCTCCTTCTTGCACTAGCAGGCTTTTGACGTATCCGCCCTCGGGAGCTTCCACGGCCAGCGAGCCTTCCTTGGTCTGCCGTCCGCCAATGGCTTCGTAGTTGATGCGCGCGGTTTCGTATGCCTGGCGTGCTTGCTGGAAGTCCTTCTCGGATACAATCTTCTGTGGGAGCAGAGTTCTCATGCGTTCGTACTCCTGCCGGGCAGTTTCGTAGGCTATGCGGGCTTTCGATACGGGGTCGCCTTCAGACATGTGTCGGGCCGATAGCGATAGCAACGTTTGCCCCTTGCCTATGTTCATGCCTTCGGTCATCTTTTGGCTGAAGGATACAATGCCCGACACGGGAGCCACGACAAATGTCTCTTCGCCTTGTGCGGCCAATATCTGTCCGCTGGTCTTTATCACTTGCCTGAAAGAACCGGGTCTTACTGTGTCGGTCTCAACGCCTGCGGCCCGGGCTTTGGACGGAGGCAACAGAATTTCGTCGCTTGCCTGTGTACCTTCTCTGTCGGAGTGGTCGTGACTGTGCAGGGCCAGGTCCTCGGCTGCATGATCGTGGTTTTCGGTTTCGTGGTTATGCCCGTCGTGGTTGTCGGTAGGGCGGTTGTTGCAGGAGCCGAGCAGGAGCAGGGCCAAAGCTCCCATGAACAATATTCGTTTCATAGTAGGTTGTGTATGTGTTTTTAATGTTCTGTATGTCGTTGTCTCTATTTGATGCGGGGCGTGGATTGTCGGGGGGGGGGACGGTTTCCTTCTATCGTAGTTGGCCGACAGGCACTTCCACGTTGTTTCCGGCGGCAAAGGTATGTCGGAAAATATGCAACCGGGTGGCAAACATGTGCAGCCCAGCCCCCGCAGGTGGCGGTTGCATACCTATATAATTAAGGTATAGGAAGAAGGGAAGTTGTCCGTCAGACCATAGGAGGTCCGCGCAGGGATGATGCACAGCTTATGTCGGTGCTGTGCAAAGGTTCAAGATAGACGTAAGGTCGTTTCTGTCCGAGTCCCGGTAGGTCGAGCAGGCTTCTGAGCAGGCCGTCGGCAAGGAACTGGGACACGGGCATGAGGTGCATTTGTGTATGAGATTGTTGCAGAGCCGATGGGGCAGAGGACAGCATGTGGGTGGCGCACGTGTTGTCACAGTCGCCCGTATGCTGGTCTTGGCATTGGTTGCAACGTGCCGCTGCAGCATCGTCTTTCAAGCACAGAACCGTGCTGCTTGCATGGTGGTGATGGGGTATGGCGGGGATGGCCAGCAGAAGCAGGCTGGCCAACAATAGCAACAGGCAGGTTGTAGCGGTGCGTGTCGTTTTCATTGTCTGTTCCTCGCGTTGTTGTCGTGTGCAGGGGCCGTGCAGGTGTCCTAATCCTAAAGGGTGCCAGCACGACGGCGCAAAGATAGCATTTGCATTCAGACCGGCAAAGGATTGAGGAAGGAAAATGATGGCAGATGCATAAACAGGCTGTTTGACGACAAGGGGAGTGGCCATCTGCTAGGCCACTCCCCTGCCACTGGTGATTCCGCTGCGATTCGAACGCAGGACCCACGCCTTAGAAGGGCGTTGCTCTATCCAGCTGAGCTACGGAACCCCTTATTTCGGGCGCAAAGTTACGCTTTTTCGCCGAAACTGCAAATTTTTATCGTAAAATGCAAGCGGCTCTGGTAGAAGCTCGCCGCAGGGGCCGCCTCGGAGGACTTGCCCGTGCTATCTCCTTGAGATATAAAAAAAGAAGACCGCCAAGCGTGGAAGCCACTCGACAGTCTCTATTTCTCAAGGTAGCGGGAACCGGGATTGAACCGGTGACCTCATGATTATGAATCATGCGCTCTAACCAGCTGAGCTATCCCGCCATCGTTTCTCGATTGCGGGTGCAAAGGTAAGGCATATTTTGAGATTAGCAAAACTTTCGCCGCTTTTTTTATTTGTGAGGGCATTTTTGTTGCCTGTGCCGTGTTTGGAGGGTGGGATTTTTGCGTTTTTACACCATAAAAAGGGCGGAAAGCCCGTTGTTGTGCGGGGCTTTCCGCCATAGAAAAAGATGTTGTGAAAAGGTTATGCCAACCTGTGTGGGAAACGGATTTTTCTTTTTTGCCTCATTCCTCTTCGGCAAGGCATCGGAGAAGTGCTACCCGGGTTTATTGTATACCCCGCTCTCTCAGTTTCAGTTGCCAGTTCCAGGCAGAACGCAAGGTGTCCTCGATGGATATTTCGGCCTTCCATCCCAGAACCTTGTTCGCACGTTCCGGGTTGGCCCACACTTTTACGATGTCGCCGGGACGGCGGCCTACAATCTGGTAGTTCAGCTTCACGCCCGTAGCCTTTTCGAAACCGTGTATCAGTTCCAGTACGGACAAGCCGCGCCCTGTGCCGATGTTGAACACTTCCACCTTTTCGTCCTGCTTATGTTCAAGGATGCGACGGATGGATACGACATGTGCCTTGGCCAGGTCCACAACGTTGATAAAGTCGCGTATGCACGAGCCGTCGGGCGTGTCATAGTCGTCGCCAAACACGCTCAGCTTTTCGCGTATGCCGATGGCTGTTTGCGTCAGGTAGGGGACCAGATTCTGCGGAACGCCGTTGGGCAGTTCTCCCAACAGGGCACTGGAGTGTGCTCCTATGGGGTTGAAGTAGCGCAACAGTATGGCTGTTATCGGGCTGCCGGAGGCTACCGTGTCGTGGATTATTTCTTCGTTGATTTGCTTGGTGTTGCCGTAAGGTGACTCTGCCTTCTTGATAGGAGCTTCTTCGGTTACGGGCAATGTGTCGGGCTGTCCGTACACTGTGCACGAGGAAGAGAACACGATGCCCTCCACGCCGTAGCGGGGCATCAGTTCCAGGATGTTGATGAGCGATACGAGGTTGTTCCGATAGTACTTCAGGGGTTTTTCTACTGATTCTCCCACGGCCTTGCTGGCGGCGAAATGAATGATTGCTTTAATTCCGGCGTACTTCTTGAACACTTCTTCCAGACCTTGAAAGTCCAGGCAGTCCACTTTCTCAAAGGCGGGACGTATGCCCGAAACCTGTTCGATGTTGTCAACGACATCTGCATGTGAGTTGGACAAGTTGTCCACAATCACGACATCATATCCTGCATTTTGCAATTCTACGACGGTATGCGAGCCTATATATCCCGTACCTCCTGTTACCAAAATTCTTTCTTTCATAGGAACTTTCGATTTATAGATTGAGAAACTTGTGCAAAAGTAGTAAATACAATCTGAAAAACAGCACAAATGGGGCATTGTTTTTCAACTTCTGCTGCGCCCCGGTGCTGGGGCGGGGATGTGCCGGAAAGAGTGGCGTTGCAAGGCTGTTGGGGTGAGGGGGGCGCGGGTAGCCCGTTCTTTTTGCCGGTTCGGGTATCGTCTCGAAGCAACCGGGGGGACTTTCGCTAAAAAGTCTTTTAAAATAAGGGAACTACGCCCAATTGTCGTAATTTTGCGCCCGAAACTACCAAAAGGGCAGTTGCAGACAACGAATACAAACCAAAAGAATACAAAAGAACAATGAAAGCAGCTATTGTTGGAGCAAGCGGGGCCGTAGGACAGGAATTTCTGCGGGTGCTCGATGAAAGGAATTTCCCCGTGGACGAGTTGGTACTGTTCGGCTCTACGCGCAGTGCGGGTACGAAGTATGCCTTCCGGGGCAAGGAACTTGAGGTGAAACTGTTGCAGCACAACGA
Organism: uncultured Bacteroides sp.; assembly: GCA_944321465.1. Lineage (GTDB taxonomy): Bacteria > Bacteroidota > Bacteroidia > Bacteroidales > Bacteroidaceae > Bacteroides. The sequence goes on from CALULL010000001.1 coordinate 165,088, forward strand.
CGATTTCCAGGGAGTAGACGTGGCTTTCGTTTCTGCCGGTGCCGGCACTTCGCGCGAGTATGCCGAGACCATCACCCGGCACGGTGCGGTGATGATTGACAATTCGAGTGCTTTCCGCATGGACAGCGATGTGCCTTTGGTGGTGCCCGAAGTCAATGCTGCCGATGCCAAAGACCGTCCGCGCGGCATCATTGCCAATCCAAACTGCACTACCATACAGATGGTTGTGGCACTGAAAGCCATCGAGCAGCTGAGCCACATCCGCGCCGTGCACGTCTCTACCTATCAGGCCGCCAGCGGGGCTGGCGCCGCCGCCATGCAGGAGCTGCACGAACAGTACCGTCAGGTGCTGGCCGGAGAGCCGGTAAAGGTGGAGAAGTTCCCATACCAGTTGGCCTACAACCTCATACCCCAGGTTGATGTCTTCACGGACAACGGCTACACGAAGGAGGAAATGAAGATGTTCAACGAGACAAGGAAAATCATGCACAGCGACGTGCGTGTCAGCGCGACGTGTGTACGTGTGCCCGCTTTGCGTTCCCACTCCGAGAGCATCTGGATAGAGACCGAACGTCCCGTCTCCGTCGAAGAGGCCCGCGAAGCCTTTGCCCACGGCGAAGGGCTGGTGCTGATGGACAATCCCGAGAAAAAAGAATACCCCATGCCGCTCTTCCTCGCTGGTAAAGACCCTGTCTACGTGGGTCGCATCCGCAAGGACCTTGCTAACGACAACGGCCTGACGTTCTGGATTGTGGGCGACCAGATAAAGAAGGGCGCCGCGCTCAATGCCGTTCAGATTGCCGAGTACCTCGTCAAGGAAGGCGACCTGGGCAAGTAGGCCTACGGCAGAACTTCAGCAGTGCGCCACAACCGGGGCGGCAGGGACTTGACAGTCTTGCCGCTCCGGTTTCGTTTTGCCTGTGCCGTCCGGGGCGGCGGGTTTGTCAGACTGACACTTTGCTTTCGCCAGCGTCCGAGAATGCGTTGTTTCGCCCCACGTCCGGGAACTGTGCGAAAAATCGGAACGGGAATAGTCTATCTGGCAGAATGACAGTTCGATAAAGAAATCCGAACATTTATTCCAGCAGAAAACGGCTCCTCCCGAGCCTCCAAACTGGCCTCCCGGCGGAGGCAGTCCGCTCCCCGCGCAAGGGGAGGAGTGCACCGCCGTGCGGGTGCACCTGTGCCCGCTCGGCCCGAAAGGCTCGCCCGATCGCTGTTGCGGGGTGGCCTGGCTGGGAATGTCCCCCTCCACAGGCCGTCTGACGGAGGTGCGTGGCTGCTCCCTGCCGCTATTTCGGTCTTTTCGTAAAAGGAGGCTTGTCGGCCAAAAGCCCGTTTCGCTGTCTTTTTGTCGCTAAAGGCAGCCAAAGGCTTACCGCGTGCATTCCTCCTGCGCCGTGTGCGGTGCTGTCAGTTTCTTGGCTTGTCCGTGTGGTAGGCCACCAGTCCGCGAAGCGGACTTTGGGTAACCGTCCCCAGCCGCATCCCTGTGCGCTCTGCCGCTTCGGCCAGCAGGTCGCGGTAGTGATAGGCCACCGAGCCGGTGAAGTGTGCGGGCAACCGGCGGCAGTCGTAATGGGCCACGTTGCGCCGCAGGAAGTCGCAGAAGCTCTCCACTACCAAGGCCCGGAGGCACGGCTCGCCGATGTTCTCGGCCAGGAAGGGGGAGAGCGAGGCCAGGAAGCGGTTGGGGAATGGGCGGCGGTAGACGCGCTCCACCACCTCGGCAGGAGTCAGCGCGAAGCGTTCCAGGAAGCGGCGGCACAGCCCCTCGGGCAGCTGCCCTTTGAGCACATCGGCCACCAGCCGTCGGCCCAGCACGGCTCCGCTGCCTTCGTCACCCAGGATGAAGCCCAGGGGAGAGACGTTGGCCACAATCCGCAGGCCGTCGTACTGGCAGGAGTTGGAGCCTGTGCCCAGGATGCAGGCTATGCCCTCGTCGTGTCCGCACAGGGCGCGGGCGGCTCCCAGCATGTCGGAGTCCACATGCACTGCGTCTGCCCCGAGGTGCAGCACCCGGCACAGCACCTGCGCCATGCCGTCGGCCTTTGCCGGGGTGCATCCCGCGCCATAGAAATGCACCTGCGCAGGGCGCTTCTCGTCCTCCAGTGCCGGGAGGAGTTCGGTGTCGAGGATGTGTTGCATCTCGTCGTCGGTCTGGTAGTAAGGGTTCAGGCCCGAGGTGCGCACCGTGTGGCAGGAGCCTTTCGCCCCCACGACGGCCCACTCGGTCTTGGTCGAGCCGCTGTCGGCTATGAGTAGTTGTTCCATGTGTATCGAGGGTTTTCGTTTCGGGTTTATCCTTCGTTCCGTTCTTCGGGGCGGGTTGCCGTTTCCCGCGTCGCGGCAGGGCGTGCGCCAAGCCGCCGTCTCACCATCCAGGCCGCCGCGATGCCCGGCAGGGTACACAGGCACACGAAGGCGAAGAACAGCGTGTAGCCCATCTGCTCCTGTAGCCAGCCCGCAGGCATTCCCGGCAGCATCATGCCCAAGGCCATGAAGCCGGTGCCGATGGCGTAGTGGGCCGTTTGGCACGGGCCTTGGGCGACGTGCATCAGGTAGAGCGTGTAGGCCGTGAAGCCAAAGCCGTAGCCCAGTTGTTCGGCTGCCACGCAGGCCACTATGGCTCCCGCCTCGGTGGGTTGGGCGGCAGCCATCCAGACGTAGAGCAGGTCGGGCACGTTGATGGCCAGTGCCATTGGCAGCAGCCACCGCCTCAACCCGCCGCGCGACACCACGTAGCCGCCCGCTATGCCTCCGGCCAGCAAGGCCGCCACGCCTACGGTGCCATAGGCCAGTCCCACGGTGGCCGTGTCCAGTCCCAGCCCGCCGTGCTCGCGCGAGTCGAGCAGGAAGGGGGTGATGATTTTAGCCAGTTGCGATTCGCCCAGCCGATAGGCCAGCAGGAAGAAGAACATCTCCCCGGCATGTGCTTTTCGGAAGAAGGAGACAAACGTCTGGACGAAGCCCTGCCACACGTGGTGGGCCTGCCCAGTTGCAGGCACGTCGGCGGCCGGGCGGGGCAAGGCCCGCCGATGGAAGAGCGTCAGGCCGATGAAGAGAGCGGCCAGTGCATAGAAGGCCAGGCTCCAGGCCAGCGTCACGCGGCCCAGGCGCAGCTCCAGCCATCCGGCGGCCATCACCAGCAGGCCTTGACCAAAGATGGTGGCCAGCCGGTAGAACGTGTTGCGGATGCCTACGAAGAACGACTGCCCGTCCGGGTCGAGGGCCAGCATGTAGAAGCCGTCGGTGGCTATGTCGTTGGTAGCCGAGGCGAAGGCCATCAGCCAGAAGCAGGCCAGCGTGGCCTGTATGGCTACCCCGGTGGGCAGGAAGAAGGCCACACCTGCCAAGGCTGCACCGACGAGTGCCTGCATCGTCACAATCCACCAGCGCTTGGTGCGCAACAGGTCGACGAAGGGGCTCCACAGGGGCTTGATAATCCAGGGCAGGTAGAGCCACGAGGTGTAGAGTGCTATTTCGGCATTGCCCAGCCCTAGCCGCTTGTAGAGTATCACGGCTATGGTCATCACGGCCACGTAGGGCAGCCCTTGGGCGAAGTAGAGCGTGGGCACCCAGTGCCAGCCGTGGGCACGGGCCGATAGGGGTGAAGCGGAATGGTGTGTCACGTCAAGGGTCTCCTTCCTTGTTTAGTAGAGTTTGCAAAGCTCCGCGCCGGGGTAGTAGTGGTGCAGGATGTCGGTCGCCCGGTAGCCCCGGTCGGCCATGACGGCTGCCCCTATCTGGCACAAGCCCACGCCGTGCCCCCAACCGGCTCCGGTGAGGACAAAGCGTGCGGGTATGCCTTGGGGCGAAAGGTCTTCGCGGTCGACCACAAATGCCGAGCTGTAGAGGTGTGTGGGTGAGAGCGTGCGGCGTATCTCCAGTTCCTTGCCGACGACGAGGGTGCGCTGCGTGCCGACGATGAGCAGGCGGCTGATGCGCCCGCTGCGTCCGCGTTCCAGGGGACGGAGGTCGGCAATCTGGCCAAAGTCGTGCCCGGTGCGGCGGGCTATCAGGCTGGCAAGCTCGTCCTGGGCATAGACCACCCGCCAGCGGTAGAAGTCGGGGGTCTCCTGGTCGTATCCGTTCAGCACCTGTCTCAACAGCCTGCGGTCCGTCGTATGGCAGAAGGCCGTGGGGGCGGTCCTTATCCAGCGTTCGGCCTCGGCTTCCTGCGTCAGGTCGGGCAGGGGATGGGGGACCCGGGGGGCGGAGGGGCGGTCGGCGACCGAACGCAGGTAGGGCACCTCGCGGTCGTCCCAGCAGTAGCGGTATTCCTCGGTGACGCCGCCGCAGCACTTGGAGAACCGTGCGTCGCACAACCTGCCCTCGTAGAGCAGCACCAGCCCCCGGGTGGCGGCTATGGCCTGGCCTACGGCGGGGGTGGAAGCCCGTTCCAGGCCCTGATAGCGTTGGCAATGGTCGTCGGCGCAGACATCGAACGTGCGGTGTGCCGTCCGCCCATACCAGCGGATGTATTCGGTCTCGGTGTCCGAGCGGGTTTCAGCCGGGGCGGTTTCCGAAGCCTCTCCCAACCTGCGCTGTTCCATCTGTGCCAGTAGCCAGCTGCGCGATATGACGGCATGGGCTTCCAGCAAGGTTGCCGAGGACGAAGCGTTCATCTCGCTGCCTATGACGCTGGCCAGATAGTCCTCGGCCCGCACAATGTTGACGGCCTGCACGCGGCCTCCTTCGGTTACCGTGAGTTGGAGCGTGCCACAAAAGCTTTGCACTTCTGTCCGCTCCCAGTGGAAGCCGATGCCTATCATCACCGCCGGAAGCCGGAAACAGGCCCCGGCGTAGCGGTAAGGTGCGAAACACAGCGAGGTGTAGCACCGTCCGCCCCAGCTGAGCAGATTGTCGCGGCATTCCACGGTCTGTTTCCCCGTCACGGCCTGTTTCGTCACGGTCTGTCCTTCGGGGGTACGGGCGGTGAGGGTGTAGGGTGACAGAAAGTCGGCCTCGACGCTTGGGGCTGTCAGGATGCCGACGTGTACGCTTGGTTCTTCTCTAAACATAAAATCCATAGGCTGTCAAGGGTGTGACAAAAGCCCCGAAAGCGAGTCGAGGCAGGCTTGGCGGGGCAGGCTGACATCGGCGAAGATGCGCTCTGCGTCGGCAAGTGTCAGTTTCAGGTAATCCTCCTCCCGGGGTAAGATGAGCAGCCCCCCCATGTCGGCAGCACCCGGGCTGACGAGAATGCGATGTTCTTCCTCGGGAGCGGTGTAGCAGGTCGGGCGGTGGCGGGTACGCGGGAAGAGGAAGACCGTCAGTCCGCCGTCGGCAGGCTCGCTCCGTGCCAGAAGGTTGAGGCGCGGTTCGCCGTCGGAAGGGGAGAGAGGCAGACGGGCAATGGTGTCGGACAGCAGTGTGCAAGCATCGTCTCTTTGTGAACAGCGGACTACCAGCGTGGTGCACGGCCTGTCGTTCAGCAACAGCAGCGAAGCAGTGCCCCGGGTGGCAAGGAGTTGGTTCTCCGAGTGCTTCCACCCTTCCTCGACGGGCATCAGTCCCTTCGTTCCGGCCTGGAAGTGTAGGTGGTCGGGGGCAGAGGCCCCGCTGGCTGGGCCGTTATAGAACACTGTGCAGTGCGTCAGGCGTTCGGCCAAGGCGAGCAGGAGTTCCACGTAGGGGGCGATGCGCTGCGGCATGTGACGGCGTGCCACTATGGTGTAGTGGCGTGGGAAGATGGGGAAAGGGTTGACCAATAGTTCGAAACCGGGTCCACAGGGCAAAGCAAGCTGTTTGGCTGGCCTGTTGGAGGAGCACAGGAAACAAGGTCGGCGGGCGATGCTGTGCTCGTCGACCTTCGCACCGGTGGAACGGATGCGGGCGGGGTTGAACTGAAGGCGGAAGTCCGTCTTCTCCAGGCGGATGTCATGGGTGCGGATGTGGGCCAATTCCTCGTAACGCTGGCGGGTCTCGGGCCACACGGCCAGTTGCTCCTCGAACAGCCGGTCGGCATCGGCCTGTGAGGGCAGGGAAGAAAACGCTTCGCTTGTCATGGCAATGGGGATTGCTGGCGGTTGGAACGAATACGGGCCTGCAATTCCCAAGTGCGCAGGCGGTCTTTGTACAGGTTGCGGGCATTGCGGGTATGGACATCGGGCGAGGCATCGGAGTTCCCCTCCCAGCGTCGGCATAGATAGAGCGGCTCGAAGATGCGGCCTACCCGGTAGTGGCGGCTCATGGCCAGGCCCACGGCGTAGTCTTCGCCGTAACTCGTGTCGGGGAAGCGCAGCCGGCGCAGCAAGGGTGTATAGAAAGCACGCGGAGCCCCCAGCCCGTTGACGCGCAGGAGGTTGTTGCGGCCGTTCTCCTCTGTCCACTCGCGATGATCCACCAACCCCGGAGCGATGGGGCTAAGCGCGAAGTCGGTCGTAAGGTAGGCACCTACGACCATAGGGCATTGTTGCTCGCGGAAGGCACGTACTATTGTGGCCAGTGTGTTGGGGCCGTTGTACAGGTCGTCACTGTCCAGCTGGACGGCGAAACGTCCGCAAGCGGGGTGGCCGACTGCAACGTTCCAGCAGCCGCCTATGCCTAAGCCGCGTACCGGAGGTTCCAGGCAGACGAGCCTTGGGTCTCCGCGCAAGGCATTGATGGTTGCCCGGGTGCCATCGGTAGAATAGTTGTCCACCACGATGACGTTGAAGGCGAAATCAGCCTTCTGCCCCAAGGCCGAGCGGATGGCATCGCCGATGGTGCGTGCACGGTTGCGCACGGGGATGATGACGGAAGCCTCGCACGTGAAGGGTCCCTCGTCAGTTTCGTCGGGCTTCCACGCATCAAAGCGGGGAGGCAAATACGCGCCGATGGCCTTCAGATGTTCTGTACAGGCCTGCTCCATTTCCAATTGGGCGGCACGGTTTCGAGGGTCGACGTAATCGAAGTGCCCCGTCCCGGAGGAACCTTCGCCCTCAACCTCGGTATAGAGGCTTTCCGGCAAATGTACCACAGGCCATCGGCGGGAAAGCCTCAGCCGCAGGTCGTACAGTCCGGCGTAGCGGTAGTCGCTCTTCATTTCCTCTGCCGCCTGTCTGAAGGCTTCGGAACGGAACAACAAGAATGCTCCAAACTCGAAATCGTCGCGCAGCGAGCCTTGCTGGTAGTCTATGAGCGGAGCCTCCGTGACTTGTCCGTCCCGCTCCAGGCGGCGGTCGGTGTAGAGCAGGCCCGCCCCGCTGTCGGTAGCCGCCTGCACCATGCGCCGCAAGGCACCGGGGTGGGGGCGCACTGCGACATCAGGCCGCACGCACACCAATACGTACTCCGAGCGGCACGCACCGGCTATGAAGCGCACCGTGGCACTGCTGAACAGCGGACTGTCGCCGGGCAGCACGCAGACCCCGGCCACCACAGCCGCCTGCCGCAGGGCTTCGGCTGTCTGCCGGGTCTCGTCTCCTGCGCTTTGGGGCAGGAAACAGTCTATCATTCTTTGTTCGTTCGTATTCATACCTTATTATATAGTCTATTTACACGTTGTACCCGTCGTGAGCACAGCCACAGTCCCAGCCACGTGAACAGGGCATTGAGCAGCAGCAGTTCGTAGCTGAAACGATAGCCTCCCAGCCAGGCTTCGGAGTTGCGGTCGAGCACGTAGCACAGCACAGGTGCCGCCAACGCCACGAGCGGTACCCAACGGTCGCGTACCGACCTGCGGCAGAAAATGCCGAAAGCGAACATTCCCAAGATTGGGCCGTAGGTGTAGCTGGCCAGTACGTAGACGGCGTTTATGACGCTCGTATTGTTGAGCAGCCCGATGACGCATATCACGACTCCCATCAACGCGGCCATGCCCACATGTACCCGCTTGCGGATGCGGGCAGTGTGGGCCTCGGTGTGGTGGAAGGCGTGCAGGATGTCGACCGTGAACGACGTTGTCAGTGCCGTCAGGGCCGAACCCGCAGCCGAGTAGCCCGACGAGACGAAGCCCACGACGAACAGTATGCCCACCGCCGCCGGGAAATATCCGCCCGTGGCCACCAGCGGAAACAACTCGTCGCCCCGCTCCACTTGCAGGCCCTCGCTATGGGCAAAGAGGTAGAGCAGCACGCCCAGCACCAGAAACAAGGCTATGACAACCAGCTGCAACAGGCTGCTCGTCACCATGTTCTTCTGTGCGTCGCGGTAGTTGCGGCAGCTCAGCGTGCGTTGCATCATGTCCTGGTCCAAGCCCGTCATGGCTACTACGGTGAACACGCCGGCCAGGAACTGCTTGAAGAAATACTGTTCCCCGTCAGGGTCGTCGAAGAAGAAGACGCGGGCCATGCCGCTGTCTGCCACGGCAGGGAACAACGACCCGGCATCCAGTCCCAATGCCGAGGCTATGTAGACGGCACACAGCACGACCGAGACCACGAGGCAGAGCGTCTTGAGCGAGTCGGTCCAAATGAGCGACTTCACCCCTCCGCGATGGGTGTAGAGCCACACCAAGGCCATTGTCAGTGCCACGTTGGCCACGAAGGGGACTCCCAGCGGGCGGCACACGAGCAATTGCAACGTGGCGCATAGCAGATAGAGGCGGACGGCGGCCCCCAGCATCTTGGAGACGAAGAAGAACCACGCTCCCGTGCGGTAGGACCGCAGTCCGAAGCGTTGCCTCAGGTACTCGTATATGGAGGTAAGGTTCATGCGGAAGAACAAGGGCACCAGCACAAAGGCAATCAGCAGCTGCCCGACGACAAAGCCCAACGCCATCTGCAAGTAGCCGAAGCCCGACGTGGACACCATGCCCGGCACCGATACGTAGGTCACCCCCGATATGGCCGAGCCTATCATGGCAAAGGCCACGACGAACCAAGGCGAACGTCGGTTGCCCGAGAAGAATCCGGCATTGTCGGCCCGGCGGCCCGTGGCGTAGGACAGGGTGAAAAGCACGGCCAGGTAGCCGACGACCGTGAGCAGCACGGCAAGCGGTGTCATGGGCGCACCTCCCCGCCGACGGTCCCGTCGGCTTCAGCGTAGAGCAGGTAGGGGCGGCGGCGTTCCTTGAAAGCCTCGACCTCGGCTGCCCACGTAGAGCGGATTTCATCCGCCGTGCGGCCTTCCAGAATGAGCTTGCGCACGCGGTCGGTCCCCATCAGCAAATCGAAGAAAGGGCGGAAAAAGTCTTCGCCCAAGCCGGTACGCCGGTAGGCATCGACGACATACTTCAGGTCGAAACCCGTGGCCCGGGCTTCGGCCTCGCTCAGGACGCTTAGGTCGACCCCGTAGCACAACTGGTCTTTCAAGGGAGGATTCTTGGCTCCCGGCATGCTGTGCGGGGTGAAACTGAAGGAGCAACCCTTCATGGCCGGATGTCCGTACATCTGGAACGGATGCGCCGTGCCCCTCCCCAGGCTGACGGGTGTCCCTTCGAAGGGGCAGAGTGAAGCATAGAGGTAGACCGAGCGCATGTCGGGCAGGTTGGGCGACGGCGGCACGGGCAGTCTGTACTCCGTAGCGTGGGTATAGCCTTGGCAAGGCACTACCGTCAGGCGGCAACGCCGTCCTTGGGGCAGCCAACCCTCGCCGTTCGCCATGCGTGCCAGTTCGCCCAGCGTCATTCCGTGGACAACGGGAATGGGCAACCAACCCACTCCTGAGCGGAACTTCATGTCGAGTATGGGGCCGTCCACATAGTGCCCGTTCGGGTTGGGGCGGTCGAGCACTACCACCGGTATGTCGTATTCGGCGCAGGCATCCATCAGGCGGCAGAGGGAGATATAATAGGTATAGAAACGTAGCCCCACGTCCTGAATGTCGGCCACCAGCACGTCGAACTTCTTCATGGACTCGGCCGAGGGCCGCTGTGCCCGTCCGTCGTAGAGCGAGAGTATGGGCACCCCGGTCTTGGGGTCGGTCGAGGCGGAGACGTGTTCGCCTGCATCGGCGTTGCCCCTGAAACCATGTTCGGGCGAGAAGATGGCTGTCACGTCAAATCCCGCCTCGACCAGCACGTCGAGCAGATGCTTGTCGCCTACCAGCCCGGTGTGGTTCGAAAAGATGGCTACACGCTTCCCCTTGAGCAAGGGAAAATACTCGTCGGTGCGCTCGTCGCCAAGCACGATGCGCTCCTCCTGCGCTACAAGCGGGAGGCCGACACACAACAGTAAGAGCAGAAAAACAGTTCGCAGGTTCACGTTCATTTACGGTTAAAAACAACGGTCGACGGCCAACGGCGAAGCGGTCGGCCTTATGCGGACAAAGATAGCGGTTTTGGAAGAAGAAGGCAAGCGCGGAGCAAACTTCTTGCGAAAGAGGTGTGGCTACCGGCTTCGCCCGGCCTGGCGGGAGGCTCGTCGGCAAGGGTGCGGGCGGGGGATTGTCTTTTCCTGCCCTCCGAGGGGCTGTGGCGGGCGAAGGAGTGCTTCCGGGCGGGCAAAGGTGTGCCCCCGAGGGCGCGAAGGTGTGTCCCCGGACGGGCAAAGGTCTGCTCCCGGGCGGGCAGAGGGGAAATGCCTCGGGCAGAGTGCCGGACGGCAAGCGGGTGGAAGGGTAAAAAAAACGGGACGTGCTCTGTTAAGACTGGTTAAACGGCCTGTCCTTATGCAGTAAAAGGGCCAAACGGGCTTTTTCCTATATGAAAACCGCTTAAAAAATGCTCTAAGCGGTGGAACGGTTTGAAAATTTATCTATTTTTGCGCAATCTAATCGAACGAAACGAAGATGAAACAACTGAAATTTTTGACGGGAATGTTGTGTCTGCTGGTAGGCTTGTCCTTGAGTTCGTGCTTGGACAACAGCTCCAGTACCATCCGCAACGGCAGTGTTATAGCCAAGGTGAATTCCACGATGTATGGAGGAACTTTCTTCTCGCAAATAAACGGAGTGCCCATTTATCCTACTGCTGAGTCGGTGGCGAGCTGGGAGTCTCGCAACGATGTGGAACTCTCTTCCTTCAATGGGCAGATAGCGATGGTGTATTTTCAGTGGGACTCGTCTGTCACGGATGTGAACGTGGATGACAAGGAGATAACCGATGTCGATTTCATCAATATGATCTTGCTGGATGCTCCGGCAGAGATTGTGGAGCAAAAGGGCGTTTCGGTCAACGATTCTGTGGCCAATGGTGCCATCATCGGGCTGGAGCACGATTACGGAGGTTCGGTAGGCAAGGACGAGCCTTATTTCTTCGATGCCACTTCCATCGTGCTTCCCGTGGAGTACTATGTGGGCAACAGCAACAATGCGGCAGTGAGGGAACACACCGTTCGTCTGCTGTACTATCCTGAAGAGCAGGAACAGGGAGGCATCTTGAAGCTACACCTGCGCCATAATACCAACGGCGATGAGATAGACGGCTCGGCCACTTCCTTCGAGTATGCTCAGAACGGTTTGCTGGGTTTCTATTACAAGGCTTTCGACCTGAGAGACATCCTTACGCGTTACCGCCAGGAGAGCGGTGGCACGGGGGGCAGTGTCAATCGGATACAGATAGAGTATGAACAGAACAGTTATACCTGGACGTTGGACGATGAGCGGACGTCGGTCGAAAACTATTTATTGGAACCTCAATCCATACAAGACTGAAACGTTGGACTATAGAAATTTGTTCCATATAACACTTTTGTTGATTTCCTCCCCGGCCAAGGCCTGGGAGGAAATCCTTTTAGAGGATAGGCGGAAGGTTCTTGCTTCGTTCGTCTATCCTATGATAGGATTGTGCGGCCTTTCAGTCTTTGTCGGCACTCTGTTGCTCAAGGGCTGGAGCGGCCCCGAGAGCTTCCAGTACGCCATGACGCAATGCTGCGCGGTTGCGGTGTCGCTTTTTGGCGGTTACTTCCTGGCTTCCTATCTGATAAACCGCTTGTCGGCGAAGTTCTTCCAGATGGAAGATGACGGGCCGCTGATGCAGCAGTTCGCAGGTTACGCGCTGGTGGTTTCGTTCGTCCTGCAAGTGATATTGGGGGTACTCCCCGACTTTAACATTATCGCTATTTTGTTGCGCTTCTACACGGTCTACATCGTATGGGAAGGCAGCAAAGTGCTGCTTCGTGTTTCCGATAAGAACCGGCTGAGGTTTACCGTTATGGCTTCGGTCCTGTTGCTGTTGTGTCCTTGGCTGATAGAAGTGCTTTTTGGTAATCTGATGATGATATTGAACTGAGAATATGAAACAGCCTGCTATAAACATAAAGAACAAACGGGCTACGTTTGACTATGAGCTGATAGACACCTACACGGCCGGCATCGTACTGACGGGTACGGAGATCAAGTCCATCCGCTTGGGTAAGGCGAGTCTGGTAGATACGTTCTGTTATTTCTCGGGTGGCGAGCTTTGGGTGAAGAACATGTACATAGCCGAGTATTTCTATGGTTCGTACAATAACCATTCGGCCCGGCGCGAACGTAAGCTCTTGCTCAACCGCAAGGAATTGGACAAACTGGCCCGGGGAACCAAGGACCCGGGCTTTACGATTGTTCCGGTACGGATGTTCATCAATGAAAAAGGATTGGCCAAGGTCGTCGTAGCTTTGGCCAAAGGCAAAAAACAATACGACAAGCGCGAGGCCCTCAAGGAAAAGGCCGACAAGCGCGACATGGCCCGTATGTTCAAGCATTGATGTGGGCCTGGCCTTACCGGCACTTACAAATACAACTATACTTTGTCATGTATACACTTCAAGAGCTGGTGCGTCGCCGCGTCCTTGTGCTGGACGGGGCGATGGGCACCATGATACAGCGCTACGGCTTGTCCGAGGCCGATTTCCGGGGCACGCGCTTTGCCGACGTTCCGGGGGTAATGATGGGCAATAACGATTTGCTGTGCCTGACGTGTCCCGAGGTCGTGGCCGACATCCATCGGAAATACCTCAGCGCAGGAGCTGACATCATAGAGACAAACACTTTTAATTCCAATCGGATAAGCCTGGCAGACTATGGCGTGGCGCATTGTGTGGGTGAAATCAATCTGGCTGCTGCCCGTCTGGCCCGTCGGTTGGCCGACGAATGTGCTACCGACGATAAACCCCGCTTTGTGGCCGGCTCGGTGGGCCCCACCAATAAGGCCTGTTCGTTCAGTCCCGATGTGGACGACCCGGCCCGGCGCGCACTTGCGTTCGACGACCTGAGTGCGGCCTACCTTGAGCAGATGGAGGCTTTGCTGCGTGGAGGGGTAGATGCCTTGTTGGTGGAGACTATCTTTGACACGCTCAACGCCAAGGCGGCCATCTACGCGGCCCGTTGTGCCATGCAGACCGTGGGCCGCGTGGTGCCTTTGATGCTCTCGGCCACCGTGGCCGATGCTGGCGGGCGCACCCTTTCGGGGCAGACGCTCGACGCTTTCTTGGCTTCGGTGCGACATGCCCGGCCGTTCTCCGTAGGACTGAACTGTTCCTTTGGTGCCAGTCGCCTGAAGCCTTTCCTGCGGCAGCTGGCGGCCCGTTCCCCTTTCTACGTCAGTGCCTATCCCAACGCCGGTCTGCCCAACGAGTTAGGAGAGTACGACCAGACTCCAGCCCAGATGGCAAGCGAGGTGGCCGAGTACTTGGACGAGGGCCTGGTCAACATCCTCGGAGGCTGTTGCGGCACGACCGAGGAGCACATTGCCCGTTTCGCTTCCCTCGTCGAGGGACGGCAACCCCACAGTCCGGCTGCGGCCTCCAGGCACCTGTGTCTTGCGGGGCTGGACATGCTCGAAGTGAAGCCCGAGAACAACTTCGTCAACGTGGGCGAGCGGTGCAACGTGGCCGGTTCGCGCAAGTTCCTGAAGCTCATCGGCCAGAAGCAGTACGACGAGGCCATTGCCATTGCTCGCCGACAGGTGGAGGACGGGGCGCAGGTACTCGACATCAACATGGACGATGGCCTGCTCGATGCCGAGGCCGAGATGACCCACTTCCTGCGCTTGCTCTCTGCCGAGCCGGACATAGCCCGGGTGCCGGTTATGATAGACTCTTCCAAGTGGAACGTCATACAGGCCGGCCTGCGCTGCCTGCAAGGCAAGGCTGTGGTCAACTCCATCTCGCTCAAGGAGGGCGAAGACACGTTCCTCCGCCGGGCAGCCGAGATACGCGACCTGGGGGCTGCGGTCGTGGTGATGGCGTTTGACGAGCAAGGACAGGCCGACACCTACGAGCGCCGCATTGCCGTATGTGACAGAGCCTATCGTTTGCTGGTAGGGCGGCTGGACTACAACCCGTGCGACATCATTTTTGACCCCAATGTCTTGGCCGTGGCTACCGGGATGCCCGAGCACGACAGCTATGCGCTTGACTTCATACGGGCTACGCGCTGGATAAAGCAGAACCTGCCCGGTGCCTTGGTGAGCGGTGGTGTCAGCAACCTCTCCTTTGCCTTTCGTGGCAACAATTACTTGCGTGAGGCCATGCATGCGGTGTTTCTCTACCACGCCATTGGCGCGGGGATGGACATGGGCATAGTCAATCCCTCCTCGTCTGTGCTCTACGGCGACATTCCTGCTGACTTGCTGGAGCGCATAGAGGACGTTATCCTGAATCGCCGCTCCGATGCCTCCGAGCGTCTGCTGGCCGTTGCTGCCGACCTGAAGGCGGTTCCCGGACAGGACGCTTCGGCCTTGGAGACCTCCGTGCCCGAGGTGGGCGTGGAAGAACGTTTGGCACAAGCCCTGCTGAAGGGCAACGGCGACACGCTCCAAGCCGACCTTGACGAGGCTCTGTGCCGCTATCCCCGTGCGGTCGACATTGTTGAAGGTCCCCTCATGGACGGCATGAACCGCGTGGGCGAGCTGTTCGGTGCAGGCAAGATGTTTTTGCCCCAGGTGGTGAAGGCCGCCCGGGTGATGAAGATGGCCGTGGCCTACCTGAAACCCCACATGGAGCGTACTGGCAACCTGCCGACCGGTCGTGCCGGGCGCGTGGTGCTGGCCACGGTGAAAGGCGATGTCCACGACATAGGCAAGAACATCGTTGCCGTCGTCATGGCCTGCAACGGCTACGACGTGGTAGACCTCGGCGTGATGGTGCCTGCCGAGACCATTGTCCGCCGTGCCGTCGAAGAGCACGCCGACATGGTGGGGCTGAGCGGCCTCATAACCCCCTCGCTCGACGAGATGGTCCACGTCGCCGCCGAGATGGAGCGTGCCGGGCTTGACATCCCCCTGCTCATCGGCGGAGCCACCACCTCGGCCCTCCACACGGCTTTGCGCATAGCCCCCCTCTATCATGCTCCCGTCGTGCACCTGAAGGATGCCTCGCAGAACGTCCTCGTTGCGGCCCGCCTGATGAAGCCCGGCGAACGCGAAGCCCTGCAGCGCGAGCTGGACGAGACCTATGCCGCCCTGCGTGCGGGCTATCACGACCGCCAGCAGCAGCCCGTCTCTCTTGACGAGGCGCGGCGCAACCGCCTGCAACTCTTCTGACCCCGCACGGAACATCGTGCCCTGACCTGCATATTAGGGCGAACGCAAAGGTCGCCCTTACAGGTGTGTCGTACGTGTCCCGATGGTGTCCAATTGCATATCGGGTTGTCCTGTCGTTCCGCCTTGTGCTATCGACCCCTTCGGGGCCGTTCCTGCGAACAAGGGGAAATGTAGCGGTACCCCACATAGCCTAACATGTGGTACCCGTCATGGCGTAACATGCGGTATCCCACATAGCTTAACATGCGGTATCCCACATAGCCTAACATGTGGTACCCCACATGAAAATATGTTAAAGGGCGGGGCACTCGCTTCCATGTGTGTGCTTTGCGGCGGAGGGGTAAATCGGTGGCATCGCTGTCGGGTTGTAGGCTCTCCGTTTGTGTGGCTTCCGGGGGATGGAGGAGGAAAAGGTATGGGAGAGAGGGCGGCTTTTCGGAAAATGATGCGTACCTTTGCGGCCTCGGAGGCGACAAGCATCCCTGTTCTCACATCAAATAAAGACATACACAATGACAGACATCAAACAGACGCAGGCAGAAACTTCTGCGTTGCAACGCAACCGCAAGCCCATCTACAAGGTATTGGTCATCGTTCTGGCCTTCTTCCTGCTGCTCGACTACGTGCCGGGTATGCACGCCTATTCTTCTTGGCTCACGCCTCCCGTGGCTCTCTTTTTGGGGCTGGCCTTCGCGCTGACATGCGGGCAAGCCTACCCTAAGTTCAACAAGAAGGTTTCCAAGTACCTGTTGCAGTACTCGGTGGTGGGCTTGGGTTTTGGCATGAACCTTCACGCTTCGCTCGCTTCGGGGCGCGAGGGCATGGAGTTCACCATCCTGTCGGTCGTAGGCACGATGGTTATCGGATGGTTCATCGGGCGCAAGTGCCTGAAGGTGGAGCGTGACACGTCCTACCTCATCAGTTCGGGCACGGCCATCTGCGGCGGTAGTGCCATTGCGGCCGTCGGTCCGGTCCTGAAGGCCAAAGATACCGAAATGTCCGTTGCCCTCGGCACCATCTTCGTCCTCAACGCTGTTGCACTCTTCCTGTTCCCCGTGGTGGGGCACGCCCTGGGCATGAGCCAGCATGAGTTCGGCACGTGGGCGGCCATTGCCATCCACGACACCAGTTCGGTGGTGGGTGCCGGAGCGGCCTACGGCGAGGAGGCTCTGGAGGTAGCCACTACCATCAAGCTGACCCGCGCCTTGTGGATTATTCCCTTGGCACTGGCAACGTCGTTCATTTTTAAGAGCAAGGAGAAGAAAATCAGCGTGCCTTGGTTCATCTTCTTCTTCATCGCAGCCATGATTTTCAACACCTACGTGCTGGGCACTACAGAGACGGGTATGGCCATAGGCGACGGCATCAACGGCTTTGCCCGCAAGTCCCTCACCTTCACGCTTTTCTTCATCGGTGCCTCGCTCTCGCGCGACGTGCTGAAGGCCGTCGGCCTGAAGCCTCTGATACAGGGCGTGCTGCTGTGGATTGTCATCAGCGTCAGCACGTTGCTCTACATCTATTATTGGGGCTAAGAGTTCGGGAGTGAAGACTCAACGACTTGCCGATAATCATCGCAACACATGAAACGTCTTATTGAAGAGCTGAAGCGCAAGGACCACAAGCGTCACCTGGGCGGCCTGGACTTCCTGCGCTACATCGGTCCCGGTTTGTTGGTGACCGTCGGATTTATCGACCCTGGCAACTGGGCTTCCAACTTCGCCGCCGGGTCGGAGTTCGGCTACGCCCTGCTTTGGGTGGTCAGCCTCTCCACCGTGATGCTTATCGTCCTGCAACACAACGTGGCCCATCTGGGCATCGTCACCGGCCTGTGCCTGTCCGAGGCGGCCACGCGCTACGCCCCGGCTTGGCAGGCATGCACCGTGCTGGGCACGGCCCTCATGGCCTCGGTCTCTACGTCGCTTGCCGAGATACTGGGTGCCGCCATAGCCTTGCAGATGTTGTTCGATATTCCTATAGTCTGGGGAGCGGTGCTTTCCACGGCGTTTGTATTGGTGATGCTCTTTACCAATTCCTACCGCCGCATCGAGCGTTCCATCATAGCGTTTGTCTCCGTGATAGGGCTTTCGTTCATCTACGAGCTGTTCCTCGTGGATGTGGACTGGCCTGCGGCGGCACGCGGCTGGGTGGTCCCTTCATTCCCCGAGGGCAGCATGGTGGTTGTGATGAGCATCTTGGGGGCTGTCGTGATGCCGCACAACCTGTACCTGCACTCCGAGGTGGTGCAGAGCCGCGAGTTCAACAAGGGCGACGATGCTTCCATACGTCGGGTGTTGCGCTACGAGCTGTTCGACACGCTCTTCTCCATGTTCGTGGGCTGGGCCATCAACAGTGCAATGATTCTGCTTGCCGCCTCGACATTCTTCGCCCAGGGCGTGCAGGTGGACGAGCTGCAACAGGCGCAAGCCCTGCTGTCGCCCCTGCTGGGAGGCAATGCCGCTACCATCTTTGCCTTGGCACTGTTGCTGGCCGGTGTCTCGTCCACCATAACGAGCGGCATGGCGGCGGGGTCCATCTTTTCGGGCATGTTCGGCGAGTCCTATAATGTGAAGGACGTACACTCGCAGGTGGGCATCGCCCTGTCGTTGCTCATTGCCCTGTTGCTCATCTGCTTCATAGGCGACCCCTTCCGTGGGCTGCTCATCTCGCAGATGGTGCTGAGCATTCAGCTGCCCTTTACCGTTTTCATGCAGGTGCGGCTCACGTCGTCGGAGCGTGTCATGGGACCCTATGCCAACGGTCGTCTGAGCAAGTGCGTTCTTTATGGTATCTGCATCTTGCTCACCGTGCTGAACCTGTTGCTGCTCTTCTCGGCTTTATGACGGCACATCGCCTACCTATTATACAACTAACATGTGAACATAGACAATGGAATTTGACGAACGTATTTCCCGGGCTGTGGACAACTTCATGCAGGGCTACAATTGCGCACAGTCCGTTTTCATGGCCTTTGCCGACCTCTACGGACTGAGCCGCGAACAGGCCCTGCACGTGTCGGCCTCCTTCGGCGGGGGCATAGGGCGCATGAGGCTGACCTGCGGGGCGGCCTGTGCCTTGTTTATGCTTGCGGGCATGGAGACCTGCGCCCTCTCGGGCCCCGACCGCGAGAGCAAGCGGGCCAACTACGCCTTGGTGCAGCAACTGGCTGCCGACTTCAAGGCACGCACCGGCTCGCTGACATGCTCCGAGCTACTGGGCCTCCGCCGCAACGGACATACCGACCCTACGCCCCAGGCACGCGATGCCCACTACTATGCCACCCGGCCCTGTGCACGGATGGTGGAGACTGCCGCACGCATTTGGGCCGAACACCTCGGTAGCCGCCCTGTCCCGGCAACCCCAACCGCTAAAACCCCATGCCAATGACGGACAACCCATTACTGCACGGCAAGACCGCCGTATTCTACACACTGGGCTGCAAGCTCAACTTCGCCGAAACCTCCACCATAGGCACGCTCCTGCGGCAGGCCGGTGTGCGTACTGCCCGGCGTGGAGAACACGCCGACATCTGCGTGGTGAACACCTGCTCGGTGACTGAGGTGGCCGACCGCAAGTGCCGCCAGGCCATACACCGTCTGACGCGCCAGCACCCCGGTGCCTTCGTCATCGTCACCGGTTGCTATGCCCAGCTGAAGCCCGGGACCGTGGCTGCCATCGAGGGCGTGGACCTGGTGCTGGGTGCCGAGCAGAAGCACGACCTGCTGCGCTACCTCGGCAACCTCGACAAGCACCCGGTGGCCGAGGAACATACGTCGCCGCTGAAGGACATACGCACCTTCGCTCCCAGCTGCTCGCGCGGAGACCGCACGCGCTTCTTCCTGAAGGTGCAGGACGGTTGCGACTACTTCTGTTCCTACTGCACCATTCCCTTTGCCCGGGGGCGCAGTCGCAACGGCAGCATCGACTCCCTTGTCCGTCAGGCACGCCAGGCAGCGGCCGAGGGCGGTCGGGAGATTGTGCTGACGGGTGTCAACATTGGTGACTTTGGCAAGACCACCGGAGAGACCTTCACCGACCTGGTACGGGCACTCGACGAGGTGGACGGCGTGGAACGCTACCGCATCTCCTCCATCGAGCCGGACCTGCTCAGTGCCGAGCTGATAGACTTCGTGGCTGCGTCGCGCCGCTTCATGCCCCACTTCCACATCCCCCTGCAGTCGGGCAGCGACGAGGTGCTCCGCCTCATGCGCCGCCGCTACGACACTGCCCTCTTTGCCGCCAAGGTGGAGCACATACGGCGCGTCATGCCCCATGCCTTCATCGGCGTGGATGTCATCGTGGGGATGCGTGGGGAGACGGAGGAATGCTTCGGCCAGACCCTCCGCTTCCTCGGCGGGCTGGACGTGACGCAGCTGCACGTGTTCAGCTACTCCGAGCGGCCCGGCACGCAGGCACTGAAGATAACCCCCGTCGTACCCCCCGAGGAGAAGCACCGCCGAAGCCAGCAGTTGCTCTCCCTCTCGGCGCAGAAGACCCACGCCTTCTATGCCCGCCACATAGGGCAGCAGGCCATCGTCCTGCCCGAGCATGCCCGCCCCGGCAAACCCATGCACGGCTTTACGCCGAACTACATACGCGTGGAGCTGCCCGCCGACGGCGTGCAGGACAATCAGCCCGTGGCCGTCAGGCTGGGCGACTTCACGCCCGACGGCACCGCGCTCACCGCTACCCTTGTCGCCCGACCCTAAACAATCATCCTTAGTTGCCATCGTATGCACACAATAGCAATCGTCATCCTCAACTGGAACGGCAGCCAGATGCTCCGTACCTACCTGCCCACGGTCATCGGCTGGTCCAGCGACAACCCCGTCTACGTGGCCGACAACGGCTCCACCGACAACTCCCTCGCTATGCTCGCCGCCGAGTTCCCCACGGTGCGCGTCATCCCCCTCGACCGCAACTACGGCTTTGCCGAGGGCTACAACCGCGCCCTTGCCCGCGTCGATGCCAAGTATGCCGTCCTTCTGAACTCGGACGTGCAGGTGACCCCCTACTGGCTCGATCACCTGCTGGCCTACCTCGAGTCCCATCCCCGTGTGGCCGCCTGCCAGCCCAAGATATGCAGCATGGACCGGCTGGACGACTTCGAGTATGCCGGTGCGGCGGGAGGCTTCCTCGACCGCTTCGGCTATCCCTACTGCCGGGGCCGCATCTTCGGTACGGTGGAGACCGACGAGGGGCAGTACGACCAGGACGTACCCGTGCTGTGGGCCAGCGGGGCTGCCTTGTGCATACGGCTCGATGTCTACCGCGAAGTGGGCGGGCTGGATGGACGCTTCTTTGCCCACATGGAGGAGATAGACTTGTGCTGGAGGCTGTGGACACGCGGTTACGGTGTGGCCTGTGTGACGCGGAGCAGGGTGTTCCATGTCGGCGGCGGCACCCTGCACAAGGAAAACCCGCAGAAGACCTACCTGAATTTCCGCAACAACCTGCTGATGCTCTTCAAGAACCTGCCCGACGGCAAGTTGCGCAAGGTGATGGCCGTGCGCTACGTGCTCGACCGTCTTGCCGCCCTGCACTTCCTGTTGAGCGGCCAGGCGGCCAATGCCCGGGCGGTGATGCGGGCACGCCGCGACTTTCGCAAGCTGCGTACCGAGTTTGCCGCCTCGCGGGCAGAGAACTTGGAACATGCTGCCCGTTGCGGCACCGCTGCGCCGCTGTCGCGCCTGTGCATCCTCTGGCAGTACTACGTCCGGGGGCGGCACAAGTATAGCCAGCTGCCCAAAGGCAAGGAGAAACGCTGACTGGCGGCGGACAGTCCGTCAGTCGGCATCCCCTCCGCGAACGGTTTCCCCACGACAGGAGAACCTCGCCATCTGCGGGAAGACATGTGTGTGTCCGGATAGTTGGGTTTGTTCGCCTCATGCCTCCGCCTTCCTCGAAGGTGCGCAGCTTCTTCACCCGGATTTGCTTTGGGCCGATGCCACGGAAGCGCGACAGACGCAGCCCCTCCGTCGGAGGAAGGCCAACCGGAGGGAAAATTCCTGCAAAGCCCCATCCTGCGTCCGTCGACCTTCGTGACGCGTCGTTATTACCTTCGAAATGGCCCGAAAAACAATCTGTATGACAGTATAATACAACTGCAAGCATGGTTGCAGTGCTACTGCACGAATGCTGCTCGGCTCTTGCAGTTCTGCTGCACGGCCTTTGCAGTACTACTGCATAAGCCACGCAGCACTGCTGCAAAGGCCGTGCAGCAGAACTGCAAAGGCTGTGCAGCAAACGTGCAGAGGCGAGGCAGAAAAACCGCCAAGGCAAGGCAGCCCGCCTGTGGCCCAATCGGTCCCGAGCGGGCAAGTCCGAAGTGCTCAAGGCGGTAGGGAAGAAAGCGGGCGTTTGCCCTTGGGATATTGTTCATGGGCCAGGGACTTGTGTGCTATTTTTACCCCAAATCGGTCATTAGAGTCCAAAGCGATTTCGTTCTGCCGCCGTGCCGATTGACAGTCGCCTTTGTCGAAGGCATAGCGGGCTACGTCGCGACAAAGCGGTAGCCAAGATGCCGGTGGCAGGACGGGAAGCGGTTGCGGAAAGCCGGAGAAAGACCATCGGGCACGCGGCAAGGCGGTCTAATGTCCGATTTGGGGTAAATGCACGTGTCTTCCGTGTCAAGAGTCTTGCAACGGGGAGGTGTGTTATCCTTAGAAGTTTTGGAACCAGTTGGATATGAATTGCCCGGGGACATGCGAACGCTGTCGCTTGTCCTCGGGCGATGTGGGTGTGCTGAGGGCACACGGCGGACTTGCGGAGTGCCTTGACTTTACTCTCGTGCGAAGAGCCTTTGTTCTGCCAGCCGCTCGTACTTCGTTCCCGGCAGGCCATAGTTGGCATAGGGATGGATGGAGATGCCGCCGCGCGGGGTGAACAGCCCCGTGACCTCGATGTACTTGGGCTGCATCAGGCGCACGAGGTCCTTCAGTATGATGTTCACGCAGTCCTCGTGGAAGGCACCGTGGTTGCGGAAGCTGAACAGGTAGAGCTTCAGGCTCTTGCTCTCTACCATGCGGGTCTGGGGGATGTAGGAGATGCGTATCTCTGCGAAGTCGGGTTGCCCGGTAATGGGGCACAGGCTGGTGAACTCGGGGCAATTGAAGCGCACCCAATAGTCCCGCTCGGGATGGCGGTTGTCGAAGGTTTCGAGCACTTCGGGGGCGTAGTCCTGCCTGTACTCCGTCTGTCGGCCCAGGGCCTTGAGCTGTGCGCGTGGTTCGGTGTTCATTGTGCGCCTCCTTTCTCCGCGAGGTATTTCTCCAGCCCCTCGCGGCGCAGTTTGCAGGCGGGGCAGTGGCCGCAGCCGTCGCCGGGGATACCGTTGTAGCAGGTCAGCGTCCGGGTGCGTACGAGGTCAAGCACGCCCAGGCGGTCGGCCAGTGCCCATGTCTGTGCTTTGTCAAGCCACATCAGGGGGGTGTGGAGTACCATTTGCGCTTCGAGGGCGAGGTTCAGGGTGACGTTGAGCGACTTGACGAACGAGTCGCGGCAATCGGGGTATCCGCTGTAGTCAGTCTGCGACACGCCGGTGACGATGTGGCGTATGCCTTGCTCGTGTGCCCACACGGCAGCCACGCTCAGAAAGAAAAGGTTGCGCCCGGGCACGAAGGTGTTGGGCACGCCCCCGTCGGCGGGTTGCTCGGGGTCCATCGTAAGAGTGGGGTCGGTGAGGGCGTTGTGTCCCAGGGTACCTACGACGGGGAGGTCCATGACGGTGAAGTCTACGTCGGCCTGGCGTGCTATGGCGCGTGCCAGCTCCACTTCTTGTACGTGCTTCTGCCCGTAGCGGAAACTGAGGGCACGCACGTCCTTAAACTCTTGTTTCGCCCAGAAGAGACAGGTTGTGGAGTCCTGCCCTCCGCTGAAGACGACTAATGCGGTTTCGTTATACATATTCTATATATAGTTAGGTTTGATGTGTCATCGGGGGGGGGAGATGTGTGCGGTTACAGGTCGCGCACACGCCAGATGCTGTAGGAGATGCCTTCGTCGTAGGCATCCGAGCCGTCCACACGCTTGACGAGGCGCACCACGCGTACCGTCAGGGGCAGGACAAGGACCTCATAGAGCGACTTCAGGACGACCTGCACGGCCATCATCGCAGCCAGTTCGCGCCAGCCTATCAGTCCGCCGAAGGCTATGGGGAAGAACAGGAGCGAGTCTGCCGTCTCGCCCGCAAGGGTAGAGGCCACGGCCCGGAGGGAGAAGTGGCGGCCCCGGCTGCGCAGCTTCATGCGGCTCATCACGTAAGCGTTGAGGAACGAACCGACCAGGAATGCCGTCAGGCTGGCAGCCACGATGCGGGGTGCCATGCCGAAGACGAAGTTGAAGTGCTCCGTCCCGTCCCAGAACGGAGCGGGAGGCAGGGCGACGGCTATCAGGCCCAGTGCCACTACGAAGAAGTTCATGGCGAAGCCACTCCAGATAATGAGCCTTGCCTTGCGGAAGCCCCATACCTCGGCGATGCAGTCGTTGATGATGTAGGACACGGGAAAGACGAGCAGTCCCGCAGTGAGGGTGAGCGGTCCGAGTTGTATAACTTTGGTTTCAAGTAGATTGGCTGCTATGAGGCAGACGTTGAAGAGAATGCCCAGCAGCATGAAGGGCAGAGATACTTGTCGGTTCATGGGTTCCTGTTTTTGTACGTGGTGTTCTGGAATACACGGCCTCCTCCGTTTGCCGCCTTGCCGGTGGCAGGGGGAGAGCTGAAAAAAAGTGCCGCAAAGATAGTGCTTTTCTGCGGTATGTGCAAGGGGCGGCTACGGGCAGAGGCTGAAGTCGGCAGCGAGGGTGAGTTTTACGCCGCCACTTTCCACCTGTGTAAAGAAGCGGTAGCGGCCCGGGTTGCCTCCGTAGAGGTCGGGGCGCAGGCGGGCTGTCAGCTGCCGTTCGCCGCCGGGATGCACGAGATAGGCAATGTCGTGTGCCGTGCCGCCCACGGGCATGACGTACCACTGTCCGTCCTCTTGTCGGGCAAGGGTATAGTGCTCGCCGCAGGTGAGTGTCGCGTTGCTGTGGTTACGCAGTACGAAAGTGGCGTGTTGGCTGTCTGTCGAAAAACATGGCTGTTCGGGAGTAAGGCTGATGCCCAGTGTGTCGTTCGTTCCCCGTAGGAGGCAAGGCGTGTGGCCATCGTCTCCGGTGAAGTAGAGTGCGGGCGAGTCCATCACCTGCTGGCGGAACGCCCGTCGGCGTTCGGGTGTGTTGAGCACCAGACTGACGTAGACGCGGTGTACGCCCGTTCCGAAGCCGCTTAGGTTGCCACGCACGAGGGGGTGGGACATGGCGGCACGATAGCGTTCGTGCAGCAGGTCGGCGATGGAGTCGAGAGTCTTTTGCGAGTAGGCCCTTCCCGTAGCCTGTTCCAGGCGGAAAGCTGTGCTGCCTGCGGCTTGTTCCAGCTCTTGCCGGGCTTGCAATGTGTCTCCCCGTACTTGGAAAACGAGAGTTGCTCCGTCGAAGTACATGCCTTCGAGGTAGGAAGGGCATCGGGGCTTGCCGATGAAGTCGCCTACCACGTTGGGGGCGTCTCCCCAGAGTTTGCTTAGCGTGTCGATGATGAGTAGCCCGGCTTGTTGGTCGGCGGGTGGGCGGCTGGTCGTAGTCGTATCGGCGTTTAGGACAGAGACAGGGCACTTGGGGCTGTGTGTGCAGCTGGTAGCGGTGGCCAGCAGTAGTAAGGTGAGCAGAACGGTTGGCTTCATTATCGTTGGTCTGTATTGGGAAGTTGGAGGCAAAGGTACTCATTTTGGGCAGAAGGTGTTGCGCGTCTGGGTGGAAAACGGGGAGCAATCCTGTGCCCAGGCAGTGTGTTTTTTGTGCTGTGCGGGGCAGTTATTGGGTGTCAAAAGGTATATTTATGGAAAATGTTTCGTACTTTTGTCCCCAAATTGATGAATTATAACAAGATGAACGTATTAGAACTGAGTGAACAGGAAATCATTCGGCGCAACAGCTTGAATGAACTTCGCGCGATGGGTATCGACCCCTATCCCGCAGCCGAGTATGTAACCAATGCTTTTTCCACTGACATCAAACAGAAATTCCTTGACGGGGAGGAACCCCGACAGGTGTCGATAGCCGGGCGTATAATGAGTCGGCGCGTCATGGGAAAAGCCTCGTTCATCGAACTACAAGACTCTAAAGGGCGTGTTCAGGTGTATATCACCCGCGACGACATCTGCCCGGACGAGAATAAGGATATGTACAACGTCGTGTTCAAGCGGTTGCTTGATTTGGGCGACTTCGTGGGCGTGGAAGGTTTCGTGTTCCGCACACAGACGGGGGAAATCAGCGTACACGCCAAGCGGCTCACGGTGTTGGCCAAGAGCCTGCGTCCGCTGCCCATCGTGAAGTACAAGGACGGCGTGGCCTACGACTCGTTCGAGGACCCTGAGTTGCGCTACCGCCAGCGGTATGTCGACCTGGTGGTGAACGACGGGGTGAAAGAGACGTTCCTGAAGCGGGCCAAGATTATCAGCACCATGCGTGCGGTTCTGGATGAGGCCGGATACACCGAGGTGGAGACTCCCATCCTGCAATCCATTCCCGGGGGAGCCAGCGCACGACCCTTCATTACGCACCACAACTCGCTAGACATCGATCTCTACCTGCGCATCGCTACCGAACTTTACCTGAAGCGGCTCATCGTGGGTGGCTTCGAGGGCGTTTACGAGATAGGAAAGAACTTCCGAAACGAGGGTATGGACAAGAATCACAACCCGGAGTTCACCTGCATGGAATTGTATGTGCAGTACAAAGACTACAACTGGATGATGGGCTTTACCGAACGATTGCTGGAACGCATCTGTATTGCCGTCAACGGCAGCCCGGAGACCGTCATCGATGGCAAGACCATCAGCTTCAAAGCCCCCTACCGCCGTTTGCCCATCCTCGAGGCCATCAAGGAAAAGACAGGTTACGACTTGGAAGGCAAGACGGAGGACGAGATACGAACCATCTGCAAGGAACTGAAGATGGAGATAGACGACACTATGGGAAAGGGCAAGCTCATCGACGAGATATTCGGCGAGTTCTGCGAAGGAACTTTCGTGCAGCCTACGTTCATTACCGACTATCCGGTGGAGATGTCGCCCCTCACCAAAATGCACCGCAGCAAGCCCGGTCTGACCGAACGTTTTGAACTGATGGTGAATGGCAAGGAACTGGCCAATGCCTACAGCGAGCTGAACGATCCCTTGGACCAGGAAGAACGCTTCAAGGAACAGTTGCGGCTGAGCGAGAAGGGTGACGACGAAGCCATGTTCATCGACCAGGACTTCCTGAAGGCATTGCAATACGGAATGCCGCCCACGTCGGGCATTGGTATCGGTATTGACCGCCTTGCGATGCTGATGACAGGTAAGCCCTTTATACAGGAAGTACTCTTCTTCCCGCAAATGCGTCCCGAGAAGGTTGCTCCCAAAGATGCCCCGGCCAAGTATGCCGCTTTGGGCGTGCCCGTGGAATGGGTACCTGTGCTCCAGAAGGCGGGCTACATGCAGGTCTCCGATATGAAGGAAGTCAATCCTCAGAAGGTACACATGGACATCTGCGGCCTGAACAAGAAATACAAACTCGAACTGAAGAACCCCACTGTGGACGAAGTAGCCGCATGGATAAGCAAGATAGACTGAGCACGACACGAGGATGAAACTACCCGGTAAGATAGCCATAATGGGCGGAGGAAGCTGGGCCACGGCAATAGCCAAGATGGTGCTGGTCCAGGAAGAGACGATAAACTGGTACATGCGGCGCGATGACCGCATAGCCGACTTTAAGCGTCTGGGACACAACCCGGCCTACCTGACGGGGGTGAAGTTCGATGTCAAGCGCATTAATTTCAGCTCGAACATCAACGAGATAGTCCGCCAGTCGGACACGCTGATTTTCGTTACCCCCTCCCCCTATCTGAAGTCGCACCTCAAGAAACTGAAGACACGGATAAGGGACAAGTTTATCATTACCGCCATAAAGGGCATCGTGCCGGACGATAACCTCATCGTGTCGGAGTACTTCACTTCGGAGTACGGTGTGCCCCGCGAGAACATAGCCGTGCTGGCAGGCCCGTGCCACGCCGAGGAGGTGGCTTTGGAACGCCTCTCCTACCTCACGGTGGCCTGCCCCGATACGGACAAGGCGTGTATCGTAGCCCGTAAGTTGGGCAATTCCTACATCAAGACATCGGTAAGCAACGACGTGGTAGGCATCGAGTACAGTTCGGTGCTGAAGAACGTCTATGCCATAGCTGCAGGCATTTGCAGCGGTCTGAAGTACGGAGACAACTTCCAGGCTGTCCTGGTGTCCAACGCCATACAGGAGATGTACCGCTTCTTGCAGACTGTGCATCCGCTGGACCGCAACGTGGAAGAGTCGGCCTACCTGGGCGACTTGCTGGTGACGTGCTACTCCAACTTCAGCCGCAACCGCACTTTTGGCACCATGATAGGGAAGGGATATTCGGTGAAGAGCGCACAGATAGAGATGGAGATGATTGCCGAGGGCTATTATGGCACCAAGTGCATTAAGGAGATAAACAGGCACTATCATGTCAACATGCCGATAGCCGATGCCGTGTACAACATCCTCTATGAGCGCATTTCCCCCAATATAGAGATAAAACTGCTGACAGACTCCTTCCGGTAGCCGGAGGAGAAGACGGGAGGATGGCCGAGGCAGAATAAAACGAGACAGGACTTTAAAACACAAATATCATGATCGGATTAAACATTGAGAAAACTTTGGGATTTATCTCCAAAGAAGATGTATTGGCCTACGAACCCGCAGTGAAGGCTGCACAAGAAGCCTTGGAGCAGGGAACAGGCAAAGGTAACGATTTCCTTGGTTGGCTGCACTTGCCTTCTTCCATCAGCAAGGAACACCTGGACGAGCTGAAAGCTGCCGCACAAGTCTTGCGCGAGAATTGCGAGGTAGTTGTAGTGGCCGGCATCGGAGGCAGCTATCTGGGCGCACGTGCTGTCATCGAGGCACTGTCCAACAGCTTTGCCTGGTTGGTTGAGAAGAAGACTTCCCCCGTCATCCTCTTTGCCGGGCATAACATCGGCGAAGACTACCTGTACGAACTCACCGGCTATCTGAAAGACAAGAAGTTCGGAGTAATCAACATTTCCAAGTCGGGCACTACGACCGAGACGGCACTTGCCTTCCGCCTCCTCAAGGAGCAGTGCGAACGCCAGCGGGGCAAGGAAATGGCCCGCAAGGTGATTGTCGCTGTCACCGATGCCAGGAAGGGGGCAGCCCGCGTGATGGCCGACAAGGAAGGCTACACGTCCTTCATCATCCCCGACAACGTGGGCGGACGCTTCTCCGTGCTCACCCCCGTGGGCCTGTTGCCCATTGCCGTGGCCGGGTTTGACATAGACAAGCTTGTGGCCGGTGCCGTTGCTGCCGAGAAAGCCTGCGGAGCCGACGTGCCCTTTGCCGAGAACCCTGCCGCCCTGTATGCCGCTACACGCAACGAGCTTTACAAGAAGGGCAAGAAGATAGAGATACTGGCCAACTTCAACCCCAAGCTGCACTATGTAGGCGAGTGGTGGAAGCAACTCTACGGCGAGTCGGAGGGCAAGGAGCACAAGGGCATCTTCCCCGCCGCCACCGATTTCTCCACCGACCTGCACTCTATGGGCCAGTGGATACAGGACGGCGAGCGTACCATCTACGAGACGGTAATCTCCGTTGAGAACCCCAACCACAGTCTGTCGGTTCCCACCGATGCCGAGAACCTGGACGGTCTGAACTATCTGGCCGGTAAGCGTGTGGACGAGGTGAACAAGATGGCCGAACTGGGCACTCAGCTGGCTCACGTTGACGGCGGCGTGCCAAACATCCGCGTGTCTATTCCCGCGCTTGATGAGGAAAGCATCGGCGGCCTGCTCTATTTCTTCGAGAAGGCTTGCGGGATAAGCGGCTATCTGCTGGGTGTCAACCCCTTCAACCAGCCCGGTGTGGAGGCCTATAAAAAGAACATGTTTGCCCTGCTCAACAAGCCCGGCTACGAAGAAGAATCCAAAGCCATACGCGCCAGACTGTAAAGCCGTAGACGCGATGTCGCATTTCCTATAGAAGCAGAAGCCAGACAGGAGCCTTTCGGGGGCTGCTGCCTGGCTTTTCTTCACCCTATTGTAAACAAGTAAAGAAGAAGATGTTTGAGACAGAAATAGCCAATTACCTGAACCGAAGCGGGCGCGACGGGATAGACCTGAAAGCCGTGCTTTTTGACATGGACGGGGTGCTGTTCGACTCCATGCCCTACCACGCAGCCTCTTGGCACGCCGTGATGGAGCGTCACGGCCTGCACCTCAGCCGTGAGGAAGCCTACTTGCACGAGGGACGTACCGGCGCGTCGACCATCAACATTGTCTATCGCCGCCAGTACGGGACCGAGGCTCCGGTCGACCTCATCGACGAAATCTATGGAGAGAAGACGCGCGAGTTCTCCACCTATCCCGAGCCCGACCCCATGCCCGGTGCCGACCGCTTGCTTGCCTCTGTCGTGTCCGACGGGCTTGTGCCGGTGCTGGTCACGGGGTCGGGGCAGCGCACGCTGTTGCAGCGTCTTTCCCTGGCCTACCCCGGTGTGTTCCAACCCCGCTACATGGTGACGGCTTTCGACGTGAAGCACGGCAAGCCCGACCCTGAACCCTATCTGATGGGGTTGCGGAAGGCCGGTGTGCAGCCCGGTGAGGCCGTGGTGGTAGAGAATGCCCCCATCGGTGTTCGGGCTGGTGTGGCTGCCGGTGTCTTCACCATAGCCGTGAACACCGGGCCGCTCGACGCGCAGGTGCTCTATGATGCCGGTGCCGACTTGCTGTTTCCCTCTATGTCGGCACTTGCCGATGCTTGGAGCGAGTTGCGGCGTGCGTTGTCGGCTGTTCGGGGGCGGGGAGGTGACTTTCCGCCGAGTGGAGGGTACGGGCGGTCGGAGGCTTAGGCATCTTTGTTCAAGAAGAATTGTATGTAACTGTATGAAACTGGAAGTTATCGATTGGAAAGAAATTCCCTACGCCGAAGCCTGGCAACGGCAGACGGAGTGGTTTGACGAGCTGGTGGCGGCCAAACTGGAGGGTAGGGACTACGTGAACCGCGTCATTTTCTGCGAACACCCCCACGTCTACACGCTGGGGCGGAGCGGGAAAGACACTAACATGTTGCTCAGCGAGGAGCAGCTGCATCGGCTGGGCGCCACGCTGTACCACATAGACCGTGGGGGAGACATTACCTACCACGGGCCGGGGCAGCAGGTGTGCTACCCGATAATCAATCTGGAGGATTTTGGCTTGGGGCTGAAGGAGTACGTGCACGTGCTTGAAGAGGCGGTGATACGCCTGTGCGCCGCCTACGGGATACAGGCCGGGAGAGTGGACAAGGCCACCGGAGTGTGGCTCGATGGCGACACGGCCCGTGCCCGCAAGATTTGCGCCATAGGTGTGCGCAGCAGCCACTACGTCACGATGCACGGCTTGGCCCTGAACGTGAATACCGACCTGCGCTACTTCAGCTACATCAACCCCTGCGGCTTTGTGGACAAGGGGGTGACTTCGCTGCAAAAGGAACTGGGGCGCGAGGTGCCCCTTGCCGAGGTGAGGCAGCGGCTCGAAGCCGAGCTGCGCGGCCTGCTGGGCAACGCCTGATGGTGCTGGCGGCCAGAGCGGTGCGTGTGCGGCGGTCGGAAGTCCGCAGCGCAGCCCTCTGGCCGCCAGTCTGTTTACCCCAAATCGGCCATTAGAGTCCAAGCCGATTTCGTCCTGCTGCCGTGCAGATTGTCCGCCACCTTTGCCGAAGGCGTAGCGGGCTACGCCGAGACAAAGCGGCAGACAAGATGCCGACAGCAGGACGAAAGGGCTTGGAAAACCGAAGAAAGACAACCAAACCCCAAGTCGGTGGTCTAATGACCGATTTAGGTTTACTTCAGCCGCTTGCCGTCGGCGAAGGCGTTGCCTACTTTCTCGCCCACCTTCAAGTACTCGTTGTTGAACGGGTCGAAGATGATGGGTGCCACCTTGGCTGCATCCACACGGCCCGCCTCGTCGAGCGCCCGTTCGTCCACACTGACGTTGACGATTTCGCCCCGCAGGATGCACGTCTGCTCGTCGTAGTCCTTCAGCTTGCATTCGACGGCCACCGCCAGTTCGTCGATGAGCGGTGCGTCGACAAATGCCGACCGCGTGGCGTGGAAGCCGGCACGGGCAAATTTGTCGGGCACGCGGTTTCCCGACACCAGGCCCACGTAGTCGCAGGCCGTGACGTGTGCTGCGTCAGCCATGCTGATGGTAAAGGCCCGCGTGCGCAGGATGTTCTTCACCGTCTTGTGCCCGGCACTGAGACACAGGCTTATTTCGTTCGTTTCGCTGATGCCGCCCCAGGCTGCGTTCATGGCGTCGGGGGTGCCGTCTTCGTTGTAGGTGGCTATGATGAAGACGGGTTGCGGATAGGTGAGGGGCTTGGCCCCGAAATTCTTTCTCATGATTTCTTGTAGTTTGATTGTTTGCGGGCGTAAAGATAGGTATGTCGGGCGGGACGTGCGCTACCCAAATTACAGAATGTGCCGCGCCGAGACGTTTCGGCCTGTTTCCTGCCACAGGTCTGCCCTCACGGCAGCGCAGGTCTGCTCCCTTTGGGGCACAGGTCTGCCCGCCTGGTGGCACAGGTGTGTTCCTCCGGCGGGTATGGACGGCCCGGAGCGTGCGCGTGCTGAAATAAATGGCGGGCCAAGGAGACAACGGAGGCAAATAAGCCCTATCTTTGCAGCCGCTTTCCGAAGGCGTGAACCGATAATTATCTGTAAGTATATGACAAGCAACAAGTTGAAGGGCTTTGCCTGTGGCGCGGTGGCTGCCGCCAGCTACGGGTTGAATCCGCTCTTTGCCCTGCCCCTTTACGAGGCGGGAATGAAGGTGGACTCGGTGCTGTTCTATCGTTATTTTCTGGCTGTGCTGATGATGGGCGGTCTGATGCTGGTGCGCAAGGAGTCGTTTGCCCTGCGGCGTGCCGAGGTGTTGCCCATGATTGTCATGGGCCTGTTGTTCTCCTCGTCGTCGCTGTTTCTGTTCGAGGCATACAACTATATGGACGCTGGCGTTGCTTCGACCATTCTGTTTGTCTACCCGGTCTTGGTGGCTGTCATCATGGCTCTGTTCTTCCACGAACGGGTGTCGCCGCTGACGATGTTTGCCATCGTGCTGGCCTTTGCAGGCATCTCGTTGCTCTCCCAGGGGGGCGACGGCAAGCCGCTCAGTCTGTTGGGGATGTTGCTGGTGTTCCTGTCGTCGCTGACGTATGCCGTCTACATCGTGGGTGTCAACCGCTCTTCTTTGAAAAGCCTGCCGACGACGAAGCTGACGTTCTATTGCCTCTTGTTCGGCTCGTCGCTTTTCATTGTGCGCCTGCACTTCTGCACCGACCTGCAGGCGGTGCCATCGCCCTGGCTGTGGGCCAACGCGGTGTCGTTGGCTTTGTTTCCCACCATCATTTCGTTGGTGACGATGACGCTTGCCATCCATCGGATAGGCTCCACGCCGACGGCCATCTTGGGTGCGCTCGAACCGGTCACGGCTTTGTTCTGCGGCGTGGTGGTGTTTGGCGAACAGCTGACGGGGCGCATCATGTTGGGGGTGGTGATGATACTGACGGCGGTGACGCTCATCATCGTTTCGCCCTCGTTGGTGGGGTTGGCGCGTCGCTACGTCCACAAGCATTGAGCCGCAGCAGCGGGCTTGTGTGCGTTTTTTTTCGTATCTTTGCCTGCCATGACAGCAGAAGATACCTATAAGACCATCTCCGCCAGGGCCGAAGGGCTGTACACGGAGAAGCGCAGCAAGTTCATAGCCATTGCCCTGCCGGTGCGCACGGTGGAGGAAGTGAAGGCGCGGCTGGAGGAATTGCAGAAGCAGTACTACGACGCCCGCCACGTGTGCTACGCCTATATGCTCGGCCCCGGGCGCAAGGACTTCAGGGCCAACGACAACGGCGAACCGTCGGGTACGGCGGGCAAGCCCATCCTGGGGCAAATCAACTCCAACGGGCTGACGGACGTGCTGGTCGTTGTCGTGCGCTACTTCGGAGGCATCAAGCTGGGTACGAGCGGACTTATCGTGGCCTATCGCACGGCTGCCGCCGAAGCGTTGGCTGCGGCGACGGTGGAGGAGCGCACGGTGGACGGCGAGCTGACGGTGCTGTTCGAGTATCCGTTTATGAACGACGTGATGCGCATTGTCAAGGAAGAGGCTCCCGACATAGTTTCCCAGGGCTACGACACCGACTGCCGCATGACGCTGCGCATACGCCTGTCGCGTCTGCCCCGGCTGCGCGAGCGGCTGGAGAAGGTCGAAACCCTGCGCGTGGCCGAGGACGGTGACGGGGCGCATCCTGATGCCACGACGAATTACTAACCCATTAGCACATATTCCTACATGTCATTTCAAACTACCAAACGAGAATTGGGCGAAATCTACGCCTTTTTTCGCCTGCTGGCCGACGGCCAGGTGGCACTGGGTACAGCCGAGGCCGCGCCCGACGGGCAGCAGGTTTGGCCTGTGGCCTTGGTGCAGCGTGAAGAACACGACGGCACGCGCCGCTATAGGGTGGAGGCCGACAGCGTGCGCATTGTCTCGGGCTGCATTGACCGCTCAGGTGCTTTCCGGCCCGGTGACGAGCCGGAGGCCGTCTTTCCGCGCCAGGACTTTGCCGATGCGGCCGAGTGCGTCCTCTCGTTGTTGCGGTCGGTCCCCGGCGGCGAGGAGCTTGAGGTGCCCGAGGCATTGGAAGGCTTTCTCAATGCCACACGCATCTACGACCTGGAGGCAAAGACCGACGACCGTACCGACCTGCATGTGGCTTTTTGGCACGCTGGTGCACCTTTGGCGGGCTTCAGCGTGCGCTGTCGGCTTGCGCCGATGGCTCCTTTGCTCGACGGCGGACGGACGGCCAACCTGAAACTGGAGCAGACCGGGGTGAAGTTTGCCGCCCCTATGGTGAACAAGGTGAATGCTCTGCCGGGCACGGTGGCCGACCGCATGAGGGCCATCGAGCGTCTGGGGGGCGTGTTGCGCTATGCCGATGTGGCCGACCGCGTGTTCCGTTGCAACCTGTCAATGATAGATTTGCACTTTCCCCGCCTGCTGGCCGAGATGGTGCGCACGATGCACCTGGAGGACATTACCCGCGTGGCCGACCTGACGGAGAGCATGAAGACGCTCAATCCGTTGAAGATAAAGGACGAGCTGATTCAGAAGCACGGCTTCTACGAGTACAAGGTGAAGCAATTTCTGCTGGCCTTGGCCCAGGGAATGCGTCCGGCGAAGATTTTCCGGGGGACGGCTTCTGCCGTCGAGGGCATCCTGCTGGTCGATGGCGAGGGTCGTCTGCTCTGTTACCACCGTTCGCAGCCCGACGTGTTTGCCGAGTTCCTCTATCGCAATACCCGTTTCGAAAAGAGCGCGGTGGAGAAAGACAAGTACGGGTATCTGGAGCGTGAGAACGGTACGTACTATTTCAAACTGAACGCCAAGATTGGCCTGCTGAAGCGTTGAGCCTTGTGCGGCGCGTCTCGGGCCAATGTTGTGATTACAATAACTAAGGAGGAAAATACAGATGGACAACGACGTATTGAAGAACATCAAGGCACGCCGCAGCCTGCGTGCCTACACCGGGCAGCAAGTATCGGCTGCCGACCTGGACACCATTCTTGAGGCTGCTGCCTATGCGCCCAGCGGCATGGGGTTGCAGACGTGGCACTTCACGGCGGTGCAGGAGCCGCAATTGTTGGCGCAGCTGAACGAACGCATCAAGCAGGCGTTTGCCACGAGCGACGACCCCCACGTGCGGGAACGCGGCCTTAGCGATTCTTATTGCTGCTACTACCATGCCCCGACGCTGGTGATTGTCTCCAACGTTCCTACGCAGTGGTGGGCAGCCATGGACTGCGCCTGTGCGTTGCAGAACATCTTTCTGGCAGCCCGTTCTTTGGGCATAGGCTCGTGCTGGATAAACCAGTTGGGGCAGACGTGCGACGACCCGGGCGTGCGTCAGTTGCTTACCCGTCTGGGCGTGCCGGCCGACCATAAAGTCTACGGCTGTGCCGCTCTGGGCTATGCGCCCGACGGGGTTGTATTCAAGGATAAAAAGCTGAAGGAAGGCACAATCACCATTGTGCGTTGAGGTCGGCAGGCGTTGTGCCTCCGGTTGTAGGAAGAGTATAAATTGGCTTTCCGGCCCAAGTCCGCTTGTGGCCGGAGGCACTTCTGCATGTCTGCGTCCGTTCAGGACTGCTTCGGCGGTTATTTTTCAAACTCCAGGACCATCCGTTCCCCGTCGTATATCTCCCTGAACCCTATTTTTTGTTCGGCAAGATATTCTTTCAGGTCGTTGAAAGCCTCGTCCTTGTTCATTATGATTTCGATTCGTTCGCCTTTGTCGGCCTTGCCGATGGCTTCCATTGCCGGGATGAGGGGGCTGTAGCGGTGGCATTCGCTGGTATCGATTGTCTTCATTCTGCGTTCTCTTCAGTGTGTAAGGAGGGAGTGGAGGCCCATTCTTCGTACAACTTCACTAGTTGTTGCAGTCCGAAAGCCTTCATGTTTCGGTGATAGATAACGTCGATGCAGAGGTCGAGCAGGTCTTTGCTGTCTTCGGCTTGCGAAGCGATGAGCGAACGTATGTTCAGCTTCAACTTGTCAAGCACCGGCTCGTTGATGATGCCTGTGCTGTCTACCAGGTTGTTGAAGAGGGCGTATCGGCGTATAGTTTCCAGATGCTCGTCGCAGACCTCTATGGAGCGTGTGCCGCTTGGGTTGGCTTGCAGTGTGTGCATGGTGTGTCGTTTTGAGTGTGTTTGTTAGTGTGTCGTTGTCGTTCTGTCTCTGTCCGGCTGGCAGCCTTTGTTGCGGAGTACGGAAAGGAAAGAACCGCATCCGGATGATTGTCTCCGTGGAGTTTCGGTGTCCGGGCGCGGTTCTGTTTGTTTCCTTTTTTATAGCGGGATGTACTCTACGAAGGCTTCCATCGCTTCGTAGGAGGCCAGGCCCAGTTCATTGTAGAGCGCGGCTGTGCCACGGTTGCGGTCTTCGCTGCGTTGCCAGAACAGGCGTTCGTCGTTGCCCAAGAAGGGAGCGCTTTCCATCTGGCTTTGGTGCTTCAGGATGGAGTTGCGTTTGGCACGCAGTTCTTCGGGGCTGATGGGCACGGCCATTTCGATGTTTTCGATTTCCCATTCGGCCCAGGCACCGCGATACATCCAGATGCGGCAGTCCTTCAGCCACTCGGCTCCTTCTTCCTTTTCCAAGTCGATGGCGGCAAATACGGCATCGGTGCACACGCGGTGTGTCCCGTGCGGGTCGGCCAAGTCGCCTGCCACGAAAATCTGGTGCGGCTTCACCTCGCGCAGTAAGTTGCGCACGATTTCCACATCAGCCTCGCTCAGCGGGTTCTTCTTTATCTTGCCCGTTTCGTAGAAAGGCAAGTCAAGGAAGTGTATGTGGTCCATCGGGATGTTGTTGTAGGTGCAGGCCGTTCGGGCTTCTCCGCGACGGATGAGGCCCTTGAGTGTCAGGATGTCGCGCGTATCCATGTCGCCGTCCTTCTTGTTGCGCAGGTACTGGCGGATTTCGGTGTACTTCTCATTGATGACTTGGTCGGCACTGTTGTTGAACAGTTGGTTGAAGCCGTTGATGAAGTGCAGGAAGCGCACAACCTCTTCGTCGCCCACGGCGATGTTGCCCGATGTCTCGTAGGCCACATGCACGTCGTGCTGCTGTTCTACCAGGCGGCGAATGGTGCCGCCCATGGAGATTACGTCGTCGTCGGGGTGAGGCGAGAACACAATGACACGTTTCGGATAGGGCTGGGCACGCTCGGGCCGGTAGGTGTCGTCGGCATTGGGTTTTCCGCCGGGCCATCCGGTGATGGTGTGTTGCAGGTCGTTGAAGATGCGTATGTTGACGTTGTAGGCCGAGCCGTAAAGGGCCAGCAGTTCGCTTAGTCCGTTTTCGTTGTAGTCCTTGTTGGTGAGTTTCAGAATGGGCTTCTTGACGAGCTGGCACAGCCAGACGATTGCGCTGCGTATCAGTTTCTCGTTCCACTCGCATGATGTTACCAGCCAAGGGTGCTGTATGCGGGTGAGGTTGGCGGCAGCCGAGAGGTCGATCACGATGTGTGCATTGTTGTGCGTTTGCAGGAACGAGGCTGGTATGTTGTCGGTGATGTTGCCTTCGACACAGGCTTTTACCATTGCGGCTTTCTCTTCGCCCCAGGCCATGAGATAGATTTTCTTTGCCCCGAGGATGGTCGATACTCCCATCGTGATGGAGCTGATGGGCGTGTTGTCGATGTTGCCGAACATCTTGGATGCCTCGTTGCGCGACACGCTGTCCAGCAGGATGAGGCGCGTGGTGGAGTTGAGCCGCGAGCCTGGTTCGTTGAAACCGATGTTGCCCACGCGGCCTATGCCCAGCAGGGCCACGTCGATGCCTCCGAAACTTTCGATGCGTTGTTCGTACAGGTGGCAGTATTCAAAGATGGTGTCCTTGGCGATGGAGCCGTCGGGGGTAAAGATATTTTGGCGGTCGATGTCCACGTGGTCCAGCAGCATTTCCTTCAAGGCATTGAGGTTGCTGGTGACGGCATCGGGCGCAAGCGGGTAGTACTCGTATAGGTTGAACACCACCACGTTGCGGAAGCTGAGCCCTTCTTCCTGGTGCATACGCACGAGAGCTGAGAAAACGTTGCGCGGCGAGTTCCCGCCGGCCAGTGCCAGTACGCAGAAGCGGCCGGCCTTCTGCTTGTCGCGTATCAGTTGCGCTATGTCCCGGGCAATTTGGTTTGCGCCCTCTTCGGGCGTTTCGTAGATGTCGGTGGGGATTTTCTCCATCCGTGTCAGTACGGAACGTTCAAAAGCGTTCTCCGGGCGGTAGTAGCGCGGAGACACCCTATTGAGGGTGATTTGGGAACTAAGATTGGTTTTCATAAAGCTATTGGGGTTAAGTCTGTTCAAAACAAAGGGTTTCGTCGGGCCGTTCGCTTATTGTTGTTGCAGGGTGTCGGTTTCGGGTATCAGCTGTCCCATGGCCCACACGGCGCGTATTTTCAACTCGTCGTCCATCACGATGATGTCGGCATCCTTGCCTTTTTGCAGCGAGCCTTTGCGGTCGTACACGCCCATGATGCGGGCCGGGGTCTCGGAGGCCATGCGCACGGCATCGGCCAGGGGCACATCGGCCTTCTGCACCATCGTGCGTATCAGGCGGTCCATCGTGGCTATGCTGCCGGCCAGTGCCGAGCGGTCGGACAGTTTGCACACACCGTCCTCGATGATGACGCGCGGGTCGAAAGCCTCTTTGCTGTCGCTTGCGGCGCAGGCCAGTGCATCGGTGATGAGGCACGTGCGTTCCACGCCTTTGATTTTGTAGACCAGTCTCAGTATCGTGGGGGGTACGTGTATGCCGTCGGCCACGACCTCTACCGTCATGTCGTCCAGCAGGTAGATGCTCTCAACCGTGCCTTCGTACTTGTATTCGCGGCGTTTGTGGAAGCCCGGCATGGCGTTGTAGAAGTGGGTGGCGTGCGTATACCCGGCCTCGTAGGCGGTGCGCATGTCCTCAAACTCGGCCTGGGTGTGAGCCACCGAGGCCAGAATGCCTTTGGCCTTGATATACTTGCCGAACTGTATGGCCCCGGGCAGCTCCGGCGCCGCGTCCCAGCGCTTGATGCACTCCCATTTCTCTACGATGGGGATGTACTCGTTGGGGTCGGGGTTCTTGATGTTCTCGGGGATTTGTCCGCCGGCCATTGCCATGTTCAGGTAGTGGCCTTCGAGGTGCAGGCCCAGAATGGGGCTGTTCTCTTCGGCCATGAGCCGGGTGCAGGTCTCGGAGGCCTGTTCTATCATGGGCACGGTCGACGAAGACAGGGTGGGAAATATGCTCGTGGTGCCATAGCGCATGTGGGTCTTCACGGCTTTGCGGAAAGCCTCTTCGGTACACTCCATAAAGTCGCTGCCTCCGCCGCCATGTACGTGTAGGTCCACGCCTCCGGGCAACACGTACATGCCTTTGGCATCTATCAGCGTGGCGCCGATGACTG
The DNA here is from genome assembly GCA_944321465.1 of uncultured Bacteroides sp. Taxonomy (GTDB): domain Bacteria; phylum Bacteroidota; class Bacteroidia; order Bacteroidales; family Bacteroidaceae; genus Bacteroides. The sequence continues at coordinate 204,521 of CALULL010000001.1, forward strand.
CCAGGTCGCAGTTGGTTACTTCCAGGATTTTTCCATCGCGGATGAGCACGGAGCCGTCCTTCAGCCACCCTTGGGGGGTAAGTATCCGTGCGTTGATGATTTGAGTCAGCATAATAGGATTTAGCGGTTAGTTTAGTTTTCGTTCCTTCCCTGTGAGCCTGCTTGTTGTCGCTACCGCTTTGTTGGGAAACCTTTTCTCGAAGGCGTGGCGGCTGGCAGGCCGCAGGGTGGTTGTTCTTGTTGCTTGTCTTGTTTTGTGTGGACAAAAATAGCTACTTTTCTTGAGAATGTGCGTGTGCGTATTGAGGTATTTTATTAAAATACCCTAAACGGCTGCCGCCCTTCTCTTGCCGTTTCTCTGCGGGAGGGTTGCCGCCGGTGCTGCGGGGCCAGGGGCGGGTGGTGGACTGCCGTAGGGGGAGACCGGGGGCACCGGGACGGGTGTCGGCGGGCACAGGTGTGCTCCCGTGGTGGTGCAGGTGTGCCCGCCGGGGAGCAAAGGTGTGCCTCCTCGGTGGCAGAGGTCTGCCCGTCGGGAGGGGCTGGAGGGCGCGGCAGGCGACTCTTGGGACACTGTTGCTGAGAAATGGGCGGGCTGCTGCCGGGCAGCGGGACGAACGTGGGGCGGCGGACGTTTTTTTCTAGAGGAAAATTTGCAGTGGTTAACGTTTTTTCTTCTATCTTTGGCGCAGGTATGCAGGGGTACTGCCATGGGCCTCGGCCTGCCCTCGGTGCTTCATGAAAAAACTTTGACGGAGAGGATGATGCCGTATGGAAAGACGCAAAGGACATGGTGCATGAAAAACTACCGACGCTGACAATACATTAGTATATTATCGACAAACAAACGTTACTGTTTATGAAAAAGATTACGCAATGGGCGTGTGTCTTGCTGGCCGTGGCGGCTGCGGGACATGCGGGTGTGAGAGATGTTTTTGCCACCCCGGTACCGGTGGCATGGATGCAGAACGAGGAGGGTACGGCCCTCGTGGTTGATGTGCAGGTGGCCGGGACGCTGAGCAGCCTGGTGACAGACACCGGGGCGGAGAGCCTGACGCTGACGGGCAACCTGAACGGATCGGACTTCGACTTCATCCGACAGCGGATGACGGCTCTGAAGACGCTCGATCTGAGGGGAGTCTTGTTGGAAGGAAACGCAATACCGGATTGGGCCATGCAAGGGCACAAGGGATTGCAGCGGCTTGTCCTGCCCGAGGAACTGTCTGCTGTAGGCTACAAGGCTTTCGATGAGTGCTTCTCTTTGGCCGAAATCGTGTGGCCGGATGGGCTGAAAACCATCGGAGATGAAGGCTTCTCGCAATGCGCGCTGACGGGCGAGCTGACGCTGCCCGCCTCGGTTGAGTCGATTGGCACCTATGCTTTCGACTACAGCCCCATCACCAAGGCTACGGTCCCGGCCCGCACGCTGGGCGAGTATGTGTTCAAGGAGTGCCGGTCGTTGCAGTCGGTGGTGTTCACGGGCGATACGGTTGCCATCGGGCAATATGAGTTTCAGAATTGCTCCGCCCTGAGTTCGGTCGAGTTCCAAGGCTATGTAGAAACGGTCGGTTACCGGGCTTTCTACGAATGTCCGGCCTTGCAGGCCGCCGACTTCACCGGCGGAGTGGGCACGGTGGGCGAAGATGCTTTCTACCGTTGCGGCGCGTTGGCCCGTGTGTCGTTCCCGCTTGGAGTGAACAGCATCGGGCGCGAAGCTTTTAGAGAATGCCCTGTGCTCAGCGAGGTTTCCTTCACCGGCCATGCGACGAGCATTGGTGAATATGCTTTCTACGAGTGCGGGGCGTTGGCCGAGGTGGCGTTCCCCGACTCGGTGGGCAGCATCGGCAATCAGGCTTTCTACAGATGCTCCGCCCTGCGCGAAGTGGTCTTCCCCGGCACGGTGGGCAGCATGGGGACACAGGTGTTCGAGGACTGCACCGCGTTGCAGAAGGTGGTGTTCCCCGACAATCTGGCCCAGGTGAGCGACTACACTTTCTGCTACTGCCGAGCGTTGCAGGAGGTGACCCTGCCGCAGACGCTGAGCCGCATCGGCGAATATGCCTTCTACGACTGCGAGCGGCTGGAGGACTTCACGATGCCCGACAGCCTGAAGAGCATCGGCTCGTATGCCTTCAACGAGTGCTACCGCCTGAACAAGGTGGCGGTGAAGGCCGCTACGCCGCCCACGATGGGCAGCAACGTGTTCAACTACACGCGGGTGGCTTTCGTCCCCAAGGGTTCGGGTGCGCTCTACTCGGCTGCCTCGGGCTGGAGCGGAATGGTCGTCATCGACGGCGACACGCCTCTGCGGGTAGAAGTGGAGCTGGGCAGTGCCGGCACGCTGGGCGAGGAAATCCTGAAGCAGGTGGACTATGTGAACGTGGTGAACGAGCTGGTAGTCTCCGGCCCGCTGAACAGCGACGACTACTACCAGATACAGCAGCGGATGCCCAACCTGATGAGTATCGACATGACGGGCGTGCTGATGGAGGAACTGCCGAACTACTTCTTTGACAACCGGGGCACCTTGCTCAGCATCAAGCTGCCGCAGGGCCTGAAACGCATCGGCTCGTACGCCTTCAACCGCTGCTACGGACTGACGGAGATGGAGCTGCCCGAGGGGCTGGAGCAGATACGCTATTCGGCGTTCGAAAATTGCTATGCGCTGAAGCACATCAACCTGCCCTCCACGCTGACGAGTATGGAAGGTTCGGTGTTCTCCTACTGCTACTCGCTGGAGGCGCTGGCGTTCCCCGACGGGCTGCGGACGATAGAAAGCAGCCTGTGCTACAATTGCTCGTCGCTGTCGTCGGTGACGTTGCCAGCCGGGCTTTACGAGGTGAAGAGCAGTGCGTTCCGGGGCTGTGGAGCCTTGTCCGAGGTGGTATTCCCCGACGGGCTTACCCGTCTGGAGGATGAAGCCTTCCGCTACTGCTACGGCTTCTCCGAGGTCTTGCTTCCTGCTTCCTTGGAGTATTGCGGCCGGGCCTTCCGGGATTGTTCCAACATAAAAGAGGTGGTCAGCCTGGCTTCCATCCCGCCCTCGCTGAACGGCACGGACGACATCCTCTACGGCGTAGGCAAGGGCGACGTACAGCTGTATGTCCCCTTCTGGAGCGTGAACGACTACAAGCTGACGCAGGGTTGGGACGCATTCCCCAACATCAATGCTGCCGAGGGCTACGAGGCCGACGAGATAAACGTGCACGGCAGCCTGACGCTGGCCGAAGGCATGCGACCCACGAACGAACCCGCCGTGAGGGTGCACGGCAGCGGACAACTGACGGTGGACGGCCCGGAGGCTTTCTCCATGCGGCGGTACACGCAGAGTCACCGGCTGGACATGCGCAACAGCAGCAACCACGACCGATCGACCTACACGAGGCTCATCAGCGAGTCGGAAACCATGCGTGCCGACACGGTGGAGATGGAGTTCTCGGTGAACTACGCTAATGCGTGGATGTTCATTTCCTTCCCGTTCGACGTTCAGGTAGCCGACATCGAAGTGTCCGACGGGGCACAATACGCCATCCGCAAGTACGACGGAGCCTCGCGCGCCCAAGGCGAGACGGCCAACTGGCGCGACATGACTGCCGACAGCACCCTGCGGGCGGGCGAGGGCTACATCCTGCAACTGAGCAAGACGGCAAGCCGCTTTGCCGTGCAGGCGGTGAACAACGGGCAGAAGAACCGCCTCTTCTCAGGCACTGCCATAACCACGCCGCTGGGCGAATACCTCTCCGAGTTTGCCCACAACCGCAGCTGGAACTTCGTGGGCAACCCTTATCCCTGCTACTTCGACGTGCGCTATCTGGAGTACTCTTCGCCCATCACCGTGTGGAACGGGCAGGGCTACACGGCTTATTCTCCGACGGACGACGACTACATCCTGCGCCCCATGCAGGCTTTCTTTGTGCAGAAGCCCGTGGAGACCGACGCTTTGACCTTCTTGCCCGAGGGGCGGCAGATGGATGCCTCCGTGCGTCCGCGTCCCGAGGCCGTGCCTGCGGCCCAGGACGAGATGCGCTATATATATAATGTATATATGGACGGAACGGACTACACCGACCGCACGCGCGTGGTGGTGAACGAGGCTGCCGGTGCGGGTTACGACCTGCTGTGCGACGCGGCCAAGTTTATGAGCAGCCGCGAGGATGTGCCCCAGCTCTACGTCATAGGTGCGGAAGGCAGCCGCTATGCCATCGATGAGCGTCCGCTGGGCACGGGCGTGGTGCGTCTGGGCGTGCACGTAGGCCGGGCCGGAAGCTACACGCTGCGCATGGACAGCGGCGTGGGCGAGGTCTGGCTGAAGGACAAGGCCGAGGGACGCGAGGTGCGTCTGGACGGCAGCAGCTACACCTTCGGCAGCGAACCGGGCGACTTTGACAACCGCTTCGAGCTGCGCCTGCGCACGCAGGCCACGGGACTGGAGAGCGTTGGGGCAACCGACGGCGTGCGCGTGCAGGCCGGACAGGGCTGCATCGAGGTGCTGGGCACGGAGGCCGGAGCACGCGTGACGGTGTGCAACGTGGCCGGTCGTGTGGTGAACGAGACCACGGCGACGCAGGCAACGACGCGCATACAGGCCGGGGCCGGACTGTATCTGGTGACGGTGGAAGGCGAGACGCACAAGGTAGTGGTGAAAGACTAAAAGCATAGGAGACTCTGACAATGAAACACTGGTATATATTCTTGCTGACCGTGCTGTGGTGCGTGCAGGCCGTGGGTCAGGAAGGGGGCTTCAACCCCTCTAACCCGCCCGAACCGGGACAACGCTATCACCTGACGGTAAGCACGATGCCCGCCGAGGGCGGGTGGACTTCCCCCTCGGGACGGCAACAGTATGGGCTGGGCGAAACCGTCCGCCTGAATGCCTATGCCAACACGGGCTTCCACTTTGCGGGCTGGAGCCAGAACGGCGAAGTGGTCTCTACCGAGAGCAGTTACACATACACCATTCCGGCGGCGGACAGCGAGCTGACGGCCCTCTTTGAGTTCGGGCCGGAGAGTCCCGAGGAACCGTCGCCCGTCCCCCTGCGGCATAAGCTCACTCTTAGAGCCGAACCGTCCGGGGGAGGCAGTTTTAACATATCTTCGGGCACGCTCTTCGGCGAAGGCTCTATGGTGAGGCTTCAGGCTTATACCGAGACGGGATTTGAGTTTGTGGGCTGGCGGCGCGAGGGACAAACGGTGTCGACCGACGGTGCCTATTCTTTCGTCATGGGCACGGAGGACGAGGAACTGACGGGGGTATTCCGCTTCAACCCGGCCAACCCGGGAAACCCGGGGGCAAACTCTTGGAACAAGACGACGGGCGAACTGATTGTCGACGACTTCGTGCCGGGCAACATCATGTCGGCTGTCGATGCCGTGATAGGTGGCAGTGGCAATCGCGGTGCTGTCACTATGGTGACGGTGGCCGGGCAAATGTCCTCCTACGACTTCGGGCTGGTGGACTACATGGACAACTGTACGTTGGCCGACCTGAGCCGCACGGGCGGATATACCGAGATACCGGGCTATGCCTTCGACGGTACCGCTTTGGCCTCGGTCTCGCTGCCTGCCTGCGTGGAACGGATAGGCTACCGCGCTTTCGGCAACTGTGCCGCCCTGACAACGTTGTCGTGCTACGCCCAGACACCGCCCGTGCTGGACAACAACGTCTTCGAGGGGGTAAACGACGGCTTGGTTGTGCGTGTGCTGGCTTCGGCTCTGCCGCTCTACTCCGAGGCTGAGGGTTGGAAGGACTTCACCCTGCTGCCGCTCACCGAGGAGGTACGCTCGCTGGAGGTGAACTTACCGGCGGACAGCGGAAACCGCTACGCGAACACGACTCTGGAACTCATCAACCAGACCAATGGGCAGAAACAACGCTACGTGGTGACCGACCGGACCGTCTATACCTTCAACGGCCTGCTACGGAACTGTACCTACAGCGTGGTGTTGCGCAGTGCCAACGGGGCAGAGCTGGGGCGCATAGACGATATAGAACTGGACGAAGCGGATGTCTCCGTCGCATTCAGTTCTCTGAAGGAACTGCTCGACGTTACCCTGCAGGTGCTGCTTCCCGACGGCACGGACGTTACAGGCATGACACAAGTAACGTGGCTGGACAGTGCCGGTACCTATCTGTCGCAAGGGCAGACCCTGACGGGCCAGGTGGCAGGCACGAAACTGGCTTACCGCGTAGCTTTGGGCGAGAAACTGGGCACGGAGTATGTAGTTCCTGCCGAACAGGACTATACCGTGCAGGCCGGGAGTGGCAACAATCCCGCCTGTCGGCTGGAGGCAATAGCCCAGGTGGCTGTCGCCGGGCGTGTGACGGGCGAGGCGGATGACGCTTTGTCGGGGGCTGTGGTATCTGTGTCGCAGAAACTGAACGGGCAGTATTCCAAGTCGTTCTCTACCCGCACGGATGCTCGGGGAAACTTCTCGTTGAAGGTGTACGATGCCGAGAGCACAGTCTCGGTTTCGGCGACTGATTACGTGAACTACACCGCTTCTGTACCAGGTTTTGGGCAAGATACCGACCTGGGCGTGCTGCGGCTGGAACCTATCTCTGGTCCTACGGTCAACTTGGCGTTTACTTATACGCCCAGTGTGCGCGAGGGCGAGGTGGCCGATACGCAAAGCTGGTACTCGGATTACGAGAATGTCGCTTACTCGGTCTACAACGAAACACAAGGTCGGGCCGTGGAGGGGGTGTCCGTGCAGTATCCCAGCCTCGTCCTGACGGAAGGGGCTGAGGCAGGCGACCGTCTGCGCCTCACGGCTACCAGCAAGACCGGCTCGTTCCTTCCCGTCGAAACGACGGTAGTCATTGCCGAAGACGGCTCGGCCAGTGCCACCTTCCCCATAGTGGCCTGGGGAGGCATAGCAGCTTCCTACAACACGACGGACAACGCTTCGGTGACGGGAATGCTCTACGATGCCCGTGGCGAGCTGGTTGGCAAGTACGCTTATGCCAATTCTTCGCTTTCCATACCTTCTTTACCCGATGGCGGATACACGCTCGTGACGATGGCTGGCAGCACTTTCTTTAACTCGGTGCTTCGCCTTTCTCAGCTCGCAGCCTCGGGATTGACTGAAGGGACGGACTATGTGCAGGATGTCGTCGACGTGAAGAGTGGCGTTATCGTAACGGTGTCCAACGAGTCGGTACCGCCGTTGGACGAAAGCAAGCTCTATTACACGGGTTCCAACACGGCCTTTACCGTCAACAAGGCATCCATTGTGGCCGGAAACTACCTGACGCTGAAAGGACAGGTCGATTTCCGGGAGGAGTATGCCGGGCGTGTGTCCGATGTCTGCTTGGCCGTAGACCTGCCTTCCTCCTGTTCCTTTGTTGAGAACTCCGTCATGGTCGGCAGCCAGATTTCGGGCTATACGTTGGATGGCAACCGTCTTACCATCCCCTTCGGTGAAGACCATTCGGAGCAAATCCGCTTTTGTGTCATACCTACGGCGGGCGGCTCCTTTACCCCCAGTGCCTTCGTGGAATTTGAACTGGACGGAAAGACGGTTCAACAACCCATAGGCTCGGCATATAGCGAGGTGAAGGACCTGGGCATCACGGTGCCCGAGGTGGTGGCTAAGACGAGTGTGCCGATTAGTGGTACGGCAGTAGGTAAATCCGAGGTAGAGATTTATGATAATGGTATTCTTATAGGGCAAACTACGGCTTTGGCTAACGGGTTGTGGAGCACGGCCTGCGAACTGAACGAGCCTTACAATCTTTCTTCTCACAGTATCTATGCTAAGGTAAGAACACCGCAAGGTGTGCTCTTGCAGTCGGAGACGCGGGTAGTAGACTATGATATGAATGCCATCCAAGTATCCAGTGTTACCATGTTCTACGACAATCCCGAGCTGAACAAGATGTACGAAGTGACCTTTGACTTCCAGAATCCTACAAGTGAGGCCCAAAAGTACACTTACTGTATTTGGAACAAGGAGTTCAGTTTCACCATCAATTTCACTGATAATAGTCCTGAGAAGGTCTCCAATGTTGTATTGCATGTGAAGACAGGAGATGGCAATTGGCGTGCTCTCAATGCCCGGTATGACGCAAAGAAAGATCTTTGGGTGGCTCATGGGGAGTTTGGTGACAATTACGACGGTATTGTTCCTGTGAATGTAAGTGTGGAGTTTGATTTGTCTTCTACAGAAATTGTTCTCAGCGAAGAAATGATTTCAGATGCTTATGCTGTACTGACAAAAGAGCAAGAGAACCTGAGTAGGCATAATCAACAGACGGATAGTCTACATACTTTAATCGTGGATGAGCGCAACAAGATACCGCTTGATTTAGATGTCCTGTCATCACTTTACTCTCAATATTTTGCCCTTATAAGCATGGCAGAGCCTGTCTTAGAGGAAACCGATACCACATTAATAACCGATAGGGAATTGGAAGTCATGCAGTCTGAATATGACGCTTTTGAAGCGGAATATGGAACAGTAAGTTGTGACAGTTTACTCACCGTTTCTCTGTCCAACATTCGGTATGAAGTAGAAGAAAGTGACATTAGTGGTATCTTTGCTGTTTCTACTTGCGCAGGATACACCGAGAGCCAGTTAGGAGAGGAATTTGAAAAAATAGCTGTTACAAACGGTTCTTTCCTATATGTTAGGTCCGAAGAAGACTCGATTACAATCCTCGACTTTACCAACGATGTGTGCTACACTGTCTCATCCATAACGGTTGGACTGATGCGAGCCTCCTCAAGCGAAGATTTTGTAGCTCGAATGAGGGCCTTTATTCGGGAACTGGATAAGAAATCTGAAAAAGTGCGTGATATTGCGGGAAAGATAATGGATGTGGTGAGTAAAGTCGAAGAGCATATACAAGGAGGTATCAAGTTTGCCCAAGAAGGGGGGAGTGCCGCCTATCTGCAACTGCTCAAGCTGCGCAGGGCCCAAGCAAGTGGAATAGATGTATCCCAAAACAGAATATTCTTGCTCGAAATGATTGTAGATGGTTACCAGGCTGAATACAATGGGCTAAAGAAACTGAAACAAGCTATGTCTCAATTCAACAGCAAGTTCTACAGTAGCGTTTTCGGAGGAATAGGTATCATTTCCAATCTGATTTCTTGTAAGGGGGATTTAGATAAGTTCATCAATACTTACTATTCGGTCCCCGACCCTTGCGAAGACGATGAAGCAGAAGCAGATGATATAAGGAACAGAATACGCATTGCAGGCATTGCTGCCGGTATCTATTACGTAGGAAATATTTCGGGAGATGTCATTTCCCTGTTAAGCATCGGTCCATCGGTAGCCGCCGCTCCAGCCACAGCAGGTTCCTCTTTAGGTGTAGCTTTAGTTGCTGTGGGTAAGTTAGCCCTTTCCTATGGCTTACAGAAAGCATATGAGAAGTCTACAGAGATGTTCTTTAACTATGCAAAAACAAGAATAGCTTCTCTTGACTGCAACCAAGATGACCCGGATGATGACGATGGTAACAATGACAATGATGGTAATAACGGAGGTGCTGGCGGAAGCGGAAATGGCTCTGGGCGTGGTACTCCTTCGGGTAATTCAGATCTTGATGTGTCTATCGACCCCTCCGGCTTCGTCTACGAGGCCGTCGAGAGCAATCGTCTTGCCGGAGTGACTGCCACCTGCTATTATAAGGAAATGGTGGAGGACATGTACGGGGACCTGCATGAGCAAGTCGTGCTGTGGAATGCTGCCGACTATGCACAACAGAACCCGTTGTTCACCGATGAAATGGGCATGTATCGTTGGGATGTGCCTCAGGGATTATGGCAAGTGAAGTTCGAGAAAGAGGGTTACCAGACGACCTACAGCGAATGGCTTCCGGTGCCTCCGCCCCAATTGGAGGTGAACATAGGCATGGTGCAGACGGCGCAGCCTGTGGTGACTGCCGTGCGGGGATACGACACAGGGGTTGAAATAGACTTTAGCAAATACATGGATACGGAGACGCTTGCTTCAGACCACATCGGTATCCAGTTGCGGGGGCAGGCATTGCAGGGCGACATAAGCCTGACCGATGCCGAGCCCAACCCCACTGCTCCGGGCGAGGCCTTTGCGTCGCACCTGCGTTTCGTGCCTGCCGAACCATTGGCTGTGGGCGACACCGTGCTTGTCACCGTCTCTCGGCGTGTGCGGAGCTACGCCGGTATACAGATGGAGGGCGACTACAGCCAAGAGGTCGTTATCTCGCAGGAACCGCGTTTGCAGACCGATACTTTGCTTCAAGTGCCCTATGGCGGAACGGCCACGCTAACCGTCAAGGTCTTGCCGGTTGCCGAGTCCGCAGGGTGCACGCTTGCCGTCTCCTCCACGTCGCAGGCCATAGCTTCCGTGCAGCCCTCCGAGGTTGTGATGGATGCGACCGGTACGGCTACCTTTACCGTAGCTGGCGAACTGTTGGGGCGCACGGCTTTGCGCTTGTCCGTGGCCGATATGGCCTTGCAGGCCAATGTAGCGATTGCCGTCGTGGAGCCTGAAGAGGAAATCCTGACGTGCCACTACGACCTTGTGGCTGGTTGGAACTACGTTTCCTTCAATTTGTCCGACGAGCGTCTTGCAAGCCCGGCGGCTCTGCTTTCTTCTTTTGGGGAAGAAGCGGAGGCATTGCGGGGGCAGGACGGAGAGCTTGTCCGCGACGACGTTCAGGGCGGTTGGAAAGGAACGCTGATGCGCCTTCGTCCTGAACAGGGCTACAAGCTGAAACTGCGCCGGGCTTCCACTTTCGACTTGGAGGGGCCGGCCGCCAAGACCTACGAGGCTACTCTCACGTTGGGCGAGGGGTGGAACTGGATTGGCTTTGTTCCCCAGACAGAGATGGGCGTAGGTGATGCCTTTGCGCATCTGGAGGCCGACGAGAACGACGTAGTGTCGTCTCCCGAAGGCTTTGCCGTTTGGGATGGTACGTCGTGGCAAGGCAGTCTTTCCAACCTCCTGCCGGGTAGGAGCTACCTTTATTATTCCCGCTCGCTCAAGTCCTTCAACTATCCGCAAGAAGGGGCGTCTGCTCCCGTGTCGGGTGGAGTTTCTTCTGCTCCTTGGCCGCTTAGGGTAGCCGATTTCCCGGATGTCATGCCCCTGCTGGCTTCCCTGATGACGGCTTCCGGGGAGTACGTAGAAGCTGGCCGCTATGTGGTAGGTGCGTTTACTGGCGACCAATGCCGTGGCATATCTGCCGAGATAGAGGGCCGCTTCTATCTGCCCATAGTCGGTGAGGGCAGGGGACAGAATATCTCTCTGCGTGCCTTGGATACCATGACGGGCGAGGAGTATGCAGTGACGGAGGCCGTGACGTTCGACTCTACGGCTGTCTGCGTCGATTGCTCTGCTCCCATGCAGCTCCATCTGGGCAAGCCGTTGGGCATAGCCAGCCTGTCGCAGTGGCTCTACCTGAGTCCCAACCCGGTGCGCCATGTGCTCTACGTCCGTGGCGGCGGCCTGGTGCAGGCTGGTAGCGAAGTGCGCATTTACAACAGCGCAGGGGCCGTTTGCCTGATGATGAAGGGGGCCGACCTCTCTGCCGGTATCGATGTGTCGTCGTTGACCTCCGGCCTCTATTTCCTGGAGGTGCAGGATGCGGAGGGGCAGGCCGTACGGCTGAAGTTCCTGAAGGTGGACTGATGCCCGGGCACATTGCCGCGACTTCCTTGACGGTTGGGCGGCGATAGAAACAAATCATCCCGCCATTCTCGGTCGAAAGAGAGTGGCGGGATGTCTTTTTGTTTCTGCCGTTGCGTCGTGTGGCGGCGGCAGGCAGGGAAGGCGGGTTACTGTTGCTCCAGCAGGTGCCTGATGAATGCCTCTACCTGTTCCTTGTCCGTCGGAGCCGGTGCCCATGAGGCATAGTCCTCGGCCGGCAGCGGGTGGTAGGGGCCTCGCTTGATTTCAAAGATGACGGTTCCCGGTTCCAGTGCCACCACGCTGTGCCACGTTGCCGGGGGAATTTCCAGTCCATAGACCCCTTCGTCGGGGCAAAGCAGCGTGCGTTCGGTCACGTTTCCCTTGTCGTCGAAGAAGAAAGTCAGCAGCCGTCCCCGCAACACGACGTAGGTTTCTTCCTTGTCCGTATGGCGGTGGGGTTGCAGATAAGTGCCCGGTTCCAGGGCATTGATGAGGCGGTGCACCGGGGCATCCATCGACGTATGCAGGTTGTAGTTCATGCGCAGGCGCGGATTGGCTTTGGCCTGGGCGGTGACTTCGTTGAGCAGTTCTTCGGTAATCAGTTTCATGACGTGTGGAGATTTATGATGATGTCTACATTGCAGGCACGCAAGTCCCGTTGTCTTCCGGGGGTCTCCGTGTTGGAGAGTTAACGGTCGGGGCGTGCGCTTTATTGTCTCTTGCCGCTATTTTTAGGTTAGTTTATCCTTTTCTCCGGGTGCCGTCCCGGTGCCGACCTCCAGTGGGGCGAATCCGTCCTGCGTTCTTGTCGACACCACGAGTACCCGGCGTGTCGTCGTGTCTATCCTGAAGCGGTTGTCGGGCCGTTCGTCTACCAGCCATGCGATGTCTTTTCCGCAGGTGAGTAGCCACTGGCGTTCCTTGCCGATGCGCGACACCTTGCGGTCGGTCAGGTAGTCGCTCACCATCTTTGTCCCTTTCATGCCGAAGGGGACAAAGCTGTCGCCCTGTTGCCAGCGGCGCAGGCCGAAGGGCGCGTGCAGCTTGTCGGAATCGAAGCAGGCCGTGTCCTTTTCGCGTGTAATGGCGAAGCCGGGCGTGTAGTCGTATTGCCGTGCATAGAGCACGGGAGGGGTATCGGCTGCACACGGTGCAATGAGCAGTTCGTCGCGGTCTTTCACTACGCGCCACGAGGCAGACCGAAACTCCTTTCCGGGTTGGCCACGCAACGAGCGGAGCATGTCCTGCACCTGCTGTTCGTTGAACCCCAGCGGATGCAATGCTTCAAACAGGATGGTTTCTGCCGATACCTCGGCCATCAAGGCCGGAATGCTGATGCCGCCCGGGGTGCGTATCCGCCCAAGGGCTTCCTCCACGGCCTTCTGGTAGATGGCGGCAGCCTGGTCGAGGTGGCGGGCGGTGGTCCAGAGGGTGTTGCTCACCGAAGGGTTGAGGCTTTCCAACAGTGGCAGCACAGACAGGCGTATCTTGTTGCGTGTGTAGTCTTGCTGCAGGTTGGTCGAGTCGGTGACGTAGGCCTGTCCTGCCCGTTGCAGGTAGGCCACGATGTCCTGCCTGCCGACGCACAAAAGGGGGCGCACCACGTGTCCGTTCTTGGGGCGTATGCCACGCAACCCATTGATGCCCGTGCCGCGCAGCAAGTTGAGCAGGAGGGTCTCTACGCTGTCGTCCCGGTGGTGGGCCACGGCGATGGCCGTGGCTCCTGTCTGTTGCCTGATGCGCTCGAACCATCCGTAGCGCAGGTCGCGTGCCGCCATTTCGACGGACACGTGCCGTCGGCGTGCTTCGGCGCTGGTGTCGAAGTGGGCGACGTGCAGAGCTACTTTCTGCTCTTGGCAGAGCGCGCGGACAAACCGTTCGTCGCGGTCCGACTCGGCCCCGCGCAGGTGGAAGTTGCAGTGTGCGGCCTCGCACCGGTAACCCAGTGCGAGCAGCACGCGGAGCAGAGCCACCGAGTCGGCCCCTCCGCTAAGCGCGACGAGGACTGTGCCTTCGTGCGAAAGCAAGTCCTCGTCTGCGATGTATCGTGCTATGGTTCTTTCCATTGTGCGGGTCGCTTTGGGGGCGCGGCGCGTAGCCGCGTCCTGTGTGGTGGGAAGGAGGAGAGAGGCATCAGTCAAACAAGCTTCTGAACTTGTGGAAGATTTTCTCCTTGATGGACATGTTGGGCTTGAAGTGCTCGGCAGCGTCCATTTCCTCCACCAGTTTCCGCTCTTCCTTGGTGAGAGCTTCGGGCACGTAGACGCTGATGTTTACCAGCAGGTCGCCCGTGCCGTATCCGTTGACGTTGGGCAGTCCCTTGCCGCGCAGCCTCAGCACTTTGCCCGGCTGTGTTCCGGGGTCTATCTTCACTTTCACCCGTCCGTCTATGGTCGGTATTTCCACCGTTCCGCCCAAGGCGGCGGTAGGAAATCCCAGCAGCAGATTGTATATGAGGTCGTTCTCGTCGCGTATCAGGTCCTTGTCCGGTTCTTCCTCTACCAGTATGAGCAGGTCTCCTGCCATGCCGTTGTGCTTGCCTGCGTTGCCCTTTCCGCTCATGGAGAGTTGCATCCCTTCGGCCACGCCCTTGGGTATCTTCACCGTTACCACCTCTTCGCCATAGACGATGCCCTCGCCCGCGCAGTGGCTGCACTTCTTCTTGATGATGCGTCCCTCGCCGCCGCAGGTGGGGCAAGTGGTGCGTGTCTGCATGGTGCCCAGTATGGTCTGCTGGTTGCGCACCACCGAGCCGGTGCCCTTGCACGTAGGACATGTCTCGGAGCCGCTTCCTTCCTCGGCTCCTGTGCCGTGGCAGTGCTCGCAGGTGACGTACTTTTTCAGTTTGAATTTCTTCTCTACGCCCGTGGCTATCTCCTTGAGGGTGAGTTTCACCTTGACGCGCAGGTCCGAGCCCCGGAAACGGCGTTGCTGCTGTGTGCCTCCGCCGAAGCCTCCGAAGCCTCCGAAACCGCCCCCGCGTCCGCCGAAGATGTCGCCGAACATCGAGAAGATGTCGTCCATGCTCATTCCTTCTCCAAATCCGCCGAACGGACCTCCGTTTCCGGCTGCTCCTCCCAGCCCGGCGTGCCCGAACTGGTCGTAGCGTGCCCGCTTGTCGGGGTTGCTCAGCACTTCGTAGGCTTCGGCGGCCTCTTTGAATTTGCCCTCGGCCTCTTTGTCGCCGGGGTTGCGGTCGGGGTGATATTGTATGGCTTTCTTTCTGTATGCCTTTTTTATTTCCTCTGCCGAGGCTGTTTTGGCTACACCAAGTACTTCGTAATAGTCTCTCTTCTCCATAGCCTGCTGTCTTATTCGCCCACGACTACTTTGGCGTGGCGGATTACTTTGTCATTGAGCGTGTAGCCTGTCTGTACGCAGTCGAGCACTTTTCCCTTCAGCTCTTCCCTGGGGGCCGGTATCACGGCTATGGCTTCGTGGTAGTCGGTGTTGAGGGGCTGCTCCTTGGTCTCTATGGTCTTTACGCCGTTGTGCGCCAGGGCGGATATGAATTTGTTGTATATCAGCTCTACGCCCTGCTTGACGGCCTCCAGGTCGGTTGCCGTCTCCATGTTCTTCAGGGCGCGTTCCATGTCGTCCAGCACGGGCAGTATGCTGCTTATGGTCTTCTCGCTTCCGTTCAGTACCAGTTCGGCTTTTTCCTTCAGCGTGCGTTTGCGGTAGTTGTCAAACTCGGCCGAGAGGCGCAGGAACTTGTCTTTCAGTTCCTCCAGTTGTTGTTGCGTCTGCTCCAGTTCGGAGGGTTGTTCTGCTTCTTCGCTGCCGGTCTGTCCGTCCGTCTCAGCCGGTTCTTCTTGGGAAGTCCTGGGCTGGTCTTTTGGTTTTTTCAGCTCTTCTTCGTTGTTCTTGGTTTCGTTTGTCTTCATGTTCTTTGCTATGTTTTTTTGTTTTGTTCGCTGTTGCTGTCCTGCTTCGTGGCAGGCTTATCAAGTTTCTCTGCAAAAAGTTTGCCACGATGGCGGGCATGTGCCGTAATGCGTGGCAAAGATAGTGCTTTCATGTCAGATTGGCAGTCTTTTTTCTGCTCTTCTGTTGTCTTTCGGTGCTTTTGGGGAGGCGTTCCTTTGCCTCTCCGGGGGCAAAGGTGTGGGTGGAAGCAGGCAGAGGTGTGCCCGGCGGTGGGCAAAGGTGTGCTGTCCGGTGGGGCTTTGCGCCGGTCTGCCTTTGCTTTTCGGCTCGCGTCGGGCGATGGGGGAGGGAGGTGTCCTAAGCGTTTCGGGGAAGATGCAGCAGCCCGTTGGTGCGGCCTATCCGGCCTTCGTCCAAGAGCCGTCGCAGGGCTTCGGCCACCGCGTCTTTGTCGGCGGACAGGCGGTGGGCCAGCGAGGCGGGCGTGGCCTCGCTCTCTTCTCTCAGAAGCTGTAGGATGTCGCGGCACAGCAGTTCCTCGTCGCTGGTTTGCTTGTGTCTGTCGGGGGTTCGGAGGTCCAGGCACGTGTCGCACTGTCCGCAGTTGTGCTCGTTCTTCTCGCCGAAGTAGTGCAGTAGCAACCGGCTTCGACAGATTACGTTGTCCTCCACGTAGTCTATCATGGCCTCGATGCGTGCTTGGTAGCGTTTCTTGCGCTCCTCATAGACCTCGGGCGGGATGTTCATGCGGCTGGCTTCCACGCGCTCGCGCGTGTATATTATATAAGGTGTGCGTTTGTGGGGGATGTATTTCACGATGTGCAGGCGCGAGAGCCGCAGCAGCAGTTCGTATACTTGCCGGGGCTTCAGGCCCGAGCGTAGTGCCAGGGCTTCTTCGCTGATGAAGGCATAGTCGGTGAACAGGCCCGTGTAGGAGCGCAGGACGACGTGCATCAGGCGTTCCATAGCCTCGTCCGTCTCGTACAGATTGTAGAGTTCGTCCCGCCGCATGGTGAACATCAGGCGCGAGGCACTTTCTTCCTCGGCGGTGTATTCTATGTAGCCCGACTGTGCAATGAGCTTCAGTGCGCTGTCCACCGGCAGAGGGAAGTACTTGAACGTGCGGCAGAACTGTTCGAGGTCGAACTCGCGCACGCATCCCTTGCCGTCGCCCATGGCCATCTGGTAGTAGTATTGCAGGTTTTCGTAGACCTCGCGCACGAAGTCCTTGTCCGGGTAGGTGTCGGGGATGCGCTTGCGCAGCAGGGTTTTGTCGGCGGGCGAGTAGAGTATGACGGCGTAGGCTTTCTGTCCGTTGCGGCCTGCCCGTCCGGCTTCCTGGAAGTAGGCTTCCAGCGAGTCGGGCAGGTCGAGGTGGAGCACAAGCTGCACGTCGGGCTTGTCTATGCCCATGCCGAAGGCGTTGGTCGCCACGATGACGCGCGCCTTGCCTTCCAGCCACTCTTGCTGGCGGGCATCGCGCAGGTCGTGGGCCAGTCCGGCGTGGTAGAAGTTTGCCGTTATGCCGTGCTGGTTCAGCAGTTCGCTCACCTCGCGTGTGCGTCGGCGGTTGCGCACGTACACGATGGCGCTTCCCTGTGTGCGTTGCAGGATGTGTAGCAGTTCTCCCTGTTTGTTCTCGGTGTGGCGCACAACGTAGGCCAAGTTTGTGCGCTCGAAGCTCATGCGGAAGACATTCTTCGAGCGGAAGTGCAGCCGCTGCTGGATGTCGTCCACCACTTCGGGGGTGGCCGTGGCCGTCAGTGCCAGTACGGGGACGCCGGGCAGCAGGTCGCGTATCTCGGCTATCTTGAGGTAGGCCGGTCGGAAGTCGTATCCCCATTGCGAGATGCAGTGGCTTTCGTCCACAGTGAGCAGGCACACCTTCATCCTTTGCAGTTTGAGGCGGAACAGGTCGGTGTCGAGACGTTCGGGCGAGACGTACAGAAACTTGTAGTTCCCGAAGATGCAGTTTTCCAGCGTCACGAGGATGTCTCCCCGGCTCATGCCCGAGTGGATGGACAGGGCCTTGATGCCCCTTCGGCGCAGGTTCTGCACTTGGTCTTTCATCAGGGCTATGAGGGGAGTGACGACGATGCAGATGCCGTCCATGAGCATGGCAGGCACTTGGAAGGAGACGGACTTTCCGCCTCCGGTGGGCATCAGCCCCAGGGTGTCGTGCCCTTGCAGTACGCTGCGTATGATTTCTTCTTGAATGCCTCGGAATGAGTCGTATCCCCAGTACTGTTTCAGGACGGCGTGGGGAGTAAGAGAGGGCGTGCTTGGCGTATCGGGCATGGTGGTACGTGGAATTTGGGTGTGGGACGGGCCAGGCTGGGGAAAATAAAAGCCCGGCGTAGTGTCAGCTGGGCTTTATATCCTCGATGAGGAGTTGCACCTCGCCGCGCTTGTGTGTGTTCTCCTCTATGGTATAACAGATGTCGAAGGAGCGTTTGGTCTTGATGTAGCGCACGTGCGAACTTTGCCCGAAGGCGATGCCGTTCATCACGTTGTTCGACTTGTTGTCCACCAGTTCCAGTTTGATGTGTTCCTGTCCGCGCCCCACGACCTTGCTGGTGCCGTAGTCGTAGACGTGGTGGGTGCAGAATACGGGCTTGGTGTTCTCTGGTCCGAAGGGGTTGAAGCGTTTCAGGTCGTTGAAGAACTTGGGGGTGATGTCCTTGAAGTCTATCTCGGCATTGATGTCGATGACGGCACTGGTTTGCTCGGGCCGGATGTGTTGTGCCACAAATTCCTCGAAACGTTTGGCAAAGATGGGGACGTTCTCAACCTTCATGGACAGCCCTGCGGCGTAGGTGTGTCCGCCAAAGTTTTCGAGCAAGTCGCGACAGTGCTCTATAGCCTTGTAGACATCGAAGCCCGATACCGAGCGGGCCGACCCGGTTGCCATGTCGCCGGTGCGGGTGAGCACTACGGCCGGACGGTAGTAGATTTCCGTCAGGCGCGATGCCACGATGCCGATGACTCCCTTGTGCCAGTCCTCGTTATAGATGACGATGGAGCGTTGCTGGTCCAGCCCCTTTTGCTCGGCCACGATGCGGCTGGCTTCTTCGGTCATGCTTTTGTCAAGGTCCTTGCGCGTTTCGTTGTATTGGTTTATCTGGTTGGCTTTGCTCAGGGCTTGGGTGAAGTCCTTCTCTATAAGCAGCTCGACGGCTTCCTTGCCGTTCTGGATGCGTCCCGAGGCGTTGATACGCGGCCCTATCTTGAACACGATGTCGCTCATGTTCAGATCCTTGTCGGCGAGTCCGCATACGTCGATGATGGCTTTCAGCCCCACGCTCGGGTTGCTATTGAGCTGCTTTAGTCCGTGATAGGCCAGAATACGGTTCTCGCCCATGATGGGCACAATGTCCGAGGCTATGCTGACGGCTACCAGGTCGAGCAGCGGAATGAGGTGGTGGAACTCTATGCCGTTGCTGATGGCAAAAGCCTGCATCAGCTTGAAGCCGACCCCGCAGCCCGACAGGTGTTCGTAGGGGTACGTGTTGCCCGGCTGCTTGGCATCGAGTATGGCCACGGCGGGCGGCAGCACGTCGTCGGGCACGTGGTGGTCGCAGATGATGAAGTCTATGCCCAGTCGGCGTGCGTAGGCAATCTCGTCCACGGCCTTGATGCCGCAGTCGAGCACGATGATAAGCCCTACTCCGGTGCTTGCGGCATAGTCTACGCCTTTGTAGGACACGCCGTAGCCTTCTTCGTAGCGGCCTGGGATGTAGTAGTCGATGTTCGAGTAGAACTGCTGGATGAAACGGTAGACCAAGGCCACGGCTGTGGTGCCGTCTACATCGTAGTCGCCATAAATCAGGATGCGTTCCTTCCTGCCCATAGCCTTGTTGAGGCGTTCTACGGCCACGTCCATGTCTTTCATCAGGAACGGGTCGTGCAGGTCGTGCAGTTGAGGGCGGAAGAAACGGCGTGCGGCCTGCACGGTGGTGATGCCCCGTTCGACCAGCAGGCATCCAAGGATGGGGCTAATTCCCAGGTTCTTGGCTAATTGTCGTCCTGTCTCTGCTTGTTCGGGAGATGTTGATAGGTAATTCCATTTGTGAGTCATTATATATGTTTTTTCTTTTTTCCTTTGTCCGAAAGTGGGAGGGAAGACAAGGCTCTTCTCTTCCAACGAGCCGTAAAGGTAGAAAAAACTCACGAAAGGAGTGTGAAAAGAATGGAAAAACTTCTCTATGCTGCTTTTTCTGTACGATGTGTGGACAAAAAGATTAACTTTGCGGCCACGAACCAGACCGCAGCCGCCAATGTATAAAAGCAAAAGGAGAAGTACGCAATGCTGACGCTCATTTCGTGTGCCAAGACGATGGCAAGCGGGCTTGTGCCCGTGGTGTCGAGGGCTACGCAGCCTGTTTTTGAGCACCAGGCCGTGTGTGCGGCTTTGGAATTGTCCCAGTGTCCGGTCGAGACGCTGGCCTGCATGTTGAAGGTAACGCCTAAGATTGCAGCCGATGTCAAGCTGTGCTATCAGGACTTCTGTACACCCGAGGCTCCTTCGTCGCCGGCTCTTTACGCTTATGCCGGGACTGTCTTCAGGCACATTGCCCCCGTTGACTTTACGGACGGAGAGTTGGAGTTTGCCCAAAGAGGGCTGCGCATCACGTCTTTCCTCTACGGGCTGTTGCGACCACTCGATGTCATCAGGCGTTACAGGCTGGAAGGAGGCGTGCGCCTTGCTGTCCACGAGGGGAAGAGCATGTTCGACTTCTGGAAACCTTTCCTGACGGAGTTGCTCGTCGAAGAAACCCGAAAGCAGGGAGGCATACTGCTAAATCTGGCGAGTGCCGAGATGAAGAACCTTTTCGACTGGAGCCGGGTGGAGCGCAGCGTGCGGGTTGTGACACCATGCTTTAGGCAATGGAGAGAGGGGAAATTCAGGACGGTCACTGTCTACGCCAAGATGTGCCGGGGGGAAATGGTGCGCTACATCGTCAGGCATCGCATAGACCATCCCGAGGCATTGCAGTCCTTCTCGTGGGAAGGCTTCCGCTGGGACGAGGGGCATAGCACGCCGGACTGCATGATGTTTGCCCCTGCGTAATCTTGATAGTTCACTTTTAAAATAATAATGAGGTATGAAGAAAAGTCATTGTATCTGGGCAGTTGCCTTACTGTTGCTGTTTGTGGGTATGCCTTGCCAGGCACAGTCGTTGAAGGATTTGCTGAACAAAGGGAATATAGAAAAAGCCGTCAGCGCGCTGACGGGCAAGAAGACGTTTGATATGACTGGTTCGTGGGTCTATAGCGGCTCGGCTGTGGAGTTCGAGTCGGACAACCTGCTCCAGCAGGCCGGAGGCGCCTTGGCCGCCACAGCCTTGGGGGAAAAATTGGACGAACAGCTGGCCAAGCTGGGCGTGGAGAGCGGTGCCCTGACGTTTACGTTCAACACCGACAGCACGTTTACCATGTCGATGAACAACAAGACCCCTATCCGGGGAACGTATGCCTACCATGCCGATACGGACAAGGTGGAACTGAAGGTGCTGAAGATTGCCGGACTGAATATGACCGTCAATAAGGCGGCGACGGGCGAAATGCGCCTGCTGTTCAATTCGAGCAAGTTGCTCGACTTGATTACCCTGCTCACCAGCAAGGGGCAGAGCAGTGCCTTGCAGGGACTTAGCTCTCTTGCGGGCAGTTACGACGGCATGTTGCTGGGCTTGGCGTTGAAGCAACAGTAATCTGTCCGCCTCTCCTTCCTCTGCCGGGAAAGCCGGGGAGCAGGGGCGCGGGCGAAGCCGGAGTGTCCTCATCTTTGCGTGCGGGCACACCGGCTTTTTGTTTGCTCGGTACGTGCGTACTCCGAAGGCCGGAGGTCCTCCCATGCGCTTGATGTCGGGAGGCATACGGCCAAAGGCAAGGGCGCCGGTTGACACTCCTTCTTCGGAGCTTGGCGGAGAGGGAGTGGACATCGGTTCTTTGGGGGTAAAAATGGTATACTCAATTCTGATGCGTGGCCACTTGTCAAGGGGCAAACGCCCGCTTCCTTTCCTGTCATCCGAGTCATCTCGGCCTTGCCCGGTCGGGGCCGATTGGTCCACGGTCGGGGGCACCAGCTTTGTCGGTTTTCCTGCATCGCTTCTGCACGTTTGCTGCACAGCCTTTGCAGCTTTACTGCACAGCCTTTGCAGCAGTGCTGCATGGCCTGCGCAGCAGTGCTGCAAAGGCCGTGCAGTAGAACTGCAAGAGTCGTGCAGCATTTGTGCAGTAGTACTGCAACGCGGTTTGCAGTCGTATCGCGCTGTAATACAAGTGTAATATTGGGCTTTTTTTGAGGGTAAGGGAAAAACATTGCGAAGGGTTCCGGCCTTCGGAGGGGGGCTTTGTTTACAAAAAAGGTGGCGTGGCAGGCGTAGCGGAGAGTTGGGGTGGTGGCCGTGGCGGACGGCCGGTGGCGGCGGTGCGCGAGGTAGGAAAACAAAAGCAGGAAGAAGCTCCAAACAACTTTCTTCCTGCTCGGTTTCGTGGAATGGACGGCAGCGTCCGCCGGGTGTCCGTAGCCCCGTTGCGGGTAGGTTGCCGGGTGCGGCGGAACCGGTCCGTCGGGATGGACTGTCAGGCTCGGCTATTTGTCTCTTCTCTCCAGGAAGCTTTGGAAGGCGTGCTTGTAGCTGTCGCTTATGGGGATGTAGGCTTTTCCGAAGACTATGCGCCCGTGGTCTACGATGCGTATCTTGCTCTTTTGGACGATGAACGAGCGGTGCACGCGTATGAAGCGGTCTGCGGGAAGTTGTTCCTCCATTGACTTCATGCTCATGAGCGAGATGATAGGCTTGGGCTGTCCTTCTTCGTATATCTTCACGTAGTCCTTCAGCCCTTCGATGTAGAGGATGTTGCGCAGATGTATCTGCACGAGCTTGTAGTCGCTCTTCACGAAGATGCTTTTGGGCTTGCTGTCTGCTTCCTGCCGTATCAGTTCGAACCACTGCAGTGCCTTTCGGGCGGCGGCAAGGAAGTCGGGGTAGGTGATGGGCTTGAGCAGATAGTCTATGGCGTTGACTTTGTAGCCGTCCAGGGCGTACTGTTCGAAGGCCGTGGTGAAGACTATCCGTGTCTGGTCTGGCAACAGGCGTGAGAACTCCAGGCCGTTCAGCTCGGGCATCTGTATGTCGAGGAAGATGAGGTCTACCGGGTGGGCAGGCAACTCTTCGAGGGCTTGCACGGCACTGCTGAATTTGCCCGCAAGGGCCAGGAAGGGGGTACGCTGGACGTAGCTTTCCAGCAGGTCGAGTGCCAGAGGCTCGTCGTCGACAATGGCACAAAGTAATGGTTTCATTGGCTTTTGCTTTTAGGTTTGGCGGAATTGGTGTATATGGTAAGTTTGGAGGTGTACTCCGTCCCGTCGGCGTTCAGTCCGGCCTGCCACTTGTAGCGGCCTGGGTAGAGCAGTTCGAGCCGCCTCCTCACCTGTTCCAGCCCTATGCCCGAACCGCTCTTGTCGGCAGTGTTCTTGGGGTGGTTGCTGTTGCGTGTCTCGCAGCACACCTGTCCGGGCACTTCGCTGAAGCGGATGTACACGAAGCTGGGTTGTGTGGACGAGATGCCGTGTTTGAAGGCGTTCTCGATGAGCGAGATGAAGAGCAGCGGGGCAATGCCTGTGCGGCTTTCGGGGTGTACGTCGAACTGGGTGGTGAGGCTGACGTTGGCCGTCAGCCGTATGCGCATCAGTTCGATGTAGTTGCGCACGAAGTCCATTTCCTTGTACAGCGGAACGGTGTCCTGCTGGTTGTCGTAGAGGACGTGGCGCAGCAGGCGGCTCAGCTCCTGCACGGCCTGCTGGGCTTTGTCGGCATCGAAGGCTATGAGGGCGTAGATGTTGTTCAGCGTGTTGAGCAGGAAGTGTGGGTTGAGCTGGTTGCGCAGGTTCTTCAGCTCGGCTTCCGTCCTGCTTTGTTCAGCCTCGCGGCGGGCGGCTTCTGCCTGGCTCCAGCGGCTGTTGAGCCTGATGGCTGCGCTTACGCCTATGGTGAAGGACAGCGAGCAGGCGTTGCGCAGGATGAACATCCAGCGTGGCGGGCCGCCGGGCTTGGCGGGGTAGTCGGGGGGTGGGGCTATGTGGCAGATGTATTCTTGCCAGAAGTGTGTTCCTACAGACAGGGCCACCACAAGCAGGAAGTTGAGCAGGAGGTATTGGCCCATCTGTTCCTTGAAGAGGCAGCGGGGAATGAGGACGAAGTAGTTGGCATAGAACACGATGAGAAACGCCAGCGGCATGATGACACCGTGGCGCAGGTACTCCTGCCAGTTGATGCCGTAGCCGCTGCGGCTCAGCATCAGGAAGGGGAAGCCGAAGACGATGCCCCAGCTTATGACGTGGGCCATCGGTAGCATGAAGCGGTTGCGCAGGTCGGACTGTTGTTGTGTCATGGCACGGCAAAGTTACGCAAAGTTTCTCTTCCTTTCAGCTATTCGTAGCGTATGGCTTCTATCGGGTCGAGGTCGGCAGCTTTCTTGGCAGGGTACCAGCCGAAGAAGATGCCCGTAAGCGTGCAGACGGCGAACGACAGGAATACGCTCCAGGGCTGGATGTAGATGGGCCAATGGGCTACGTTTTTCACCAGGAATGAGGCTCCGCACCCGATGAGCACGCCGATAAGCCCGCCCGTGATGCTGATGAGCACCGCCTCGATGAGGAACTGAGCCAGGATGTCAATCCCCCGGGCACCGACCGACATGCGCAACCCGATTTCCCGTGTACGCTCCGTTACGCTGACGTACATTATGTTCATAATTCCTATGCCGCCTACCACCAGCGATATGCCTGCGATGCAGGCCAGCAGGGTGGTCATCAGGTCGGTTGTGGAGTTGAGCATGGAGCTTAGTTCCTGTTGCGAGCGGATGGTGAAGTCGTCCTCGTCCGTGGTCTTCAGCTTGTGGTTGCGTCGCAGGATGCGGCTTATCTCTTCGGTGGCGTTGTCGGTCATGTCCTCCGTCAGTGCCGAGGCAAAGATGCTTTGCAAGTAGGTTTGTGCCAGAAGACGCTTCATCACGGTGGTGTAGGGAGCGAGCACGATGTCGTCCTGGTCGCTGCCCATTGAGTTGTAGCCTTTGGACTTCAGTACTCCCACTACGCGGAAGGGCACCTGGTTGAAGCGGATTACCCGCCCCAGAGGGTCTTGTCCGTCGGGAAACAGGTTGTCGGCAATGGTTTTGCCGATGACGCAGACCTTGGCCGACGTGCGGATGTCGGTCTCGGTGAACATCTCTCCCTCTTCCACGCTGAACTGGCGTATTTCCAGATAGTCCAGTCCTACGCCGCTGACCGAGGACGGGTAGTTGTTGTTGCCCGCTATCAGTTGTCCGCTGCTCGACACGTTGGGGCTGATGGCAGCCAGGAAGTTCGTTTCGTCTCTCAGGGCTTCGTAGTCGGCCAGTTTCAGCGTCTGCATCTCGCTGGGGTCGCGGCGCACTCCTCCCCGCATGTCGCCTCCCGGGTGTATCATAATCATGTTGGACCCCATCTCGGCTATCTGTGCCTGGATGCTCTTTTTCGACCCCTGCCCGATGGCAAGCATGGTAATGACAGAGGCCACGCCGATGATGATGCCCAGCATGGTGAGGAAGGCACGCAGCTTGTTGTTGGCCAGGGCGCGTAGGGCTATTTTCAGTAAGTTTGTTCCGTTCATACAGTCATATCGTTAAGGAGGGTGAGGTGTGTCTTGCCATTGGTGGACCTGCCTCAGCTTTCTTCGCTTGGGGGCAGGGCTGCCAAGGCTTCGGAGGCCGACAGTATGTGCTCGTTGCGCCGGTCGTCGATGATGTGCCCGTCGCGCAGCCGGATGTTGCGGCTGCTGTACTGGGCGATGTCGGGGTTGTGGGTGACGAAGATGATGGTTCGTCCCTCGGCGTGGAGGCGTTGGAAGAGCACGAGTATTTCGAACGAGGTGCGCGTGTCGAGGTTGCCTGTGGCCTCGTCGGCCAGAATTACGGCGGGGTTGTTCACCAAGGCACGCGCTATGGCTACGCGTTGCATCTGGCCGCCCGACATTTGGTTGGACTTATGCTCCAGGCGGTCGCCGAGTCCCACGGCCACGAGGGCCTCGATGGCGCGTCGGCGGCGTTCGGCAGCCGAGACCGAGGGATTGTACATGAGCGGCAGCTCGACATTCTCCACTGCCGTGGTCTTGGGCAGCAGGTTGTAGTTCTGGAATACGAAGCCTATCTTGCGGTTGCGCAACACGGCGCGTTGTGACTTCGACATGGTGCGTACCGGGATGCCGTCCAGCAGGTATTCGCCCCGGGTGGGCGTGTCGAGGCAGCCCAGAATGTTGAGCAGGGTTGATTTGCCCGAGCCGGATGTGCCCATGATGGTGACAAACTCTCCCTCCTCGATGCTGAAGGTGACACCTCGCAGGGCATGTACTGTTTCGTCGCCCACCAGGAAGTCCCGTCGTATGTCGCGTATGTCTATTACCGTCTTAGCCATGTCGTTTTTCTCGTTATTGCTTCTTTTCGTTGTCTTTGTTCTTGTTCCTGTCCGGCGGGCCGGGCATGAAGGGGCTGCGTTCGCCGGTAGTCGGGGCGGGCGAGGCTTCGGCTGTGGTGCCGAGCGTGACTTCGGTTATCACCTCGGTGCCCTCGTCGATGCCCGAGAGGATTTCCGTGAGCGTGCCGTTGGAGATGCCTGTCGTCACGGGGTGTGCCGTGAGGACGTTGCCTTGGCGTGTCCACACCTTGTGGCTGGCCTCGCAGTCGGCTATCGTCACGTCCTTGCCCAGCAGTTCGGACGAAGGCGTGAAACGCAGGGCGCGTGCCGGGACGCAAAGCACGTCAGTGCGGTCCAGGGTGTAGATGTTGACGTTGGCCGTCAGGCGTGGTTTCAGCTTCAGGTCGGGATTGGGAGCCGAGATGACGACCTCGTAGGTGACGACCGTGCTTGAGGAGGACGATGACGAGGACGACTCGCCCGACGACGAGTCGCCGAGGCGTATCTGCATCACCTTGCCCGTGAACGTGTCCTCGGGGTAGGCATCTACGGTGAAGGTGACGCGCTGGCCTTCGCGCACGCCGCCTATGTCGGCCTCGTCAACGTCGGCCACCACTTGCATCTGGGTGAGGTCGGCAGCGATGGTGAAGAGGGTAGGGGTCTCAAAGCCCGAGGCTACCGTCTGCCCTTCCTCCACGTCCTTGCTGATGACAACGCCGTCGATGGGCGACGTGATGGTGGCGTAGGACAAGTTGCGTTGAGCCCTTGCCAGCGATGCCTCGCTGCTGTCGAAGTTGCTCTTGGCCAGCTGGTAATTGTAGAGCGACTGCTCGTAGTCGGTGTCGGCGATGAGCTGTTTTTCGTGCAGGCTCTTGTTGCGCTCGTACAGTTTCTTCTGATACTCATACTCGGCCTTGGCCCCGTCGTAGGCCGCTTGCGCCGTGGCCACTTCGGCCTGTAGCGTCACGCGGTCCATCTCGGCGATGAGCTGTCCTTCGCGTACCACGGAGTTGTAGTCTACGTAGATGTGGTCGATGATGCCCGACACTTGCGTGCCTACCTCGACCTCCGTCACGGGTTCTATGTTGCCGGTGGCCGTCACCGACTCGGATATCTCCCCACGGGTAGCTTGGGCGGTGACGTACTCCACCTTGTGCTTGGCTTTTGCTCCCGAGAAGAGCCACAGCCCGGCACCGCACAGCACGATTGCGGCCACGGCTGCCCAGGCAATCTTTTTCTTCTTGTCCATGTCTCTTATTGTAGTTTCGTTAAGGGTCGTTTGTGTCTGTTCTCCGAATGGTGCCGGAGGGCCTGCGGGAGAGGCGCGTCACAGGTTGGCCTCCTCGCCCTGGTAGAAGCGCAGCAGCTGCACGCTGAGCAGAGCCATGTACTTGGCCTGTAGCATCTCTTGCTGGGCGGCCAGGTAGTTGTTCTTCTCGATGAGCAGGTCCACCGTGTTCTTCATGCCCAGCCGGAATTGTTCTTGCAGCAGCTCGTAGCTGGTGCGTGTGCTCTCCACCCTCCGGGCTGCGGCCACATACTGCTGCTGGGCCGAGTTGGCATCGAGCCAGATGTCCTCGATGGTCTTGTAGAGCGTCTTCTGCTGGTCTTGCAGGTCGAGTTGCGAGCTGAGGCGTTGCAGCTTGGCCTTCTGCACGGCGTTCTTGGTCT
Source organism: uncultured Bacteroides sp. (assembly GCA_944321465.1). Lineage (GTDB taxonomy): Bacteria > Bacteroidota > Bacteroidia > Bacteroidales > Bacteroidaceae > Bacteroides. Next base: position 232,140 of record CALULL010000001.1, read on the forward strand.
GCCGGTTGCTGAAGATGGGGATGCTCACGGTGATGCCCACCGAGTTGTTCCAGTTCTGCTTTATCTGTTCGCCGAAGGTGAAGTCCGAGCCGTTGGCGTTGCTGCTGCCGATGCCCGCGCTCAGGCTGAGTGACGGTATGTAGCCCGAGCGGGCTATCTTCAGCTCCAGTTCCGATGCCTCCAGGTTGAGCCGTCCCGACTCTATCTCGGGGCGCAGGCCCAGGGCTGCCTGGTAGACGTCGTTCTTGTTGGGCAAGGGGGAGAGCACGGCCTCGTCGGAGGGGACGGGCAGGTAGAGGTCCATCTCGGTCTCCCCGTCCAGTTCGAGCAGTTGTTTCAGTTGTAGTTTGTAGTCTTGCAGTGTGGCTTGTGCTGTCACCAGTTGGTAGTTGTCCGTGCTGACTTGCGACTCGAGCTGCGCCAGGTCCACCTTCGACAGGCTCCCGGCTTCCATCAGTTGCCGTCCGCGCTCGTACTCGGCCCGGCTCACCTCCAGCGTGCCTTCGTTGGTCTTCACGGCCTCGGCGGCATAGAGTATCTGCACGTAGGTCTGCATGATGCTTTCCTCGATGCTGTTGGCGCTCTCGTCCACGGCCAGACGGGCGATGCGGCTGTTCAGCGTCTCCTGCCGGATGGTGTTCAGGCGTTGCCCGCCGTTGTAGAGGGTCCAGTTAAGGTCTATTCCGTAGCTGCCGTTATAGGAAGTCTTGCTCTGGCTGCTCACGATGTCGTCGCCGTTGACAATGGTGCCCGTCGAGCTGTTGGGCCTGTTTACGAGGCGTTGCCCCACGTTGGCCGACAGCGACGGGAACAGGGCGGCGCGTGCCGTCTTCAGGTCCTCTTCGGTGCTTTGTGCGCTGAGGCGGTCGCGGCGGATGCTGAGGTTCTGCTCCAGTGCGTAGTCTATGCACCTTTGCAGGTCCCAGCGGCTGTCGTCTGCCTGCAGCCCCGTTGTCTGTTCTGCGTCTGTCGCAGCTGTGTCTGCCTGGCTTTCGTCCCCGGCGGATTGTCCCCAGCAGGGAGCGGCGGCCAGGCAGAGCAGTGCTACAGTCAATCTTTTTACCTTATTCATTATATTGTCGCTTAAACCCAAATCGGTCATTAGACCACCGACTTGGGGTTTGGTTGTCTTTCTTCGGTTTTCCAAGCCCTTTCGTCCTGCTGTCGGCATCTTGTCTGCCGCTTTGTCTCGGCGTAGCCCGCTACGCCGAGACAAAGGTGGCGGCCAATCTGCACGGCAGCAGAACGAAATTGCTTTGGACTCTAATGACCGATTTGGGTTAAAGAAAGTTGCAGGCGGTTTCGCCATCTTGCCTTGTAGGCATCTCGGCCTTGCAGGCTGGAGAAAGCACGGGTGTGGGAGGCGGCCGGTGCGTGCGCCGGAACGCTTTTCCAGGCTTTTGGCGGCAATGAGACAGAAAAATCCCAGAGATTGGCGGACTTGCCTCATGCCGCGTTTGAGGCGGGAGTCCATTGAAAAACTTACAGCTATTAGAGTTTGGTCAGTTGCCATCGTACACATTTCATGGAGAGCAAATCCAGCGTCCTCTGCCGGGAAATTTCTGTCTCGAAACCAAACTTCAACCATTTATTCGATTGCAAATGTAATGTCCCATTCCCGCCGTCGCAAGGAAAATGGACAAAAACGGGAGTACTTGCCTATCACTTCCCCGCATTTTCCGACCAAATCGCGACCGTCGGGCGAACGGCCTTGCACGGCCTGTGGCGACGGGGCACTGCCGTGGCCCGATCGTCGGGAACGAGCCCCCTCGTCCCGCCTTCGGACAGCCCCGTCCGGGCAGGGGTGTACTTCCTGGGGGGCACAGGTCTGCCACCGTGGGCGCAAAGGTTCGTCCCCGACCGGGCAAAGGTGTCTCCCCAGACGGCGGGGAAGGCGTGTCGGTGTGTGTGGCGGTTCGGGTCGAAGCGTGGGCTGTGAAGGTGTCGTCGCAACGGGTATCTGCACAAAAAAAGGAAGTATGTGCGGTTTATATGGGAAAAAGCCATACCTTTGCGCCACTTTAGTAACACAGTAAAAAGATTATCAAGATGAAAGCATTTGTATTTCCGGGGCAAGGCGCCCAGTTCGTAGGTATGGGAAAAGACTTGTACGACAACTCTCCCCTGGCCAAAGATTTGTTTGAGAAGGCAAACGACATCCTCGGATATCGCATCACCGATATCATGTTCAACGGCACGGACGAGGACTTGCGCCAGACCAAAGTGACGCAGCCCGCCGTGTTCCTGCACTCGGTCATTTCGGCCTTGTGCATGGGCGAGGCTTTCCAGCCCGAGATGACTGCCGGACACTCGCTGGGCGAGTTCTCTGCCCTGGTGGCTGCCGGTGCCCTGAGCTTCGAGGACGGGCTGAAACTGGTCTATGCCCGCGCAATGGCCATGCAGAAGGCTTGCGAGGCTCATCCGTCGACGATGGCTGCCATCATAGCTCTGCCCGACGAGAAGGTGGAGGAGATTTGCCAGCAGGTAAGCCTGGAAGGTGAGGTCTGCGTGGCTGCCAATTACAACTGCCCGGGACAGATTGTCATATCGGGGTCGGTCGAGGGCATCAACAAGGCTTGCGAGCTGATGAAGGCCGCCGGTGCCAAACGTGCCCTTCCGCTGAAGGTGGGCGGCGCTTTCCATTCGCCCCTGATGCAACCGGCCAAGGAAGAACTGGAGGCTGCCATCAACGCCACCGAGTTCCATACGCCCAAGTGTCCCGTTTACCAGAATGTCGATGCCTGTCCTCATACCGACCCGGTTGAGATAAAGCAGAACCTGGTGGCACAGCTGACGGCCTCGGTGCGCTGGACTCAGACGGTGAAGAACATGGTGGCCGACGGCGCGACCGACTTCACCGAGTGTGGCCCGGGCGCAGTGCTGCAGGGTCTCATCAAGAAGATAGACGGCAGCGTGGCGGCTCACGGCATAGCTTAATCCGTCTGAGGAAGTGCCCGCAACACGTCGGGCCGTTCCTTGCTACATAAAAAAGGTAAATTTGTAGTCCAAATTCGGTAGCCTGCCCTTACCGCCGCGATGGTGGTGGGGCAGGCTTTTTAGCCCAAATCGGTCGTTAGAGTCCAAAGCGATTTCGTTCTGCTGCCGTGCAGATTGTCCGCCACCTTTGCCGAAGGCGTAGCGGGCTACGCCGAGACAAAGCGGCAGACAAGATGCCGACAGCAGGACGAAAGGGCTTGGAAAACCGAAGAAAGACAACCAAACCCCAAGTCGGTGGTCTAATGACCGATTTGGGTTTAGTGTTCCGTTCCCGGGGCCGAGGGCGGAAATCTTCTGTCCGGTTCTGTCTCCCGGACTTTCCTGAATGGGTGCTCCACGGGTGTGCTCTTTTCGTCGGGCCGGTGGCGTTTCTTCCTTGGATAAGGGGCGTTCCGGGCGTGCTGTGTGGCCGCAAAGCTCTGCCCGGCTGAGGGAAGAACGCAGAGAGTTGGGCAGAGAAACGTGTGGGTATGGAAAAAAGTCGTACCTTTGTCGCTCAGATATAGAGGAATAAACAAGTAAACACAGAGAAACGAACATGTTCGACAATTTAAGCGAACGGCTTGAGAGGTCGTTCAAGATACTGAAAGGTGAGGGAAAAATCACCGAAATCAATGTGGCGGAGACGCTGAAGGACGTGCGCAAGGCTTTGCTCGATGCCGACGTGAACTATAAGGTTGCCAAGCGGTTTACGGACACGGTGAAGGAGAAAGCCCTGGGACAGAATGTGCTGTCGGCTGTCAAGCCGGGGCAGTTGATGGTGAAGATTGTCCACGACGAGCTGTCCTTGCTTATGGGTAGTCAGGCAGCCGACATCAATCTGACGAGCAAACCGGCTGTTATCCTTATGGCCGGTCTGCAAGGCTCTGGTAAGACGACGTTCAGTGGTAAGCTGGCCCGTATGCTGAAGTCCAAACGGAGTCGTCGTCCGCTGCTGGTGGCGTGCGATGTGTACCGTCCTGCCGCCATCGAACAGTTGCGTGTGCTTGCCGAGCAGATAGGTGTCCCCATGTATTGCGAGCTGGACAGTAAGGACCCGGTTCAGATAGCCCGTCATGCCATAGACGAGGCACGGGCCAAGGGCTACGACACGGTTATCATCGATACGGCGGGCCGTCTGGCTGTCGACGAGCAGATGATGCAGGAGATTGCAGCTATAAAGCAAGCCATACAGCCCGACGAAATACTGTTCGTGGTGGACTCCATGACAGGACAGGACGCTGTGAACACGGCCAAGGAGTTCAACGAACGGCTCGACTTCACGGGAGTGGTGCTCACCAAACTGGACGGTGACACGCGTGGCGGTGCTGCCCTGTCAATCCGCACGGTGGTCAACAAGCCTATCAAGTTCATTGGAACGGGTGAGAAACTGGAGGCCATCGATCTGTTCCATCCCGACCGTATGGCCGACCGCATTCTGGGCATGGGCGACATCGTATCGTTAGTAGAGCGTGCACAGGAACAGTACGACGAGGCCGAGGCCAAGCGCTTGCAGAAACGGATACAGAAGAACCAGTTTGACTTCAACGATTTCTTAGGACAGATAGCCCAGATAAAGAAGATGGGAAATCTGAAAGATCTTATTGCTATGGTGCCGGGGGTAGGCAAGGCAGTGAAGGATCTGGACATAGACGACAATGCTTTTAAGGGCATTGAAGCCATCATCTACTCCATGACTCCGCAAGAGCGTTCTCATCCCGAGATACTGAATAGCTCGCGCCGCCAGCGCATTGCCAAGGGTAGCGGGACGAACATTCAAGAGGTGAACCGCCTGCTGAAACAGTTCGATCAGACGCGGAAGATGATGAAAATGGTGACCAGCAGCAAGATGGGCAAGGCGATGGCATCGAAAATGAAGCGGTGAACCACTCCTGTGTTCACAGGGCTGCGACCGTAGAATGTAGAATTAGGATACGAACATTTATATAAAGGTATAATATTGATGACACTGATTGATGGAAAAGCAATTGCCGCACAAGTGAAGCGGGAAATTGCAGCAGAAGTATCCGAGATAGTGGCTCGTGGAGGCAAGCGTCCCCATTTGGCCGCCATCTTGGTGGGGCACGACGGAGGCAGTGAGACCTACGTAGCCTCGAAGGTAAAAGCGTGCGAGGAATGTGGCTTCCGGTCGACACTGGTGCGCTATGACGTGGATGTGACGGAAGACGAACTTCTGGCCAAGGTGCGCGAGCTGAATGCCGATGCCGATGTTGACGGCTTTATAGTGCAGTTGCCCTTGCCCAAGCACATCTCTGAGCAGAAAGTAATCGAAACCATCGATTACCGTAAAGACGTGGATGGCTTCCACCCCATCAACGTTGGCCGTTTGTCCATAGGCTTGCCTTGCTATGTATCGGCAACTCCGAACGGAATAATGGAATTGCTGCGTCGCTATCAGATAGAGACCCAAGGCAAAAAGTGCGTCGTGTTGGGACGGAGCAATATTGTGGGGAAACCTATGGCCATGTTGATGATGCAGAAAGCCTATCCGGGAGATGCGACCGTGACGGTGTGCCACAGCCGCAGCAAGACCTTGGTGCAGGAATGCCGTGAGGCCGATATCATCATAGCGGCATTGGGACAACCCGGTTTCGTGAAGGCCGACATGGTGAAAGAAGGTGCCGTAGTCATTGATGTAGGTACGACTCGGGTGCCCGATGCAACCCGGAAGTCAGGTTTCCGTCTTTCGGGTGATGTCCTGTTTGACGAAGTAGCTCCTAAGTGCTCCTTTATTACCCCCGTACCGGGCGGTGTCGGCCCCATGACCATCGTCTCGCTGATGAAAAATACCCTGTTGGCTGGCAAGAAAGCTATATATAAATAATAAGAGCCTGTTTAAATTTTGCTCGGGTTTATTTTGAGAGCCCTTTTCGAGGATGTTTTTCCGCTTCCGTGAGGAGGATAGCAGGCTATCTGACGAACGTAATCGGGAAAAGAGATCGGAAAGGGACTCAAAAGGGACCTGGCTAAATTACTCAAATGCAAAATTTAGACAGGCTCTAAGGTGTAGACAGGGGATGTTGGGCCACAGGTAAAGGACAGAAAACAGCATTTGAGAAAAAATATTGAGAAAAAATATCCGTTCGGCCAATAAAAAAAGCCCCGATTGTTTGGAGGTTTCGTCAATAAGTGCTACCTTTGCACCGCATTTGAGAAATGCGCTAACACGGTGGCTGTAGTTCAGTTGGTTAGAGCGTCAGATTGTGGTTCTGAATGTCGTGGGTTCGAGTCCCATCTGCCACCCGCAAGAAAAGAGGAAAATCGGCAACGGTTCTCCTCTTTTCTGTTGTATGACAAGCATTTGCATCCGGGGTGAAAGAAATATGTCGAGGAAACACATTCTACAAGTAGCATTTTTAACCTACAAGTAGCCGATTTTTGTTTTAGCAATGTTTTAGCAGGAAGAGATATGGCAACATTCAAAGTGACGATATTCAAAGACAGGCAGCGTGAGGACAAGACATGGAACGTGTTCATCCGATTCACGCACGAAAGGAAGGTTAGGTATATCGCCACCACGATGTACGTCACCAAGAAAGACATGACTGCCAGTTTCAAGATAAAGAACCAGCAGATTATAGACAAGTGCGACGCGCTGATACGGGCATACCGGGAGAGGATTGCGCCGCTCAACCTGGAATTGAATGATATGCCCATTGACGATGTGGTGGAGTATATCAAAGCCGGGAAAAAGGAAAACGCGGGGATAGATTTTGTAGGGTTCACCCAGAAATGGTGTGCGAACCATCAGGGGTTGAAAGGGGTGAAGAATTACCAGTCGGCCATCAACGCGCTGTGTCTGTTCTTTGGACGCGAACACATCCTTTGCAATGAAATAACCGTGAAGGCCATGAAGCAATTTGAGGAGTGGCTGTCCGACAAGCCAAGGGCGCAGTCGCTCTACACGTCGGCCATCGTCCGGCTGTTCAATGAAGCGCGGGATTACTACAACGATGAGGACAACGACATCATACGCATCAAACATACCCTCTCCAAATACAAGCCCGCGCAGCAGAATGTGTCGGTGAAACGTGCGCTGACCACGGGACAGGTACGCGCCATCTTCTCCCTACCATATTCAGGTGCGCTTATACATGGGAAACAATGCCGCCGCGACCTTGCCTTGGATTGTTTCAAACTTTCTTTCTGCCTGCTTGGCATGAACTCCGCCGACCTGTACAACGCAACGGACTACGACGGGGAATACATCACCTACTGCCGCACCAAGACCAAAGAGCGGCGGAACGACCAGGCCCAAATGGTCGTCCGTGTACATCCGATCATCAGGGATTTGGTGGAGAAATATCGTGGGAAGGAGCACGTGTTCAACTTCTATGAACGATTTTCTTCTATGGGTGATTTGAACCGCTCCATCAATATAGGACTGAAGGAAATCGGGAAGGAAATCGGTGTGGAGAACCTGCAATTCTATTCTGCCCGGCATTCAATGGCAACCATCGCGGCCAACGAGGCGGGCATAGACCGCTGGACGGTTAACCTTATGCTTAACCATACAGACCAGTCCATGCGGGTAACGGAACTCTATATAAAAAGAGACTTTACGCCCATCAATGAGGCAAATGCACGGCTGATGGCTTATGTGTTCCCGGAGAAGGAGGAATAGCCTTGATTTCCTATTTCTCTTTCACCTCATAACGGCTTTCGTCCGGGAGCGGGAGGTTGCATTCAAGCAGCTTTTTTAGTTGTTCCAAGTCTGGTTTGTCGAAAACGAGGTTGCCCTCGAACATGGACAGTCCCCCTGTTGAGCACAGCCGACAATATTTGTGAATTGGTGTATTGCATGTTCTGAGTTTTATGCTGCATTGTTTCCGCCCAATACTCCGCCAAGTACATTGCCAAGCCCGCCGCCGAGCAATCATACATAATGTCTCGGTTTTAATGTTTACCTTTGCCCTTGTCCAGTCATGTAAAAAATAAGAGCAGTCTGCGTTGAAAATTTTTGCCTCCAACGTAGCGGACTGCTTTTGTTCGTAATTAGTTTTGACTGGACATCTTACTAAATACGTTGGGGGCTTTTCTTTGTCCTCCCGTCCCCAAAGGAGTATGGAACGCTACTTGCGCAGCTTGAAGACCTTTCTCAAGGCGACAAGCAGCATCGCCAGTATCACCAGCACCACGGCCAGCACCTGCCACTTGTGCACGTCCCACCACGATAGCTCCTCCACCCGCCGCAGCTCCCGTTCCGCGCCCTCGGCCTGCCCGGCCGACACGGCCATGCCGCCGCCAGCACCCTCGGCCACGGCATCCAGCCCGGCGGCGGACTCGCTGCCGGAGGCTTCGCGGCTGTCGGCCTCCGTCGTGCCGATGGCCACGGGGTACTGCCGCCCCGCGCTGTCGGGCGGCGACAGGAGGACGAAGCGGCTCTTCACGCTCAGGCCGGAGAGCCTGCCGGAAACCTCCCTGCGGCGGGCTGTCAGGGCCTCCGACAGGCTGTCCTGCCAGCTGCGGACGGCGGTCAGCCGCCCGCTGTAGTCCGCCCGGCGGTCGGTGTCGATGTTGCGCGATGTCCTGCACCCGGCCAGCGCCAGCCACCCGAGCAGTCCGGCCAGCAGGGCCAGGGCGGCCAGCGTCCAGCCGACCCCCTCGCGTGCCTCGTCGTTCATAGCAGCTCCCACCCCCTTTCCACGTCGGCGCGGACGGCCCCGGTGCCGTTCTCCACGCGGCTGATGGCCGAGGCCAGGGCGCACATGGTGCCCCGGTCGTCCACGTCGGGGACGTAGCTGTCGGGCACCTGCATTTCTGTGCAGACGGCGCGGACGTAGGCCGCCGTGTCGTTCTCCGCCGGGGGTGCCCAGCGGGCTATCATTTCCTTGATGGTGCGCAGTCCGTGCTCCCGGCGGTAGTTCTGGAGCGTCTTTATCAATGCCCGGTAGCCCCACTCGGGGGCCTCGAACTGGAAGAAGTCGGGGTCGTCCTGCACGGGGCGCAGGCCCTGCCAGTTGTCATTGCTGCGGCGCAGGTTGCCGGGGTTATTATTCCTACAACCACGGGGGATTTTTTTATCTACGCTCGTTCCCATCTGTAACCTCCTGCATGATTTCGTTTTTTCAAACAAACATCCGATATTCTCTTAGGGTTTATCCCTGTTACGATTGATGCGGATTTTATGCTTTTGAACCTTGCAATTTCATTCCAATTGTCATCGTACATAACAACAGGTACATTATTCCTTTCTATAAGCATATTGATTACATGCTGCTTTAGCTTCCTTCCTTTTTTAGCTTCGCTCATCTTCCTTAGGGTTTCTTCTGAAAATGTTCGCCCCTTTGAAGCGAGAGACTTCTTTTTCCTTGTAATTGGATTTGCCAAATTCGTCCGTCTGGTTGCCCATCTTAAATTGCTTACCTCGTTATCACTTGGGTTCGTATTGATATGGTCTACCTCTGGATAATTGAGCGGATTTGGAATAAAAGCGATAGCGACAAGCCTGTGTACATTATGCCTCTTTCTTAACTTTTCGTTTATGCATAATCTAACATGAATGTATCCTGATTTGTCCATGTCACCTCTCAAAATGGTTTCCGCCCTCTGATGATATTTAGGCAAGGATTTCACTCTTCCCAAATTAGAAACTTGATACCTTCCTTCATATCCGGGAATATCTCTCCATTCTTCGTTGTTGTTACGCAGGCCCCGGGGCCTGCGGCGTTGTGTCGTTGTTTCTTGTTTCATGTCGCTTTTTCTCCTTTTGGTTCAGTTTCTTGATTATCTCCTCCGCGTCCTGCCGGGTGGCGGCCTTGATGATGTCCTCGACGGCCTCCAGTATGTCGGCGGCGTGGCTTTTCTTCTTGCGGGAGTTCTCGATGACGGAGCGTCCCTCGATGAGCAGCACGCCCAGGGTGCAGAGCACGGCGCAGTAGGGCAGGACGTACCACGAGAAGAACAGCCCCAGCGTGTCGATGAGCACGGCGAAGAGCAGCACCCGCAGGTAGTCCACTATCTTGCCCACGGTCTTGCGCAGGCCCCGGCTCGATATGGGTTCGTGCCGGGCGCGGGCGGCCTCGATGCCGGTCCACATGTCGATGAACGCGGCGACGATGACCAGCACGCAGCAGATGAAGAGCACCACCGCCCAGTGGTCGATGTCGTGCGAGATGTGGCGAAGCAGTTTTTCGGTCATTTCGGTTCTTTTTCTTTTCTTTTTTTCTTTGGCCCGCTGGAAAAGCCACGCGACTTTGCCCCTTTTGGCCAAGCAGGATTGTCCCCTTTGGCTACAATATGATTGACCCTTCTGGCCAAAATAGTATTGACCACTTAGCCCACCTATTGTTATAGATTTTTTTGTGTAGATTTGAGTGCCCGAGTCCTG
>CALULL010000002.1 GCA_944321465.1 uncultured Bacteroides sp.
AAGGGTCAATCATATTGTAGCCAAAGGTGGGCAAATCCTGTTTGGCCAAAAGGGTCAAAGTCGCGTGGCTTTTCCATCCCGACCCGTTTCTCAAAGTTGCCGATGAACTTCATGAAATAGCCCAAGAGGGTTTCCTGCTCGGAAGCCATACCGAGTAACCGGTGCTTCACATCCTCGGCACTGCCCCCATCACGCACGGCGGACAGTTCCGCATATATGCCGAGCGCTCTTGCCCGTATCTCATCCAGGCGGTTGTTGATTTCCTTAGCCGCCACGCTCTTGCCCGTAGCCCGGCCTGCCGCCCACATCTTCTGCGGCACCCTCAGCTTCATGCTGAAAGCAGACTCCGAGTATTTCCCAATGTTCAGCCTTGCCATCACGGGACAATACCCGTCGGCATCGGACTCGCTCTTTTTAAGGTAGAACGACACCTTTACATTCGTCTGATTCATAACCTTTTCCTTTCTTGCAAAATTACCGGATAAAGGTCAAATGAGAGGCATGACGAATATGGCAGAATATGGAAACAAGTCCCTTGCTCAAAAGAACCGGCCCATATTTTTCCCGCTCTGCGAAAAAATGACTATCTTCGCTAACGCAAATATGCAGGGACAGCGTTCTTTACGGTGATATGACAGAGGAATCGGGAGTCGTTTCGCGTGGATTTTCTTCCCCGAAAAAGGCAACGGATAGGTAGCAATTCATTTTCCTAACCCATCAAAAAACGGCTGATGCCCTCCAATGATGGACATGGAATACAACCGCACATCACCTTTCATTTCCAACTGCTTGCATTATTCCTCCGAATTTCATCCGTATGTGGGCGAGTTTCGCTATCTTTGCCCCTTTCTGACAGGACACCTTTTTTATATGTATAGACAGTGTATGCGTTCCCTCACCACCATGCCGCCCGTGGGGCGGCGTGTCTGCCGCCTGTTGTGCCGGGGGCTGTCTGCCTTCGGATTTCTCTTGCTGTTGTCCATGTTCTCCTGTTCGCGTCGTCCGCCGCAGCTGGGTGCTGCGCCGCTGGCCGAGGTTCAGTCGGCTCTCACGGATGAGGAGAAGGTGGCCCTCGTCGTGGGGCTTACCCATGCGCGCGACAGCTTTGCCCTCTGTGCCGTCCCTCCGGTGCGTAGGCTGGGCATACCGCCTCTGGCGTTTGTCCGTTCCGATAGCTTGTGGCCACACGTTGTGTTGGCCGCTTCGTGGGATGAGGAACTGGCCCGGTGCGTAGGCAGCCGTTGGGGAGCGGAAGCACGCAGTCGTGGCGCAGGCGTGGTCGTTGTGCCGGGCCCCGAGGTGCAGCGTAACATACTTCAGGGCGGCATAAGCTCCTGCCGCAGCGAAGACCCCCTGCTCTCTGGCCTGCTGGCGGCGGCCCTCGTCGAGGGCGTGCAGCAGGCCGGGGTGGGTGCCGCCCTCGCGGGGCTGGGAGCGCGGCAGCAGCAGACCAACCGCAGGCATTACGATGCCCGTGTGTCGGCCCGTGCTCTGCGCGAACTGTACCTGAAGGGTTACGAAACCACACTGCGACGTGCCGTCCCTTGGGCTGTGCTGACGGTGCACAACTATCTGAACGGCATCCCCGTAGCCTCCCACGCCCGCCTGCTCGACTCGTGGCTGCGTGGCGAGCAGGCTTACGAAGGCGTGGTGGGCGGGCAACCTTGCCGCCAGGGCCAGTTGCCCGCCCGGTTGGCCGCCGGGTGCGACGTGCTGCTGCCCGCCACCGAGCGCGTGAGGGACGAGTTGCTGGCCTCCCTTCGGGACGGAAGGCTTGTCTCTGGTGTGATGGAACGCTGCGTAGGGCGTGTCCTGCGTCTGGCTGAGCAGCTTGTCGAGTCAGTGCCTGATACTGTCTTGTCGCAGTTCTCTGCACCCGAGGCCGAAACTCTTGTCCGTCAGTTGGCCGCCGCCTCGATGGTGTTGCTCAAGAACGACAGTGCAGCCCTGCCATTGCGGCGGGACAGCGGTGTAGTGGCACTCTATGGCGCAGGGGGCGGTCGCCCCGCTTCAGTCCGGCTGGCACGTGCCTTGGCTACAGTCGGTCTGCCTACAGACACGGCAGGGACCGACTCCTTGCAACTGACTGTCGACGTAGCCCGCTGCTCCGCCGCCGTGGTGTTGCTGAGCCGTCCTGCCTCGTTGCGGACCGATCGCCGCATAGCCGACTTTCTGCTCTCGCCCGGCGAGGTCGAGTTGCTGCGTCGCGTCTGCACCGCTTACCATAGCCGGGGCAGACGGGTGATTGTGGTGCTCGACGTGGCCGGGCCAGTGGAAACAGAGTCGTGGAAGCACCTGCCCGATGCTATCCTCTGCGCTTGGCAAGGCGGCGGTGCCGACCCCGCCGCGTTAGCTGCCGTTTTGGCCGGGACGCTTGCGCCCGAGGGCAGGCTGCCCTTGAGCTTTCCCGTGCGCTACGCCGATACGTCCTCGGCCCTCAACTTCCCTACAGGCCCTGCTGCCACTGCCGATGACGATACGTCCCGCCCGCACCGCCGAGGCAGCCGCCGCAATGTGGACCACACGGCCTATGAGGAAGGCATCTACGTGGGCTATCGCTACTTTGACAGTTTCGGACAAGTCGTTTCCTACCCATTCGGGCATGGGTTGAGCTATACCTCTTTTGCCTACCGGGACGCTGCGCTGACTGTTACCACCAATGGCTTTGACCTGACGCTGACGGTGGAGAACACCGGGCTGCGGCCCGGGCGTGAGGTGGTGCAGCTTTACGTCGCTGCCCCCGATTGTGCCCGCCACAACCGCCCTGACAAGGAGCTGAAGGCTTTTGCCAAGACCTGCCTGCTCCGTCCGGGCGAGGAGCAGAGGCTGACCTTGCACGTGCCCCTCGATGAACTGGCACGCTACGACGAGCCCCGCACTGCCTGGATAACCGATGCTGGTTGCTACGAGTTTCAGCTTGGCGCGTCGTCGGCGGACATCCGTGCCCGTTTGCAAGCCGATGTTCCTGTTGCCGAACGGAAAGCAAAGGACGTACTTGGCCCCGAACGCCCTCTCGGCGAACTGACGCGTTGATGCACGCGGTACGGGGGCAATGCTCCGCAGTACTGTGTGCATATGTAACTGATAAATCTCTGACTTAATTCATGCAAACCCCTCTTTCCTTTTCGCAATCCACCAGGTGCCCAACCTGCGGTCGTTCCCGCGTGGCGGCAGTGCGCCCGGCCACCGAGTCCGACTTGCCGGTTCTCATGTCGCTCTACGAGCAAGCCCGGCACATCATGCGGGCCTCGGGCAATTTGCATCAGTGGACGGGTGGTTACCCGGACGTGGCTACCGTGCTGGCCGACATACGTGGTGGATACAGCCAGTTGTGTCTCGACGATGGCGGGCAGCCCGTGGCTACCTTTGCCTTCCTGCCTGGCCCCGAGCCTACTTACGCCCGCCTCTATGACGGCACGTGGCTGGACGACACGTTGCCCTACGGCGTGCTGCATCGTCTGGCCAAGTACCCCGAGGCGGGCGGCGTGGCCGAAACCTGTCTGCGCTGGTGCTATGCCCGCATCCCCAACCTGCGTGCCGACACGCATCGTGACAACCACATCATGCGCCATCTGTTGCAGAGTCACGGTTTCCATTACTGCGGCATCATTCACCTGGCCAACGGCGACGAGCGGCTGGCTTATCAGGCTTTGCACCTTGTGTGAATCCGTTTGTTGCCGGGGCTTTCGGCGGCGGGCGGGTTTTGTCGTGAAAGGTCTTGAACACAAGGCTGTCGTTAGACCGCCCGATGAGTATAGGGTCGTCTTTCTTTGGCTTTCCAAGGCCTTTCGTCCTGCTGCCGGCATCTTGGCTGCCGCCTTGTTCCGACGTAGCCCGCTACGCCTTCGGCAAAGGCGACAGCCAAGATGCCGGCAGCAGAACGAAATCGCTTTGGACTCTAATGCCCGATTTGGGTTGAATGGACTACACTTCCTCCTCACCTTCCTGTTGTCTTATGGCTTACAATAGGTGCTGCAATTGCCGACTCCCTCTGATGCCTGCCGGTGAGCACAGAACAGCCCGCTACCGGGTGCACCTCTGCTTCCCGACGGGCAAAGGAAACTTACCGAGGGGGTACACCTGTGCCCTTTGGGGGAACTTGGGACAACGGGCGGCGAGCAATTGACAAGGAAACGGCATAGGAATAGATGAGTCGGCTTTTTTCTGTACCTTTGCCCGCAATTTTCCCAACAAGCGTATGGCAAGACAGCAAAAGAAGAAATACTATGTGGTGTGGGCCGGGCACGAGCCGGGCATCTACGAGTCGTGGACGGAGTGCCAGTTGCAGACAAAGGGCTTTCCGGGCGCGGTGTTCAAGTCGTTCTCCTCTTTGGAGGAAGCACGGCAGGCTCTGGCCTCGCCACCGCAGGAGCATGTGTACCGTCATGCTGCCGTGTCGTCGGTTCGTCCTGCCGGGCGGCAGGACGACGTTACCTCCTTGCCCACCGGGGTAGAGGGGAACGCGCTGGCCGTCGATGCCGCCTGTAGCGGCAATCCCGGGGCTATGGAGTACAGGGGAGTCTATTTGGGCAACCGGCAGGTCGTGTTCCGTTTCGGGCCGACCTATGGCACGAACAACATCGGAGAGTTTCTGGCCATTGTCCATGCTTTGGCGTTGCTGAAGCAGAAGGGAATTGCCATGCCCGTCTACAGCGATAGCCGCAATGCCATAGCTTGGGTGCGGCAGAAGAAGTGCAAGACACAACTGACCCGCAACGCCCGTACCGAGGAACTTTTCAGGCTGATAGACCGCGCCGAACGCTGGTTGCGCGACAACGACTATGCCGCCACGCCCGTGAGAAAGTGGGATACTGCCCGGTGGGGGGAAATCCCGGCCGACTTCGGGCGCAAGTGAGCGGTTTGTTCCTCTTTTAGAGCCTGTTTAAACCAAAATCGGTCATTAGAGTCCAAAGCGATTTCGTTTTGCTGCCGTACGGATTGGCTGTCGCTTTTGTCGAAGGCGTAGCGGGCTACGGCGAGACAAGGCGGCAGACAAGATGCCGACAGCGGGACGAAAGCGATTGGAAAGTCCGAGAAAGATAGCCCGATACCCATCGGGCGGTCTAATGACCGATTTGGGTTAGATTTTGCTCAGTTTCATTTTGAGTGCTGTTCCCGAGGCTATTTTCCCGGTGTACTGAGGAGCGTAGCGGGCTGCGTGACGGAGTATGCCGGGAAAAGAGACCGGAAAGAGGCTCAAAGGAAGCTGGATATAATCTTCAAAGAGGAGAATTTAAACAGGCTCTTAGTCTTTCCCTTGGAGTACTGTCCTTGACGGGCCGGTTACAAAGCCTGCATGTCGTGCAGGCGTTTGTAGTATCCGTTTTTGGCGAGCAGCTCCTCGTGTCGGCCACGTTCGACGATTTCGCCCTCATGCAGCACGCAGATTTCATCGGCGTTCTTGATGGTGGACAGACGGTGGGCGATGGCGATGGTGGTGCGCGTCTTCATAAGCCGTTCCAAGGCTTCCTGCACCAGTCGTTCGCTCTCGGTGTCGAGTGCCGATGTGGCTTCATCCAAAATCAGTATGGGCGGGTTCTTCAGTATGGCGCGGGCTATGCTGATGCGTTGTCGTTGCCCGCCCGAGAGCTTGCTGCCTCGGTCGCCTATGTTGGTGTTGTAGCCTTGTTCGGTTGCCATGATAAAGTCGTGGGCGTTGGCTATCTTGGCAGCTTCGACGACTTGCTCCATAGTGGCGTTTTCCACGCCGAAAGCAATGTTGTTGAAGAACGTGTCGTTGAACAGGATGGCCTCTTGGTTGACGTTGCCTATGAGGGCACGCAGGTCGTGGAGGCGCACGTCGCGTATGTCGGTGCCGTCGATGAGGATGTGGCCTTGTTGCACGTCGTGGTAGCGGGGTAACAGGTCGACGAGTGTCGACTTGCCTGAACCCGATTGCCCCACCAATGCAATGGTCTTTCCGCAGGGCACGTTCAGTTGGATGTGCTTCAGCACTTGCCGCTTACCGTCGTAGCTGAAGCAGATGTCCTTGAATTCTATCTTATCCTTTAATCCGCCGAGGGCCTGTGGGTGTGCGGTTTCCTTTATCGGGTTCTCGGCCTTCAGTATTTTGTCCACGCGCTCCATAGAGGCCAATCCTTTCGGGATGTTGTAGCCTGCCTTGGAGAATTCTTTCAGCGGGTTGATGATGCTATAGAGTATCACCATGTAGAAGATGAACGTGGGGGCTTCGATGCTTGAGTTTTGCCTCAGTATCAGGATGCCTCCGAACCAGAGCACCAGCACGATGAGTATAGTTCCCAAAAACTCGCTCATGGGGTGAGCCAGAGCTTGCCGGGTGGCGACGCGGCTGGTGGCATCGCGCACCTCGTTGGCGCATTTCTTGAAACGGTTGGCCATCTTCTCCTCGGCTACAAAGGCTTTGATGATGCGCAGTCCGCCCAAGGTCTCTTCTATCTGCGTCATGGTGTTGCTCCACTTAGCTTGTGCGTCGAGCGACTGCCGTTTCAGTTTTTTGCCCACCTTACCCATCAGCCAAGCCATGCCTGGCAGCACCAGTACGGTGAATAGCGTCAGTTGCCAGCTGGTAATGATGAGGGTCGTGAAGTAGAAGATGATGAGAATGGGATTCTTTATCAGCATGTCGAGCGAACTGGTGATGGAATTCTCTATCTCGGTGACATCGCCGCTCATGCGGGCTATAATGTCGCCCTTGCGCTCTTCGGAAAAAAAAGCCAGCGGAAGCCGCAGAATTTTATCGTAGACGAGGATGCGTATGTCGCGCACAATGCCGGTGCGTAGCGGGACCATGACAGCCGACGAGCCGAAGTAGCACCCTGTCTTAAGCATAGTCATAAATGCCAAGAACAGTCCCAGGAACAGCAGCGTGGTGGCCCCTCCGTAGGTGTCTATCAACGTGGACACGTAGTAGTAGAAGTTGTTCGTGGCGACATCCCGCAGGCTGCCGCTCTCCCAAGGCATGAACTCGTAGCTCTGGCTGTTGGCCTCTGTCTTGAAGAGGATGTTCAGGATGGGGATGATGAGGGTGAAAGAAAAGATGTTGAACACAGCGGACAGGATGTTGAGTAGCACCGAGAGTCCGACGTATTTCTTGTAAGGCGACACAAAGCGCCTCATCAGCTGCATGAATTCTTTCATAGGTTTTGCTGGGCTTTTTTGTTCGTTAGTTGGGTGTGGAAAGTATGTCAGGCTGCAAAGTTACACAGAAAAGCGCGTCCAGACACCTTTTGCCGGCTCGTTTTTACTCCTCGGTGGTAGTTTTCCCGTCGGCTATGGGCTTCAGCACGCGGCAGGGATTGCCTACGGCCACCACGTGTGGAGGAATATTGCGCGTCACCACGCTCCCGGCTCCGATTACGCTTCCGTCTCCTATCGTCACTCCGGGCAGGATGGTCGTGTGTCCGCCTATCCACACGTTGTTACCCAGCGTGATGGGCAGTGCGCGTTCCAGTCCGTCGTTGCGGCGTTTGGCATCAAGCGGATGTATGGCCGTGTAGAACCCGCAGTCGGGACCTACGAAGACGTTGTTGCCCAACGTGATGGGGGCAGCGTCGAGTAGGGTGGTGTTGTAGTTGACGAAGCAGTCGGCACCCGTGCGTATGTTGTATCCGTAGTCGCAGCGCAGCGGAGGAAGCACCACGGTGCGCTGGCCCAAGTTGGGCAGCAAGCGTTGCAAGGCTTCGGCGCGTTGTTCGTCGGTTTGCCCTTCTCGGTTGAAGTCTTCGCATCGTTTCAGGCAATCTTTGCGTTCGTTCAGGAGGTTTTCGTCGTAATTGGCATCATACCATTCGCCTCGCAGCATTTTGTCTTTTTCGGACTCTTTCTTTTCCATAAGTCGTGTCTTGGTGTGTTGGGGTTGTTTTGTTCTATATCGTTAAGGAAGGGGGTGAGAGCGGAGCTCCTGGTTGCACAAGACGTGGCGTGCACGCGTCATTGCAAGAAGGAACACGGGTAGAGAATCGTCTTGGCCTTCTGTTCCTTTGTAATCCTCGTAATGGCCTTTAAACAAAAAAATCCTGCTGGTAATCAGCAGGATTTGTGGAGTATAGCGGACTCGAACCGCTCACCTCAACACTGCCAGTGTTGCGCTCTAGCCAGATGAGCTAATACCCCTTTTTGCTTTGGAACGCTGTCTTTTTGTTTTGACGGTGCAAAGGTAATACATTGTTTTGAAATAATTGCTATGTTTGCACAAGAAAAATACAAAAAAGATATGCTTATTTTCAATACGACCTATCATGTGGAGGAAGATCAGGAAAAATATTTCCTGATATGGATGCAGGAATATTACCTGCCGGAGGTGGAAAAGAAAGGGATGCTTCATGCTCCCCGCATTGCGCGTGTGCTGAGTCATCGCGAGGAAGGAAGTTCTTGCTTTACAGTTCAGTTTGAGGTGGAGGACTCGGCCAAGTTGCACCGTTGGCACAGGGAGCAGGGCGTGCTTCTCAACGAGGAACTGAAGAAAGTGTTCGGAGAAAAAGTAATAGGTTTTCCTACGCTGATGGAGGTTATCGTCTGATGTTGCAACCTGTTCGCGAAAAGATAATCCTGGGCATCGACCCGGGTACGAACCTAATGGGTTACGGGGTGCTTTGTGTCAGAGGCGTCAAGCCCGAGATGGTGGCCATGGGGGTAATAGACTTGCGCAAGTATTCCAACCATTACCTTAAACTGAAGTATATACATGAGCGTGTCGAAGGTGTCATCAACGGTTTTTTGCCGGACGAGGTTGCTATCGAGGCTCCTTTCTTCGGCAAGAACGTTCAGTCCATGCTGAAGCTGGGGCGGGCGCAGGGGGTGGCTATGGCCGTGGCTTTGAGCCGTGACATACCCATAGCCGAGTATGCCCCGATGAAGATAAAACTGTCCATCACGGGCAACGGGCAAGCCTCGAAAGAACAGGTGGCGGACATGTTGCAGCGCATTCTCCATATTTCGCAGGCCGACATGCCGACGTTCATGGACGCGACGGATGCTTTGGGCGTGGCCTATTGCCATTACCTCCAGATGGGGCGGCCCTCGGTGGAGAAAAGCTACCGTGGCTGGAAAGACTTTGTGGCTAAGAATCCTGGTAAAGTTAGAGGATAAATATTGCTTAGGATATGAATGTCACTCCCAATTCCAATCGTCTGCACATCACCCTTTATGGACGCAGAAACAGCGGAAAGTCTTCCTTGCTGAATGCTTTGACCGGGCAAGAGGCCGCCGTGGTGTCTCCTGTGGCCGGTACTACGACCGACCCCGTGGGGCGTGCTATGGAGATAATGGGCCTCGGGCCTTGTTTGTTGACCGACACCCCCGGATTTGACGACGAGGGGCAGTTGGGTGGCCTGCGCACCCGCGAAACCCGGCTTACGCTGGAGCGTGCGGACGTGGCCATGATGGTCTGCACGCCCACGGGCGACTACTCTGGAGAGTTGCAGTGGGCGGAGCTGTTGCGCGACAGAGGCATCCCCGTCCTTTGGGTGCTGAACAAGGTGGACCTCGTGCACGATCCTTGCCAAGCCTCGTCCCGCTTGGAGGAAGCCTGCGGGCAACGGCCCGTCGAGGTGTCGGCCTTGCGCCGCTGGGGCATAGACCGCCTGCTGGAGGCTCTGCGGAGCTTTGCTTGCGAGGCGGTTGCTGATGAAGTAGACATTGTGCGCCACCTCGTTGCGGAGGGTGACACCGTGCTGCTCGTCATGCCGCAAGACCCGCAGGCTCCGCGCGGACGGCTCATCTTGCCTCAGGTGCAGACCTTGCGCGAGCTGCTCGATGCGCGTTGTCTTGCCCTGTGCTGCACCGTCGAGGGCATGCGACAGGCACTGTCCTCTTTGTCGGTTCCGCCAAAGCTCATCGTCACCGACTCGCAAGCCTTTGCCGAGGTGAAGGCTTGCAAGCCGCCCGAGAGCCGCCTGACCTCGTTCTCTGTGCTCTTTGCCCGCCATAAGGGCGACATTGGCTACTACATGGCCAGTGCCCGGCGGATAGACGAACTTGGACCCGCCTCGCACGTTCTTATCGCCGAGGCTTGTACTCACGCACCTGCGTCCGAGGACATTGGACGTGTGAAGTTGCCCCGTTTGTTGCGCCAACGTGCGGGCGGAGAACTGTGCGTCACGGTCGTGGCGGGCAAGGACTTTCCTGACGACTTGTCGCCCTACGACCTGGTGATTCACTGTGGGGCTTGCATGTTCAACCGCCGCCACGTGCTGAACCGCATAGCCCAGGCCCGGCGGCAGGGGGTCCCCATGACAAACTACGGTATTGCCATTGCCTACATGAAGGGTATCTTGGATGAGGTCTGTGTCTGACGGAGTGGGGGCAGAGGAATGCCCGCCGGGAGGCGAACCTTTGCCCGCTGGGAAGCAAAGGTCTGCCGCCGGGCGAGCACACCTGTCCGTGCTGACGCGTTGTGCAAGTTGCCGGACGTTGGCATTGCTGTCCTTGGAGGTTGCGGAACTGCTGCATGGCAGAAGCCGCTGTGTCGGTCCTGTACCTATTATATATAAGAAATGCAGTCTGCTGCCCTGTCGTCCTGCGTGCCTTGCCGGTCCCCCTGGCTCTTATCTCTTTTTGCGGCGTAAGTCGTGTCCTTCAAACCGGCACATGGCTTCCACCCATTTCTCGGCCAGGGGTACAGACTCGTGCTTTTGCACGTCGTAGGCCACCATCACCGAGGAGCACACGCACTTCACGTCGCCCGTGTCGAGGTCTATCACCTGCTGGCGCAGGACGAAACTCTTTGTCCCTATCTCGGTCACAGCCGTTTGCACGGCAATACGGCTGGAGGCAAAAATCTGTTCCAGAAAATCTACTTCGATGTGCACCACGACTACGCCGTCCTTTTCGCCGTCCATTTCCGGGCATACTGTGGCAAAATATTCGGTCTTTCCCAGGTCGTAAAAAGAGAAATACACCGTGTTGTTCACGTGCCCGAACTTGTCAACGTCGTTGAAACGCAGTTGTATTGGCAGTGTGTGGTGAAAAACAAAATCTTCCATGTTTTCTTATAAATAGTTTTTCATTATCGGTGCAAAAGTAGTACTTTTGCCACTCAATTACAGATTTGCAGCATACGAAAATGATGATAGACGAAATAAGGAAGGCTACCCAGGTGCTGAAGGAAGGCGGCATCATACTCTATCCCACAGATACCATCTGGGGCATCGGGTGCGATGCGACCGACGAAGAAGCCGTGCGCCGGGTGTACCGGCTCAAGCAACGGTCGGACAGCAAAGCCATGCTCGTGCTGGTTGACACCGCTGTAAAGATAGACTTCTACGTGAAGGACGTGCCCGAGGTGGCTTGGGACCTGATAGAGGTGACGGACAAACCGTTGACCATCATCTATGCAGGTGCTCGCAATCTTGCTCCCAACCTGCTGGCCGAGGATGGCAGCGTGGGCATACGGGTGACCAATGAGGAGTTTTCACATCGTCTGTGCCAGCAATTCCGCAAGGCCATAGTCTCTACTTCGGCCAACATCAGCGGCCAGTCCGCGCCGGCCAACTTCTCCGAGGTAAGCGAGGAGATAAAGAACGCTGTCGACTATGTGGTGGACTATCGGCGCGAGGAGACCGGGCATCCCAAGCCGTCGAGTATCATCAAGCTGGACGAACGTGGCAACTTCAAAATCATCCGTCCCTGATGATAAAGCGTCTGATAGACTACATTCTGGCCCTGACGGGCTTGGTCGTGTCCTCGCCCTTGCTGGTCTACATCGCGTTGCGCATACGCCACGAGGGCGGCGGCAGCGTCTTTTACATGCAGGAACGTCTGGGTCGCGGTGGCAAGCCGTTCAGGCTCATCAAGTTCCGCACCATGATACCCAATGCCGAACCTTTGCATCCCATGCTGGCCAGCAAGGACGATAAGCGCATGACCCCTTTCGGCCGCAAGTTGCGCAAATACCACTTTGACGAGCTTCCCCAGTTGTGGAACGTGTTGCGGGGCGAAATGTCGATGGTAGGCCCCCGCCCCGAACGCGATTACTTCGCACGGCAAATAATGCAGAAGCTGCCCGACTACAAGCGGCTGCAAACCCTGAAGCCCGGCATTACCTCGCTGGGAATGGTGAGGTACGGCTATGCCAACAGTATAGACAAAATGGTGGAACGCGCTCATTACGACCTATATTATCTGAAGCACAAGAGTCTTTGCCTTGACTTGAAAATCCTGCTTGCCACCGTGTGGGAGGTGTGGAAAGGCAGAGGAGTATAACCGCAGAGGTAGAATGATATGGGAATAGGAGAAATCTTGAAAGCCTTCACGCAATGGCGTGAAAAGAATATCAAAGAGAAGCAGTTCATTCTGATACTGAGCTTTGTCGTGGGCATTCTCACCGCGCTTGCCGCGTTCGTTCTGAAGCTGCTCATCCACTACATACAGAGTTTCCTGACCAACAACTTCGACACAACTGAGGCCAACTACCTCTATCTGGTCTATCCCGTAGTGGGCATCTTCATCACGGGGCTGTTTGTCCGGCACGTAGTCAAAGACGACATAGGCCACGGGGTGACCAAGATACTCTATGCCATCTCGCGGCGGCAAGGACGCATCAAGCGTCACAACACGTGGTCGTCCATCATAGCCAGTTCCATCACCATCGGGTTTGGCGGTTCGGTCGGTGCCGAAGCCCCCATCGTGCTCACCGGCTCGGCCATCGGTTCCAATTTGGGCCGCGCATTCAAGATGGAGCACCGCACACTGATGCTTCTCATCGGCTGCGGGGCTGCCGGGGCGGTGGCAGGCATCTTCAAGGCTCCCATAGCCGGGCTGGTGTTCACCCTCGAAGTGCTTATGATAGACCTTACGATGAGTTCTCTGCTGCCGTTGCTCATCTCCTCGGTGACGGCTGCCACGATGGCCTACATGCTCACCGGGCAGCAGGCCATGTTTCAGTTTCACCTTGACCAGCCCTTCCTGTTGCAGCGTATTCCCTACGTCATCCTGCTGGGCATGTTCTGCGGCTTTGTCTCCCTTTACTTCACCCGGGCCATGAACCGTGTCGAGGGCGTGTTTGGGCGTCTGAAAAACCCTTGGAGCAAACTGGCATTGGGAGGTGTCATGCTGAGTGTTCTCATCTTCCTTTTCCCTCCCCTCTACGGCGAGGGTTACGACACCATCGAACTGTTGCTCAACGGCACGGACACAGCCCAATGGGATACGGTGATGAACAACTCCCTCTTCTACGGGCACAGCCGTTTCCTCTTGCTCTATTTGTTGCTCATTATTCTTTTCAAGGTGTTTGCCTCCAGCGCCACCAATGGCGGCGGGGGCTGTGGAGGTATCTTTGCGCCCTCGCTGTACCTTGGGTGCATAGCCGGGTTCGTGTTTGCCCACTTCAGCAACGGGCTTGACTCCAGCGTCTACCTGCCTGAAAAGAACTTTGCGCTCATGGGCATGGCAGGTGTCATGAGTGGTGTCATGCACGCCCCCCTTACCGGTGTGTTCCTCATAGCCGAACTTACCGGCGGATACGACCTTTTTCTGCCGTTGCTCATTGTCTCGGTCAGTTCTTACCTCACAATCATTGTCTTCGAGCCTCACAGCATCTACTCCATGCGCTTGGCCAAGAAAGGCGAGTTGCTGACCCACAACAAGGACCGTTCGGTGCTGACGCTGATGAAGATGGAGAATGTGGTGGAGACCGACTTCGTGTCCGTCCGGCCCGACATGGACTTGGCAGACATGGTGAAGGCCATTTCATCGTCTCACCGCAACATGTTCCCCGTCATTGACACCGAGGGACACTTGCAAGGCATTGTGCAGTTGGACGACATCCGCAACATCATTTTCCGCCAGGAGCTTTACCATCGCTTCACCGTGAATCGGTTTATGACCTCGCCTCCGGCCCGCCTGCACGACACGGATAACATGGAGCAGGTGATGCAGGCCTTTGACGATACCGGCGCATGGAATCTCCCCGTCGTCGACAGCGACGACCATTATCTGGGCTTCGTCTCCAAGTCGAAGATATTCAATTACTATAGAGAGGTATTGGTGCACTTCTCTGACGAATAGCTTGGCGAAGGCAAGTCCGACAACAAAGGAATACAACTACCGGGACATGCATTGAAGCGGGCCTGCAAACGGTCTGCGGAGGTGCTTTCCCGACAACCCTACACGAAACATGCAAAAACAAGACCTGAAGATTGTCTACATGGGCACCCCCGACTTTGCGGTGGAGCCTTTACGCCGCCTCTGTGAGGGCGGCTACAATGTGGTTGGTGTCATCACCATGCCCGACAAGCCCGCCGGACGCGGACACCGGGTGCAGTTCTCGCCCGTCAAGCAATATGCCTTGGAGCAGGGACTTCCACTGTTGCAACCCGAACGGCTGAAGGACACCGCTTTTCTCGACCAGTTGCGGCAATGGGAGGCCGACCTGCAAATAGTCGTCGCTTTCCGCATGTTGCCCCAGGTCGTGTGGTCTATGCCCCGGCTGGGTACTTTCAACCTCCATGCCTCTCTCTTGCCCCAGTACCGAGGAGCGGCTCCCATTAACTGGGCCATAATGAACGGCGAAACCGAGACAGGTGTCACTACATTCTTTCTCCGTCATGAGATAGACACCGGCGAGGTTATCTATCAGGAGCGTATCCCGATAGCCGATACCGACGACGTTGGCATCGTTCACGACCGTCTGATGCACCTTGGTTCGGAACTTGTCTTGCGTACCGTTGACGACATCCTGTCGGGCAATGTCCGCTCCGTGCCGCAAGAGCATCTTTTGCCATTGGCAGGTACAGCCCTGCACACCGCTCCCAAGATATTCAAGGACACTTGCCGCATAGACTGGACACAGGGCGTGAAGCGGATATACGACCACGTACGCGGCCTGTCGCCCTATCCTGCCGCTTGGACTGAGCTGGTTCACCCCGACGGCACCCATACGTCCCTCAAGGTGTTTGCTGTGGAGAAACTTCCCATGCACCACGACTTGACTCCCGGCACCTTGCAGACCGACGGAAAGACATACCTGCGCGTGGCTGCTTCCGACGGATTTGTCGGCATACGTTCCTTGCAGTTGCCCGGCAAAAAGAGGCTTCCGGTAGAAGAAGTCCTGCGCGGGATGCGGGACGTGGCCGGACACATGGAATAGCACTTTGTTTCCCCAGGACAAAAAGAAGTAGCAAGGGCGGAAATTTCCTCCGACCCTTTGCTACATTCAGATTTATTTCTTTTCTTTGCGCCCATAATGTTTCACTGCCTAAATTAGAGAATGCCTATCGATACACATTACGCATTAAACATATATAAACAAGTACGTGATGGACAAATTACAGACTATCCCCGACGAAGTGCTGGTGGCGCGCTATGCCGGGGGAGAAAACGAGGCATTCGACACTCTGCTCGATCGCTATAAAGACAAGATATATACCTACATTTATTATACTGTGCGCAACGCAGAACTTGCCGAGGACATCTTTCAGGAGACTTTTACGAAGGCTATTGTCACCATCCAGCAAGGACGCTACAATGAGAATGGCAAATTTCAGGCATGGCTGATACGCATAGCCCACAACCTTATCATAGACTGCTATCGGCAGGAGAAGCAGGAGAACCTCATCTCGTGTGACGAGGAGGCACGCAATCTGCTCAATAGCATACAACTGTCCGAGGGAACGATAGAGGCCGAGATGGTGAACCATCAGATACTGGCCGACGTGCGCCGCTTGGTGAGGTTTCTGCCCGAAGAGCAGCGGGAGGTAATCCAAATGCGTTTCTATCAGAACCTGAGCTTTAAGGAGATAGCCGAGCAGACAGGGGTAAGTATCAATACCTCGCTGGGGCGTATGCGCTATGCCATACTCAATCTGCGCCGCATGGCTGAGAAGTATGATATTGTGCTCACGATGGACTGACGTGCTTCACTTTCCCGTTCCCGAAAGCCAATCCTCAACTTTTTTCACTTGCCGGGAGGTTGGCCTCCTTCGTCATGCGGCACTCGCTGCAAATCACAAAAAAATAGCGGGAAGACATACTAAAGGACCCTTTCTTTCGTTTTTTAGGCATGAAGCCCTCCGAAAGAAAGGGTTCTGTCCATACATGCACTAAGAACAAACCTCATAAAAGTACATAGCCTATGAAAAGAAAGACTACTTGTAACAACGCGGCTCTTTCGGCCGATGCCACCCCACGTCGGATGCGTATCCCAAGTAATGCTTACAATCAGGCTATGCCTCGCCCGTCGGAACAAACGCTGTCTTTCTTGCGAGGTCTGGCCCGAAACCTAAGGACTGAGACGTGCCTTCCCCAAGGTTTGCAGAGCATCATGCTGGGCTGATCCGGGGCTTCCCTTCTGCTTCTCTTTCTTGCTCGATGTCGTTTCGTGCTTCTGAGAAAAGTATATTGTCTGTATAACCTTTAAGACCAACGTATTATGAGAACCATTGTATCCCCGTCATTGCTTTCGGCCGACTTCGGAAACTTGGCCAAAGACATCGACATGCTGAACCGTAGCGAGGCTGATTGGCTTCACATTGACATCATGGATGGCGTGTTTGTGCCCAACATATCTTTCGGCTTCCCTGTGCTGAAGCACATTGCCCGCTTGGCAAAGAAGCCTCTTGATGTGCACCTTATGATTGTGCAGCCCGAAAAGTTCCTGCGCGAGGTGCAGGAGGTTGGAACGCTCATCATGAACGTGCATTATGAAGCCTGCCCCCATCTGCACCGTGTTGTGCAGCAGATACGAGACGCTGGCATGAAGCCCGCCGTTACCCTCAACCCGGCTACGCCCGTATTCCTGTTGAAGGACATTTTGTCTGAGCTTGACATGGTGTTGCTTATGAGTGTAAACCCCGGTTTTGGGGGACAGAAGTTCATTGCCCACACCACGCAGAAGGTAAAGGAACTGCGTCGACTTATCGATGAGACAGGTTCTCACGCCCTGATTGAGGTGGACGGAGGGGTGAACCTCGACACGGGCAAGCAGTTGCGGGCTGCGGGGGCTGACGCGCTGGTGGCTGGCAACGCCGTTTTCTCCAACGAGAACCCCGAAGCTTATATCCAGGCTCTTAAGAACCTTTAACGTCGTTTCCTCCCTCGATTGTGCGAACCGGCCTACAGCAGCGTTACCCCTTTCTGAGGTTGCTGCTGCCACTGATTGCGGGCATATTGTGTGGCGACCGCCATCCCAGCCTGTTACCCGTTGCTTGGAGTCTGGTGGCGGCAGGGGGGCTGTGTGTGACTTATGTGCTTACCCGAGAGCACCGCTTGCGGATGTGGTTTGGGGTGGCGGTTTTCGCGTGCATCGCTTTTTTGGGACATCAGGTTATGAGCCTGCATTTGCTGCGGGTGCGCTATGACTTCCCCGATCGTGCGGTAGTGTGGGACGTGCGGCTTGCCGATGGTCCCGAAGAGAAGCCGGGCAGCCTGCTCTTCCGCGCAGACCTCATAGCTTCTTGCGGCGAAGACGAGGCGGTCGACACCCTTTGTCCTCTTCCCCGTCCGTTGCGTGTCTTACTTTATTTTCCTAAGGATTCTGCTGCCTTCCGGCTGAAGCAAGGCCATCGGTTGCTTGCCCGTATCGTCCCTAACCTACCTGCTTCTCGAGGCAACCCAGACGAATTTGACTATGCGCGTTACTTGCTTATGCACGGTATCAGCGGGACGGCTTATGTTCCTTCCGGGCAGTGGCTTGTGGCGGGGTACGACTCCCGTCGCACCCTGTTGCAGGCTGCCGCTGCCTGTCGGGCTAAGGTCGTGGGACTTTATCGCAACCTAGGCTTTCGAGGTGATGAGCTGGCGGTGCTCTCGGCCCTCACCATAGGCGAGCGGCAGGAACTGAGTGACGAAATCAACCAGACCTACATAACGACCGGTGCCACCCACGTGCTTTCGCTTTCGGGTCTGCACATAGGCTTCCTCTATGCCTTGTTTTACGCTCTCTGTGCCCCGTTGTGGCGCAAGAAGGCTGGGTTGAAGCCGTGGCTGATGCTTGTTGTCGTCCTGCTGCTTTGGGCGTTTGCCTTCATCACCGGGCTTGAGTCGCCTGTTGTGCGCTCCGTCATTATGTTCTCGCTCTTGGCCCTGTCCACGTTGCGTCCCGACAAACCCATCACACTCAATACCTTGGCGGCTACAGCCTTCCTGATGCTGGTCTGCCGTCCCGAGTGGCTGTTCGATGTCGGGTTCCAACTCTCCTTTTTGGCCGTGGCCGGTATCTTGTTACTGCATCCAGTGTTTCGTTCCTGGTGTCCCGGCAGCAATCGGGTGATGCGCTACGTGTGGGGACTATTCAGCGTGTCGGTTGCGGCCCAGATAGCCACGGCTCCGCTCATAGTCTTCTACTTCTCGCGTTTTCCTACTCACTTCCTGCTCACCAACCTGTGGGTCGTCCCTCTCGTGTCCCTCGTCATGTATGCCGCTGTCATTTTGTTGCTGCTTACGCCCTTTCCCGCCTTGCAGGGGCTTTGGGCATCGGTGCTGCAATGGATGGTCGCTACTCAGAACCACGTCCTGCAACGCATTGAGCACCTGCCCTATGCTTCCATTGAGGGCTTGTGGACCAACGTGTGGGAGATTTTGCTCTTCTACCTATGTGTTCTCCTGCTGTTGAGTTTTTATCATCGTCCCGTCCCCGTCCGTTTATGCCGGGCATTGGGCGTGTTGCTTTTGCTGGTAGGTAGCCATGCTTATTCGTCCTTGGCCGATCGTCCGCCTTGTGGGCTTCGGTTCTACAACGTACGTGGTTGCCCGGCGGTACATTGCATTGAGGGCAATGGTAGCCGCCGTTCGTGGGTGGTTTGTGCCGACTCTTTGGCTGACAGCACCCGTCTGCAACGTTCGCTCGCTCCCTATTGGAACCACTTGCGGTTGTCGGCCCCCGTTTTCCTCTCCGGTGCGGGGCAGGCCCCGTGGCCGATGGTGGTGCGTGACGACCTTGTGCGCTTCCACGGCCAAAGCATTTTCCTGCTCTCCGGTGACTGTTGGCCGAGCAGTGTTACAGGGCATCCGTTCCGAGTGGACTACCTACACGTTTCTTCCGGCTATCGTGGTAGACTCGATGAGTTGCTTCCTTTCCTTGACATCGGGATGGTGGTGCTTGACGCTTCCCTCTCCGCTTGGCATCGCCGTCGGTTGGCCGAGGAGTGTGTCCGGCTCAACCTCCCCTTTGTGCAGTTGGCCGAGGAAGGTTGCCTGCGGATAGACCTTTCGTGAGGAAACAATGAGAGAGAGGGGGTGACGAGGTTTTAGGCACAAGGCCTCCTGTGGGGGAGGTGGGGACACATAGGAACCGGACTTTTGACATTTGTTCACCCTGGGCGTTAGTAGTTGGGCTGACTATGGTATGCTCTCCGTGGCTCAAGAATGGGCATCTGGGCGGGGGAGGGCAGGCTGCTGTCGGCGGGCTTTGGCCGCACGCCACGTTTCGAGGATGTGGCGGCGACAGCGGATGATTTGCCAGCGGTAGGACAGGCAGGCGGTGAGGAAGTAGGCCCCGGCTTGTAGCCACAAGGCTCGGTACTCAAAAGCCACTTCGTTGAGTGTGGCACCCATGCTATTGATACGCACGTATCCGCTGATGCCGAACGTAGAGGGAAACAGGTAGGAGAAATAGTGCCAAAACGGAGGCATGGCACTTCTAGGCCATGATATCCCCGAGAGGAACAGCAACGGCACGGAGGTGAAGACGAAAAGCAGCATACAGGTCTCGCGGTTGCGTATGACGGCCGAGGCTGTCATGGCAAAAAAGATGCAAGAGGCCAGATAGGGCAAGAAAAACAGCGTCAATTCGCCGGGCCGGGCGATGTGGGGCAGGCGGAACAGGCGAGGCACGACGAGGGCCAGGTAGAACGTCACCAGGACGTAGACCATGAAGTAGGCCAGTCCCTTGCCCATGACAATGCGTAGGGTGCCGTGGTAGTGACGGTCGATGGGCACGAGGTCGCGGAAGCGGTTGTGCTCGCGTGCCGTGCCTGCTGACAGTCCTACGCCCAACAACAGTGTCTGCTGTATGATGAGCATCAGCACGGCGGGCAGCAGGAAGGCGGCAAATCCGTTGGCCGGGTTGAAGAGGGCTATGTCCTCGTAGGCTATGGGCGAGGTGGTCACTTGGTCCTGTCGGTCGGTAGTGTTGCCGGGGGTGCGTTGTAGCTTGATGTCGGCATTCAGTTGGAGTGACACTGCCGTGTTGGCCATTAGCAGGCACTTGTAGTAGAGCAGTCCACTCATGTCGCAGTAGAGGCTCACGTGTGCCTGTCTTCCATCGGCTATGTCGTCGCTGAAGGTGGAGGGTATGTGTACAATGCCGTATGCCTTACGCTCCCGCATCAGTTGCTTGGCTTCCTCCATGTCGGCGCAGTAGGCGGCTATCCGCACGTCGGGCGTGGCATCGACCATGCGCAGGTAGCGGCGGCTCAAGGTGGTGTGTGAGTCGTCGACCACGGCTGCGGGCACGTCGCGTAGGGTCTCGTTGGTGTAGATGAAACCGTATATCAGCGGGTAGGCCAAGGGGACGAGGATAAAGAAGATAAGCACACCCTGGTCGCGGTAGGTGGCGCGCAGCTCTTCTTTCCAGATGTGGAACATGTCGTGCAGGCCTTGTGTCAGTTTCTGTCTGAATGTCAATTCTTTCATCGTTTCTTCTTAAGGGATGTATCGGTAGTATATCAGTTCCCGCTTCAGCCTTGGGGCTATGAGAAAGGGCAATATCATGAACAGCAGCAGCCCCACGTAGTTGGGCCAGGAGTAGAGCATGGGATAGCCGTTGAGGGCCTGGTCGACGTAGATAAGGAAGTAGTGGCGTAGCGGGAAGAGATTGGTCAGGGCTTGCAGGGTGGGGTGCATCCCCATGACGGGAAACGACAGTCCGCACATGGAGAACGACAGCACGCCCCACAGCGAGGCGAAACTCAGCCCTAAGCGCAGGGTAGGCAGCAGGCCAATCATGAACACACCCATGCCTTGCGAGGCAAGTACCATGCAGAGGGTGGCCAGCAGCATGGGCAGGATGCCGCTGTTGCACGGGAAGTGCAGGATGCCGTAGAGGTAGGCGTTGTAGCACGAGCCCATGAGAAAGAACACGGCGGTGTGGGGCAGCAGCTTGCCGCAGAGGCTTATCCAGATGGAATTGCGGCCCGTGCGCAGCCACTGGCGGGCGGTGCGCTCCTTTATTTCCACGCCGATGGAGTAGACCGTCACCATGAAGATGAGCACCATCAGTATGCCCGGCATAAAGGTATTGTTCAGATAGACGGAGTAGTTCATCCAAGGATTGTTCAGCGGCTGTGTGTCGATGACGATGGGCTGCAGCCATGCCCCGGCCTGCTCCTCGGTGGCTCCGCGTGCCAGGAGGCTGGCTTGTGCGACGGCTCCCGAGGCCAGCTCGCTCATGGTCTTCATGTCGCGGAAGAGCAGCGAGCCGGCAATGAGCAGCGTGTTGTTGGTGTAGAACGACACGGTGGGGCGGCGTTGCGCCACTGCCTCTTCGCTGGTGCCCCGGGGCAGGTAGTAGAAGCCGTAGATGTCACCGCGCTGCATGGCCTCGCGGGCGGCGTTGAAGGTGGGGTAGTGGGCCACGACGGCTGTTTGCTGAAAGGCATCCAGCGTGCGTGTCAGCTGGCGGGTGGTAGCCGTTTGGTCCTGATCCACCACGCCTACGGGCATGTCTTGCGGCAGGCCGCTGTCCATCAGCGTGGTGAAGAACACGTAGCAGAACAGCGGGGCGGCGACCATGCAGAAAAGGTAGAGCGGGCGTGACAGCAGGCGGTGGTACTCGCGACATGCTACGTGCCACAGGGCCAGGTATTTCTTTTCTTTTTGGTGCATAGGCGGTTCTTGTGTGTGGGGGGAGGAACGTTTATTTATGGAGGATGGCAGACATGCCCGGGCGTAGGCCGTCGACTTTCTCAAGCGGGGTGGCACGCACCTCGAAGGTCTTCAGGTCATATTGTCCGGCGGGCTTGGTGGCTTTCCAGGCGGCATAGGTCCCGAGGTCCTTCATGTAGTCTACCTTCAGGCGTATGGTGCGGTCGAGGGCGGGCACGTAGGCTTCGAACTCGGTTCCCATGCCCAGACCTTTGAGCAGGTCTTCGCGCACGTTGAAGGTGACCCACATGTCGTCCAGCATGGCGATGTTCATGATGGGAGCCCCCGTCCCCACCAATTCGCCTGTCTGGGGGAATATCTCGGAGACTTCGCCCGCCGCCGAGGCCGTGAGGCAGGTCTCGTTGATGTAGGACTCGACTTCGGCCACAGCCCCTTTCGCCCGTTCTACGAGGGCGGCAGCAGCGGCCTTGTCCTCGCGCTCGGCACCGTTGACGGCCATGTCGTACTGCGACTTGGCCGCTTTCTCGGTGGCCCGGGCGGCATCGCGCTGGGCTGTGGCCTCGTCCAGCTTCTGGGCCGACAGCACGCCTTGGTCGGCGAGGTTCTTCACGCGCTGGTAGGACTTTTCGGCTATGGTGAGTCCGGCCTTGGCTTTTTGCCACAGTTCGTAGGCGGCCTGTATCTGTTCTTGCCGCGCTCCTTTGCGGGCCTTGTCGTCCTGTGCCTGCGCGGCGGCCTGTGCGGCTCGTGCCTGTTCCAATTTGGCTTGTATGTCGGGGGCTTCGAGCAGGGCAAGCGTGTCGCCTGCGGCCACCTTCTGCCCCTCCTTGACGCGTATTTCGAGTATGCGTCCGGGGACTTTGCTCGATACGCGGTATTCGTTCACTTCGGCCTGTCCTTGTATGGTTTCCGGCCCTTTGCGCAGCATCAGGAAGCCTGCGAGAGCCACGACGGCTATCACTCCCACTAAGGTGAGGAAAGCCAGCAGCATATTGCTGTTCTGCGATTTGAGGTTCATGTCTGTGTGGGTTATGTGATTGGAGGTTTTGGTTGCTTATGGGGTGTGTTCAGTTGTCGGCAGAGAGTTGTCCCGTTGCTTTCTTCAGGTAGACTTCTGTCAGTTTCATGTCGATTTGGGCGTCGATTTTCTCCGACTGTGCCGAGAGCCAGGCCGTGTGCGCCTCCAGTACGTTGTTGGCGGGGATGACTCCCTCGCTGAAGCCCAGGTTGGCATAGCGCAGGTTCTCGTCGGCTTTTTCGAGGTTCTTCTCGGCCATGACCAGTTTCTTGGCGGCCTCGTTCATCTGGAAAGCCGACTGGTTGACTTGCAGCTCTATTTTCTCGCGTGCCTCCTCCAGTTGGTAGCGGGCAATGCGGGCATCGGACTTGGCGGCCTTCACCTTGTTGATGCCTTCGCCCCAGTGCCAGAGGGGGAGCGACACCATGACCCCGACGTTCCACATGCCCTTGAATTTTTTCTCGAAGCTGTTGAACACCGACGGGCTGGTGGCGATGTAGTTTCCCATGAGGGCGATGGAGGGAAGCATGTCCGAGCGCGTCACGCGTACCTTTTGGTCGTAGATGCGGGCTGCTATTTCGAGACTTCTCACCTCGGGCCTCGAAGCATAGACGGCTTCCATGTCTATGTCCCGGGTGGGCGGTGTCGCAGTAGCGGGCAGGTCGTCGGTTTCCTCGTCCTCAAGGCGTGGATTGCTGTCGAGCGGCAGCCCGCATAGCTGGCACAGCAGCATCCGTGCGAGGCTAAGTCCGTCGGCGACCTTGGTGAGGGTCATTTCGGCCTCGTTGACCTTCACTTTCACGGATAGTCCGTCGGCCTTGGTGGCAACGCCTTCGGCTATCATCTTGTCCACGTCGTTTTCCAACTGCTGAAGCAGTGCCAGATAGGACTCGGCCAGGCGTTGCTTGTGCACGAGCGACACCACGGTCCAGTAGGCTTGGTCGGTGTTCAGTATCACTTCCTGGGTGCCGCTGTCGTGCTGTTGCAGGGCAAGTTCCTCGGCGTATCGGGTAATCTTGTTGTAGGCGCGTATCTTTCCGCCCATGTACAGTGGCTGTGTCAGCGTCAACGCTCCTACAAACATGTTGCGCGTGTCGGTCCGAAGTGCTTCGACCAGCGAACTGCCCACGCCGTTGAGCGGGGTGGCGATGTCCAGTCCTCCCAGAGCCTGTGCCAGCTGCAGGAACTGCGGGTTCTGCATCAGCCCGGGGTTTTGGGCTATCATCCCCTGTATGCCTTGGGTGATGGCATTGCCTGCCTGTGTTCCCATGTTGCTCAGGGTGTTCTTTTGCTCGTCGCTCAGCAGCGAGATTTCTTTTTGGTTGCGTATGTAGCCTCCCGTGGCCGACAGTTTGGGCAGGTAGCTGGCAAAGGCGGCTTTCTTCTGATAGCCTGCGGCCTTGATTTTTTCTTGGCTGATGAGCAGCTCCTTGTTGTTGGCGATGGCCAGTGCCCGGCAACTGTCCAGACTGAGGCTGGTCTGTGCCTGTGCCGTCAGGAGCGATAGGGCCAGTCCGGCTGCGAAGCAGTACAATCTTTTCATAGGTATGTCATATATATAATAAAGTATAACGGGAGGCATCGGGGAAAAGCCCTGTCGGCCTTCGGCTCTTTACGGTTGTATAAACAACGAAACGAAGGTAAGCCTTTCCCTGCACATGGCAAAATCCTTTGGGTTAAATCAATGTTAGGGTCTGTTTAATTTTCTCTTTGGGGGAAGTTGACCGGACAGGCTCGTGGGCCATCCCTTCGGATGGGGTTCCGGGCTGGCTGCGGCGTTTCCGGGAGGCCTTTGATGGGCGGAGGTGTGCTTCCTCGGGGGCACAGGAGTGCCCCCGAGGGCATAAAGGTGCGCTCCTGTGGAGGCAGAGGTGTGTCCCCTGGGGGCGTTCTATTTCAAGGTGAAGGTCTGCGTACCTATCAGCACGCCATTAGAGAAGATATCTATACGGTAGTCGCCTGCATAGAGGTACTCCTCCACGTCCCAGTACACGGTGACGGCCTGCTCCTCTCCGTTGTACTCTATGTATTTCTTTATGGAGTAGGGCAGCTGGCGGTTTTCGTAGTCGAAGGTGCCGCTTCCGGCCTTGGCAAGCACGCTGTTGTCCGGCTTGACGATGCAGACGTACAGTGTGCGTTCACCCGTCTCGGCCGTGATGTTCTTGTTGATGGTGAAGTCTATCTGCAGCTTGCTGGCGTTCTTTACCTTTCGGGTTGTCCGTCCGCGTTTGTTCTTGGCGGCCAGGGTGATGTTGGTTGCGTCGAGTTGTGCGGCCAGCGTCACTTTCTCCGTCAGGGTGTTCTTTTCTTCGGAGAGGTTGCTGATTTGTTGTGAGGCGGCGTGGTATTTCTGGGTAACGTCGGCTATCACCTCCTTCTGGTAGGCTGTCAGGCGGTTCAGCGAGTCAATCTGGTTGATGTAGCCTATCATCACCTTGCGCAGCGAGGCCAGTTCCTTCTTCAGTCGGCGTATCTCGGTCGCGTTGGTGCTTTTCACCGTGCGCAGTTCCTCCAGCAGGCGTTCGGTCTTGTTCTGTTCCTGCTCCAGCAGGGCGGAGAGGGAGTCGTTGGATACTTGCAGCTTCAGTTCGTCGTACTGTCGTGCAAATTCTGTATATTGGTTTTCCAGGTCTTCCTTGTCCAGTTCAAACTCCTGTACCAACTCGTAGTTGGCTTTCTTTTCGAAGAGCAGCAGTGTGCTTACCCCGGCCAAGGCCAGGACCAAGATGATGCCTCCCGCCACGAGAAGGCCTTTCTTTGTGTTAGGGTTCATAATGTCTTTGTTTCTGTTAGGGTAAATCTTGCGGCGGGAGGGCTTCCTGCCGTCTCTTTTGTCGGCAAAAATAGCTATTAATTGCCAAAGGCTTGTCTGTCCGGATTACTTAGTAAGGTATTTAACTAAAATTATTGTGGAAAAATTTCTCTAATAGGCTGGTTGCAGTACTTTTGTACCGTTTTATCTATTAACGCAAAAATAAGAGAATTATGTCGAAAGTAACCGTTGTAGGCGCAGGTAACGTAGGTGCTACGTGTGCCAATGTGTTGGCCTTTAATGAAGTGGCCGACGAAGTGGTAATGCTGGATGTCAAGGAAGGTGTTTCTGAAGGCAAGGCGATGGATATGATGCAGACGGCTCAGCTTCTGGGCTTTGACACCACGGTTGTGGGCTGTACGAACGATTATGAGAAGACTGCTGGCTCGGATGTCGTTGTAATCACTTCCGGCATACCCCGCAAGCCGGGCATGACGCGCGAAGAGCTGATAGGCGTCAACGCCGGCATTGTGAAGTCCGTGGCACAAAATATCCTGAAATACTCCCCCGATGCCATTTTGGTGGTTATCTCCAATCCTATGGACACGATGACCTATCTGTCGCTCAAGTCCCTGGGGCTGCCTAAGAACCGCATCATCGGCATGGGCGGCGCGTTGGATAGCTCGCGCTTCAAGTATTTCCTGTCTCAGGCACTGGGCTGCAACGCCAACGAAGTAGAGGGCATGGTGATTGGCGGACATGGCGACACGACAATGATACCTCTGGCCCGTCTGGCCACCTACAAGGGACAGCCCGTCAGCACGCTGCTGAGCAAGGAGAAGCTGGACGAGGTTGTAGCCGCTACGATGGTGGGCGGTGCCACGCTGACCAAGCTCCTGGGCACTTCTGCCTGGTATGCTCCCGGTGCGGCTGGTGCCTTTGTCGTAGAGTCCATCCTGCACAATCAGCGCAAGATGGTGCCCTGCTCCGTATATCTGGAGGGCGAATACGGCGAGAGCGATTTGTGCATTGGTGTGCCTGTCATCTTGGGTCGCAACGGCATTGAGAAGATTGTCGAGTTGGAGCTGACGGAAGACGAAAAGGCCAAGTTCGCTGCCAGTGCAGCCGCTGTGCACAAGACGAATGCTGCTCTGAAGGAAGTCGGTGCTCTCTGATAGTGCATTTGCTGTAAAGTCTTGTTTTTAAGGAAGAACCGAGGAGGTGTGTCTCATTCACATTTCTCTCGGTTCTGCTTTTTTCGTGCCTCGGTCGTGCCCTTGCTGGACGGAACTCCTTACCACTGCCGGGCGTTGATGCGGTCCCCCTCTGTACATTCCGGCTTGCTGCCTTCTGTAGTAAATCCCAATCGGACATCAGATCGCCGGTGTGTGCTTTTGTCGTCTTTCTCCGTCTTTCCCGGCTATTTCATCCTCATACCGGCATCTTGTCTGCCGCTTTGTCCCAGCGTAGCCCGCTACGCCTTCGATAAAGGCGACTGCCAATCTGCACGGCGGCAAAACGAAATCGCTTTGGACTCTGATGACCGATTTGAGGTAAATCTGTCATCCCGGTGGACAGGCAGGCTAAAGGCCGGGTGGCTGACAGGTTGTCCTATACCGGCTTGCTGCAATGCGCCAAATGCTGACAGGTTGTCTGCTTTTTCTCTTCGGCGAAAGAGTGTTTTCTTGATTTACGTCAATAAATATGTTATAAAACATGTTTTTAACACTCCATTCGAGTCGTCTTTTCCCGAAAGGTTCTACTTTTGCACTGTCTTAATCGAGAATATTGGAGTAAAATTAAGGTAACAAAGATTGATTAAGGAGGATAACAAGATGAAAACGTTGAAAGTTTTTTTGAGAAAGTTCGGCCAGGCCGATAAGAACATCTGGGGATATGTGATGCTCTGAGTGGTTTCTATTATCCTCGGATGTGCGAAGAGCAAATTGAAAATGTTGTTTTTTTAGGTATTAGTTTTTAAGTTTAGGTTACGCAATTCCGAGTAGGCTCGGCAAAGCGGCGGGCAAGAAGGTAAGGCCCGGAGGGCTTTGTACGTGTTCTGCCTTTGCCGTTCCTTTCTTGAAGAAGGCTTTGCCAACGCCCGAAAGGGGTTGCGTTAATGAAAAGGAGATTTCATTATGAGAAAGTTTATGAAGTATCTGGCTTCTGCTTTGGCCGTGATAGGCCGTAGCGAAATGCTCTCAATGGGATATCGTGAGCAGAAATAATGAAAGGAAAGATTGCAAGTGTTTAATTTATAAATCGGCGGAAGTCGCTCTGCGAAAGAGGGACTTCCGCTTTTTTTTGTGTCCACGCGGCACGTGCGTACTTCAACCCAAATCGGTCGTTAGACCGCCCACAATGAGTATAGGCTTATCTTTGGGGGCTTTCCAAGCCCTTTCGCCCTGCTACCGGCATCTTGTCTGCCGCTTTGTCTCGACGTAGCCCGCTACGCCTTCGACAAAGGTGACAGCCAATCTGCACGGCAGCAGAACGAAATCGCTTTGGGCTCTAATGACCGATTTGGGCTCAATCAGCCTTTGTACTCCTCCTGCTTGCTTCGGGGGAGAGACGTTCGGCTGTGGGGGCATGTACCTTGATGTCCCCACTTCGGTGCTTGGCGGACGGGGGAGGAGGTGGCGGACGAGCTTGGTACATCGGTCTTTGTATGGTAAAAATAGTGTATTTTGTCCTGACACTTGGAGGCTTGTCAAGGTGCACATGCCCGTTCTTCTCCCTACTATTCGGGGCCTCCTAACCTTGTCCGATTAGGGCTGAAAGGACCACTCCTGCGACACCTCGCTTCGGCAGTTTTCCTGCTTCGCCTCTGCACGTTTTCTGCACAGCCTTTGCAGCTTTACTGCAGAGCCTTTGCAGCAGTGCTGCATGGCCTATGCAGCAGAACTGCAAAGGCTATGCAGTAGAACTGCAAGAGCCACGCAGTATTCGTGCAGTAGTACTGCAATGCGGTTTGCAGTTCTATCATACTGTAATACAGAAGGTGTTTTGGGTCGTTTTGGGTTGAAGGCGAAAACGGGGCGTGGCGGAGGTTGCCGGAGCCGGAAGGGTGGTTTGGAGGGGATGGCCGACTGCTTGCCCTCCGATTGGCGAAGGGTGCGTCGGGAGCGTTCCCGGTGCTTCGCGGGGTGCGTCCGGGGGAAGAGGCTGCGTGTCTCCGAGGAAGAGGAAGGAGCGGGACGGGTGGAAAGATGCGTGACTAATTGTTTACAAAGCGTGGCGGAGGTAGCGGGCGTTTCCGCGTGCTTGACATCTTGACGGAAAGGCCCGGCCTGCTCCTGCGTCGAGGAGCAAGGCCGGGCCTTCTTGATGTTGTCAAGTGCTATCTATGTACACTCCGTTTGTGCGTCAGCGTTCGGGCACCTGTGCCAAGGTGGCGGTCAGGAAGTCGTAGAAACGCTGTACGGAGGGAATGTAGGCGCGTTCGTCGGGAGAGTGGGGCGAGCGCAGCGTGGGTCCGAAGGATATCATGTCCAGTCCCGGGCAGTTGGCTCCGATGATGCCGCACTCCAGTCCGGCGTGGATGACCTTCACGGCCGGCTCGGTCCCGAACTGCTGCTTGTACGACAGCTTCATGGCGTGCAGGATGGGCGAGTTCACGTTGGGTTGCCAGCCGGAGTAGGCACCGCTCAGCTCCACCTTCATGCCGGCCATCGAGAAGCAGGCCGTCAGGCAGTCGGCCAGGTAGTCCTTCATCGTGTCGCTCGAACTGCGGGCCAGGATGTGGAAGGAAGCCTTGCCTCCGCCGATGGTGACGATGGCCAGGTTGGACGACGTTTCCACCGTGTCGGGGATGGTGGGTATCATGCGCATCACGCCGTTCTGGCAGGCCATGAGTGCGTCTATCAGGTTGTCCTGTATCTCCACGGGCACCACGTTGGCGGGCATGTCCGTTTCTTCAATCTTCAGGCTTATGCCGCTTTCGATGGGAGCGAACTCGTCGTTGAGGTCCTTCTCGTAGTCGGCAATGTAGGCATCCAGCCCTTCCAGGTCGGAAGCGTCGAACACCAGCAGGGCGTGGGCTTCGCGGGGGATGGCGTTGCGCATGTTGCCGCCTTCGAAGCTGGCCAGCTGGCAGTCAAACTCCGTCAGCAGGTCGTGCACCACGCGTCCCAGTATCTTGTTCGCGTTGCCTCGTCCGGCGTTTATCTCCATGCCCGAGTGTCCGCCGCACAGGCCCTTCAGCGTGATGCTGCGTGCCACGAAGTCCTTCGGGGCGGCTTCTTCCTTGTACTCCATCGTGGCGCTTATGTCCAGTCCTCCGGCGCAGCCTATGTACAGTTCGCCTTCTTCTTCGGAGTCGAGGTTGAGCAGGATTTCCCCCTTCAGTGTGCCCGGTTTCAGGCCGAAGGCTCCATACATGCCCGTCTCCTCGTCCTTGGTGATGAGTGCTTCCACCGGTCCGTGGCGCAGGTCCTTGGCTTCGAGCACGGCCATGAGGGCGGCCACGCCCAGTCCGTTGTCGGCTCCCAGCGTAGTGCCGCGTGCCTTCACCCAGTCTCCGTCCACGTAGGTCTCTATGGGGTCTTTCTCGAAGTCGTGCACGGTGTCGTTGTTCTTCTGGGGCACCATGTCCATGTGTGCTTGCAGGACGACACCCTTGCGGTTTTCCATGCCGGGAGTGGCCGGTTTGCGGATGATGACGTTGCCCACTTCGTCGGTGAACGACTCAAGGCCCAGCTCTTTGCCGAAGTTTACAAGGAATTTCGCTACCTCTTCCGTATGTCCCGATGGACGGGGGATGCGGGTCAGCGAGTAGAAATGCTTCCACACGTTTTGGGGAGCAAGTTGCAGGATTGTACTCATAATTGTCAGTAAGGTTAATAAATAGTGCTGGCAAATATAGTCGTTTTCCCGTAGTAACGAAACAGAAAGGAGAAAAAAACGCGTCGTGACCGTGTCAGTCCACCACCTTGAAGCGTGCGAAGCGCAGCAGCAGCACCTTCTGCCCGGCGTTCTGGAAGCGGATGGTGGCCTTGGCGTTCTCGCCCATGCCCTCGACGGCGACGACTTCGCCCAGCCCGAAGCGTTCGTGCTCGATGTGCTGGCCTTCGTGCAGTCCGGCTGCCGGGCCCGACGGGGTGGCCGGTGCCTGGGTGGCCGCCGATGTCCCGATGCGTTGCAGGCGGGTGGCGGCAGGGGTGCTGCCGTCTCGTCGGCGGGCGGATGGCGGCAGGGGTTGCTCGGTCTGCCTGTAGGGCGTTGCCGTGCGTATGTTTCCGGCTGGTCCCAGTGCCCCGGCGGGCAGGTCGAGGTAGCGTGCGTCGATGTCCTGCAAGAAGCGGCTTGGTGCGCCGAACTCCATCTTGCCGTAGCGGTAGCGCGTCTTGGCATAGCTCAGGTAGCAGTGTTCCTCGGCCCGGGTGATGGCCACGTAGAACAGCCGCCGCTCTTCCTCCATCGCCCGTGGCGAGTCGCCCGCCATGTTGCTGGGGAAGAGTCCTTCCTCCATGCCCACCACGAAGACGTTGCGAAACTCCAGCCCCTTGGCCGAGTGTACGGTCATCAGCGTCAAGCGGTCGTCGTCCGCGTCGTCGCCGGTGTCGGTGTCTTGGTCGGTGAGCAGCGACACTTCGGACAGGAAGTCGGCCAGCGTCACCCGTTCGTCGCCCTCCTCGCGGCGGGTGGCGCAGAAGTCGCTCATGCCGTTGAGCAGCTCTTCGATGTTCTCCTTGCGTGCCAGGTTCTCGGGCGAGGTGTCCTGGCAGATGTCTTGCAGTATGCCCGAGGTGCGCACCACCTGCAGGCCCGTCTCGTAGGCATCCTGCGTGGCGGCGGTCTCCATCAGTCCGGCCACGAGGTTGCAGAATGCCTCCACCTTCTTCGCCGTGGCGGGGCTGAGTCCGCACTCGGCCGGGTGGCGTGCCGCGTCCCACACGCTGGTCTGCCGTTCGGCGGCGGTCGTCACCAGCCGTGCCACGGTGGTGTCGCCTATGCCCCGCTTGGGATAGTTGACGATGCGCTTGAAGGCTTCCTCGTCGTTGGGGTTCACCACGAGGCGGAAGTAGGCTATCACGTCCTTCACCTCCTTGCGCTGGTAGAACGACAGCCCGCCGTATATGCGGTAGGGCAGTCCCCGCTTGCGCAAGGTCTCCTCGAAGACGCGGCTCTGCGCGTTGGTGCGGTACAGGATGGCGAAGTCGGCATACCGGCAGTGCGTCCGTGCCCTCAGCCCGGCTATCTGCTTGACGATGATTTCGGCCTCCTCCACGTCGCTGTAGGCCCGCAGCACCCCGATGGCCTCTCCCTTCTCCTTCTCCGAGAACACCTCCTTGTGTATCTGCCTCTGGTTCTTCTCTATCAGGCTGTTGGCCGCCCGCACGATGGTCTGCGTCGAGCGGTAGTTCCGTTCCAGCTTGAAGACCCGTGTGCCGGGGTAGGCTTTGGTGAAGGAGAGGATGTTGTCGATGTCGGCCCCCCGGAA
Source organism: uncultured Bacteroides sp. (assembly GCA_944321465.1). Lineage (GTDB taxonomy): Bacteria > Bacteroidota > Bacteroidia > Bacteroidales > Bacteroidaceae > Bacteroides. The sequence goes on from CALULL010000002.1 coordinate 31,954, forward strand.
GGAGTATATGCTCTGCGCGTCGTCGCCCACCACGCACACCCGGCCATGATGGGCGGCCAGCTGGAGGACGATGTTGTGCTGGGCGATGTTGGTGTCCTGATACTCGTCCACCAGCACGTAGCCGAACTGCTCGCGGTAGCGTGCCAGCACGTCGGGGTGGTCGCGGAAGAGCAGGAAGGTGTAGAGCAGCAGGTCGTCGAAGTCCATCGCGTCGGCCTGTCGGCAGCGTTCCCAGTAGCGGCGGTAGACCTCGTGCAGCGAGGGCATGTGCATGGCGCGGTCGTCGGCCAGCACCGCGCTGCTGGCGGCGTAGGCGGCGGGTGTCACCAGGTGGTTCTTGGCGCTGGAGATGCGGGCCTGCACCACGCCCGGCTTGTAGGTCTTCTCGTCCAGCTGCATCTCTTTTAGTATGGTGCGCAACAGGCTTTTCGTGTCGGCGGTGTCGTAGACGGTGAAGCGTGGCCCGAAGCCCAGCCGCTCGGCCTCGGCGTGCAGGATGCGCAGGAAGACGGAGTGGAACGTCCCCATCCACAGCCGTCGTGCCTTGGCCTCGCCCACCAGGGCGGCGATGCGTTCCTTCATCTCGCGTGCGGCCTTGTTGGTGAAGGTCAGGGCCAGGATGTTCCACGGCTTGTAGTCGTGTTCCAGCAGATAGGCAATCTTGTAGGTCAGCACCCGTGTCTTGCCCGAGCCTGCCCCGGCTATCACCAGCGACGGCCCGTCGTTGTAGAGCACGGCGGCACGTTGTTCTTCGTTCAGTTCTTGTATGTAGTCCTGCATGATGTGGAGTGTTATCGTAAGCGCGGCAAAGTTAGGCAAAAAGTGCCATATTCGGGGCATTGTGCCGTTTGCTCTTGGTAGGCTTTAGTTGACGAGGGGGCGGCAGGACGACCCGGGTACGCCATCAGGCACCATCGGGACCCGTGCGACACACCTGTAGGGGCGACCCTCGCGGTCGCCCTAACATGCAGGACAGGGCAAACGATGTTCCGGGCGGGGGTAAGTCCCGCCCCTACAAGGCCAGCCCTTGCGCTATTCGACCCCTTCGGGGCCGCAGGTCCTCATTCTCCTGTGCCCCGGACTCTCGACGGCCTCCTGTCGAAACAATCGGCAGAAATTGCGGCGTGAGTCGCTCCATAGTGCTGGAGTGAGCTGCTCCATAGTGCTGGAGCGACTCGCGCCGGGAGTAGGGCGGACGGTCCGCCGCGCAGGGTGGGGCTGTAATGCTTTTGTCGCATCTCCTTGTCGCAGCAGAGCGTTGCAGGCTGAGGGCGGTACTTTTTGCAGGGGCTTCCTTTGCCTGCCGGGGGATAAAGCCTATCTTTGCCGCCGAACAACCTATAAAACCTTAATAAATGTGAACTATCAGATGAAACCAAACAGAAACTCACTCCGTCGCTTGACCTTGTCCGTAGCGATTGTGGGGGGGCTGGCTTCCTGCGTCCCTTGGGAAGACCAAGCCTACATCATTTTGAAGAACGAGAGTGGACGCGACGTGTGTTTCCTCTACGAGGACGCGCCTTTTGCATGCACCGCGAAAGTTGAGGCGGGAGACTCCGTGCTTGCATGGGCTCCCGACGGATATTGGGGTTGGCGGGATTTTGGAGGCGACCTGGTGCGGATGGTCGTGCTGGACTGGCAGCAGTACGAGGCTCACTCCGAGATGGCGTACGAAGACATGTTGCAGCACGTCCCTGTGTTGCAACGCTATGAACTGGAGGAGGACGAACTGGAGCGTGCTGGCTGGCGCATTGTCTACCCCACGGGCGGGGCGGAAGGCGGCTCGGCGCAGAACCTCAAAACGGAACGGCCATGAGACGGGGCGTGCTTTTCTGGGCATTGGCCGCAATGGTGGTGGCCGGTGCGTGCCGGTGCGGACAGGCCGTGGCACAGGAGGTTGCGCCCGAGGCATCAGGGCAAAAGGCCGGTCTGTGGGCCTGGCCGCGCCACGTCGTGAGCATCAGCGGCGGCTATGGCACCACCTCGGCAAGTTTCAGCCGGCCGGACGGCAGTTTCTATCGCAACCGCTATGGCGGGGAATGGCGTGCGGACTACGGCTACATGCTGTGGGGACGGAAGTTGGGCGTGGGCGTGGTGTACGACGGCGTGCGCAACGGTTTCCCCGACTTCCACGTGTCGCACCACTACGCAGGCGTATCTCTGGTGGGGCAGGCCGTGGTGCGCGAGCGGTGGATATACCGCCTGTCGGTAGGTGCGGGATACCTCAGCAGCGGCGACGGCGATAGGCAGTTGGGACGCATGGCCGTGGATGCTTACTGGCGGACGGAGTACCGGCTGGCCCGGCGGGTGGGCGTGGGCCTTGGTGTCTCCGCCCTGTTCTCCGACGACAAGCACCTGTACGACGTATACAGCCTCAGGCCCGGCTACGACGCGTCGGAGGGTTTCGAGCTGTTCCTCCGCCTCTCCGTCCTTGGCGGCCTGTACTTCTACTTCTGAACCCCTGTCCGGGCGGGCCGGACGGGGCACAGATGTGCCAGCTTGGTGGCTTTCCTTTGCCCGCCCGGGGGCAGAGGTCTGCTGCCCGGCGGGCACTCCTGTGCTACAGTCGGGGTGGAGGCGGACGAGCCGTCGGCCCGACTTGTGCCATTCGACCCCCTTCGGGGCCGGGGTGGTGTGGGTGTCCAACCTATCCGGGGGTTCGCTTCGTTCACCCCCGGCTAAGCATGGTTCGATCCCTTCGGGGCCGCATGTCCTGCGGGGGTCGCGTGTCTCCTCACAGGTGGTAGGCGTATGGGAGGCCGCAGGGGGCGTGTTGCGTCCTTGTCAATTCGTCCCTTGTTCCTTGTCAACTAACCCCTCGTTCCTCGTCAACTCGTCCCTCATCCCTCGTCAACAAAATTCTCATCCCTCGTTCTCCGAGGACGGGAGGGCCCCGAAGGGGTCGAACCATGCTTAGCCCCGGGTGAACGAAGCGAACCCGGGGTTTCCATGCGACTCCCATAGCATCGGCCCCGTTTCAGGGGTCGAATAGCACAAGGCTGGTTGACAGGACACCCCGTTACGCCATCGGACCCCTGCGGGACCCGTGCGATACGCCTGTAGGGGCGACCCTCGCGGTCGCCCGAATATGCAGGGCGGGGCAAACGAGGTTCCGGGCGGGGCAAGCCCCGCCCTTACAGGGCCAGTCCGTGCGCCATTCGACCCCTTCGGGGCCGGTGATGTGTGTGTGTCCAACCTATCCGGGGGTTCACTTCGTTCACCCGGGGCTAAGCATGGTTCGCCCCCTTCGGGGCCGCATGTCCTGCGGGGGGCTCGTGTCTCCTCACAGGTGGCGCACACAGTGAGCCTGGGGCTTCTGTGCATACTCCATAGTATCGGCCCCAAAGGGGGCGAATGGCACAAGGCGGGATAGCGGGCCTGTATTTGCTCTAAGCGGCCTTATTTTTGGCAGGGAGTGCTGTTTTTTTCGATAAAAGGTTTGGAATGTTGGCGGAGAGTTCTTACTTTTGTCTTGGCGCAGGCAACAGCCTGTACCAATAGTCAACCGAAATGTATCATTTTATAGAAAAGCGTCAAGATGAAAAGGATTTTGATTTTAGTGTTTGTATTGACGGCTGCCTTGGCAGCCAAGTCGCAAGTCTATGTGGGCGGTTCGCTCAACATCTGGGGAGGCGACCACAGGACCACGTTTAGCATTGCACCCGAAGTGGGTTACAATTTCAACGAAACTTGGTCTGTGGGCGGTACCTTGCAGTATGCCCACAACAAGCGGAACAGCGTGAAGAGCAACTCGTTTGCCATAGAGCCGTATGCACGCTACGCGTTCTTCGAGAACGACGTGCTGCGCGTGTTCCTCGACGGCCAGATAGGCTTCTCCACGGAAGGCGTGAAGGGCGGCGGCGACAACGTGAACGGCTTCGAGATAGGCATCCAGCCCGGACTGGCCATCAAGGCCACAAAGCACTTGTCGTTCCTTGCCAAGTTTGGCTTCCTGGGCTATCGCGACGACTTCATGAGCAAGGCTGACGGCGGCGGCCTGAGCCTGACGAGCCAGGACCTCTCGTTTGGCTTCTACTACTCCTTCTAAGGGAGCACCGCCCGTGCGGAGCGGGGCATCGGCCCGGACGCTGTTTGCCGGGGCGGTGCCCCGCTTTTTTTTGTCGGGCAATGCTAATCTTTCTTTCCGGGCTGCCCGTATGTGGAAAGTTTTTCGTATGTTTGCCCGCTGCTGAGAGCCTCTTGGCAGGCCCTGTGGCACCCGTGCCTGGACAGGCCGGGGAAAAGTGTTAAACCCAAACGAAACAAGACAAAGCAATGGAACAAGCAGAGAACAAGTACATCAGCATGACCTACAAGCTGTACTCCATAGAAGACGGAGAGCGGGACTTTGAGGAAGAAGCCACCGTGGAGCAGCCCTTCCAGTTCATATCGGGGCTGGGCCTGGCACTGGAAGCCTTCGAACGGCAGGTGGCCGGGCTGAAGCCGGGCGAGGAGTTCGACTTCACGCTGAGCGAGGACGAGGCTTACGGACCCTACGACGACAATCACGTGCTGGACCTCCCGAGGAGCGTCTTCGAGATAGACGGGCACTTCGACGACCAGCGCGTAGTGGCCGGTGCCGTGCTGCCCATGATGACCTACGACGGACATCAGGTGAACGGCAGCGTGGTGGAGGTGAAGCCCGACGTGGTGGTGATGGACATGAATCACCCGCTGGCCGGCTGCGCCCTCAACTTCGTGGGCAAAGTCATCGAGAACCGTCCGGCCACCAACGAGGAGCTGGCCGCAGTGGCCCGCATGATGAGCGGTGGCTGCGGAGGCGGTTGCGGCGGCTGCGGTGGCGGCGAGTGTGGCGACCACCACGGCTGCGGCGAGGGCGGTTGCTGCGGCGACTGCCACTGATTGAAATATTTCCCCGCCCTTCCTCTTTCCTCGCCCCGCCCGGGCGGAGAGAGGGGAGGGTGGACGAACAAGACATAATAGTAGTATCCCATCTCCGTGTAGAGGCAGAAGAAACACATGCGCCATCCAGCTAACAACGGCAAACGCACCACGTCGCCCCTGTCCGTCCGCCGAGCCGGACGGGCGGGGGCTGCGCTGTGTGTGCTGCTGGGGGTGCTGGCGTTGGCCTCGTGCGGCACGGGGCGCGTCCTGCGACAGGCCGAGCAGCACTATGCCCGGGGCGAGTACTTCGAGGCGGCGGCCAAGTACAAGCGCGTCTACTCGCGCACCTCGCCCAAGAAGCGGGCCGAGCGCGGCGTGCTGGCCTACAAGCAGGCCGACTGCTACCGGCGCATCAACTACACCACCCGGGCCAAGGGTGCCTACATGAACGCCGTGCGCTACCACTACCCCGACAGCATAGCCTTCTTCTATCTGGCCGAGACGCTGCGCAAGAACGGCGAGTACCCGGCTGCGCAGAAGCACTACGAGACCTACCTGGCCTACGCCGAGGCGGCCTCGCCCCAGGAGGTGAAGGACGCCGGGCACGACACCCTGCGCCTGGAGGCCGCACGCCGGGGGCTGGAGGCCGCACGCTTGTCGAAGGGGTGGAAGCAGAACCCATCGCGCTACACCGTGAAGCGCGTCCCTGCGCTGGTGTCGAGGCGCAGCGACTATGCACCCAAGTACGCGGGCGAGGACCCCGACGTGCTCTACTACACCTCGACCCGCAACGAGGCCAAGGGCGACGAGCTGAACCCCATAACGGGCACCAAGAGTGCCGACATCTTCTCCTCGAAACGCAACGACCGCCTGCAGTGGCAGAAGCCCGAGCCGCTGGCTTCGGACGTGAACAGCGAGTACGAGGACGGCGCGTGCTGCTTCACGGCCGACGGCAAGACGATGTATTTCACCCGCTGTCGCACGGCCGATGTGCCCACGTATGCCGAGATATACGTGTCGCAGCGCACGGGGGCTGACTGGGGCGCACCGCAGAAGTGCCAACTGGCCGCCGACTCGCTCTCTTCCTACGCCCACCCGGCCATAAGCCCTGCGGGCGACTTCCTTTACTTTGTCTCCGACATGCCCGGCGGACAAGGCGGACTGGACATCTGGCGGGCCAAGCTGACGCACGACGGCTACGGCTACGTGGAGAACGTGGGGGCCGACATCAATACCGACGGCGACGAGATGTTTCCCGTCTTTGCCCCCGACGGGTCGCTCTACTTCTCGTCCACCGGACACCCGGGCATGGGCGGGCTGGACATCTTCCACGCCGTGCCCGACAGCACGGGCAACCACTGGCGGGTGAGCAACTTGGGCTATCCCATGAACTCGCAGGGCGACGACTTCGGCATGACCTTCGAGCCGGGTGCGCCCAACCGGGGCTTCTTCTCCACCAACCGGGGCGACGCGCGGGGCTGGGACCACATCTACAGCTTCGAGTACCCCCTGACGCACCACGTGTTGCAAGGCGTCGTGGCCGACCGCGAAGGCAACCTGTTGCAGGATGCCGTGGTGACCATCGCCGGTACCGACGGCAGCTACCTGAAGGTGAACACCAAGCGCGACGGCACCTTCAGTCAGGAGCTGGAGCCGGGACGAGAGTATGCCCTGCTGGCTGCCTGTCGGGGTTTCCTGAACGAGAAGCAGGCCGTGGCCACCGACACGCTGGAGCGCGACAGCATCTACCGCGTGTCGTTCGCCCTGGCCTCCATCACGCGCCCGGTGCTGATAGAGAACATCTTCTACGAGTTTGACAGCGCAGAACTGACACCCGCCTCGACCACCGCCCTCGACGAGCTGGTGACGCTGTTGCAGGACAATCCCACCGTCACCATCGAGCTGGCCGCCCACTGCGACTACTTCGGCAAGAGCGACTACAACTTGCGTCTCTCGCAGCGGCGGGCCGAGTCGGTGGTGCGCTACCTCATAGCCCACGGCATTGCTGCCGATCGCCTCACACCCAAAGGTTACGGCGAGGACTCGCCCAAGGTGGTGGACGACTACGCCCTCAAGTCGGCCCCCTTCCTGAAACTGGGCGACGTGCTCACCGAGGAGTTCATTCTGGGCCTGACACCCGAGCAGCAGGAGGTGTGCAACGCCATCAACCGCCGCACCGAGTTCCAGGTGCTGCGCACCACCTACGGTATGTAAAAAAAGTGCTGCTCTGCTGCATGCTGTTTCGGGTTTTATGTCTACTTTTGCTCTGATTGGGGGTGGGAGGAGGACTTCTTGTGACAACCCGATAATATGGACATAACTATAATAGCACAATAATGATGGACGAAGAAAAGAAAGTAGGAACATACGAGTGCGTGGCCGAGCCGTTCCACGTGGACTTCACCGGGCGGCTGACGATGGGCGTGCTGGGCAATCATCTGCTGAACTGCGCCGGGTTCCATGCCAGCGAGCGCGGCTTTGGCATAGCCACGCTGAACGAGGACAACTACACGTGGGTGCTTTCGCGGCTGGCCGTGGAGATGGACGAGATGCCACGGCAATACGAACGCTTCAGGGTGCAGACGTGGGTGGAGAACGTCTATCGCCTCTTCACCGACCGCAACTTTGCCATACTGGCTGAGGATGGCCGCCCGCTGGGCTACGCCCGGTCGGTGTGGGCCATGATAAACATGCAAACGCGCAAACCTGCCGACTTGCTCGACCTGCATGGGGGCTGCATCGTGGACTACGTGTGCAAGGACAAGCCCTGCCCCATCGGAAAGCCCTCGCGCATACGGGTGCAGGCCGCCGAGCCGGTCGAGTCGCTGCGGGCCAGATACAGCGACATCGACATCAACGGCCACGTGAACAGCATACGCTACGTGGAGCACATCCTCGACCTCTTTCCGCTGGAGCGGTACCGTGAGACTCCCATCAGGCGTTTCGAGGTGGCCTACGTGGCCGAGAGCTACTATGGCGACGAGCTGTCGCTGTATGTGGACGACTGTGGCGGCAACGCTTATGCGGTAGAGATGCGCAAAAACGGCAAGGAGACGGCCTGCAGGGCCAAAGTGGAGTTCGGCGGTTGTTGCAAATAAGAATGTTTCTTTGTACTTTTGCCCGGTTTCTATAATATAACAACAACCTTATATGGATACGAAGAAAATCATAACCGGATGGCTCAACATCTTCTTGGGCTGTACCATTCTTGCCGCAGGCTTTGTCTTTTTCATCAACCCCTACAACATTGTTCCCGGAGGTGTCTACGGTGCCAGTATCGTGCTCCACAACCTGTTCCCTTCGATACAGGTGGGTACGTTCGGCTATATGTTCGACATTCCGCTGCTTATTCTATCGGTGCTGCTGCTGGGAGCCAAGCTGGGCGGACGCACCATCGTGGCTGCCCTGCTCACTCCGCTGATAATGAATGTTATGTCCAAGTTGGTATATCCCACGCAGGAGGCTCTTGAGGCGTTGGACCCGGCGCAGTTGTTGGGTGGAATGATGAACATGTCGGACCACCTGATGCTGACTTGCGTCATCGGAGCCGTACTCATCGGTGTCGGGACGGGCATTGTGGTGCGCAACCAGGCGACGACGGGCGGTAGTGACATCGTGGGCATGTTGTTGCAGAAGTATTGCCACATACGCTTCTCCAATGCCATTCTGCTGGTTGATGGCACGGTGGTGTGCTTCGGCTTGGTGGTCATAGGTTTCGGCATAGGGCGTGCGGAGGATATCGCACAGCCTTCGTGGCACTTGTCGTTCTACTCGCTCATAGCCATCTTCATCGTCTCGCGCGTCATCGCCTTTATGATAAACGGTGCGAAGAACGACAAGCTGATATTCGTCATCAGCAACAAGCGGCTGGAAGACCTGCACTCGTACATCCTGAAAGACCTGGACCGCACGGCCACCTGCATTAAGAGCAGCGGACTGTACACGGGCGAGGACAAGGAGATGCTCTTCATCGTGGTGAGCTACAAGGAGGTGGCCAACCTGAAGGTGAAGATACGCGAGGCCGACCCGAAGGCCTTTGTGGTGGTGACCGATGCCTACGATGCTTTTGGCGAGGGCTGGAAGCCCCTGCCTGCTACGAGTAATGACCTGCAGCCGGAGTGAGAGACGGCCTGCCGGTCAATTCTCCTCCTCTTCTTTTTCTCGGATGAAGATACTGCTGATATGAAAATACTGATGCTGAACGCCAGCCCCCGCCGCGAGGGCAACGTGGGCCGGATGCTGGAGGCCGTACGGCACGAGGCCGAGGCTTGCGGGGCCGTGGTGGAGGTGCTGCGCGTGCAGGAGTTGAGCGTGCATCCTTGCCTGGGCTGCATGAAGTGTCGCAGCACGTTGCGCTGTGTGTTGCCTGAGGACGATGCCCAGCGTGTGCTGCGTCTGTTGCAGGAGTGCGACGGCGTTGTTATCGGTGCCCCTTGTTACTGGGGCAATATGCCGGGCACGCTGAAGCTGCTGCTCGACCGCCTGGTGTACGGGCTGATGGGCGAAAGTAGGCGGGGGGTACCCGTGGGGTTGCACCGGGGCAAGCGTGCAGCCTTGTTGGTGACCGGCACTACGCCTTGGCCCTTCAACATCTGGTTCCGTCAGACGCGCGGCACCGTGCGAGCCTTGCGTGAAGTGCTTCGCTGGAGCGGCTTCCGCATCGTTCGTACGCTGGAGCGCGGCGGCACGAAGCACCACCCGCAGCTCACTTCCCGCGACCTCTCTCGTTGCAAAGCCTTGGCACGTGCGTTGGTCCGCCCGTGAGCCATGTCGCTTCTCTTTGCCTTCCCCCTTCCTTCCCTTCGGATAATGCCTCTCCGTCCTGTCCAGCATGCGCTACCCCGGTGCTATTAATGACAGGTGCATTAGTCCGCCCAGTGACCACTACCTTGGTTAGCATAACTGCCAGGACCCTAGGTGAACGAATGTTAAGGCCCGTATCTTACGTGCATTCCGCCTTTCTGCAAGAAGGCTAACCGGCCCCGTGCAGGGTGGGGCGGATGAAAGCAAAGCGCCCTTCCCTTTGCGGGAAAGACGCTTTGACTGTGTTGTGTTGGCCAGGTTCTGCCCCGTGCCCTTAAATCAGGAAACCCAACAGCACACCGGCGGCCACGGCCGAGCCGATGACTCCGGCTACGTTGGGACCCATGGCATGCATGAGCAGGTAGTTGGTGGGGTCGTACTCCAGGCCGACGTTTTGCGAGATGCGTGCCGACATGGGTACAGCCGAGACACCGGCATTACCGATGAGCGGGTTGATTTTGTTCCCTTTCCGTAGAAACAGGTTGAAGAACTTGACAAAGAGCACTCCCGAAGTCGTGGCGATGACAAAGGCACAGAAGCCCAGAAAAAAGATGCCGATGGTGCTCCACGTGAGGAACTCCGAGGCTTGGGTCGAGGCGCCTACCGTCACGCCCAGCAGGATGGTGATGGTGTCGGTGAGCGGTCCGCTGGCAGTCTCGGCCAAGCGGCGCGTCACGCCGCTTTCCTTCAGCAGGTTGCCGAAGAAGAGCATACCCAGCAGGGGCAGTCCCGACGGCACGAGGAAGCAGGTGAGCAACAGGCCGATGATGGGGAACATGATTTTCTCCGTGTGCGAGACGGCACGCGCCGGTCTCATGCGGATGAGTCTCTCCTTCTTGGTCGTCAGGAGGCGCATGATGGGCGGTTGTATGATGGGTACCAAAGCCATATAGGAGTAGGCTGATACGGCGATGGCTCCCAGCAGGTTGGGTGCCAGCTTGGACGACAGGAAAATAGCCGTCGGGCCGTCGGCTCCCCCGATGATGGCGATGCCTGCGGCTTGGTTGGGCTCGAACCCGAGGGCCAAGGCAATCATGTAGGCCCCGAAGATGCCGAACTGGGCAGCCGCGCCTACCAGAATGAGTTTCGGATTGGATATCAGGGCCGAGAAGTCGGTCATGGCTCCGATGCCGAGGAACACCAGGGGCGGGTACCAGCCGGTGCGCACCCCTTGGTAGAGCGTATTGAGCACGGAACCTTCCTCGTAGATGCCGACTTCCAGACCTGCGTCTATCTTGAAAGGTATGTTGCCTATCAGTATGCCGAAGCCTATGGGGATAAGCAGCATTGGCTCAAAGTTTCTCTTGAGGGCCAGGTACAAGAAGAACAAGCCCACAACAATCATGGCGAGGTGTCCGGGCGTAGCGTTGGCAAAGCCGGTGTACGTCCAGAAGTCGGCCAGGTTGTTGCTTAGGAAAGAGAAAAAGCCTTCTTCCATAATCCGTGTTCTCTTATTCGATTACGACCAGGTCTGTCCCTTCGAGGATTGAGTCGCCTTTGTTTACTTTGATAGCGGTTACTTTTCCATCCTTGTCGGCGTTGATGTTGTTCTCCATCTTCATGGCTTCGAGGACAACGACCACTTGGCCTTTCTTCACCATGTCGCCTTCCTTTACCTTGATGTCGAGGATTACGCCTGGAAGGGGTGACTTGACGGCGTTGCTTTTGGCCGTAGCCGCCGGACGTGTCACCACGGGGGCACCCGAGGGCGTCGTCGGGGCGGCAGCCGGGCTGAGGACGGGTTTGATGGTGGTCTTGATGGGTTTGTCAAGCTCTACTTTGTAGGAGGTTCCGTTGACCTCCACGGTAGCAATATTATCCTCCACGTCGTTTACGGTGACGTTATAGAGGTTGCCGTTGATTTTATACTTGTATTGTTTCATGACTGTTTTTGTTTATAGGGGTTAGATTACTTGTGTTGGGGCCACTGGCGCAGGGAGTATATTTTTGCGTTCCAGGGCGAGTAGTTACGCTGTATGTGCCCGAAGGTCAGGACGGTGTTCTCCACGTCGTGAACGTTCTCCTGATATTCGTGCAGGGCCATTGCGATGGCGGCGAATACTTCACCCGATTCTTTGCCTATGGCTCTTTCTTTTGCTTCTTTTTTATCTGTTATACCGTGTGTACGCATAGCATTACGTCTGTTAAAAGCCAGTCCGATGGAACTGATGATTTTGAAAGCGATGTATAAAAGGATTAGCCCGAAGAACACGACAAGCATGGCCATGATAGTCATGCCGATGCCTATCGGGTCCTTGGTTTTGAAGCCGTCAACCTTCTCGTTCGTGTCCAAGGTCACGTTGTTGGTGCTTGGAGTGACGAAGCGGTCTTCGACCCCCATTACCGACCATCCAGAGTCCTTCACGCCGTCGTTGTTGAGACCGTAAGAACAGTCCGCAGGCAAGTGGGCCGGTACGGTTACGGAGTCTATCAGGGTCGTGGCGTTGGCATCATAGAGGGCTATCCAGTTGGGCCCCACAGAGTCGAGTGTGAAGCTCAGGTGGAAGTTTCCTCGTTTGGGCTGAGCATCTGCCCAGAACAGCGTGTGCTGCCGTGGCGGCAGTTTGGTCTTGACGTCTCCCTTGGGAATGGGGTACATCAGGGCCGCGCGTTCTTGGGCGGATAGGCTCTCGTCCAGCACTCGTCTGTCGTTGGTCAGATAGCAGTTGCGGATGTCCACCGTGGCAAACGAGGTGTTGAACAGTTCTATCCAGGGTTCCTGCTTTCCGTAGTCGTCCTGAAAGTTGTCCTTGTTGTTTACCAGCACCTCGTTGATGCAAATGCTGCTTGCACTTTGCCCCCACGCGGCTCCGCACACTGCCATAAGCGCGGCGACAAGTATTCCTATTCTTCTTTTGCTCATAAGCTGTAAGGCCGGTTGTTGGTCAGAAAAACGGTTGTCGACAGTGTTTGCTTATAACGGGATGTTGCCGTGCTTCTTGGCGGGGTTCATCTGTTTCTTGGTCTGCAACTGCTGCAAGGCGCGGATGACGCGGAAGCGCGTGTTGCGTGGCTCGATAACGTCGTCTATGTAGCCATACTTGGCTGCGTTGTAGGGGTTGGCAAACAGCTTGGTGTATTCCTCTTCCTTCTCTGCCAGGAACTGGGCGGGGTTCTCGTGCTCCTTGGCTTCCTTGGCATAGAGGACGGCCACTGCGCCTGCGCTGCCCATTACGGCTATCTCGGCCGTGGGCCATGCGTAGTTGATGTCGCCGCGCAGCTGCTTGCAGCTCATCACGATGTGCGAGCCTCCGTAGGATTTGCGCAGGGTGACGGTCACCTTGGGTACGGTTGCCTCGCCGTAGGCGTAGAGCAGCTTGGCTCCGTGCAGGATGACGGCGTTGTACTCCTGTCCTGTTCCCGGCAAGAAGCCCGGAACGTCGACGAGCGTCACCAGCGGGATGTTGAAGGCATCGCAGAAGCGCACGAAGCGTGCCGCCTTGCGTGAGGCGTTGCAGTCGAGCACGCCTGCCAGGTACTGAGGCTGGTTGGCCACGATGCCTACCGACTGTCCGTCCATGCGGGCAAAGCCGATGATGATGTTCTTGGCATAGTCTTTCTGCACCTCCAGGAACTCGCCGTTGTCGATGATGGCACCTATCACTTCGTACATGTTGTACGGCTTGTTGGGGTTGTCGGGGATGATGTCGTTGAGCGAATCTTCCAGACGATCCACTGGGTCGGTGCAGGGCACGGAGGGAGCCTCCTCCAAGTTGTTCTGCGGCAGATAGCTGAGCAGCTTGCGGATGATGGCAAGGCCCTCTTCGCCGGTCTCGGCCGTGAAGTGCGTCACGCCCGACTTGCTGGCATGTACGCTTGCACCTCCCAGTTCTTCCTGCGTCACGTCCTCGCCCGTTACGGTCTTCACCACGGCGGGACCCGTCAGGAACATGTAGGATGTGCCTTCGGTCATCAGCGTGAAGTCTGTCAGGGCCGGTGAGTAGACCGCTCCGCCGGCGCACGGACCGAAGATGCCCGATATCTGCGGAACCACGCCCGAGGCCAGGATGTTGCGTTTGAAGATTTCGGCATAGCCGCCCAAGGCGTTGATGCCTTCCTGGATGCGTGCGCCGCCCGAGTCGTTGATGCCGATGATGGGGGCTCCCATCTCCATAGCCTTGTCCATTATCTTGCAGATTTTCTGTGCCATAGTCTCGGACAGCGAACCGCCAAACACGGTGAAGTCCTGTGCGAAGACATACACCAGTCGCCCGTCAATGGTGCCGCAGCCCGTCACCACGCCGTCGCCCAAGATGTGTTTCTTGTCTTGGCCGAAGTTGGTGCAGCGGTGTTGCACGAACATGTCCATTTCCTCAAAGCTGCCTTCGTCCAGCAGTTGGGCTATGCGCTCGCGGGCTGTGTATTTGCCTTTGGCGTGTTGTTTCTCGATGGCTTTCTCGCCGCCTCCCAAGCGGGCTTGTGCGCGGAGTGCGATAAGCTCTTTGATCTTTTCAAGCTGGTTACTCATTGTGTCTTGTTTACTTTAGTATGTATGATGGGTCTATGTAGTTTCTCGTGTGTGTCCTTCGGGCGGCGCGTTTTTTTTGCCTCTTCCGCCTTGCAGGGACGTGGCGGGCGCAGCCCGTCATTGGGGCTTCTCGCACAGCTCGGTCAGCACGCCCAGCGTCGACTTCGGGTGCAGGAAGGCGATGTTCAGGCCCTCGGCACCCTTGCGGGGAGCCTTGTCTATGAGGCGGATGCCGTTTTCCTCGGCTTTGGCCAGAGCGTTGGCCACTCCGTCCTCGATGGCGAATGCCAGGTGGTGCATTCCGCCTTTGCCGTTGTTGTTCTCTATGAATTTGGCTATGGGGCTGTCGGGGCTTGTCGGTTCCAGCAGTTCTATCTTCACTTCGCCTACTTTCAGGAAGGCGGTCTTTACCTTTTGGTCTTCTACGGTCTCGATGTTGTAGCACGTCAGACCCAGGATGTTTTCGTAATACGGCAGGGCTTCTTCTATGCTTTTTACGGCAATGCCCAAGTGTTCGATGTGTGAAATCTTCATAATAGTTATTTTTAGTTGGTATTGTCTTAGTCCGAGTGTATAAGACTGCACAAAGTAAGGTAATTCTTGCTGAATAAGGAAATATTTCGCCAATAATTTGAGGGATAGTTTGCGATAAAGATTGCCGCCCAGCCTTTTGCCGGACGGAGGCCGTCGGGGCGGGGTGGCGTGCGGGGAGACCTTGGACTGCGCCCTCGTGCCGCTATACCTTTGCCCGCCGGGGGGCAGAGGTGTGCTCCCCGGCGGGCGGACCTTTGTCTGCCGGGAAGTGTACCTGTGCTATCCGGTGGGTGGTTTCCGCTCTTCTGGTCAGAAGTCCAGCAGCAGGCGGACGTTGATTTGGCGGCCTGTGAGGTAGTTGGGGACGGCAAACTGGTTGTTGTGTGTGTCGGTCACCCAGTAGTAGGAGTTCACGTTGTTGATGTTGAGCAGGTTGAACACGTCCACGCCCAGCCACAGGCTGCGGATGCGGCGGCGCGTGTCGGAGGCGGGGCGGTCGGTGTTGTCGATGAGGCAGCGCGACATGCCGATGTCCACGCGGCGGTAGGGCGTGGTGCGGAACAGGGCGGCCTCGCGTCCGCTGTGCGGGGGGCCGAAGGGCAGGCCGCCAGCCAGCGTGCCGCGCAGGCTCATCTGCCACTTCGTGCTGCCGGGGAAGTAGTCGGTGAAGTAGATGGACAGGCGGTAGCGTTGGTCGGTGGGACGGGGCAGCCAGCGGCCGTTCACCTTTTCCTCGGTCTTCATCAGCGAAAGGCTTATCCACGAGTCGGTGCCGGGCACGAACTCGCCGAAGAGCTTCATGTCGAGCCCCGTGGCGTAGCCCCGTGCCATGTTGCGGCCATAGTAGCTGATGCGCACGTTGTCTATATTATAAGGTATGAGGTTGCTCAGGGCCTTGTAGTAGGCTTCGGCTGTCAGCTTGAAGGGGCGGCCGAAGGCGCGGAAGCTGTAGTCGCCGCCCACGACGAAGTGGATGGAGCGTTGCGAGCGTATGTCGCGGTTGAGCCGCACCACGGTGGCTCCGCCCGTCTGCGTGGTGTCGCGGAACTCCTTGTAGAACGGTGCCTGGTAGTAGATGCCCGTGGCGGCGCGCAGCGTGAAGCGTTCGTTGAAGGCGGGGATGAGCGCAGCCGACAGGCGGGGGCTGAAGATGAACTCGCGGTTCCAGTCCCAGTAGCTGCCGCGCACGCCTGCGGTGATGGTGAACAGGCCCGCCTGGCGGTTGAACTTGTAGGTGTCCTGGGCGTAAAAGCTGAAGCGGTGGCTGTCGGTGGTGTTGTGCGAGCGTAGCGAGTAGGACAGCCGGGGTCCGTCGGGGGCGGCGGGCATGGAGTAGCCTGCCGAGTCGCGCAGTTCCCATTCGTTGATGCGGTCTTCTATGTGCTCGTGGCGCAGCTCCAGGCCCCAGCGCAGGGTGTGCGACCCCCGGCCCAGGCGGTGCAGTCCCGTCAGGGTGTAGGCTTGCACGTCGGCTGTCAGGTAGTTGCGTGCGTGCTCCATGTTGGTGCCTATGCCGCTGGTGCTGCCTGTGGCTGGGGTGTCCTCGTCGGTGTTTCCGTTGCCGTCAGTGTCGCCGTCCGTGCCGGTGGTTTCTTCGTCGAGCGAGTCCAGCCAGTACTGCCCCATGATGTCGAACGTCTCCTGCTCCTGCGTGCGGAAGGCCGACAGGCGCAGTGTCAGTTCCGTGAGGGGATTGAGGCGGTAGGTGGCGTAGGCGGCCCCGAAGAAGGTGCGGAACACGTCGCGCTCCTGCCCCTCGAAGTAGACGGTGAACTCGCGTATGTCGGCCAGCGTGCCGAAGCGCGTGTTGCGGTCCTCGGGCTTGAAGTCGTAGCGGTTGTCCGATATGTTGCCTATGAAGCCCACCTCCCAGCGCGGGTTGGGTGTCCAGCTCAGGTAGGTCTGATAGTCGATGAAGCGCGGGTCGTACTCGCCGTCCGTGTCCAGCGTGCCCAGCAGGTAGCGGTTGGTCTTGTAGCGCAGGCCGTTGGTCCACGAGAAGCGTTTGTTGCCCACCCCCACGTAGGCCGACCCTCCCAGCAGGCTGGCCGAGAGGCTGCCCTCCAGCCCTTGCACCTTCTTGTAGGTGATGTCGAGCACGGACGACATCTTGTCGCCATACTGCGCGTCGAAGCCGCCTGTGGAAAAGCCCACGGACTCCACCATGTCGGGGTTGATGAAGCTCATGCCTTCCTGCTGCCCGGCGCGGATGAGTAGTGGGCGATAGACCTCGATGCCGTTGACGTAGACCAGGTTCTCGTCGAAGCTGCCGCCGCGCACGTTGTACTGCGAGCTTAGTTCGTTGTTGCTGCTCACGCCGGCCTGCGTGGCCAGCATGGACTCTATGTTGCCGCCCGAGGCATCGGGCATCAGGCGCGAGGCGCGTGCGTCCATCAGCTGCATGGAGCCTGTCTGCCGCCGCCGTTCGGTGATGCTCACCTCGCCCAGCTCGTAGTTCATGATGGGCAGCGTGATGTTGATGGTGAGGTTGCCCTGCGGGCGCACCAGCTTGCGCTTGCGTGTCTCGAAGCCCATCATGGAGAACACCACCGTCACCGTGTCGCTCGTCTGGAAGCTCAGGCTATAGTGTCCTTGCAGGTTGGTGACGGTGCCTAAGCCTGTGCCCTCCAGGCGCACCACGGCCAGTTCCAGCGGGCTGCCCGTGTCGTCGGTGACGGTGCCTTGCAGGTGTGCCTGTTGCGCGGCGGCCTGCCGGGGCATCAGGCACAGCAGGGCGAGCAGCAGGACGGCGGCGAGGGTGGTTGCCCGTCGTCTGTCGTGTCGTGGGCGTTTGTTTTGTTCCATGCTTCTCTTAACGTGGTTTTGGCCGAAACATTGTGCCGGAGGGGGATAAAGAGTTGACGAGAAGATGAGGGGCGGGTTGACGAAGGGGGCGTGGACCGCGCAGAAAACGGACTTTTAACATTCGTTCACCCAGGGCCCTGGTAGCTATGCTGACTAGGGTCCTATGTGTTAGGCTGACTAAGGTATTGGTAGCTATGCTAACTAGGGTCTTGGTTGTTAGGCGAACCAAGGGGCTTGTAGACAGGCTGACGAGGGTACCGGTCCTTACTATGATTGGGGTACCAGTCATTACGCCGACTGGGGTATTAGTCCTTAGGCGAAGTGGGAGTGACGTGGTGGGGTGGGCAGTGGGCTTCAACATCTTAGCCGCTGCGAACCGTCCTCCGTAAAAAATGCCTATCTTTGTGGCCTGTTTCATCAACTAAAGAATAGACACGCTTATGGCTGTAACTATCAAGAAGGTTTCCACAAAACAAGAACTGAAGCAGTTCATACGCTTCAACTATCAGCTATACAAGGACAATCCCTATTCCGTCCCCGACCTGTACGACGACATGCTCAACACGTTCAACAAGCGTAAGAACGCGGCCTTCGAGTTCTGCGAGGCCGACTACTTCCTGGCCTATAAGGAGGGGAAAATCGTGGGGCGAGTGGCTGCCATCATCAACCACAAGGCCAACGAGACGTGGGGAAAGAAGGAGGTGCGTTTCGGATGGATTGACTACACGGACGACACGGAGGTGTCCGAGGCCTTGATACGCACCGTGGAGCAGTGGGGACGCGAGCGCGGCATGACGCACATCCAAGGTCCCTTGGGCTTCACCGACCTCGACGCTGAGGGAATGCTCATCGAGGGGTTCGACCAGCTGAGCACAATGGCCACTACCTACAACTATCCTTATTACCCCGCCCACATGGAGCGGCTGGGCTTCAGGAAGGATGCCGACTGGGTGGAGTACAAACTGTACGTCCCCGATGCCATCCCGGAGAAGCACCTGCGCATAGCGCGGCTGATACAGGAGAAGTACGGGCTGAAGGTGAAGAAGTACAAGTCGGGCCGCAAAATAGCGCGCGACTACGGGCAGGCCATCTTCGAGCTTATCAACGAGGCATACGCGCCCCTCTACGGCTACTCGGCTCTGTCCCAGCGGCAAATAAGACAGTACGTAAAGATGTATCTGCCCATACTGGACCTGCGCATGGTGACGCTCGTCACCGACCAGGACGACCGCCTGGTAGCCGTGGGACTGTCCATGCCCTCGCTGGCCAAGGCGTTGCAGAAGGCCCATGGGCGGCTGTTGCCATTCGGGTGGTTCTACCTGCTGAAGGCCCTGTTCTTCAAGCATCGGTCCAAGGTGCTGGACCTGCTGCTGGTGGCCGTCAAGCCCGAGTACCAGAGCAAGGGGGTGAACGCGCTGCTCTTCACCGACCTCATCCCGGTGTATCAGAAGCTGGGGTTTGAATACGCCGAGAGCAACCCCGAGATGGAGCTGAACAACAAGGTGCAGGCCCAGTGGGGATACTTCCGTTACGAGCAGCACAAGCGCCGCAGGGCGTACATCAAAGAAATAGGCGGAGAGTGACGACCGAAAAGCCCCGGACACAGCGTGTGCGCCCGGGGCTGAAACCAAAAAATCAGAGTGTTTATCGCCTGCGGCTGAAAGCCGCTATTCCTTTAAGTCAAGTTTGCATTCCTCGACTAGCCTGAGTGCCTGACGCACGACGGGGTTGATGGTGTTTATCACCCGGAAGTAGGCGTTCATGTCCCAGATGTCGCGGGCTATGATGGCCTTGAGCTGCGTCTTGAGCAGGGGCAGCGAGCGGTCGTATTGTTGCTGGTCGAAAACTATGCCTGCCTCGTCGGCCAGTGTCCTGAGTGAGGTTAGTGTCTGTTCGTCTACCTCGAAGTGGCGGTCGAAGTCGTCGAAGTCCTTATAGCGTTTTTTTAGCTCCTGCCGATGCTGTTCGATGTAGGCGGCAGTGGTGCGCAACACAAGCCCCCGGGCTACCACGTTGCGGTAGTAGCGGGTGTATAGGGTCGTGTCGAGGGGCACGAAGTAGTCGGGCATGATGCCACCCCCGCCGTAGACGGTGCGTCCCAGCTTGCGGGTAGCATATTTCAGCGAGTCGGGGAGGTGGATGCTGTCGGCGTGCATCAGTTCACCGTGCTCGTATCGGTGCATCAGGTCTTGGGCGTACTGTTCCAGCATTTCGCCGCCGGTCTTCCCTGCGGCATCGTAGGGCTTCTGGATGCAGCGTCCGCTGGGTGTATAGTAGCGTGCGATGGTGAGGCGTATCATGGAGCCGTCGGGCAGCATGACGGGCCGCTGCACCAGTCCCTTGCCGAACGTGCGCCTGCCGACGACGATGCCGCGGTCCCAGTCCTGTATGGCCCCGGTGACAATTTCGCTGGCCGAGGCCGAGTATTCGTCGACCAGCACCACCAGTCCTCCCTTGCGGAAGTGTCCTTTGCCGTCGGCCTTGAACTCCTGTCTCTTGGCCGAACGGCCCTCGGTGTAGACTATCAGTTCTTTTTGTTCCAGAAAGGTGTTGGCCAGGTCGATGGCTGCGTTCAGGTAGCCTCCGCCGTTGCCTTGCAGGTCAAGGATAAGTTTCCGCATTCCCTGCTTCTTCAGCCGGGCCAGTGCCTCCTCAAATTCCTTTGGGGTAGTGGCTCCGAAGCGGTTCAGGCGGATGTAGCCCACGCGGGGGCGTATCATGTAGGCGGCATCGAGGCTCAGGATGGGAATCTTGTCGCGCTTCACGTCAAAGTGCAGCAGCTCGTCCACCCCACGGCGAAGTACCGTCAGCGACACCGTTGTGCCCTTCTTGCCGCGCAGGCGGCGCATGATTTCCTCCGTGCCCAGTTTCACGCCGGCGATGGTCGAGTCGCCTACGGCCACGATGCGGTCGCCTGCCAGGATGCCCGCTTTCTCCGATGGTCCTCCGCTTACGGGCTGTATGACGAGCAGCGTGTCTTCTATCATCTGAAACTGTACCCCGATGCCTTCGAACTCTCCTTGCAGCGGCTCGTTCATTTTCTTCACCTCCTCAGCGTTGTTGTATGTCGAGTGCGGGTCAAGCTGGGCCAGCATTTCGATGATGGCACTTTCCACCAGGCGGCTTTCATCTACCGTGTCCACGTATAGGTGGGTTATGGCAAATTCGGCCATCTGCAACTTGCGCATGGGGTTGTCGTCTCGCCTCTGTGCACACAAGCTGGTCGTGCACAGCAGCAATATGCATAAAAGGATGTTCTTCATTCTATTCCTGTCAACGTATTTCTCTATTAAACCGGGACGGCGGGAGCACTCATTCGTCGCCCGGGTCTATCTTCATGCCTTCTGGCAGAAACTGGCTGACATCCTTGCCAAAGGACAGCAGTTCGCGCACCGTGGTCGAGCTGACGCACGTCAGTTCCGGCTCGGTGAAGAGCAGGATGGTCTCGATACCTGTCAGTTTGCGGTTGATGTCGGCAATGGTTTCCTCGTATTCGAAGTCCTTCACCGTGCGTATGCCGCGCACAATCAGCCCGGCTTCTACTTCGCGGGCGAAGTCAATCGTCAGTCCGTCATACGCCCGGACGCTTATCCGTGGGTTGTCCCTGTAGTAGTCGGCTATCATGGCTTGCCGCTTGCTTACGGGGAAGTGGGTGTTCTTGTTCTCGTTGATGCCTATGCCTATGACTATCTCGTCGATAAACGTCAGCGCACGGCGCACCACCGAAGCGTGTCCTGCCGTAAAGGGGTCGAAGGTTCCCGGGAATATAGCCCGCGTCATAATCTGTCTTTATAGTATGATAAGGATGTGACTTCTGTTCTCTCCGGCGTGCCGACCGTCGCGGGGCTTGCCCCGGCGTTCGTCCGTCGTGGCGGCAAAGGTAATACAAATTTGCGAGTATCGGTCCGTCCGGGGCCAACTGTTGTCCGAAAATGTCACTCCCTCCCCTCCCGGCGGCGGGCCGGGAAGCCCTTACTCCTCTTTCACCAAGTCCTCCTCGATGACCAAGTTGTTGATGATGAATGCCTGACGTTCCATTGTGTTCTTGCCCATGTAGAACTCGAGCAGCTCCTTCACTTGGTCGGTGCGTCGCAGGTTGACTTGCTCCAGGCGCATGTCCTTGCCGATGAAGTGGCGGAACTCGTCGGGCGAAATCTCGCCCAAGCCTTTGAAGCGGGTTATCTCGGGGTTCGGTCCCAGCTCGCGTATGGCCGTCAGCCGTTCCTCCTCGGTGTAGCAGTAGGAGGTGCGCTTCTTGTTGCGCACGCGGAACAGTGGCGTCTGTAAGATGTACACATGGCCTTTCTTGATGAGGTCGGGGAAGAATTGCAGGAAGAACGTTATCATAAGCAGCCGGATGTGCATGCCGTCCACGTCGGCATCGGTCGCCACGATGACCTTGTTGTATCGCAGCCCGTCCAGCCCGTCCTCTATGTTGAGGGCCGCCTGCAAGAGGTTGAATTCCTCGTTTTCGTAGACCACCTTCTTCGTCAGCCCATAGCTGTTCAGAGGCTTTCCCCGCAGGCTGAACACGGCCTGCGTGTTGACATCCCGGCTCTTGGTGATGGAGCCGCTGGCCGAGTCGCCCTCGGTGATGAAGATGCACGAGGCATCCTCCTGCTCCTTGCCTTTGCCGTCGTTCAGGTGGTAGCGGCAGTCGCGCAGCTTGCGGTTGTGCAGGTTGGCTTTCTTGGCACGCTCGCGGGCCAGTTTGGTGACACCGGCAATGGCTTTGCGCTCTTTTTCGCTCTCCTGTATCTTTTGCAGCATCACCTCGGCCACCAGCGGGGTCTTGTGCAGATAGTTGTCCACTTCGGTCTTCACGAAATCGCCCACATACTTGTTTATCGTCGGTCCGGCGGGTCTGTCTTCCTGGGGGACGGCGGGCCACATGTTGTTGCTGCCCAGCTTCGTCTTGGTCTGGCTCTCGAACATGGGTTCCTCCACGTCGATGGCTATGGCCGCCACCAGGCCGTTGCGTATATCCGTATAGTCGAAGTTCTTGTTGAAAAACTCCTTGATGGTACGTGCCAGGTGTTCCTTCAGTGCGCTCTGGTGGGTACCTCCTTGTGTGGTGTGCTGGCCGTTTACGAAGGAGTAGTATTCCTCCCCGTACTGGTTGGTGTGGGTAAAGGCTATCTCGATGTCCTCGCCCCGCAGGTGCACGATGTCATACAGGCCCTCGCTCGTCATGTTGTCCTTCAGCAGGTCCTCCAGCCCATGACGCGAGACGATGCGCTGCCCGTTATATATAAAGGTAAGGCCCGTGTTGAGGTACGTGTAGTTGCGTAGCAGCGTCTCGACAAACTGGGGCTGGAAGGTGTAGCCCACGAACAGCGTGTCGTCTGGCTGGAAGAACACGTAGGTGCCCGTCTCCTCGGCTGTCTCCTCCGTGGTGTCGCTCACCAGCACCCCACGCTCGAAGATGGCCGTGCGCACACGCCCCTCGCGATAGCTGCGCACCTCGAAGCGGCTGCTCAGGGCATTGACGGCCTTGAGGCCCACGCCGTTGAGGCCCACGCTCTTCTTGAATGCCTTCGAGTCGTATTTTCCGCCCGTGTTGAGCTTGCTCACGGCCTCGATGAGCTTTCCCTGAGGTATGCCCCGGCCGTAGTCGCGCACACTGACGCGCAGTCCCTCCTCGATGCCCACTTCTATCCGTTTCCCGGCTCCCATCTTGAACTCGTCCACGCTGTTGTCCAGCGTTTCTTTCAGCAATACGTAGATGCCGTCGTCGCTCTGCGAGCCGTCGCCCAGCCGGCCTATGTACATGCCCGAGCGCACACGGATGTGCTCCATGTCGTCCAGGTGCCGGATGTTTTCGTCGGTATAGGCCACGGTTGCGGCGGCATCGTCTTGCTGGTTGGCGGGGGTGTCGTCAAAGCGTAGGGTGTTGTTCTTGTCGTATTCTTCCATATTGTCGTCAGAGGGATGTTATCGCACGTGCAAAGTTAGCAAAAAATGCGGAAAAACCGACACGGCGGCCGGGGTGTTTCCACACTACCCCGACCGCCGTGCCTTCCTTCCTGCCGCTGTCGCCGCTCCCCGGCTACCGTCGGCAGGCCCTTGCGGGTGGTCCGTGCTCACTTGGTGCGCGTCACCGTGTGGAGCACCTTGCCCGTCTTGCCTATCATGCGCAGCTCCAGCGTCTTGGGCGTTGCCGAGAGGATGGAGAAACCCGGTTCGCCGCTGCAGAACACGGTGCCCTCGACGGCCTGTACCTTGCGGCTGAGCGACCCGGACGAGTTGGTGATGTAGTCTATGTCGCTGCCCGGCATACGGATGTGCTGGAAGTTGTGGATATGTCCGTTCAGGTACATGTCCACACGGTGCTTGCGCAGGATGTTGTCCACGCGGGCCTGCATGTTCTGCCGCTCGATGTCGTCCTTCTCGGTGTCGGCATAGATGGGGTGATGGCCCACCACGATGACCCAGTCCTCCTGCGCGGCGGCCAGCGTGGCGTCGAGCCATTGCAGCTGGGTGTCGATGTCTTGCAGACAAGCGTCGGGGTACTTCTGGTTTTCCTCGCGATACTTGTCGATGAGGGGCGTGGTGTCTATCCACACGATGCGCACCGTGGTGCCCTCTTCGTCGAACGCTTTGGTGTAGTAGCGTGCGGGCATTTCCCAACGGGCACTGATGCGGCTGTAGTCCACTACGGCCTGCGTGTTGCCACGGTACTCGTGGTTGCCGCAGACGGGGTACCAGGGTATCATCAGCTCGGGATGGGCGTAGATAAGTTCGTAGTTTGTCATCCACAGGGGGTCTTGCACCGAGCGCACGCCCTCGAAGTGGTGCACGTCGCCGGCGGCGATGACAAACTCGGGGCCTACTTCTTCGGCCATCACGCCCATCAGTTCGGCTATGGGCTTCTGGTCGTAGTAGCCGTTGCGGCCAAGGTCGTTGGCCATGTACATGTTAAACTTGTCTTCGTAGACGCTGTAGTCTGTTTGCTGGGCCATGCCCCAGCTGCCCACAAGGGCCAGAAGGAGGAGGACAAAATGCTTCTTCATTGTCTTTGGTTTGTTGAGTTTATAGTCTTGTCGTTCTATTCTGTTTTTTGTGTTACGGAGGGCAAAGCTACGCCCCGTTCTTGGAAACATTCTGGAAACCGGAGCCGCCCGCACGGGGCACACCTGCACCCGCTACGGGGAGCACCTGTGCTCCCACAGTGGCAGACCTGTGCCCGCCGAGTGGCAGACCTGTGCTTCCTCGCCCTCCTTCGGGACGCACCTCGGGCGCGTCCGTGCGCTTGGCGGCGCGAAGATAGAGGGGGGCAGATTACACGGACGTTTCAATACTTTGAAGAAGCTGTGACGGCCTTCGGGTGGCAGGGAACGTGACCGCCCTGCCGGGCAGGCTGCAAAAAAGCCGTGAAGAACGGGAACTGCCAGTCCCCTTTCTTCACGGCCTTGCGGGATGTCCTGCCGACAGGTTCCGCTTAGCGTCCGCCGACTCTCTCTATACGGGCCAGATAGCCTCCGCCGGACTGTAGCCGGATGTGGAGCTTGCGGCCCGACTTCACTTTTGTTTCTTCGAGCCTGATGGACTTGCGCTCTTGCTGGTCGGCGGCGTAGGTGACGTGGTAAGTCCCCTTAGGCAGGAAGTCCAGCGTCACCGAGAGTTCCTTGGCCGTCTCGCCGTTGAGGGCCACCAGATACCATACGTCTCCCTTGCGGCGGGCCATGAGGGCCAACTCGCCTATGGCACTGGGCGGAAGCACCCGCGTCTCGTCCCACTCGACGGGCACCTCCTCGACGAAGGGCCGTCCGGGCGAGTTGAGCAGGTCTTCGCTGTCGGCTGCCAGTATCAGCATGGGGGAGGTGTACATGTAGATGGAAGCCAGTTGGTGGGTGAACGTCAACGAGGGCGAGTATGCCTTGCGGAAGTTCAGCGGTGTGTAGTCAGCCGCTCCGGCCAGCCAGCGGGTAAAGGGTATCACCGTGTTGTGGTAGGGCCACGAGGGGCCGGGCGACCAGGTGTTCTCCGCGCCCACGCACTCCAGCCCGCGCACGGCCTCCTTGGCCAGCAGGTTGGGGTAGACAAACGACTCGCCTGCGGGTTTGTTGACACCGTGGAAGACCACCATCAGCTTGTTCTTGGCTGCTTCCTTCAGAATGTCCTCCATCAGTTGCACGGTGAACAGGTTCTCCGTGTGGAAGAAGTCTATCTTCAGTCCCTTGACACCTATGGCGGCGCACCGCTGCATGAAGTCGGCCCGTTCGTCGGCCTCGGCCAGCCCGATATCCGAAGTGTTTCCCCAGCGCGGCGAGGAAGGCCGCCACACCCAGATGTCGACCCCGCGCCTGTGGGCGTAGTCCACCAGCTCGGCCAGCATGGCCCACTTGTCCCGTCCGTTGGCTTCGGCATCCCGCTCCGGCCACAGCTCCCAGCCGTCGTCTACTATGACCGTCTCAATGCCCAGCCGCGAGGCGGTATCGACGTAGGTGCGCAGCGTCTTCAGCGACATGCGCTCCTTGTCCGACACCAGCCAGGTGAACAACGCCCTGCCGGGCTTTATCCAGTCCGTGTGTCGGCCCGAGGGGAAGAGGTCAGGGTCGGGCGCGTCGGCCACTTGCTCCATCAGCGTGTTGTTCACCAGTCCGTCCAGGTCCTTGGCCAGCATCAGCACGCGCCAGGGGGTCGTCACCTCGCCGCCTTCGGGATAGACCACCCAGGGGTGTCCCTTCACGACGGAGTGGTAGTACTTCTTGGGAGGCAGGCCGGTGATGCGGCCCGTCTTCATGTGGCCTTCGTTGTCCACGAAGCCGAACTCCACGCGGTTGGGGGCAGTGCCCAGCAGCACCGCTCCGTGGAAGTTGAACAGGTTGCTCTCGGTGATGGCGGCATACGTTCCCCCGGGCAGGCGGAACGTGGCCGGCGGAGCCAGCAGCTCGCCTCGGATGGAGTCCGTCAGTCGCTCTTGATAGGCTTGCACAAACCCGTACTGGAAGGGGCCGCTGGCATACCACACCCGCGTCTGCGAGGGGAAGGTGAACGAGGTGCGCTCGGCGTAGATGCAGACGGGTGTCTGCGTGGGGATGCGGTAGCGCAGGGCCACTCCGTCGTCAGACTCCCGCGTTTCTATGTAGTACACGCTGCCGTCCGTGCGTTCCATGACGTATGTCGTGGCGCGGAGCGACGTTGTGTCGGTGCGTGCCTCCCGGATACGTACCTCCGTGCCCAGGTCGCGGTTGTCCACAACCAGGCCGAGGGGAGAGGGGAGCGTAGCGGTACTTCCTTTGAAGAATGCTTGGGAATGCAACCTGCCCACCGAATTGACCGACAATTGCAGGCGGGCGTCTTGTGCCGTCGCTTCCGTCAGGGAAGTCAGACCGGCCAATGCCCAAAAGGCAAAAGTTCTGCTGAAATGTTTCATACGTTTATGTTTGTTGTCTGTTGTCTGTCTACAAATGTAAGGCGGTGCCCCGGCAACGGTCTGCCCGTACATACAAAAGAAGGAGCAATATCATCCCTTGTACGAAAAAGCCACCTATGTGTACGTTTGTAGCAAGGCTTCCCGGGAGAAAAAAGCGAACTTTGAAGCCGTATAACAGACATAAACACGCATGAAGAACAGAAAGAACCTATTCGTCGTGGCGGCCCTGACGCTGGCCGCCGCGAGCATCGGGGCAGACGCACAAGACACCAGCATCGCCCGAGACAACTACTTGAAGTATTACAACGAGACACCCGCCGTCCCCTCGGTAGCCAAGGAGGAGGCGATGGCGGCTTACCGCGCCTACTTCGGGCGGCACGGCTACCGCGAAGTGTCGCAGGCCACGTGGCAAAAGGCTTATCCCGAGGCCGTGGCAAAGCTGACAGCCGACGGCCGCTTTGCCGACCTGAGAGATGCGGATGCCGGGAAGGCCGAGAAGGGAAACGCGGCCAATAGCGGCGGTTCCATTATGGAGGCTTACAACAGAATATGGTACATCAGCGAAGCCTTCCGGGGAGGTAGGCTGAACTACGAGGACGATGCCGAGACCTGGCGGCGGTTGCAGAAGGCCATCGTCCACTACGGTCGGCTGGAGGCGCAACGCCCCAACGATGAGAAACGCTTCCACGCCTCGTGCTTCGCCATTCCTACGGCGGCCATGAACACCTACTTCTGCCACCTGTCGCAGATGGATGCCGTGGAACTGGGGCATACCGACGACAAACAACTGGCCGAAGCCTGCGAGATGCTGAAGATGATGGGGCTGCAGGCCTGGACGCAGCCCTTCCGCCACGATGCCACGGACGAGGACGTGGTGCAGCTCGACCGCTTCCGCCACCACGTCTGGTGGGTGGGCGGCAATGCACTGGGCTACCGCTCGCTGCTGCCCGTAGCCTTTATGATGCGCTCCATTCCTATGGTGGACGTGGTGGCCGAGGTCTGCCAGAAGTGCATCAGCACCACTTCGCAGCCCACCTACGAGTCTTCCTTCTGGAATGAGGGCTTTACCGCCGATGGTGCGGGCTGGGGACACGGAAAACAGTGCCTTGTCTGGGGATATCCTATAGATGGCACGTCAAACGCGCTCAACCAGCTCAGTATGCTGAAAGGTTCGCCCTGGGAACAGCGGCTTACACGCGAGAACGTAGAGGCTCTGATGAACTACTTCCGGGGCAGTAACTTCTACTATTACAAGGGGTACAACCTGCCTTGTGTTGACCGCTATTCCATGAGCTACAACCCACAGAAGGCGGCCATACGCTACCAGGGAATGCTCGGCAAGCTGCTGACGGACTGGAAGGACTCTTTCACTCCTGAAGAACTGGAGGAGATGCGCCAGCTGCTTGCCGAGTCCAAGGCGATGCAGATAGACATGGAGGGTTACGACGACTATAGCGGCACACGCTGGTTCTTCAACAACGACGACCTGATGAAGAAGACACCCGCCTACCACGTGACGGTCAACATGGCTTCCGTGCGCTGCGACGGGTTGGAGAGTGCGCATACATTTGCCGATGCCTATAACTACTATGTGGCCGATGGCGGCACGCTCTACCAGAAGCGGGGCGACGAGTACCGCAAGGCTTTCGGTGCCTTCGACGTGACAGCCTATCCCGGTGTCACCGCCCGCGAGGGTATGGAGCGGCTTCGCCCGCTGACCAATTGGCGCGGTTACAACAGCAAGTATAATTTTGCCGCCGCAGCTACTTCGGGAGGAGCCAATGCCGCAGCGGGTTATGTGTTCGAGAAGATGAACCCTGCCGAGAAAGAGAACGTGAACGACGTGGGCAACAGCCTGTCGCAGCCCGATGCGGTGCTCTATGGCGTGCAGGCCCACAAAGCCTACTTCATGGTGGGTGACTACGTGGTGGCTTTGGGGGCCGGGGTGACCAACCTCACACCCGAGGTGAAAGGGCGCATACGTACCTCGATAGAGCAGACCGAGCGCACGGGCAACGTCTTCTGGCATCGGACGGGGCAGACAGAATGGCTCGTGCAGGAGGGGGGCTTTGCCTACTCGGTGTTCCCGCAATACAAGGACAAATTGAGGTATGAGACCGCAACGCGCCCGACCCGCTGGACGAAGATGAACCCCGACAACGCGAAGAAAAAAGGATTGCCCAAAACGGTGGACGTGCTGTCGATGTGGATTGACCACGGGACGAACCCCGTGGACGATACGTACGGGTATGCCGTTTACTGTGGCGAGGGGCTGCCTGCGCAGGCTTACCCCTTCGAGGTGTTGCGCAACGACACGCTGGTGCAGGCCGTGAGGTCCACTGATGGTTCTGTGCTGGGTGCCGTGTTCTACGACGGGCAGACGCAGCTGTCTGCCCCGGATGGTACCCGTCTGTCGGTTTCGGCTCCGTGCGTTGTGCTGATTGAGAAAAAAGACGGCAAAACGCTGCTTAGCGTGACCGATGCCCGCATGGATACCTCGCTCGACCGCATCACCGTCAGCTGGAACGGACGGGAGTACGTTTGTCCCATGCACAAGGGAGAGCTGTGTGGAAAGCCGTCGACGTTGAGCTTGTGAGTTGACGAGGAATAAGTTGACGAGGGACGAGGGGATGGGGAGGTTGTAGGAGGATAGAGTAGGGCGGACGGCTCGCTCCCACGAGAGAAGGGGGCGGGCCGTCATGCTTTTGTGCATCGCAGCAGTGCCTTGCGTCCGTCGGCCAGGGTGGTGGCGAAGAGGTAGTCCGTGCCGCCCTCGGCCAGCTTTAGCCTGCGGCGCAGCTCGGCCACCGAGGCTGGAAAGTTGCGCACGGTGAGGTTGGCCCGCCGCAGTCCGCCAAGGAGGCTGGCCAGCTCGCGTTTGCCGAAGCCTGCGCAGCCTTCCACTCGGAACACGCGTCCCGGGAAACCCTCTTTGGACGAATCCGAGGTGTAGAGGTGGCTGTTGGGGTGCAGCCCTTCCAGCCCGTAGGCCACGGCTACGCTTCGGAAAGCACCGGCCTTGAGCAACGATGCGTCCGGTTCGTACAGGTAGGCGCGCGGCACGACGGCATAGTGGCATCCGGCGGCCTGTTCGCTGCGGCGGGTGAACACAAAGGGCGGGGACAGGAAGTCGCCAGTGGCAGAGGCCAGGTTGACACAGTGCACAGGCACGTCGTCGGCCTCCGCAGCCGTCTCTCCGCTCCTCAGCAGCAGAAGCAGCTCCTTGCACTCGCCGTCGACGGCCACCACGTGAGCCTCGGCGACGTGGCGCAGCGTGTGCAGGGCAAGCGCGAGGTCGAGCATGGGCGAGAGCTTGACGAGCACCCTCCGGGCTTTGGCCAGTAGGCGGGGTTCGAGTAGCGACACGTCCGGTTCGCAGTCGGCCACCGCCACCACCTTGCCTCCACGGCTGTCGCGGCGGGCGGGGTCGAGAAATATGCAGTCCACAGGTGGCAGGCCGTCGAGCATCTCCGCAGCATCGCCGCAGGTCACCTCCGCTTGCCGCAGCCCCAGCAGCGGAAAGTTGTGGCGTGCCAGTCGGCATAGCCATTCCTGTCGCTCCACGTAGGTCACTTGTTCGAAAGCCTGACCCATGAAGGTGCAGTCTATGCCTAGCCCTCCCGTGAGGTCGGCCAGCGATTTTCCGCTCCCCACGAGGCGGGCTTTGTAGGTGGCCGTCGCTTGTGATGAACACTGCTCCAAAGGTAGCTTGGGGGGCAGGAGCAGCCCTTCGACCGCCGCCCACGAGGGCACTTTGCGCTCCAGCATCTGCCACCCGGCAATTTGCTCCAGGGCTCTTGGCATGTCTACTCCCGGATACCTGCTTGCCGACAGGGCCAGTGTCCGCACGTCGTCCCGGCGGTGTTCGCTGACAAAGTGCGCCGTCTGTTCGTCCAATAATCCGTTCATGCGTTTGTATGGTTCTGAAAACAACAAAAAAGGCACGGCAGGAAGCCGTGCCCGAGCTGAAACTATGTATGATATAAACTGTCGCCCCACATCAGAAGATGTAAGCCAGCCAGATTTGCCACGTTTTGTCTTTACCCTTTCCGTACAGCCCCTTCCAGTCGAAGTGGTCGCCCGTCGGGATGTTGTAGTTGGCACCTATTTGCAAGTGTTGCACGAGCTTCAGACCCGCACCTACGTTGATGCCTACCTGGGCGTTCTTCCTGTCGAGCATGCCTCCGCCCCCTTTGAAGTCGAAGTAGAAGTCGGGACCGGCAGCGACGAATATGCCTAGCGAACTGCCCAGCCCAAATGTGTATTTCAGGTTGATGGGAATGTCCAGACCATACTGCTTGGTCCTGTCGTGGTCGGCCTTGATGCCTTTCTGCGAGAATAACAACGAGGCGTCAACACCCAGGCCTACAACCGGGATGGTGATTTCCGTCATAGGGCCGACGAAGAAGCCCGCCATTTTGTCCTTGTAGTCGTCGAAGTCGAGCTTCGTCATGTTCACACCCGCCTTCACGCCCCACTTGAAGAGCTGCGCCTGTGCGGGCATTGCCGTCAGCAAGGCGACTGCGGCCACCAGAAGTACGCTAACAAACTTTCTCATAGCTTTACTAATTTTGATTATCGAGCGCAAATATAGGGATTTATTTCTATTCCCGCCGTCGCGAAGGAGAAATATCGCCCCAGCCCCTCCATTTCTTTCCCATATTTTCCTTCTGAAGGCAGGATGCACCCCGGCAAGCGTAATTGCGGGTACCACAGTACGCCTAATTACGCATGCCCCCTTAAGCGTAATTACAGGTACCCCCGTAAGCATAATTACAGGTACCCGCAGTGAACGAATGTTAAACCCAAATCGGTCATTAGACCGCCCACAATGAGTATAGGCTTATCTTTTTGGGGCTTTCCAAGCCCTTTCGCCCTGCTACCGGCATCTTGTCTGCCGCTTTGTCTCGACATAGCCCGCTACGCTTTCGACAAAGGCGACAGCCAATCTGCACGGCAGCAGAACGAAATTGCTTTGGACTCTAATGACCGATTTGGGATAAACCAATAAGATAGAACACCGTAGGACCTGCGGCCCCGAAGGGGTCCAACCATGCTTAGCCGGGGTGTGAGCGCAGTGAACCCCCGGAATCTATGCCCCGCACATAGCATCGGCCCCGAAGGGGTCGAATAGCACCCAGACTGGCCTTGTAGGGGCGGGGCTTGTCCCCGCCCGGAACATCATTTGCCCTGTCCTGCATGTTAGGGCGACCGCGAGGGTCGCCCCTACAAGCGTGCGGCACATGTTTCGGGGGCACCTGATAGCCCCGGACAGACACCTCGCCCCACCTGTATGCTATTCGACCCCCTCCGGGGGCCGGAGGGGGTGTGGTGTCCAATCCATCCAGGAGGTCGCTGCGCTCACACCCCGGCTAAGCATGGTTGGACCCCTTCGGGGCCCGCCTGCGGACGAGAGGTAATCCCGTCATAGCCTAACATATGGTACCCGTCATAGCGTAACATGACGCACCCGTCATAAAAAAATATTAAGGGGGTGCTTGCCTGCGCTGATGCGACCCTTCCCGACAGGTGGTGAGGGGGTTAGCGAATCGGGGCTGCGGGGGAGGAGATGCGGCGCAGTATCCGGGGGAATGCCCAGGCGAAGATGGAGATGCAGCAGAGGGCGGCTACGGCATCGGATAGCCCTTCGGCCCAGAACACGCCCTCGACTCCCAGCCAGCGGGGCAACAGCAGTGCCAGGGGCACGAGCAGGATGACCTTGCGCAGCAGGGCTATGAAGATGGAAATCTTGGCCTGTCCGAGGGCCACGAACATGTTCTGGCAGGCACGTTGCAGGCCGAAGATGGTCATGCCGGAGAGGAAGATGGGCATCGTCTGGCGCACGATGTCTATCAGGCGGGTATCGGAGGTGAAGGCCGAGGCTATCAGCGAGGGGAACAGTATCATAAACAGGACGAGCAGGAAGTTGAACGAGAACATCACCGCCAGCACGATGCGGAAGCACTCCTTTACGCGGGCCTTGTTGCCATGCCCGTAGTTGTAGCTCACCACGGGCACGAAGCCTTGGGCAAAGCCCGTCAGGGGGACGCTGACGCACAGCATGGCGGCCTGCATCACGGCCAGGGCACTGACGTAGATGTCGCCGTAGCGTTCGAGGGTGCCGTTCAGCACGAAGCCCACCAGGCTCTCGGTGCTTGCCATGATGAAGGGCGACAGGCCCAGGGCGACGATGGCGAGGACGACGTTGCGTTCCGGCTTCAGATAGTGCCACTCAAGGCGCAAGGATGCCTGCCGGGAGGTGAGGAAACGCAACACCCACACGGCACTGCAAGCCTGCGACAGGATGGTGGCCCAGGCCGCGCCCTTCACGCCCATGCCGAGGACGAAGATGAAGAGCGGGTCGAGCAGGATGTTCAGGGCCGCCCCTATCAGGACCGAGCACATGGCTATGCCAGGGCGGCCCTGGCAGTTGATGAAGGTGTTCAGCCCCACGGACACCTCCACGAAGAGGGTGCCAAGGAGGTAGATGGAGAGGTAGTCCACGGCGTAGGGCAGCGTGTGCGAGGAAGCACCGGTGAAGAGCAGTATCGGCTCCATGAAGACGTAGGAGAGGAGGGAGGTCGTGAGTGCCATCGCGACCAGCATCACCAGCCCGTTGCCCAGCAGTTTGCCTGCCCGCTCGCGGTTGCCCTGTCCCAGGGCTATCGCCGCCAAAGGGGCGCCGCCTCCGCTGACGATGGCCGAGAAGGCGGAGATGAGGATGATGACGGACCCCGTCACCCCCACTCCGGCCAAGGCATCGGTGCCTATGCCGGGGATGTGGCCTATGTAGACGCGGTCGACCAGGGTGTAGAGCAGGTTGACAATCTGTGCCATCACCGCCGGGAAGGCCATGCGCAGGACGAGCGGCAGCATCGGGTCGGTGCCCAGCCGCTCTTCGTAGTGTGTGTTCATTGTGCTGTCTTCGGTACCCCCTCCACGGTGTGTTACAGTTCCTTCAGTTCGCGGTACAGGCGTTGCACGGGGAGGCCCATGACGTTGAAGTAGCTCCCCTCGATGCTTTCCACGCCCACAAAGCCAATCCACTCCTGCACGCCGTAGGCTCCTGCCTTGTCCAGGGGGCGGAAGGTGTCGACGTAGTAGCTGATTTCGTCGTTCGTCAGGCGTGCAAAGCGCACAGCCGTGCGCGACGTGAAGCAGCGTTGCCAGTCGGGAGTGGTGAGGCAGACGCCTGTAAACACTTCGTGTTGCCTGCCACTCATCTGGCGCAGCATCCGGCAGGCATCCTCCTTGTCTTTGGGCTTGCCAAGCACTTTGCCGTCGAGCCACACGATGGTGTCGGCAGTGATGACCAGTTCGTCGGGGGCCATCAGCTTGCGGTAGGCCTCGGCTTTCTTGCGGGCTATGTGCAAAGGTATGTCTCCGCCTTGCAGGTTGTGGGGATAAGACTCGTCTATGCCTGGCAGTGTGCGTACTTCGTAGGTTATGCCCAGACCGTCGAGCAGGCTTTTGCGCCGTGGCGACCCCGAGGCCAGCACGACGCGGTATTTTTCCAGATTTTCAAACATGGTAGCTATATGGTTAAATAAGAACGTCGAAGGGGTGTCACCAGCCAAAAGCATTCTCGTCCGACATCCACAGTCCCTGTACCTTGAGCACTTGCTCCAGAACGTCTCGGCCACAGCCGTGCCCGCCGTCGGCGTGGGAAATGTAGCATGCGGCAGCCCGCACCTCGGGGGCGGCATCGCGGGGGCAGCAGGGAAGGCCGCAGAGCTGCATCACCGGCAGGTCCGGTATGTCGTCGCCCATGTAGAGAATTTCGTCGTCTCGCAGGCCGTGGCGGTCGCGGTAGTCGCAATAGTCCTTCATCTTCATTGACGAGCCAAAGTAGATGTCTTCCGGAGACAGCCCCAAGGCGAGGAAGCGTCGGCGCACCGCTTCGGAGCGTCCGCCCGAGATGATGCCCAACCCCACTCCTCGCTCGGCAGCCAAGTGGAGGGCATACCCGTCTTTGATGTTGACCGTGCGCATAGGCTCTCCACTGGCATCCATTGGTATCACCGTCGCACTCAGCACACCGTCCACGTCAAACAGCAATGCCTTTATTCGTCTCAAATCGTAGTTTATGGTACTCATATGTAGATGTATAGCACGTTCTCTTGTTCAGTCACCGGCCTCGCGGTGTATGCTCTTGCTTATAAGTCCGTATAGTTGTCGCATCCGCTCGTCGTCGGCCAGCAGGGCCAGGTGGGCGTTCATTACCCCCGTGTCGTTGCGCAGGGCTGGTCCCGTCTGTGCCTGCCGTGGCGACAGGGCATGAACTTTGCGGGCTGTTTCGTCTATCAAAGGCAGCAGGAGGTTGAAGGGCAGGTTGTACTTTCTAAGCACGTCTAGGGCCAGGGCATACATGTGGTTGGTGAAGTTGCAGGCAAAGACCGCAGCCAGGTGCAGATGCTCACGCTCTTCCGACGTGGCCCGGCGCACTGTCCCCGACAGGGCACCACCCAAGGCTTCGAGCCGTGCCGTGGTGTCGTCGTTATTGCCCTCTACGAATATCGGTATCTCTTTGAAGTCCAGTGGCCGCGATTTGCTGAATGTCTGCATGGGATAGAACACGCCGTAGTGTCCGGCACCTGTATGGCGCCAGATGTCGACGGGGATGCTTCCCGCCGTGTGTACCCAAAGCCCTTTCTCGCGTTCGCTTACCAATGCGGACAGAAAAGCGGGGGTGAGCGCATCGTCTTTCACCGCCACGACGTAGAACTGGGCATGGTGGGCCACGTCCGACAGTGACGTGACGTACTCGGCCTCTACGGCCTCGGCCAGCGGCTTTGCCGACTCCTCGGTGCGGCTATAGATTTGCTTGATGCGAAACCCCTTGCGGTAGAACGCCTTTGCCAGGTTCGTGGCCAAGTTCCCGGCACCGATAAAGGCGATGGACGTATCTTCTATGCTTCGTTTCATATCCATGTTATTTTTCATCTCGTGGAAAGCCAGTACAACAAAATGCCAGCCAGTAGCAGTGCCAATGGGAGCAGGTAGGCCGACATCGTGCCTAGCAGCGCGGTGATGAGTCCGAAGTTCAGTATCAGCCACAGGCCTGCAAGCACCAGTCCCACGGACTTGTCGTGCTTCAACAGCAGGAATACCATTGCGGCGTAGAGCAGGAAGTTGTTCTTGTTTGTCAGCCACCCCAGCCCCATCGAAGAAAGGTCGAGCAGACGTTCCAGCAGATAGAGTATGCCAAACACAATCAGTGTCACAGCTGTAGCGCGATAAGTATCGCGATTATTGTTTGCCTTCACCGCACTCATGTCTTGTCTCTTTCGGGTATGAATATTTGTTCAGGTGTATTTTCTCCCATTGTAAATTGCTTTCGTCGAAAGGGCGACGCTCTGCCTCCTTGTGCCCTATGGCAATGATACACAACACTTGCAGCTGCAAGGGGATGTCGAGCAGCCCATGTACGTATTCATCCGAGGCCATGCCTGTCGCCGTATAACGTTCGCGCACCTGTACCCAGCAGCTTCCCAGTCCCATGTCTTCGGCCTGTAACTGTAAATAGATGGCTGCAATGGCGGCATCTTCTATCCATACGTCACTGGCCAAGGGATCGGCCATGACAACTACGGCCAAAGCTGCGTCTGCGATGAACTGCGCTGATTGTTCCTTGCAGAAAGCCAACTGACGGAGCAGTTCCTTGTCATCCACCAAGACAAACTGCCATGGATTGCTCCGCTTGGAGGCCGGAGCTTTCAAAGCTGCCTTAAGCAGGATGACGACTTCGTCTTGCGTCAGTTCCTTGGCCGTAAACTTCCGGGTACTACGGCGTTTGGTTATCAGTTCGTTGAAACTTTCCATGATGTAGCTAATAAAGTAGAAAAACGGGCGCAAAGATACGAGATATTTTCTAAATTTGCACCCGATGTCTTTGAAACTGACTACATACCGCTCGGGAGATGTTGTACCGAATTTGCCTGGTATTGACACGTTCCACTCCACAATGTTGTTCCGCATGTACGAAGCAACTGCCGGTTACGCGCCCATTCTTATCGTGGTCACCGAGGGTACTCAGGTCCGGGCTAAGTTGCTGGCTGTTATACGCCGCAGTGTTCGACTCTTCCCTCCTTCTATTATAAAGCGATGTGTGACTTACGGTACGGGAGAGTACTTTGTCGTTCCCTCAGACCGCAAGCCCCTTTTTGCCGCCATGTTGCAATGTCTCACTGAAGAGGCATGGCGCCAATGTTTCCTTATCGAGTTTCGTAACTTGAGCGACCCGATAGAGGGCTACAAGGCTTTTCGGGACAACTTGTATTTCCCCATCAACTGGCTGCGTGTGCGCAATTCTCTCCACAGTGTAACGAGCGTTGAGCAACGTTTCAGTCTCTCGCGCATTAGGCAGGTGAAGAAAGGGTTGAAAAACGGTGCCGTCGTACGCGAGGTACGCTCTGTGGAAGAAATCAGGCAGTTTGCCAACATGCTGCACCGTCTCTACTCCTCTAACGTTCGCCGCCACTTCCCCAGCCGCGACTTCTTCCTGCAATTTGCTCCTGACATGCCCCACAACAACCGGGGGCGTATCTTTGTCGTGCTTTATAAGGACAAAATCATCGGAGGCAGTGCCTGCATCTATTCGGGCACCAACGCTTATTTGTGGTTTTCGGGAGGTATGCGTAAGACTCATGCTTTTCTTTATCCCGGCGTATTGGCCGTATGGAAGGCGCTGGAGGATGCCAAGCAGCGGGGCTTTGCCCATTTGGAGTTCATGGACGTGGGCCTTCCCTTCCGCCGTCATGGCTACCGCGAGTTTGTCCTGCGTTTCGGGGGCAAGCAGTTTGGCACGCGCCGGTGGTTCCGTTTCCGTTGGGGGTGGCTCAACCGCTTGCTGACGGCATTCTACCTGTGACGCAGCCTTGTGCAGACCGCTCCGCAGGCATCAGCGGTTGAACAGCTCAAAGGTGAACTTGCACCCGATGTCCTCGTACCGCCAGTTGGCAAAGCTGGCAAACACCCCGAAGTCGAAGATGTGGGTGCCCACGCTGTAGCCCAATTCCAAGTAGGGATGCAGGTGAGGCATCATCAATATATTGGCCTGCAGACGTTCGTTCAGCACGTATTTTGAGTACTTCAAGAGGTGGCGCATCAGCAGGAAAGGAGCCTCATAGGTGACGTGGGCACGGGCATACTTTCGCGAAGAGTTGTACCAACGCCCGTCCAGTAGCTGAAATACGCCGTTGGCTTCGTCTACCCATCCGATGGGAAGATTGTTGTTGCTGAAGTTGACAAAATCTACAAAGTACATGTTCTCTTGATTGGTGAACATACCACACCCTACCCGATAGTACAGGCTTCGCATGGTTCCCAGGCGGATGTTGTGCTGATAGTCCAGTTCGATGCGATCGTAGTTGCTCATGCTATGGAACACGCCGCTGATGCCCCGTTCCCAGTCTATCGACACGGTAGGGTAGCGGGAATAGAGGTTTATCTTGCGTGCCCCGTCCATATAGTAATACATGCCATACGTCCACGACAGCCGCACGTGGGGCGCAAAGCTGCAATACGTGTGGCGGAGTCGTCCGAGCAGTTCTGGGTCTATGCCCGGCAGCAACGACGGAGGTGATGTGCCGTCTGGAGAAATGCTCCTGACGGAGGGCATATCTGGGTAGACGGGCGCGAAGCGCGTGCGCTCCACTTCGGTGCGGCGGTGGGCCGAGAAGCCGCATTCCAGGGTCAGACCGTTGACGATTTCCCACGTGTGGTTCACTCGCAAGTAGAGATCTTTGAAGTAGTCCAGATGTATCTGGCTGAAGTCAAAGATGCTGTCTGGAATGGTTGCTAGGTCGTCCAGCACATCGCTGCTGTAGATGCGGTTACCGTTGCCCACGCTGACGTGCAGCGAAGCACGCTTGGAGGGCCAGTAGTCGTAGTTGGCGTTTATCGACCAGTAGAACTCCTTGCGCTTGAAGTTATAGCCTATCTTCGGTGCCACGTGCAGCATCCTGTCCTTGGCGAACAGGCGGCTGTAGTTGAACTCTTGCCTGTAGGAGATGCCCGCACGTTTGCTGTAGCTCAGCAGGAACGGGTTGATGACGGGCGAACAACGGACACTGCCCGCCTTGCGCAGGTTCAGTGTGTAGCGGCTTGTGAGCATGTCGCCCACGTCGCCCCAGAACTGCAACTGGCGGTTTACGGGTAGCCTCGCCGAGTCAGGGCGTGCATAGTAGGCGGCATAGAGGGCCTGCTCGTGCCGGTCCAGTGGGACGGGGCGCACGTCTTTGAAGTAGAGTGTGTCGCTGCGGTAGGCATTGGTGTCGCAGCGCAGCGTGTACGAGTCGGACAGGTTATACTGTTCCTGCCTCGCCGTCCGGCGCGGTTCCTCTTGCAAGGCAGCCCGGCAGGCCACATCGCCGCAGTCCAGCACCGCCACATAGTCGCCCTCGACCACGTTGCCCGCGAAGCGGAACCTGGCGTGCACCCGGCTCTCCACGGGCAGCAGTTCGTCCTTTCGTCCCACTTCTCCCATGCGGGCACTGTAGGCGAAGCGTATCAGTTTGGTGTATCCTTCAAAATGAAACTCGCGCACCGTCCAAGCCTTGCTGTTTAGCACCAAGTGCCCTTCGACCAGCTGGAGGCTGCTCACCTTGGGCGCGAAGCCTATGCGATACTCCATCCCCTCGGCACCCTGCCACACGCTGTCCAGACGGAACTTGTAATACTTCGTCGCCTCGGGGGAGAGCGGCGAAAGCAACTGGCCGTACATGAGCGTCGGCGAATAGACATCCACATGGAAATACTCGGACACCTGTCCGGCAACCTCGCGGAGATTGGACAACGTGCCCACACAGGCAGTCACCTTCTGGTCATACATGTCGGGGGCTGTAAAGCGCAAGTCGCTGTAGGTTTCCATCAGATACTCACTCGTGCCTTTGCGGAACCTGAAACCGGTGGGGATAAAGCGCAGCAGGAAGTTGCGCTTCTTCACGTCCACCCGCCCTTTGACATACAGCTTGGCATCGTAGGACTCCACCCGTCCCTGGTGTACCGAGGCCATGCCGATGGCCCGCTCTACGAGCGAGTCGACCACCTCTGCCAGCGGGTCGGGGCGGCTCCCCGACGGCTCGGCTCCCCACGAACGCCCGAAGGCAAGCAGGCACACCACCGACAACCATATAGCAACTGTACGCGCCACGCCTTTACTTCTTGAACATAAGACTGGGCAAACGTACGAAAAAAAGCGGAACAAAAGAACAAAAACAGCAGAATGCGGAACATAAAACGCACTACCGACAGTCCGGACTCGGCCAGGCCCTGGGCACGTCTGCCGCCTACCTGCGCCCCAGCTTGGCTCGAACCACCTCCACTACGGCGGGCAGTACCGAGATGACGATGATGGCGAGCAACAGTAGCTTGAGGTTCTGCTGGACAAAAGGCAGGTCGCCGAAGAAATAGCCTGCAAAGCAGAACACGCCGACCCACAGGGCGGCACCCGCCACGTTGTAGAGCATGAAGTAGTAGTAATTCATTTTGCCCATGCCTGCCACAAACGGGGCAAACGTGCGTACGATGGGGATGAACCGCGCCAGGATGATGGTCTTGCCTCCGTACTTCCTGAAAAAGTCGTGCGTCTTGTCCAGGTAGCTTTGTTTGAATATCTTTGAATCGGGGTTGGCAAAGAGCTTCTTGCCGAAGAAGTGCCCTATCATGTAGTTGCACGAGTCGCCGAGTACGGCGGCGGCAAACACGACCAACACCAAGAAGCCTATGTCGAGGGGCATGTCCGGCAAGGCGGTGATGGCTCCGGCCACAAACAGCAGGGAGTCGCCCGGCAGGAAGGGGGTCACGACAAGCCCCGTTTCGCAGAAGATTATCAGAAACAGTATGGCATACGTCCACTGGTGGTAGTCCTGCACCAGCTCTATCATGTGCCGGTCGATGTGGAGGATGAAATCGATGACGAATTGAAATGGTTCCATAATATGTTTATACTAAATTTTCGATGCAAGTCGGTGGTCGGGGGAGCGCGACGGAAGGGGAGGCGGGCTGCCGCCTACCTCCTGTTCAGTACCAGTCTCAGCACTCCGCCCTTGGCCAGGTCCTCGTGGCGCAGCAGGAAGTGGGGCAGCGGGGTGCCGTTCCATTCGCACTGCTTGATGAGGTAGTTCGATGCCGAGT
This sequence comes from uncultured Bacteroides sp., assembly GCA_944321465.1. GTDB lineage: Bacteria > Bacteroidota > Bacteroidia > Bacteroidales > Bacteroidaceae > Bacteroides. The sequence continues at coordinate 72,924 of CALULL010000002.1, forward strand.
TGTTCTCGGTGCGGATGACGACTTTCTCTCCCGTGTAGTACTTGTCCGACAGGTGTATGACGACCTCGTCGAATATCGGGGCGGTGATGTCGTAGACCGGGTCTTTTGAGGAGGTCCCCGTCACGCTGAACAGTCCTATCGACATCAGGGCACTCACTCCGCCCATCTGTCCCTGGTCTTCGTCGTGTCCGCCATACCCTCTGTCCGGGATGTTGGCACCGTAGGCTTGCGCCTGCACCCGCCGTACCCAGTATTGGGCCAAGTCGCTTCTGCCTATCCTGTTGAAGACGTGCGCGTCGGAGCACCCGGGCTGGTTGGCGTAGCTGATGTGCCCCGTCGTGTAGCCGTACACGAAGTCTTCGCCCTGGGCCTGCTCGAACGCGTAGTTCAGCCTGCTGGCCAGCGAGTCCTGGCCTCCCATCAGCTCGGCCAGGCGCGACAGCCCGTGCGACACGGACCACGTTGCCTGCCAGGCGTTAGACTCTATCCAGCCTTTTCCGCTGAGGGGGTCTTCGTGCAGCCAGTTGCCGTTTCGGTCCTTCGGCATCAGCAGTTTCAGGCTGGGGTGGTACAGCTTCTCCCAGCCTGCCGAGCGTCTGGCATAGTAGGCGGCATCCCGCTTTTTCCCCAGCTTCTCGGCCATCTGCGACAAGGCCCAGTCCTGGAAAGCCGCTTCGATGGTTGTCCCGGCGTTGTCGGGCATGTAGCCATGCTTTTCGTAGAAGGCGATGTCCTCTTTCGTGCCTATCATGCCTCCTCCCCGGTGGTTTTCCTTCATGCGGCGGTAGGCGTGTAGCGGCTCCACCTTGGTCAGCATTCCCTTCTGGAAGGCGGAGGTTATCAGGTTGGTGGCCGGGCAGGTCGTCATTATGAACGAGTAGCCGCCTGCGTTTGGCCCCCGGGGAAGCAGTCCGCCGTTGTCGGCATATTGCACGAGGCAGGCGGCGAAGTCGTCCAGCACTTCGGGCCATGCCAGTCCCCAGAGGATGTTCAGGTTCCACTGGCTCAGCCAGAAAGCGTCCGAGTTGTACATGTGGAACTTAACATTCCCCTGTTCGTCCCTGGGCAGGGTCCGCTTCTTGAACACGGCGTTCAGGGTATGTTTGTCGCGCACCTCTCCTTCGGTGTAGTCGGGGTACTCGCCGTTAACGTCGTCTATCTTGTGCCTTCCCAGCAGGACGTGCCACAGGTCCGTGTAGAACTTCTCCTGCTGTGCGGGTGTTCCTCCTTTCACTTCGATGCGTCCCAGGTAATCGTTCCACGTCTGTTGCGCTTCCCGGCAGACCCGGGCGAAGTCCCAATGGTTGCACTCCTGCTCCATGTTGGCACGGGCATTTGCCTCGCTCACGTAGGATATTGCCACCTTTACCATCAGCGAGTCGCCCGCTTGTGCGTGGAAACCGGCACGCACGCCGCAGCTTGGAGCGTCGCGGTAGCTGCGTCCCTCGTTGCGGGGAGTCGATACCGTGGGTGCGCTCCACGTCTGCACGTCGTGTTCCTCCTCTTGTCCCGTCCAGGCTCCCAGCGTCTCCATAGGCTTGCTGAAGCGGACGTTGAAGTAGACCTTCACGCTGTCGGGGCCGCCCCACAGCCGTCCTACCGTATAGACGGAGCCGCTCAGTTCCCTGTCGCTGACCTTACGCACCTGGGGGTTGACCATAGTCGTTGTTCCCAAGAATCCGCCCAGGTTCAGCAGGACATCCGACTGCCCAGTGTCCTGGCAATAGGTGTACTTGTACATGCTGACCCTGTCTGTCGCCGTTTGCTCCACCCAGAGGTGATACCGTTCCAGGTACAGCTTGTGGTATCCCGGACGGACCACTTCGCCCTCGTGCGAGAAGGCCGACTTCCAGCCTTGCTCGCCCTGTGCCGTCGGCACGGACCCGGTGGTGGGCATCAGCGTCACGCCCGACATCATCCAGTCGTGCAACTGGGGGAAGCCCAGGACTTCCTGCGAGTTGTAGTTGTAGCCGCCTCCATACTGGTTTTTGTTACGGGTCAGCGGAGCCGAGCTAATCATCCCGAAGGGCAGCGAGCCTGTGACGAAGTAGAAGTAGCGTCCGCGTGCAGTTTCGATATAGGGGTTGACCTTGCCCACCCAGCTTTTGTTGGCATCTACGGAAAGAAACACCTCTACCTCCGAGAAACCGACGTGTATCCCGTCCGCGTCCGTCACCTCTATGCGTACCCATTCTATCTGCTTGGTGTCGAAGTCCACGACCTTGGGGTTGCCGTCGTTGGGTATCGAGTTCACGAAGATGCGCGACGAGTCGCTGAAGTGCAGGGCCACGCCTGCTATGTGGCTGTCCGGTGTGGGGCGGTCGTACAGCACTATCCGGTTCACCGATTGCAGGGAGTCCCACCTCAGCGTCAGTTCCGGGTAGTCTATCTGTCCCCAGAAGGTCTGTGTGGAGGCCGAACGCCATTCCCGGGCATCCATCACGCGTGCCGCGCCGTCGGTGATGTTCTCTACGGGGAACCCGTCTAAAGCCGACGAAGCGGTCAGGTGGGCCGCAGGCGCGATGTTGTCGGTCGTAGCACTGGCTGGCAGTGAACCTATCAGGCAGCAGAGCAAGCTCAGCAGGAGGCAAAAGCCACGTCTTGTGTTGTCTTGTTTCATGTCCATGTGGCTAGTAAAGTGTATTTGAGTTGCAAAAATAACAATAAATGCGGACGTGTACAAGCAGGAGACACTAAATGCTTGTGGCACGTCACCCCCGCATCCGCCGTCGTGTTGTCTCGGGGGATACAAGGCGTGGGAACGCATCATGTTGTACGGTATTGTTACCCCCTGCTACAGTTTTGCTACACATTTCGTAAAAGGCTTTTGCAAAAGTCCGGTTTTACCGCATATTCTTTTGACATGCGATAGGACGTTCTGGGTTTTGCAGAGGTTTCAACCCAAATCGGTCATTAGAGTCCAAGGCAATTTCGTCCTGCTGCCGTGCAGATTGGCTGCCACCTTTGCCGAAGGCGTAGCGGGCTACGCCGAGACAAAGCGGCAGACAAGATGCCGACAGCAGGGCGAAAGGGCTTGGAAAACCGAAGAAAGACAACCAAACCCCAAGTCGGTGGTCTAATGACCGATTGGGGTTCAATAAGCTATTCCGGCGGACGGACTGTTACGGGCGAGACGTGAGAAACGTAAAACGTAGGCGATATGCATAAGCTGATGAAAAAGTACAATCCTTAGGGTAAAGGCAGAAGGCACAAGTGGTACGCCATGTCTATAGGCAGGGAGACCGAGTCGGTAAGGCCTATGGTGCGGGTTGTGATGAAGACCATTAGCGCGGCTTCCGTAGAACTGGAGAGCGCGTTGCGCCAGCCTGGTCGATTATCGCCGGGCCAAGGGGCTGGAGTCGTAGGGCGGACCGTTGCCTGCGGGCACGGGGCAGCTCTATTTTGCGCGGGTGACAGGCGAGTTTCATATTAATTTATTAATTTTGCGGCCGTTATCACATTATAGTTAGAACCTTTTCTCTGAAGACAATGGAATTAGCAAGTAAGTACAATCCCGCCGAGGTGGAGGGAAAGTGGTATCAGTATTGGCTGGACCACAAGCTGTTCAGTTCTAAACCCGATGGCCGTCAGCCCTATACCGTCGTCATTCCGCCGCCAAACGTGACGGGCGTGCTCCACATGGGACACATGCTTAATAATACCATCCAGGATATTTTGGTGCGTCGTGCCCGCATGGAGGGCAAGAATGCCTGCTGGGTGCCGGGCACGGACCACGCCAGCATCGCTACCGAGGCCAAGGTGGTGGCCAAGCTGGCCAGTCAGGGCATCAGGAAGACGGACTTGACGCACGAGGAGTTTCTGCGCCACGCTTGGGAATGGACGCACGAACACGGGGGCATCATCCTGAAGCAATTGCGCCGGTTGGGGGCTTCGTGCGACTGGGATCGCACGGCCTTTACGATGGACGAGGTGCGCAGCCGCAGCGTCGTCAAGGTGTTCGTCGACCTCTACAACAAGGGGCTTATCTACCGGGGCGTGCGCATGGTCAACTGGGACCCCAAGGCTCTGACGGCTCTCTCGGACGAGGAGGTAGTCTACAAGGAGGAGCATAGCAAACTGTATTATCTGAGGTATTACGTGGCCTCGCCCGATGCCGAGGGGACAGAGATGCCGTCGGGGGGCGAGTACGCCGTAGTGGCTACCACGCGCCCGGAGACCATCATGGGCGATACGGCCATGTGCATCAACCCGGATAACCCGAAGACGGCTTGGCTGAAGGGTAAACGGGTGGTGGTGCCGCTGGTGAACCGCGTCATCCCCGTCATCGAGGACGAGTATGTCGACATGGAGTTCGGCACGGGCTGCCTCAAGGTGACGCCTGCCCACGACGTGAATGACTATATGCTGGGCGAGAAGCACCGGCTGGCCTCTATCGATATTTTCAACGACGACGGCACGCTCTCCGAGGCCGCCGGGCTGTACGTGGGCATGGATCGCTTCGACGTGCGGCGGCAGATAGAGCACGACTTGGCCGAGGCCGGAATGCTGGAGAAGGTGGAGGATTATACAAACAAGGTAGGCTTCTCGGAGCGTACCAACGTACCCATAGAGCCGAAACTGTCGATGCAGTGGTTCCTCAAGATGCAGCATTTTGCAGATATGGCTCTGCCGCCGGTAATGGAGGACAGGCTGAAGTTCTATCCTGCCAAGTATAAGAACACCTACAAGAACTGGTTGGAGAATATAAAGGATTGGTGCATCAGCCGTCAGTTGTGGTGGGGACACCGCATACCGGCCTACTACCTGCCCCAAGGGGGGTACGTGGTGGCCGAGTCGGCTGAAGAGGCCTTGGCCTTGGCGCGGCGGCAGACGGGCAACGAAGCCCTCACGGCAGCCGACCTGCGGCAGGACGAGGACTGCCTCGATACGTGGTTCTCGTCGTGGCTGTGGCCCATCTCGCTGTTCGACGGCATCTGTAATCCGGAGAACGAGGAAGTGAAGTACTACTATCCTACGAGCGATCTTGTGACGGCGCCGGACATCATCTTCTTCTGGGTGGCACGCATGATAATGGCGGGCTACGAATACTGTGGTGACATGCCCTTCCGCAACGTCTACTTCACGGGTATCGTGCGTGACAAGCTGGGGCGCAAGATGTCCAAGTCGCTGGGCAACTCGCCCGACCCGCTCGACCTGATAGACCAGTTCGGAGCCGACGGCGTGCGCATGGGCATGATGCTCTCGGCCCCGGCTGGCAACGACATACTCTTCGACGAGACCCTCTGCGAGCAAGGGCGTAACTTCTGTAACAAGATATGGAATGCCTTCCGCCTCGTCAAGGGCTGGGAGGTGAGTGCCGATGCGCCCGTGCCCGAGGCTTCCGCGCTGGCCATGCACTGGTTCGAGTGCAAGCAGAACGCCGTGGCGGCCGAGGTGTCCGACCTCTTTGGCAAATACCGGCTGAGCGAGGCTCTGATGGCCGTCTACAAGCTGTTTTGGGACGAGTTCTCGTCGTGGTATCTGGAGTTGATAAAGCCCGCATACGGACAACCGGTCTGCCGCGAAGTGTACGACCGCACCATCGGCTTCTTTGACAGCCTGCTACATCTGTTGCATCCCTTTATGCCGTTCATTACCGAGGAACTGTGGCAACACTTGTGCCCGCGCCAGGACGGAGAGAGCCTTATGGTAAGCCCGATGGCCGTGCCCGGCGAGGCCGACGAGGTGCTGTTGCAACAGTTCGAGACGGTAAAGGAGGTGGTGAGCAACGTCCGTGCCATACGCCTTCAGAAGAACATTGCCCAGAAGGAAGTGCTCGAATTGCAGGTAGTGGGCGAGAACCCCGTGGCTACCTTCAACGCCGTGCTGACGAAGATGTGCAACCTCTCGGCCATCGCCGTCGTGGAGAGCAAGGCCGAAGGTGCCGCCGCCTTCATGGTGGGGACTGCCGAGTATGCCGTGCCTTTGGGCAATCTCATTGACGTTGAGGCCGAGATAGCCCGCATGGAGGCCGAGCTGAAGCATAAGGAGAGTTTCTTGCAAGGCGTGCTCAAGAAACTGGGCAACGAGAAGTTTGTCAGCCACGCTCCCGCCGCTGTGGTCGAGCTGGAACGTAAGAAGCAGGCCGATGCCGAGAGCATCATCCGCTCGCTGAAGGAAGGTATCGCCGCCCTGCGCAAAAAATAATTCCCAACAACCGACATAAACATGTATCCCAAGCCCCGCTGCCTACCACCCCTGTGGACAGGAGGCGGGGCTTTCGGTCGACTAAAGACACACTACGTATGATGAGAACCTTTCGCATTGCCCGCCCCGATGAGACTCTGCGTCGGGAGCTGGCCGACAAGATAGACAACCTCACCAAACCCAAGGGCTCGCTGGGCCGCCTCGAAGAACTGGCCTTGCAGATAGGGCTTGTGCAGCAGACCCTCTGCCCGCAACTGCACCGTCCGCAGAACATCATCTTTGCCGCCGACCACGGCATTGCCGACGAAGGCGTGAGCCTGTCGCCCAAGGAGGTGACGTGGCAGCAGGTGTTCAACTTCGTGCATGGAGGGGCCGGTGTCAACTTCCTGTGCCGCCAGCACGGCTTTGGCCTGAAGGTGGTGGACGCGGGCGTGGACTACGATTTCCCCTCTGGGCTGGATATCATTGACCTGAAGGTGGCCCACGGCACGCGCAACTACCTGCACGGGCCCGCCATGACTGCCGACGAGATGGAGCTTTGCCTGGAGCGCGGTGCCGAGGTGGTGCGCCGTTGCCACGCCGAGGGCAGCAACGTGCTGAGTTTCGGAGAGATGGGCATAGGCAACACTTCGGCTTCTTCGCTCTGGATGACGTGTCTGACGGACATCCCTCTGCCACGCTGCGTGGGAGCCGGGAGCGGTCTTGGGCCGCAGGGCGTGTCGCACAAGCTCGACGTGCTGACGCGGGCCTTGGACAGCTATCGGGGCGACGGTTCGGTGACCGACGTGATGCGCCATTTCGGCGGCTTCGAGATGGTGATGGCCGTGGGTGCCATGTTGCAGGCTGCCGAGTTGCGCGTGCTTGTCCTGGTGGACGGCTTCATTATGACGGCCTGCCTGCTGGCTGCCAGCCGCCTCTGTCCCGAGGTGATGCCCTACGCTGTCTTCGGCCACTGTGGCGACGAGAGCGGACACCGCTTGTTGCTTGATGCCATCGGAGCCAAGCCGCTGCTCAACCTGGGCCTGCGTCTGGGCGAAGGTACAGGAGCCATCTGCGCCTATCCCATTGTAGACTCTGCCGTGCGGATGATAAACGAGATGGACACCTTCGGCAACGCCGCCATAACCAAATACTTCTGACACTGCCATGCCGCGCGTCCTTATCCGCCGCACCCCGCTGGCCGACTTCCTGGCCGCCCTCACACTGCTTACCCGTCTGCCCGTGTGGCGGCTGGTGCAGCCCCCACAGGAGGCTTACCGCCACACGGTGCCCTACTGGCCCCTGACGGGCTGGATTACGGGCAGTCTCATGGCCGCCGTGCTATGGCTGGCCGCTCAGGTGCTGCCGCTCCAGTTGGCCTGGCTGGTGGCTTTGGCTGTGCGCCTGCTGCTTACCGGCTGTCTGCACGAGGACGGGCTGGGCGACTTCTTCGACGGCTTCGGCGGGGGCACCAGCCGCGAGGCTACGCTGCGCATTATGAAGGACTCCCACGCGGGCAGCTACGCCGTGGTGGGCCTTGCGGCCTACGGCCTGTTGCTGGCCCACGTCCCCACGGGCGGACTGCCCTTGCCGGTGCTTTGTGCGCTGTTGGCCTGTGGCGACCCGTGGTGCAAGGCCGTGGCGGCGCAGATCATCAACGTCCTGCCCTATGCCCGCCCCGAGAGCGACTGCAAGATGGGGGTGACCTATCGGCGCATGAGCCGGGGCGAGGTGGCCGTGTCGCTGGTGGCCGGGGTGTTGCCCGTCCTCTGCCTGCCCTCTGCCGCCCTGTTGCCCGCGCTGCTGGCCCCCGTCGCGACGTTCGCTTGGCTTGTGCTGCTCATGCACAAGCGTCTGGGCGGATATACGGGCGACTGTTGCGGGGCACTCTTCTTGCTTTGCGAACTGTCGTTCCTGCTCTGCGCCGTCGCCCTGTGGCGCGGCCTCGTGGCCTGAGGCGCGGCTTGTCGCCCGTCAGGTTCGTTCTCCCTTCTTCCCCTCCGCCACCTGCTGACGGGAGGCCGAAAGCCTCCGTCGCGGGCACACCTTCGCTTGCTTCCGGGCGCAGGTCTGCTCCCGGAGGGGGAGAGGTGCGCTCGGTGACGGGCAGACCTGTGCCCGGAGGCGGGCGGAGAAAGCACGGCCCGGAAAGCAAATAAGGCGGGCGAATGCTTGCAGGAGTCGCGTTTTTTCTCGAATATTGCACCCCGGTCGGCGCACGTGCCTGCCAGCCTTCCAACAAACATCAAACCCTACGCCATGGAACTCTACTTCGTCCGTCACACCTCGGTCGCCGTCCCTCCGGGAGTCTGCTATGGCCGCACGGATGTGCCCCTGCGCGACACCTTCGGGCAAGAGGCCGCCGACGTGCGTGCCCGCCTTGCGGAACTGCTGCCTGCGGGCACGGCGTTTGACCACGTGTACACCAGCCCCCTGAGCCGCTGCACGCGCCTGGCGGCCAGTTGCGGGCATCCCGATGCCGAGCGCGACGACCGTCTGCTGGAACTGGATTTCGGGGCTTGGGAGATGCGGGCCTACGACGACATCGACGACCCGCGCCTGGAGGAGTGGTATGCCGACTATCTGAACGTGGCGCCTACGCGAGGCGAGTCGTTTGCCATGCAGCGGCAGCGCGTGGCCCACTTCCTCGACGAGGTGCGCCGCAGGCCCTGGCAGCGGGTGGGGGTGTTCACCCACGCCGGGGTGGTGCTCTGCGCCGAGCTGTATGCCGGACACTTCGGCTGCGACGGCATGTTCGGCCACCTGACGCCCTACGGCGGCGTGGTGCGCATAGACCTCTGAACCCTAAAGAATGCAACAATGAACAAGTTTGAACTGGTATCTTCCTATAAACCCACGGGCGACCAGCCCGAAGCCATTGCCGAGCTGACCGAGGGCGTGCGCCAGGGGCTCCCGGCGCAGACGCTGCTGGGTGTCACCGGCTCGGGAAAGACGTTTACCATAGCCAACGTCATTGCCAACATCAACAAGCCTACGCTTGTGCTGAGTCACAACAAGACGCTGGCCGCGCAGCTCTACAGCGAGTTCAAAAGCTTCTTTCCCCACAACGCGGTGGAGTACTACGTCTCCTATTACGACTATTACCAGCCCGAGGCCTACCTGCCCAGCACCGACACGTACATAGAGAAAGACCTGGCCATCAACGACGAAATAGACAAACTGCGGCTGGCTGCCACGTCGGCCCTGCTGTCGGGGCGGCAGGACGTGGTGGTGGTGTCGTCCGTGTCGTGCATCTACGGCATGGGCAATCCGGCCGACTTCTACAACAACGTCATCGAGGTGCAGCAGGGCAGGGCGTTCAGCCGCAACGTCTTCCTGCGCAGGTTGGTGGACTCGCTCTATGTGCGCAACGACGTGGAACTCTCCCGTGGCAACTTCCGGGTGAAGGGAGACACGGTGGACATCTACCTGGCCTATGCCGACAACCTGCTGCGCGTGGTGTTCTGGGGCGACGAGGTGGACGGCATCGAGGAGGTGGACCCGGTGACGGGCGTGTCGGTGGGCAAGTTCGACAGCTACAAAATCTATCCGGCCAACCTCTTTATGACAACCAAGGAGAGCACCCTGCGTGCCATCCACCAGATAGAGGACGACCTGCGGCGGCAGGAGGAATGGTTTGAGGGGCAAGGCCGCTTGCTGGAGGCCAAACGCCTGCACGAGCGCGTCACCTACGACATGGAGATGCTGCGCGAGCTGGGCCACTGCTCGGGCATAGAGAACTACTCGCGCTACTTCGACGGACGAGCCGCCGGCACGCGCCCCTATTGCCTGCTGGACTTCTTTCCCGGCGACTTCCTTATTGTCATAGACGAAAGCCACGTCAGTGTGCCCCAGATAAGGGCCATGTACGGGGGCGACCGTTCGCGCAAGGAGAACCTCGTGGAGTATGGCTTCCGTCTGCCCGCTGCGCTGGACAACCGCCCGCTGACGTTCGACGAGTTCGAGCAGATGGCCAAGCAAGTGATATATGTCAGCGCGACCCCCGCCGACTACGAGCTGATGAAGAGCGGCGGAGTGGTGGTGGAACAGGTCATCCGTCCCACGGGGCTGCTCGACCCGGCCATCGAGGTGCGTCCCAGCCATAATCAGATAGACGACCTGATGGAGGAGATACAGCTGCGCATCGAGCGGGGCGAGCGCACCCTCGTGACGACCCTCACCAAGCGCATGGCCGAGGAACTGACAGAGTACTTGCTGAACAACGGCATAAAGTGCAGCTACATACACAGCGACGTGGACACGCTGGAGCGGGTGAAGATAATGAGCGGTCTGCGCGAGGGCGAGTACGACGTGCTGGTGGGCGTGAACCTGCTGCGCGAGGGGCTGGACCTGCCCGAGGTGTCGCTTGTGGCCATACTCGATGCCGACAAGGAAGGCTTCTTGCGCTCGCACCGCTCCCTGACGCAGACGGCAGGACGGGCGGCCCGCAATGTCAACGGCCTGGTTATCATGTATGCCGACAAGGTGACCGAGAGCATGCAGCTTACTATCGACGAGACCAACCGCCGCCGTGAGAAGCAGCTGCGCTACAACGAAGAACACGGCATCACCCCGCAGCAGATAAAGAAGGCGCGGAACCTCGACATCTTTGCCTCCACGACCGAGAAGGAGGGCAGCGAAGCCGCCACCCGGAAGGCAGAGCCCTATGCCCCGCAGGAGACCGGCGGCAGCAGCATGGCAGCCGACCCCATCGTGCAGTACATGAGCCGGGAACAACTGGAGAAGAGCATACAGCGCACCCGCAAACTGATGCAGGAGGCCGCCAAGAAACTGGACTTCATCGAGGCCGCGCAGTATCGCGACGAGGTGCTGAGGCTGGAGGACGAACTGAGGAAGAAGGCATGAGGCCTTGCGGGAATAAAATCCGACATTGGCCTGTAGTCTGTGTTTATGCCTGGGCTTACAGGCAGACTTTGAACGTCTGGTTTGCCACGGTTACGATGTAGAGCCCTCGCCCGGGTGTCTTGATAGTTGTGTCCGTTCCGCTATAGATTAGCTGCCCCTTTGTGTTGTGGACCATGACAAGGGGAGATGTACCGTTCTCAATGCCGTGGAGGTGGATTTCGTTTCCGTTGGTAGAAACCGTTATCGCATCCTCTCTTGTGGCGCCGATGCCGGTGAAGTCGCTTTCTTTGATGTCGAAGTTCGCCCAGTACGGAGTTGACTGGTAGGCCGGTGCCGCACCGATGGGGACGTAGAGCGGAACGGTGTAATCGTCGAACGTATTGGCTTGTATCATCGGAGGGGTCGGGCTTAGTACACGTATCTCTTCTAATAGGGATAGATTGGTAAAGGCATGGTCTCCAATAGTCGAAACGTTGGAGCCTATTGTAAGAACTTTGGTGTTGTAGCATCCGTCAAAAGCCCAGTCTCCGATGGTTGTGACGCTGTTGGGGATGTCGATAGAGGTGAACGAAGCACAGCTGCAGAAAGCCTCCTTTCCAATCGTTACGACACTGTTGGGAATATCGGTCTGGAGGACCAGACAGTCGGCAAAGGCTCCGTCCCGGATGGCAGTTACTCCGTAAGGAATGTTTATAGTGCTTAATGCGGTACAACGCTCGAAGGCGTGTGCACCAATGTAGGTGATGCTGTTTGGGAGTTGCACGGAGTTTAGCGACATTTCCATGTAGTAGAAAGCGTAATCTCCTATGCCTATCACTCGGTAGCTATGGCTTTCGTTGCCGGTGTAGGAGGTGCATATCTCGGGTATGACGAGGATGCCATCGTAACCGTTAGGGATCATTCCGCTTATCTCGCATGTAGAGTCTTCTTCCGAAATAACTTCAAACATAAAGTCTTCCTGGATGGGGGTGTCGGCGAAGCAGGTCGGTGTGGTGAACAGGATGCCCATGAGTAGGCATGCCCTGAGTAAGATGTCTTTCATAAATGTATTATTGCGTGTTGGAGCTGTTTGTGCGTGATGAGGTCTGGAGTGCAGACAGTGTGGCATGGTGCTTTTACACTGTCTGCCCGTGTGGCATACGCGTTATTCTTTTAGCAACTGTTCCAGAAAGTCGTCAAGCTCTTTGTCGAGTCCTTTCAGCAGTTCGTCGTTGACCATCAGCGTGTCGTCGTCCATGAGGAGTAACTCGGTCACGGTCTCTTTCTCGTCGTCTATCATAACGAACGAGTAGGGTTTGAGGATGCTGAGGCTATCGAAGCAGCCTTGTGACTTTAGTTTGTTCAGAATGGACGTAAGGACGCGTTCCGCGTTGTCGTAGAAGTTTTCTTCGTCGTTGTATGAGGCCCATCCGTCGATGGTGACTGAGGACAGTTCCCGGTCGTCGTCGTCAAAGATGGTAAGCTCTCCCGAGGTAGGGTTGGGTTGCAGGTGTATGTCGGTGACGATGGATTGTTGCCCGTCTTTTGTGGCATACTTGGTCACGGCTTTTTTAATGGCCTCTTCAATGAGGGCATGTGCTGTAGGGGTAAGTTTCATGTGGGTTCTCCTTTCTGCCGCCAAAGGTAGGGAAAAAGGTTCGTTTTCTGCACAGTGGAGTCAAAAATCTTCATTGACGAGCCTCTTTGTCTGCATTTGCAGCCGTGGTAGAGCCTCTTGCCGTTTCTTCAGTTCCTGCATGTAGAGGGTGGAAAGCACGTAGTCGGGCACGTCGTTCAGGTCGCTGTGCTCGTTGGGATGTTCCAGTTCTTCGGCCAGTTTTTGTGCCACTTCTGCCCAGTGCAGGGCTGTGCCGATGCTGTCTTGCATCTCGTAGCCCACGGCGAGGTTGAAGGCGGCTCGCATCTTGCTCTTGCCCTTGGATTTTTCGTATGAGTCATGCCACAGGGCGGTGGCCGCCGGCCAGTCGCTTTCCCGGGCATAGACGGCGGCGTCGCGCATGTTCACAGTTCCGCCGCCGAAGTAGTATCGTGTCGCGTTTTTCCATTCGGGAAGAATGTGCTGTACCGGGATGTTCCCGGCAAAGGTAGAGGCTTCTTCCACCAGTTCTTCTCCGTCGATGAGGTGGTGTTGCAGGAAGGCTTCACTCTCACCGAACTCTTCCCAGAAGATGCTGTCGCAGGCGTTGATGGTGGCCATGGGGCGTTGGCGACCGGGCAGATAGATGCGCACGGTGGGCTGGACCTTGACATCCACGGTGCCTTGGTAGACGTTCCACTCGGGCAGGTAGGCTACTTGGTGGAGAGAGTGCATTTGTACGTTCTCCACAGATAGGAGAAAGTCTACGCCCAAAGCGTCGGTCAGGCTGTTCACTTCTTCGGGGGTGAGAGGGCGGCCATGCGGGTCGGTGTCGGTAGCCCGGAGTGCCGAGTCGCAGATAACGACCAGCTCAAAGTAGTTGTGGTCTGCTAAGGACTGGGCAAGAGCTTCGGTGGTGAGCATGGCCTTTCCGTCATAGCGTTCTGCCTTGTGCGATACGATGTTGGGAGCCTGCTCGTGTTCGGCTCTCAATGTCGGCATGTCCGGGTTGGGAGAATTGGGTGTGTTGTTCACAACGCCCACCCGTTGAAGCTCTTCGGGGAAGCTGACTTCGGCTGGTTCCATGTAGTCGATGGAAAATTGTTCGAGTGTCTGGCAACTGGCAAATAGCAACAGACCGGATAGAAGTAACAGCGGTGAGGAGTGTCTTGTTTTCATTGCACGTGAAAATGAGAGGTTTGGGTGGATGGGATGAAGATTGTGGTAGGCAAGCAGTACAGGTCGGCAATCGGCAAACTGGTTTCTCCGTCGAAGCGGGTTTTTGCCTGATGTGCCGACCTGTATGGCCGAGGATGGCCTGTCCTGTGTTTCTTGTCAGGCAGGACGAGGTTGCGTGTTATGCGTTGCGGCCATGACAGTTTTTATACTTTTTGCCGCTTCCGCACGGGCAGGGGTCGTTGCGCCCCACCGTCTTCTCTGCACGGAAAGGTTCACGCTTTTGTTTCTCGCGCGTGTCGTGTTGTGCTGCGGCCTGTTGGTAAGGGTCGTGCAACTCTTCGCGCTGCTCGCGGTAGCGTGGTGCCTCTTGGCGAGGAGCGGCGTGTACAGGCATTGGTGGCGGAACGGGTCTTCCTGCTTGTGCTGGGTGCGGTGTGGCAGGAGCCTGTGCCGGGCGTGGCGGGACAGGAGCCTGCTGGCTCGGCGGGACGGGGGCTTGGTTGGGCATCGGGGGGCGTTGCATGTTCTGTGGGGGAACCTGCACCGGTATCTGTCCGCGCATCAGGATGGAGATGGTCTGGCTATTGATTTTGTCCACCATAGCATCGAAGAGGTTGACTGATTCGAGCTTGTAAATCAACAGCGGGTCTTTCTGCTCGTAGCTGGCGTTTTGAACTGATTGTTTCAAATCGTCCAGTTCGCGCAGGTTCTCTTTCCAGGCTTCGTCTATGACGTGTAGCAGTATGGCCTTCTCGAAGGACTTGACGATTTCCTTGCATTCGCTCTCGTAGGCGTTTTTCAAGTTGCAGGAGATGTTGTATACTCGTTTGCCGTCGGTGATGGGAATGAGTATGTTCTCGTACATGTGTCCTTGGTTCTCGTACACCTGTTTGACGACAGGGTAGGCAATCTGTGCCATGCGGTCGGTCTTGCGTTTGAAGAGTTCCATGGCGGCATTGAAAGTCTGCTCTGCCAGTTTTTCTTTTTTCTCACTGCGGAATTCTTCTTCATTGAAGGGAGGCTCCATAGCCAGCGTTTGCAGGATGTTCATTTTGCAGCTTTCGTAGTCGGCTTGGTCGATGGCGTTGGCACAACGGTCCCATATCATGTTGGCAATATCCATGCCGATGCGTTCTCCCATCAAGGCATGACGGCGTTTGGTGTAGACCACGGTACGCTGTTTGTTCATCACGTCGTCGTATTCCAAGAGGCGTTTGCGAATGCCGAAGTTATTCTCTTCTACTTTCTTCTGTGCCCGTTCGATTGACTTGGATATCATGCTGTGTTCTATCATCTCTCCTTCCTTAAAGCCGAGCTTGTCCATGACACCGGCTATACGGTCGGAAGAGAACAGACGCATCAGATCGTCTTCCAGCGAAACGAAGAATACCGAGGAGCCGGGGTCTCCCTGACGTCCGGCGCGTCCTCTGAGCTGACGGTCCACGCGGCGTGACTCGTGTCGCTCTGTTCCGATGATGGCCAGGCCGCCTGCTGCCTTGACCTCGGGGCTCAACTTGATGTCGGTACCACGACCGGCCATGTTGGTGGCTATGGTAACGGTACTGGTTTGTCCGGCTTGGGCTACAATCTCTGCTTCCTTCTGGTGCAACTTTGCGTTCAGCACGTTGTGGGGTATCTTGCGCATGGTGAGCATTTTGCTCAGCATTTCAGAGATTTCGACAGAAGTCGTACCTACCAGTACGGGCCGTCCGGCGTGTACCATTGTTTCGATTTCTTCGATGACGGCCTTGTATTTCTCGCGCTTGGTTTTATACACACGGTCGTTCATGTCTTTGCGGGCTATGGGGCGGTTGGTGGGAATGACTACAACGTCCAGTTTGTAGATGTCCCAGAATTCGCCGGCCTCCGTTTCTGCCGTACCGGTCATACCGGCCAGCTTGTGATACATGCGGAAGTAGTTCTGCAGGGTTATGGTTGCGAATGTCTGTGTGGCAGCTTCAATCTTGACGCGCTCCTTGGCTTCGATGGCTTGATGGAGGCCGTCGGAGTAGCGTCGTCCTTCCATGATACGTCCGGTCTGCTCGTCTACGATTTTCACTTGTCCATCTATCACTACATATTCGTCATCCTTTTCGAACATGGTGTATGCCTTCAGCAACTGGTTGATGGTATGTACGCGTTCAGACTTGATGGAGTAGTTGGTCAGCAGCGCATCCTTCTTTTCGAGCCGTTGCTCATCGTTGAGTCCTTGTTCGTTTTCCAGTTCGGACAGCTGGGCGGTGATGTCGGGCAAGACGAAGAAGGTAGGGTCGGAAGAGTTCCCGCTTATCAGGTCGATGCCTTTGTCCGTCAGGTCTACGCTGTTCAGTTTTTCGTCAATGACGAAGTAAAGCGGATCTGTCACTTCGTGCATCCGCTTGTTGTTCTGCTCCATGTAGATTTCCTCGGTTTTGAGCATTCCTGCCTTGATGCCTTGCTCGCTTAGGAACTTTATGAGAGCTTTGTTCTTGGGCAAGGCTTTGTGGCTGCGGTAGAGCAGCAGGAAGCCTTCTTCCTGTTCTTTCTTGTCGTTTGAAGCGATGAGGCGTTTGGCATCGATGAGGCATTGCGTAGCCAGTTTCTTTTGTTCCTCTACCAGTCTCTCTACCAAGGGACGGAGTTGCTCAAACAACTGGTCGTCTCCTTTGGGCACGGGGCCGGAGATGATGAGCGGTGTGCGGGCATCGTCGATGAGCACAGAGTCCACCTCGTCGACTATGGCATAGTTGTGTTGCCGCTGTACCAGGTCGCGGGGGCTGATGGCCATGTTGTCGCGCAGATAGTCGAAACCAAACTCGTTGTTCGTGCCGAATGTTATATCGGCCATGTAAGCGCGGCGGCGAGGTTCGGAGTTGGGTTGGTATTTGTCGATGCAGTCCACGCTAAGACCATGAAACATGTAGAGCGGTCCCATCCACTCAGAGTCACGTTTGGACAGATAGTCATTTACCGTTACCACGTGTACTCCGTTGCCTGTCAGTGCGTTGAGGAATACGGGCAGGGTGGCCACCAGAGTCTTTCCCTCACCGGTTGCCATTTCGGCTATCTTGCCTTTGTGCAGTACTACGCCGCCAAACAGCTGTACGTCGTAGTGCACCATGTTCCATACCACCTCATTGCCGCCTGCCATCCAGTGATTTTGATAGATGGCCTTGTCGTCTTCTATACGTACGAAGTCCTTGGTTGCGGCCAGTTGGCGGTCGAAGTCTGTGGCGGTGACTACGATTTCTTCGTTTTCTGCAAAGCGGCGTGCAGTGTCCTTTACGATGGCAAAGGCTTGGGGAAGCACATCGTCAAGGGCTTTCTCGTAGATGTCGAGTATTTCTTTTTCAATTTTGTCTATCTGGTTGAAGAGAGCTTCGCGGTCTTCTATTTCCGTCTGTTCTACTTTGGCTTTCAGTTCGTCCACTTTGGCTCTCTGCGTTGTTGCCGAGTTGCGCACGTATTCTTTCAGTTCCTGTGTCTTGGCGCGGAGGGCATCGTTGTCCAGTTTGGCAATCTCGGGGTAGACTGCTTTGATTTTGTTCACCCACGGCTGGATTTCCTTCATGTCGCGTGAGGATTTGTTTCCGAATATCGAGCTCAAAAATTCATTAAATCCCATGTCGTTCTATCTTGTTTTTGTTGTTTCTAAAAGTTGGGTTGCGAGTTTTCGTGTGTGTCCCTTGGGGGCATGTCCTTTGCCGATTGCCGTGTGCTCACGGCTGGTCCCTGCATTCCTGTAGGGACAGGCGGGTTCTCAGAGCAGGGGCGTTCCGTCGCAGGCGTTGGGGGCCCGGATGCGCAGGACACTGCTCAGGGTGGGAGCCACGCGTTCCATGTCGACCGGCGTGTACAACGTCTCGGCCTTCAGGCTTCCTCCCAGGAAGATGAGCGGTGCCAGTATCGGAGCTGTCCGAACCACCCGGTTGGATGTCTGGTGTTCCTCCATGATGGTCCATCCCGGCAGCACTTCTATGATGATGTCGCCCGAGCGTTTGCGGTGAAAGCTGCGGCGTATGCGTTCTGTCCTTGGCGACCATGCTCCCAGCAGCAGCCTGTGGCCGGTGTAGACTTCGTTCACGCCGCTGAACTGCACCAGGAAGTCGGCTGCTTTTTCTTCCACCTCGTTCAGGTCTATCCTTTTCTTCTCCAGCAGGTCGTGGTTGAGGTAGATGTGTTGTCCGTGATAAGTCTCAACATAGTTTCCCTCGCCGTAGATGGCCATGAAATACATGTTGAGCAGGGTGGTGCAACGGTTCATGTAGAATTCTCCGCCCGGGATGCGGAATGGGGCGGCATCGGGGGCTTCGGGGTCGCTGTAGCCCGTAGAACAGACACACAGCAACACGTTCTGCAGGCCCACGGTGCGGTCCAGTATCTCCAGCAGGCCGGCTATGCTGCGGTCCAGCCGTACGTAGCTGTCTTGCACCTCCATGCCGCAGTCGCGTGTGGGCAGATGCCTGTAGTTTCCGGCATAGTAGGTGAGTGCCAGCAGGTCGGGCACGTTGTCCGTCCCCATCTCGGTCTTGTCCAATATGGTTTCGGCCAGCCTGTTCACTTCTTCGTTGACGAGCGGACTGGTGATGAGTCTGCGGTATTTGTTTTCGTGTTCGCTGGCAAATTTGTATTTGAACGCCTCTGTCCGTTCGTCGGGCAGGTAGCGGTAGCTTTCTGCGGAGTGTACCGGGGTCCACGTCAGGTCGTCTATGCGGCTGTCGGGCGCCTGCTTGTCGTTGTACAGGCTCAGCCACCACGGGAAGTCGCCATAGTAGGTCGTGCTACACCACTTCCCCGTTTCGGCGTTGAGCCAAAAGGCTGCATTGCCGGCGTGGCCTGCCGACAGCACGGCGGCGTCCCGGAAGGGGGCGATGGCGTAGACAATGGCCTTGTTGAGCGTGCCTATTCTCAGTTCATCGGCCACGGTCGATGTCAGCAGCTTGGCCGGAGAGGTGTTCTCGTCGGTATAGTTGCCCATGAAGGCGGGGTCGTCCACGCACTCCACCGTGCGCAGGGTGCCGACATCCATCCAGTTGCTGCCCACAATGCCGTTGACCGACGGCGTGGTGCCTGTGTTGAGGCTGGCTACGGCCGAGGCACGGTCTACGTCTGCAAACGAGAACTGGGCCGAGCGGAACACTTTGCCTTCGCGCAGCAGGCGTTTGAAGCCTTTTTCGCCATAGAGCGAAGAGAATGCTTCCATGTAGTCCGTGCGCAGCTGGTCGATGGTCAATGTCACCACCAGCTTGGGCACTGCGGGCAGTGGCTGCGCTTGCAGGCCGCCGAAGGTCAGCATCAATATGGAAGTCAGAAGTCCCTTTCTCATTGTCTCCTCTACGGTGTCAGTCGTCGTGTGCTTATTATATAAATAGGTGTAAGTTTGCGTTCTTAGTCTTGTTTGCGGCAAGAGAGCACCAGGTTGCTTCCCGAACGTACCAGCAAACAACAGGCCAAAGGTAATACTGCCAAGTCAAATCTTTGCGGTATTACAGCCCAAAGCAATATAAATAGTGTTAAAACCGTGAAATTGGCGGCCATGTAGCGGCTCCTGCGGCATTGGCTTACCCGTCGGAGCATCCAGGGAAGGCACAACAGATGCAGGGGGTGGAATACCAATAGCAAGTAGTTGGGGCTTACTGCCGGGTGCTGAGAGAACAGCACCAGGAAGGCCGGTATGATGCCCGCCAAACCTGCTGCGGCAAACAGCACGGCATCGATGCCCCACAGCGGCCGCTTGCGCTTCAGTCCGTAGATGGTGGCTCCTGCCGTGGCGGCAAACAGCAGCAGGGCGGCCCGCAGGGGCGTGAAGCCCTGGTCTTCCTGCGGTGTGCGCGTGTCCGGGCTGGGCACCAGTGTCTCGGTGGGGCGTGTCAGCGGGCGGGTGGTGCCGTCGGGGGCTGCAATCTGGGCCGTGGCAAAGTAGTCGCGCACGTTGAAGGGCACAAACATCGTCTCGCGCAGGTTCACCGGCTCGTCGGCCTTGCTGCCCAGGCAGAAGTCCATGCCGAAGCGCGACCACGGGTGTCCCTCGGCGTAATGGCGCATGATGCTGCGGAAAGTCTGCCCCGTGGCACGGCTCTCCATGTCGCGTCCGTAGTCCACGTGCCCCTCTACGGCTTGTTCCACCTGGTCGCGGGGACGGGTGGCGCAGTTGTCGTAGAAGTAGCTGTAGCGGTACACGCGGTTCTCTGGCCGGTAGTTTTCTGCCAGCCTGTCGGCCAGTCGGCGTGCCTCTTCGGGGGTTAAGTCCAGCACCTGCTGCTCCACGCTGCGCCCCAGCCATGCATATTCGCTGAGGAACCGTTTGTAGCTCGTCATGCCCATCTGGTAGTCCGTTTCGCCCAAGGCAAACTTCAGGGCGAAGTTGGGCGTGTCAAAGTCGAACACGCCGTAGTGGTACACCACGTCGCGCCCTGTCGTCCGGTCTTCCACCCTCAGGGCGGTGTGTCCGAACAGGCTGTATATCTCGTCTCCCGCTCCGCACGTCAGCAGGCTGATGCGCAGCGAGTCCTCTCCGGCTGCTCCGGCCTGCATTCCTGCCATCCAGAGCATGAGCAGGGCGATTATTGCTCTTTTCATGGCCGCAAAGGTAGTGAAACTTGCTGGTTTTTGGCGCATTTTAGGCCCGGGAATGTGCAGTTGGGCTTGTTTTGTCTTTTTGCTCCTATGGACGCGCTTGCCCCGGCTTTTCCTCGCGGCTTCTGGGGGGAGCGGCTTGCGAGGGGGCTACCGTTGCGTCCTGTGCGGGTACAGGTGCCCTCCCTTGCTGGCACAGGACTGCCCTCCCGCTGGCACAGGTGTGCTCCCGGGCGGGCACAGGTAGGGTGGTTGCCGGGGTGCCGGGCGCGGCTTACGGCTCCTCGGGCGGTAGCCTGTCTGGGATGGGGTGGGGGATGATGAAGTAGGCCGTGGACGAATTCATGCCACACCAGTAGCCGGTGCCCCCTGTGACGTTCGTGCGGACGTTGGTGTAGGGAGCCAGGAACAGGTTGCCCTCCAGGGACAGGTTTTTGGTGAACCCGTCCCAAAACTGGTAGGATGCTTTGTCCACCTGCGCCAGCTTGACGGCCACGGTGTCCTGCTCTGCGAAGTAGGGCGTGTAGTCGGTTCCCGCCCCGAGCTTGCGCCCCCGGTAGACGGTGTACTCGGTGTGGTCGGCAAGCACGGCATCGTCGATGCTCCCCAGGTAGGAGGCGAGGTATTGCTTGCTGTCCGCCCCCGTCCGGGCAAACAGCTGGTAATAGTTCTTCTCCCCGGGCGGGTCGGAGAAGGATACTTTGACTTGGTACAGCGTGTCCGAGTCGGCACACTTCTCTACGAAGAAGTCCGGGCGCACGGTCGTGGGCGGAATGGTGGTCGTGGCCGTGGCGTAGTAGTCGCGGTACTCCACGGTCAGGGTGTAGCTTTTGCCCGCACGTCCTTTCAGCCTGCCGGTGGTGTATATGTAGGGCGGGAAGTACCCGCTGTCGTATTTCCCGGTGAGGACTACGCTGTTTTGGCCGTCGGAGACGGTGACT
Source organism: uncultured Bacteroides sp. (assembly GCA_944321465.1). GTDB lineage: Bacteria > Bacteroidota > Bacteroidia > Bacteroidales > Bacteroidaceae > Bacteroides. The sequence goes on from CALULL010000002.1 coordinate 94,167, forward strand.
TTGGCCCACCGTAGCAGGTATTGGTCCAGCTCGTCCATCGGGGTGTAGTCTTCGCTGATGGGGACGGAGCGGCTTAGGATGACTACCGGGTAGCCTTCGTTCTCTATCCAGCCCTCGACGACCAGCTGGGACTCGGCGGTACCCAGATAGTCGGACTCGCAGGCTGTGAGCGCGGCGCAGAGCAATAGGCAGGTAAGAGACTTGTTCATCAGAATTTGCAAAAATAACTTAGTGAGGGAAGCAGGCCGAACACGAACGACACCGGGCGGTAGGCAAACGCGCCGTCGTTGCGCTTCTTTATGCGGTAGAACAGGGAATTGTCCCGGCCAGTGGCGTTGTAGAGCGACAGGTTGATGCCGCATTCTCTGGCAAAGCGGGGCTTCCACTTGTAGTTGGCCGACAGGTCGAGCCTCAGGTAGGGCTTCAGGCGGTTGGCGTTGTGCCTGCCGTAGTGGGCTATGATGTTGCCGTTTATCAGGAGCAGCGAGACCGGGGCGGTGAACGGGGTGCCCGAGGCGTAGACGAAGCTGCCGCCGAAGCTCCAGTGCCTGCCGGGCGAATAGGTCAGCACGGCGTTCACCTCGTGTGGGCGTTCGTGGCTGGCGGGGTAGGAGCCTTGCATGTTTTCTTCCTCGAAGGTGCGTCTGGCGTGCGTGTAGGTGTAGCTGGCCCAGCCGTTGAGGAGGCCGGAACATTTGTGGAGCATGAGGCTGAAGCCGTAGTTTGTGCCTTCGCCCCGGAGCAGGAAGCGGTCCAGGTCGTAGTCCGTGTTCACGTAGTCGAGTATGCTGCCGCTGTATTCCATCTGGTGATAGAGCCGCTTATAGAACACGTCGGCCGAGATGCGGAAACGCCTCTCTGCCAGGTAGGCCGCGACGGAGAGGTCGGCTCCGTGGGCGTATTGCGGGTGGTGGTTCCGGCTGCACGACAGCCAGAACTCCGTGGGCAGTCCTGCGTCGGTGAAGCCCGTCTGGAACAGGTATTGGTGGCGCAGCGAGTAGGTGGCGCTCGCTTGCACGCTGTGACTCTCGTAACGCAGGCCGACGGTGGGGTCTATGGCTCCGTAGGCCGAGCGGTCCACGGCGTAGAGGCTGGCCCGTACCCCGGCGTCGAGTGTTAGGCCCTGGCATAGCTTGTGCGTATGATTGGCGTATATGGTTCCTTCGAAGGAGCGGGTGGCTGGTACGTCGCCTCCGGTTGTGTTCAGGTTTCCGGTGGCTTGTAGCGACTGGGGGCGGATGTCGTGCAGGATGGCCTCGATGCCGGCAGTCCAGCCTCCGGCATCGAGCCGCCCCTTGTAGCCGAGGTCTGTGATGGAGGAAGGGAGCCGGAAGTACATGTCGGGGATGGCAAGGCTGAAGCGGTTGCGGTAGGCGGTGACGTAGAGCGTGCTCTGGGCCTTCAGCCCGTTGCTGCCGGTGTGCAGCCAGTGGGCCGCTCCCATGAGGTTTCCCCAAGTGGCCTTTATGTCGGCCTGGTAGGCACTCTCGTCGAACGCGCCCTGGTCTCTGCCGCAGTAGAAGTCGAAGGCCAGCACGTCGGCATCGCCGAGGCGGTGTGCCAGGGTGGCATTGGTGTCGAAGAAGTGGTACTCCACCTGCGTCTTGTCGGCCTTCATCCACCGGCTGTACAGCAGGTTGATGTAAGAGCCGCGCAACGAGACGGTGAGCGTGGTCCTGCTCCCGAGCGGCAGGCGGAGCGTGCCCTGCGAGGATATGAGGCCGACCGAGAACTCGCCGCCTGCCGAGTCGGCCTGCTCTATGGGCAGTTCCATTTCCAGCTCGCCTCCTATCCTGTTGGGGAAAGCGGCGGAGGTTGCCGTCTTGCGTAGCCGCAGGGACGGATAGTGGGAGGCGTTGAACGTCGAGAAGAAGCCCAGCAGGTGGTTTACGTTGTACAGGGGGACACCGCCCAAAGCGATGTAGTTGTGCGAGCTTTCCGTCCCTTGTATGTGTACTCCGCTGTGGTACTCGGCGTTCGTCTGAATGCCGGGCAGCATCTGCATGTAGTGTATGGGGTCGGCGGCACCCAGCAACTTGGGCAGGTCGTCCATGAGGCGCATGTCCCACGTCAGCGAGCCGTCTGCCCTTTCTCTGATGGCCGAGTTGTAGCGGTGTCCCTCTACGACTATGCTGTCAAGCGTCACGCTCCACGCTTCCTCTTGTCCTTGTGCCCGGACGGGGTGGAGAAGGTAAGCGCAGAGCGTGGGCAAGAAAGTCAGCAGCCAGGCTGTATGCTTCATCGGGAACGGCTCTACCAGTCGATGTGCTCGCCTACGAGGTCGGCATATCGGTTCGAGAGGGTCTTGAACGTGTCTATCACACTTTTGAAGTCATCGTCGTTGAAGAAGGCTTCAAAGGTGCTGTAGGAACTGCCGTCGTAGAAATTCAGTACAGGCTCCATGGTCCAGTAGGTCGAGCCGCTCCAGCTCTCGTCGATGAACGGTTCCAGGCTGACTGTTGCCTGTTTGGTTGATGTATTGTCGTAGAAGAGGTTCACATCGGCCAGTCCGTTCGCCTGGTTGAGGTAGGATTTGTACAGGCTTTCGTTGGAACTGTTGTCGTCGGCATCTTCTATGTAGTCCACAAACTTGCGCACGTCGGAGAGTGTTCCTTGTATCTGCACCTTGCCCATGACATCTACCTTGACAAAAGCGTTGTTGGCGTTGGTGTTGTCGGTGTCGTAGTCGTCCGGGTCAAAGTTTTCCGATGAGAAGGCGTCCACGTTGCAGGAGGGTATGTCGTGTACGTCGGCTGTCGTGGCTACGGTGATGAGCGGGGAGTTGTTCTTGCTCATCTCGAAGGACACTGCTGCCTTGCTGTTGGCTGTGTAGGCCACTTGGGAGAGGTTGAACCTGTAGCCGTTGTTGGCCTCTACCAGCACGGCGAGGGTGAGGTTGTTCTTGCTGATGTCGAACCGCTCGTCCTGTATGCTTCCCAGGTCGATGTCTATTGCCGTTCTGACTACTTGGCTGTTGTTCTGGGTCAGGGTGACGACGATGTGCTCGGGCACGCCGATGGTGCATTGCGTACGGTCGTAGTAGTCGTTGCTGATGTACGTGTCGCCCGAGTTCTCATAGTCGTAGTCCATCCAATCGTCTACGTTGAAGGCGTACACTTGCTTCACGTCGCCGCTCGTCTCCAGCCGCACGACGCACTCTTGCCCGTTCTGGTTGGGGAAGATGAAGCGCAGGTCGTCTGCCTCGGACAGCTCCCAGCGTCCGTTGCGTGCCGTGAAGTGTCCGGTGAAGTTGGATGCCATCAGTACGGCCTTGTAGTTGGTGTAGATGCTGTTATACTCGTAGCTGCTGTCGCCGTAGTGCTCGGTCTCAGTCTCGGTGGTTGTCGTTCCGAGGGCTTGGCGTGCAGCGTCGAAGATGTCTTCGGCCCAGTCGCCCACGTTGTCCCAGTCGTAGTCGTCGACGTAAGTGTCCTTGATGTAGTCGGCCAGGTTGCCGATGGCATCGAAGTCGGACGACGGGGTCTGGGCCATGAAGTCCAAGGCTACGGTTTCCAAGCGTTCCTTCTGGTCGGCGGGCGACATGGCCTCGCCTTCGTCCGGGGTGACGGGAATGACAGGGTCGTTGTTCGGGAGCGTGTTGTTGGTGTCGTCGTCTCCGCAGGAGGTGAACATGGCCGAAGAGGTAAGCAGTGCGGCAAAGATAGCCATTGTCAATGTTGATTTCTTCATATCTTTATTTATAAGGTAAAACATATATTTTCGATTTGTTTCCCAGGCGGTACCTCTTGGGTACTATGGATTGGCGGATAAAGTCAGATGGCGTGCTTGCTTGCCGACAAATGTACGGAATTTTTTTTTTGAATGTCATGCCGAATGTCGTGAATTTTTTTTGCCGTCTCCGAGGCATAGGTGCGCCCCCTCGCTGGCGCAGGATTGCCCGTCTGCAGGCACAGGTGTGCTGCCGGGCGGGCACAGGTAGGGTGGCTGGCGGGGAGTGGGCAGCCGTCGGGGCGTGCCTTGCCAGCCGCTTGGAGGGTGCTTGTAATTGGGCTTACCGGGGTAGGTGTAATTAGGTTTACGGTGGGCGCGCAATTAGGCGTACTGTAGTAGAGGTGGTTAGTCCGGCGGGGCTGTGCCCTTTGCTCCGTCCCTGCCGGGCGGGCAGAAGGTGCTGACAGTCGGGTCAGAACAGTCCGGCCACCCACTCCGCCGCCCGGGCGGCAAGCATCGCAAGCAGGGCAATGGCTGCGCAGAGAAGAAGAATGCCCGCGCCGAGCCACGCGGCCTTGCGGTTCACTTCGCCTGTGATGCCCTCGTCTTCTTCCACAAAGCCCACGATGAGCCGCAGGTTTTGCAGGTAGGAACGGTTGAAGAAGTCGATGGCATCGCCTATCCAGAAGGGAATGAGGCCAAGGGCAACGTCGCGCAGGATGTTGAAGACGACGGCCAGCGTCAGCGGCAGCGAGCGTACTCCGACTGCCGCCATGTAGATGGCCGGGAGGGCCAGGAGGGCCGACAGCATGTCGCCGATGCCGCCCGGGAGCAGGCCCATCAGGGGGTCGAGTCCGTACTTGTCCATCACCTTGGCCGTAGTGCGCAAGGCACGGTAGGCAGCCGATTGCTTCAGTTGCCTTCTTCTTTCTGTCAGTTTGGGTCTCTGGTCGTTCAGCATGAGCTTGTGCTTGCGGGGGATGATGTGCCCCGGCGGGATGTGCCTGCAAAGGTAAGCGTTGGGGACGGACAATGCAAGGCCCTGTGTCGTCTCTCAAGGGCCGTCCGCCTGCTTCTTGAGCCGTCTTGTCGGGAATTTTTTGCCGCACTTGTTTGGAGTCCGGCGTTTTTGCTAACTTTGTGCCCGATTTTTCTACAGAAATCTGCTTTAGCTATTCGTTGTGAACCTAATAATTGACATAGGAAATAGCGTGGCCAAGGTGGCGGCGTTTGACGGCGAAGAACTGCTGGACGTGGCGTACGGCCCGAACACGACCTTGGAACATCTGTCGGCATTCTATCGCAAGTACCCGTTTGACAGGGCCATTGTTGCCACCGTGGTGGATTTGAACGACGAGGCCAAGAGGCAGCTGGAGCTGCTGCCCGTTCCTCTGCTGAGGCTGAACGAGACAACCGCCTTGCCGGTGGAGAACCTGTACGAAACGCCCCGTACGCTGGGCTACGACCGCATGGCGGCTGTGGTGGGGGCCAACGCCCGCTTCCCGGGGCGCGACCTGCTGGTGATCGACGCAGGCACGTGCATCACCTACGAGTTTGTCGACGCGCAGGGACGCTACCACGGAGGAAACATCTCGCCGGGACTGCAGATGCGCTTCAAGGCTCTGCACCAGTTCACGGGGCGTCTGCCCCTGGTGGCAGCCGAGGGCAGGCGTGTGCCGATGGGCAAGGATACCGACACGGCAATACGCGCCGGAGTGCTGAAAGGCATTGAGTATGAAATGGTCGGCTACATCGAAAGGATGAGGCATAAATATCCTGAACTTTTGGTTTTTTTAACCGGAGGGGACGATATTTCTTTTGATACCAACTTAAAAAGCATCATCTTTGCAGACAAATTTTTAGTGCTTAAAGGATTAAACCGAATATTGAACTATAATGATAGGATATAGAAGAAGGTCGCTGTTTGCGGTGCTTATGTTGCTGGGAATGGCGGGCATGGCGGTGGCTCAGAACAATACGAACTCTCCTTATACACGCTACGGCTACGGGCAGCTGGTCGATCAAGGTCCGGCCAACAGCAAGGGCATGGGCGGCATTGCCTACGGCGTGCGCGACAAGAACCACGTCAATTTCGTAAATCCTGCGTCTTATTCGGCTGTAGACTCGCTGACGTTCATCTTCGATGGCGGCGTGTCGTTGCAGAACACGAACTTCAGCAACGGGACGCTGAAGACCAATGCCAAGAATTCGAGCTTCGACTATGTGTCTATGCTCTTCCGTGCTGCGCCTTGGTGTGGCATCAGCCTTGGCGTGTTGCCCTATTCCAACGTGGGTTATGGCATGACAGGCACGCTGGAGAACTCGGGCAATGCCGACAATTCGGCTCAGGTGACCTATGCCGGAGACGGTGGCCTGCATCAGGCTTACATCGGTGCTTCCTTCAAGCTGTTCAAGGACTTCTCGGTGGGTGCCAACATCTCTTACTTGTGGGGAGATATCATACACATGCGCGGGGAGACCTACCCGTCGGATGCCAGCGTGTTTCCGTTGACGATACAGAACACCATGACGGTAAGGAGTTATAAGCTGGACATCGGCGCACAGTACACGTTCAATGTTGGAAAGAAACATGCCGTGACCCTGGGGGCGGTCTTTACGCCGGGACACGACCTGAGCAACAGCATCGAGATACTGACACAGACAGGCAATTCCACTACAGGCAGTACGACCTCGACCCGCGACTCGGTGGCCACATCGGGATTGGCGGCGACGTGGGGGGCGGGTCTGACGTATGTCTACGACGGACGCCTTACGGTGGGAGTGGACGGCATGGTGCAACAGTGGGACGATGTGTCGTTTATGAACAATGCCGATGCCTTCAGCAAGCGCATGAAGGTGGCTGTAGGAGCCGAGTACCAGCCCAATCCGCTGGGACGCAATTACTTCTCGGTGGTGAAATATCGGGTAGGTGGCTACTTCACAAAACCTTATTATAAGGTAGGGGGTGTCCGTGCGGCCAATGAATACGGCATTACGGCCGGTCTGGCATTGCCCATTCCGCGTACCCGCTCCTTGCTGAATTTGTCGGCTCAGTACGTCTGTACGAAAGGCAAGGTGGCCTCGTTCCTCGATGAGCGGACGCTGCGCCTGTGCATAGGGCTGACGTTTAACGAACGGTGGTTCTTCAAGCGCAAGGTGGACTGATAGGTAATGAAGTGTTTTCGACTAAGGTATAACGTTTGCAAGGGTTGTGGAGGCATGGCCAACGGCATTGGGATACTGGTTGTGCTCATGCTTTTGTTGTCCTGTTCGGGAAAGAAGAATGCTCCTGTGGCTCTTGCTGCTCCTCGCGATTCTCTCCCGGTGATGGATACGGAGAAGGTTACGACGCTGATTTCGGATTCGGGGGTGACGCGCTATCGCATCGAGACGGAGGAGTGGCTTGTCTATGACCGCAAGAATCCTTCGTATTGGGCTTTCGAGAAAGGGCTTTACCTGGAGAAGTTCGACACGCTGTTCCGGGTAGAAGCAAGCATCCAGAGCGACACAGCCTATTATTACGACAAAATGCGCTTGTGGAAGTTGCAGGGGCACGTGGACGTGAAGAACCAAAAAGGAGAACGCTTTAATACCGAGCTGCTTTTCTGGGACCAGAACAAACAACGGGTGTACTCGGACCGCTTCATCCGCATCGAACAGCCCGACCGGGTAATCACCGGCTATGGCTTTGAATCCAACCAGGAGATGACCATATATACGATTTACAAACCGGAGGGTATTTTCTACGTGGATGAGGGAGCGGGTACTGCTGACAGCGTAAAGACCGACAGTGTGCAGACCGGCAACACAAGACAGGAACGCCCCGATTTGGTGGAAGTTCAGAAGGGAGGAAAATGATATGGCTTTGACATTACTTTGGCTGGTGGTAGCTTTGGCTTTCGTCGCTTTCTTTACAGGAATGGAGGTTGCATCGGGCTATGCTGACAGGTTGCGGCTCGAAGTGGGAAGAAAGTCGGGTGTGGCATCCCGCATTTTGTCACTTTTCTTCCGTTATTCCCACGACCTTGCCTCTACATTGCTGGTGGGCAATTGCATCGCCCTGATAGCCTATGGCGTGCTTGTTGCTTATTTGGCCTATGCCTATTTCCTGCCTGAGGTGGCAGGCGTCGACGTATGGGTGCTGGGGGGCGTTTCGGTGCTGGCGGCGGGAGCGGCGGTACTTTTGCTGGGCGAGTTTTTGCCCAGGGCTTTATTTCGCATAAATCCCGACTTTATGATGCGCTTTTTTGCTGTTCCGTTGTACGTTTGCTATCTGGTGCTTTTTCCGGTAGCCCGTCTGGTGTCGGGGGGAGCGCGCCTGTTCCTCCGCTTGTTCGGTATCAAGACAACGAGCGAAGAAACGGGACGTGCGTTTGGGAAAATAGACCTGGGTAATTTCGTGCAAGCCGGAATAGAGAGTGCCGGGAATGAAGAGAATTTGGATACCGAGGTCCGCATATTCCAGAATGCACTTGACTTTTCCAATGTGAAGATACGGGATTGCTTTGTTCCTCGTACCGAAGTTGTGGGGGTAGGCCTGGACGCGACGTTGAGCGAACTGAAAGATCTGTTTGTGGAGAAGGGGCTGTCAAGGATTATCGTTTACGATGGCGATATCGACCATGTGGCAGGTTACATCCACTCCTCTGAGATGTTCCGTAATCCTTCAGACTGGCATAAGGGGATTAAGGACATCCCGATTGTCCCTGAAACCATGTCGGCTTCTAGGCTAATGCAACTCTTCATGCAGCAGAAGAAGACTATGGCGGTAGTGGTGGACGAGTTTGGAGGCACGACAGGTATTGTGACACTGGAGGATTTGGTCGAAGAAATCTTGGGAGACATCGAGGACGAGCACGACAACGTCTCCTATGTGTGCAAGCGGCTTAATGAACACGAGTATCTGCTCTCCGGTCGTTTGGAGATAGCTAAAGTCAACGAACAGTTCGGGCTGGAGCTGCCCGAGTCCGACGACTATCATACGGTAGGCGGGCTTATTTTGGAGTATTACCAGAGTCTGCCGAAAGCACATGAGCAAATCTCAATTGGCCGTTACCAGTTCAAAATAGTAAAAGTGACTGCTACGAAGATTGAGCTGGTGCGCTTAAAAATGCTTGGAGATGCCCTTTAGATGATTTTTTTGAGAATTTAGGTAGCAGGGTATTTGCATTTTTTGTACCTTCGTGCGCTAAAAGAGTTAGAAAAAGAAGAAATCATAAATAAAACAATAAAAAGAACAGTTTAGAAATGGCAACGTTACAGAAAATCAGGTCCAAAGGACCGTTGTTGGTGGGTGCTGTGGGCTTGGCTTTGTTCGCTTTCATAGCAGGCGATGCATGGCGCGTGTTGCAGCCGCATCAGTCTCAAGACGTAGGAGAAGTGGGAGGCGAGTCGCTTTCTGCCCGCGATTATCAGGCTATGGTAGAAGAATATACAGAAGTGGTGAAATATTCGAGCGGTTTGACAGCTCTTACCGACGAGCAGGCCAACCGCTTGCAAGACGATGTGTGGCGCACTTATGTAGAAAACAAACTGATAGAGGCTGAGGCTGAGAAATTGGGCTTGAAGGTAACTAATGCCGAATTGCAGTCCATTATTGATGCCGGAACCCATCCTCTGTTGCGACAGACTCCTTTTAGCAATCCTCAGACGGGTACTTTCGACGCAGATGCCTTGAAGAAGTTCCTGGTAGATTATTCCAATATGAACCGTGCCCAGATGCCTGCTCAGCTCGTGGAGAATTACGATGAGATGTATCGTTACTGGGCTTTTATCGAGCGGACGCTGAAGCAGATGCGTTTGCAGGAGAAATATCAGGCACTGATTACGAAATCCCTTTTGTCCAACCCTGTAGAGGCTCAGCACACTTTTGACGCAAGAGTGAACCAGACCGATGTCTTGCTGACCGCTGTTCCTTATTCTTCTATTCCCGACACGACGGTCTCGGTATCTGACTCTGATTTGCAGGCTGCCTACAACAAGAAGAAAGAACAGTTCAAACAGCCGGTTGAGGTGCGCAATATCCGCTACATCGATGTGCAGGTAACGGCCAGCGAAGAGGACAAAGCCGCCCTTCGTGCCGAGATGGATGAATACACGGCACAGTTGTCCAAGACGACAGGGGATTATGCTTCTTTCATTCGGTCTACTGGTTCGGACTATCCTTATGTAGACCTGTATTGTTCTACGCGTGCCCTGCCGGGAGATGTTGTTTCCCGTCTCGATTCCGTTGCTGTGGGTGATGTCTTCGGACCCTATTATAATGTGACTGACAATACGCTGAACTCCTTCAAACGCTTGGGTGAGGCCATGTTGCCTGACTCTATCGAGTATCGTCAGATACAGGTGATGGCCAGCGATTTGTCCAAGACCCGCACATTGGCCGACAGCATTTACAATGCACTGAAAGGCGGAGCCGATTTCACGGCATTGGCTGAGAAGTACAACCAGAAGGGTGATAAGGTTTGGCTGGCATCGGCTGCCTATGAGGGTGCTCAGTTGGACGGCGACAATCTTAAGTATGTTCAGACCCTGAACAACCTGAAGACAAATGAAATAGAGAATGTGTCCCTGGGGCAATTCAACATAGTCGTTCAAGTGACAAACCGCAAGGCGATGACGGAGAAACATAAGGTGGCCGTGATTAAGCGTCCTATCGAGTTCAGCAAGGAAACCTATAGCAAGGCTTACAATCAGTTCAGCCAGTTTATTGCTGCCAACAACACTTTGGAGAAGATGGAGGCCAACGCCGAAGAGGCCGGTTATCGCCTCTATCCAAAGGACAATCTTGCCAGCTCGGAGCATGGCATAGGTGGCATCCGTGGCACAAAGGATGCCTTGCGTTGGGCCTTTGACGCGAAAGTCGGCGAAGTGTCGGGTCTGTACGAGTGCGGCGAGAGCGACCACATGATGGTTGTCGGCCTGGCTGCTGTCGTGCCTGAAGGCTATCGTCCGCTTTCTATGGTGAAAGACCAGCTGCGCCGTGAGGTCCTGCGTGACAAGAAGGCTGAGAAAATCATGGCAGACATGCAGGCTGCCGGTGCCACTTCGTTGGAGCAGTATCGGAACCTGAGTGGGGCTGTGTCCGACTCGGTTAAGCACGTGACGTTCTCCGCTTCGGCTTACGTTCCGGCTTTGCGCACCAGCGAGCCTTTGGTAAGTGCCTATGCCGATGGTACGGAACTTAACAAACTGAGCGCTCCCGTCAAAGGCAACGGCGGCGTGTTTGTTCTGCAACCTTATGCCAAGGACAAACTCAACTCCAGTTACAATGCCGAAGTCGAGGAGACCTCCATTGCCACACGCTATGAGCGTATGGTCGGCAACATGATTATAAACGACCTTTATGACAAGGGTGAGGTGAAAGACATGCGTTATCTGTTCTTCTAAGGACAGAGGGGCATTCCTCACGTTTGCAGACCCTATAGACTGCCCGGTGGCTAAGGCTGCCGGGCTGTTTTTTGTCTTTTCTGCGACCGGGCAGACCTGTGCGCTTATAAACCCAAATCGGTCATTAGACCACCGACTTGGGGTTTGGTTGTCTTTCTTCGGTTTTCCAAGCCCTTTCGTTCTGCTGTCGGCATCTTGTCTGCCGCTTTGTCTCGGCGTAGCCCGCTACGCCTTCGACAAAGGTGGCAGCCAATCTGCACGGCAGCAGAACGAAATTGCTTTGGACTCTAATGACCGATTTGGGATAAAAATGCGTATCTTTGTCACGCCAAGGCCGCGTGCCCCATCCCGATAGTACGTGTCCTCGGGGGAGTAGCCTTGCCTATTACATTATTTATATACACATGGAACAGAAGCTTTTTCTATTGGGGCGGACGTTGGACGAGTTGCAGACCGTCGTCAAGGAACTGGGAATGCCCGCATTTACGGCCAGGCAGATAGCTACTTGGCTGTATGGGAAGAAAGTCGGTTCGATAGACGAGATGACCGACATTTCCTTGAAGAACCGGCAACTCCTGAAGGAGAGATACGAAGTGGGGGCCGAGGCCCCCGTCGATTACCAGCGGTCGGTTGACGGGACGGTGAAGTATCTGTATCCTGTCGGCGAGGGACATTACGTTGAGTCGGTCTTCATTCCCGATGCCGACCGGGCTACTTTGTGCGTGTCTTCGCAGGTGGGTTGTAAGATGAACTGTCGCTTTTGCATGACAGGCAAGCAAGGCTTCACGGCCAACCTGACGGCACGACAGATTATCAACCAGATACACTCCCTGCCCGAGCGCGAACGGCTGACCAATGTCGTAATGATGGGTATGGGCGAGCCGCTTGACAATCTTGACGAAGTGCTCACCGCACTCCACATCCTCACAGCCCCCTATGGCTATGGCTGGAGTCCCAAGCGGATAACGCTTTCCACTGTAGGCATACGCAAGGGGCTGCGCCGTTTCGTCGAGGAGTGCGACTGCCACTTGGCCGTCAGCCTGCACTCGCCGCTGCCTTTGCAGCGGCGCGACCTGATGCCTGCCGAACGTGCCTTCTCCATTGTGGAAATAGTGGACTTGTTGCGCGGGTACGACTTCAGCAAGCAGCGTCGCTTGTCTTTCGAGTACATCCTTTTCAAAGGCGTGAACGATTCGTTGGCTCATGCCCGTGAGCTTCTGAAGCTGCTGCGCGGGCTCGATTGCCGCATCAACCTGATACGTTTCCATGCCATTCCCGGCGTAGACCTGCAAGGAACCGACATGGATGCCATGCTCGTTTTTCGAGACTACCTCACCTCGCATGGACTCTTTTCCACCATACGAGCCTCTCGGGGCGAAGATATTTTTGCTGCCTGCGGCATGCTTTCCACCTCCAAGGCCGGTGAGCGCAAGGGCGAGAGTGTATAACTTGTTAATTCCTGCGAGGTCGGCATCCCCTTCTTCGCAACGCTGAGAATAGAATGAAGAGAAGAGACATATCCCTGTGCGTGGAGTCTGCTGCCTGTCGCTTGTGCCTGGCTGTTGCGTTCGTCCTTCTGGCCGGTTGCCAGGGCGGCAACAGGAGCGGAGACACTTTGTTTGCCCCAGCTTCAAGCGGACATCCGTTCGACGTGTTGGTCGTGGCCGACGAGGACCTGTGGCAACGCCGGGCCGGACGGGCGTTGGCCGATGTGCTGGCCACGAGGATGCCGGGGCTGCCGCAGCCGGAACCTTCGTTCCGCGTGATGCATGCCAGTCCCGCCCACTTTGATGCCACGCTGAAGAGGGTGCGCAACATTGTCGTCGCCGACGTGCGCAGCGGCTGTACGCAGGCAGCTCTCTCGACGGCTGGCAACGTCAACGCTTCCCCGCAGTCGATATTGCTGATTGAAGCCCCCGACGAGACCTCTTTCGGGCAGTGCGTGCAGGACAACCGCCAGCAGATAGTGGACTATTTCGTCCGTGCCGAGATGGACCGCCAGGTTCAGGCTCTGGAGCGCGACCACAACGCTTATGTCGAGTCCCGAGTGCGCAAACTGTTTGACTGCACCGTGTGGGTGCCTTGTGGCTTGTCGGCCTGCAAGGAGGGCACGTCCTTCTTCTGGGCCGGGACCAATGCCGCTACGCGCGACCAGAACTTTGTGGTCTATTCCTATCCGTACACAGACCGTGCGACCTTCACCAAGGACAACTTCGTGGACAAACGCGACTCGGTGATGAAGGCCAACATCCCCGGTGCGCGCCGGGGCATGTATATGACTACCGACCGGTCCACGGTGACGACCCGCCCCATTGCCGTTCAAGGCTGCTTTGCCTACGAGGCTCGTGGCCTGTGGCGGGTGGAGGGCGACTGCATGGGCGGCCCCTTTGTCTCACATGCCCGGGTAGACACGTTGCACGGGCGTGTCGTCGTGGCCGAAGCCTTTGTCTATTCGCCAGGCACGCCCAAGCGCGACCTCGTGCGGCAGTTGGAGGCTTCGCTCTACACGCTTAGGCTCCCGGGTGGGGCGGCGGCAGCCCGGGATGACGGGGCTGGAGCCGACGGTTCGCCCGTTTTGGCACAAAGGTTTGCCATCGCCGGAGTGTACCTTTGCCCGTCGGGGGGCAGACCTTTGCCGGGAAGCTGGCAGACCGTTGCTCCCGGACGGCCCGGATTGGCGCAGGAAAAAGATTGAGAATGACAAGAGAATAAGAATACTATAAAACAACAACGTGTGATGAACAACAACAAAATAAGGGTTGGTATAACCCAAGGAGATATTAACGGAGTGGGCTACGAAGTCATCTTGAAGGCTTTTGCCGACCCGGTGATGTTGGAGCTGTGCACTCCTATTATATATGGTTCGCCCAAGGTGGCTGCCTACCATCGGAAGGCACTCGACCTGACGACCAACTTCAGTATCGTGGCTTCGGCTGCCGAGGCTGCTGATGGCCGCCTGAATATAGTCACCTGTGGAGACGAGGACGTGAAGGTGGACTTCGGGCACCCCGATGCCGAGGCAGGCCGTGCGGCCTTGCAGGCATTGGAGTGCGCGGTGGAGGACTATCGGCAGGGCTTGTTCGATGTCTTGGTGACGGCCCCCATCAACAAGCACACCATCCAGTCGGACGACTTTAGTTTCCCCGGGCACACCGAGTACATCGAACAACGCTTGGGCGAGGGTGAAAAGGCTCTGATGATTTTGCTGAAGAACGACCTGCGCGTGGCACTCGTCACGGGACACATACCTGTCCGCGAGATTGCTTCGTCCGTTACGCAGGAACTGATAGAGGAAAAGCTGCTCATTTTCAATCATTCGCTCAAGCAGGATTTCGACATTGAGGCTCCGCGCATAGCAGTCCTTGCGCTCAATCCCCATGCGGGCGACGAGGGATTGCTGGGCACCGAGGAGCGGGACATCATCCAGCCTGCCATCCGCGCAATGGCTGCCAAGGGAGTGCTGTGCTACGGGCCTTATGCAGCCGACGGGTTCATGGGTTCGGACAACTACACCCATTTCGACGGCATCTTGGCGATGTACCACGATCAGGGCCTGGCTCCTTTCAAGACTCTGGCTATGGACGAGGGCGTGAACTTCACGGCGGGATTGCCCGTGGTTCGTACATCGCCTGCCCACGGCACGGCCTACGACATTGCCGGGAAAGGCTGCGCCTCGCCCGACTCATTCCGCCAGGCCATCTATGTGGCCATCGACGTGTTCCGCAACCGCCAGCGCAGGCTTGCCATGCGTGCCAACCCCCTGCGTAAGCAGTACTACGAGAAGCGCGACGACAGCGACAAGCTGAAGCTGGACAGTGTGGACGAAGAAGGATAAAGACTTATGACGAAAGCAGAGATACAACAAGTGAAGTTGCGCTTTGGCATCATTGGCAACAACGAACGGCTGCTGCGCGACATCGACATAGCCATACAAGTGGCACCCACCGACCTGTCGGTGCTCATCACGGGCGAGAGCGGCGTGGGCAAGGAGAGCTTCCCCCAGATTATCCATCAGTATAGCAAGCGCAAGCACGGGCAGTACATTGCCGTGAACTGCGGTGCCATCCCCGAGGGAACCATCGACTCCGAGCTGTTCGGCCACGAGAAGGGAGCTTTTACCGGTGCCATCAGCGAACGCAAAGGCTACTTTGGCGAGGCCGACGGGGGTACCATCTTCTTGGACGAGGTGGGCGAGTTGCCCTTGCCCACGCAAGCCCGGCTGTTGCGTGTGCTCGAAACAGGCGAGTTCATCAAGGTCGGTTCCTCGAAAGTGGAGAAGACCAACGTGCGCATCGTTGCCGCCACCAACGTCAACCTTTCTCAAGCCATTGTCGACGGACGTTTCCGTGAGGACCTGTACTACCGTCTCAACACGGTGCCCATACAGATACCGCCCTTGCGCGAGCGCGGCGAAGATGTCGTGCTGCTGTTCCGAAAGTTTGCCTCCGACTTTGCCGAGAAGTACCAGATGCCTGCTATCCAGCTGACCGACGAAGCCAAGCAAGTCCTGCTGGGGTACTCGTGGCCGGGCAATGTGCGCCAACTGAAGAACATCACCGAGCAGATTTCCATCATCGAGACCAATCGCGAAGTGACGGCCGACATCCTGCGCGGCTATCTGCCGCAGCAGACGCTCCAGCGGCTTCCGGCGCTGGCCGGGAGCAAGGGCGGACGCAGTTTTGAGAACGAGCGGGAGATACTCTACCAGGTGCTGTTCGACATGCGCCGGGATGTCACCGAGTTGAAGAAGCTGGTGCACGAGATTATGTCCGAGCGTGCCGACGGCATGGCCGCCGGTGCCGCTTCCGTACCGCCGCAGGCATACTATGCCCCGCTGTCGCCCGTGGGGAACGGGGCGGAGGGAACGCCCACTTCCGTCCCGACTATCATCAAGCAGCAGCCTGTGCAGCATCTGCCCAAGACCGACGAACCCGACATACAGGACACCGAGGAATACGTGGAAGAGTCGCTTGCACTGGACAATGCCGAGAAAGAAATGATACGCAAGGCTCTGGAGAAACACCACGGGAAGCGCAAGAGCGCAGCCCGCGACCTGAACATCTCGGAGCGTACCTTATACCGTAAAATAAAGGAATATGGATTGGATTAAGCGGATAGTATTGCCCTGTGGGGCGTTGATTGTGCTGGCGGCTGTGGTCTACGGTTGCCGCATCAGTATGGGCTTTGCCCCCATCACCTCGATAGACTATAGCCGGGTGAAGAGCATCTCCATTTCGGAGTTCCCCAACCGGGCCGAGTACGTGTACGCGCCTTTGGCCATCGAGTTCAACCAGAAGTTGCGCGACATGTTTGTGCAGCAGACCCGCCTTCAGGTACTCGATACGGGCGGCGACCTCGATATCAGCGGCGAAATCACGGGCTATAACCAGTACAACGAGTCGGTCGATGCCAGCGGCTTCTCCTCCAAGGTAAAGCTGACGCTGACGGTGAACGTGCGTTACGTCAACAATACCAATCATGAGGAGGACTTCGAGCAGCAGTTCTCGGCCTTTCAGACCTACGACTCTTCCGAACTGCTGACAAACGTGCAGGACGGGCTGATAACGCTCATGGTGGACGACATCACCGAGCAGATATTCAATGCGACAGTAGCCAACTGGTAAAGCCGACGACCTTATGACCGCAATGCATTTACAACAATGGATACAGCACCCCGAGTTGCTGAACGAAGATACGCTGGGCGATTTGCGAGATACTCTGAAACGTTACCCCTATTTCCAGTCGGCCCGGCTGCTGTTGTTGCAGAACCTGCATCGGCTGCACGACATTGGCCTTGGTGCAGCTTTGCACGAGTCGGTGCCCTATTTGGCCGACCGTCGTACATTGTTTTTCCTTGTCGAGGCTGAACGTTACGAATTGAAGCCGCAACCGGCTGCTATAGAAGAGGAACATGCACCGGCATCGGCCGCCGAGGACCGAACATTGGCTCTCATCGATGCCTTCCTGGCCGAAGCACCGGCCGAACCGGCTGCGGCTCTGGATTATACGGTGGACTACACGCCTTACCTGTTGCAGGAGTCCGATGCCGTCGAACCGGCTGGATGTGACGGAAGGCAGCAGATGCGGGGGCAGGAACTGATAGACCATTTCATAGCCCGGAGCGAGGACTTCCTTTCGGATCACTCGTTGTCGGCACGGGAGACGGCAGCCGCAACTTCGGACGGTGGCGGCTTGTCGGACACAGGCAGGGGGGCGGAGGAACCTCCTGTGGCCCTTCCTCCTTCGCTTGCTTCCGAGATGGAGGACGACAGCTATTTTACGGAGACACTGGCCAAAATCTACGTCAAACAGCACCGATATGAGAAAGCACTCGAAATTATTAAAAAGTTAAGTTTGAAATATCCAAAAAAAAGTACTTACTTTGCAAGCCAGATAGAATTGCTGGAAGATTTGATTATTAACGCTAAAACAAAATAAGAAGAAAGATGTATTTTTTATTAGTTATCTTGATGGTGATTGTCTCGGTGCTGATGTGCTTCATCGTTTTAATACAGAACTCCAAAGGTGGAGGACTGGCTTCGAGTTTCGCTTCGTCCAATCAGATTATGGGCGTGCGCAAGACGACCGACTTTCTGGAGAAGGCTACGTGGACATTGGCTGCCTGCATGGTGGTGTTCAGCGTGGTTTCAGCTTACATGCTTCCGGTGAATGCACGGAGCAACAGTGTGGTGATGGAGCAGGAAGCTCAGCGCGAAGCCGCTACCAATCCCTATACGATGCCTGCAGGAACAGTCGCTCCTGAGGTTGAAACTCCGGCTGCGGACGCTGCCGTTGCCTCCGACTCGGTGGCCAAGTGATGCAATCGGGGAGTTTGTACTCGAATTTTACCATACGGGCGGAGTTGCTACAACATGCTGTGGGCAATTCCGCCTGTTCTTTTTCAATAACCCTTTTTGTTAACCTCTTTTCTTACTAAATTAGACAGCAAATGACGACTATGGGTAACCTGACTCAAACGTTGCGCGACTCGAAGGCCGCGCGTTGGACAGCCTTGGTGCTGTTGGCTTCGGCCATGTTCTTTGGCTATGTGTTTATGGACGTGCTTTCGCCCATGCAGGAACTGTTGCAGACTCAGCGCGGGTGGGATCCCGTGGCATACGGGCGTTACGCCGGTTCTGAGACCTTTCTCAACGTGTTTGTGTTCTTCCTGATTTTTGCAGGCATTATCTTGGATAAGATGGGAGTGCGCTTTACGGCGGTGCTTTCGGGTACGGTCATGCTGATTGGCGCGGCGGTGAACTACTTTGCCGTGTCCGAAGCCTTCATCGGTAGCGGCATATCCCGTTTCATGGAGGCCAACTTCAACCTGCCTGCTGCGTGGTGGAACGTTACCCCCTTCTACGAAGGGATGCCTGCCTCGGCCAAACTCTCTGCCATAGGCTTCATGTTCTTCGGTTGCGGAGTCGAGATGGCGGGCATCACCGTTTCGCGCGGCATCGTGAAGTGGTTCAAGGGCAAGGAGATGGCCTTGGCTATGGGCGTCGAGATGGCCATTGCGCGTCTTGGCGTGGCGGTGGTCTTCCTGGGCGTGCCGGTGGTAGCGGCCATCAAGCCCATCAGCGTGTCCCGTCCTATGGCTGTGGCGGTGGTGCTGCTGATGATAGGGCTTATCTCGTTCATCTGCTACGCCTTCATGGACAAGAAACTGGAGATGCAGCTCGGCATGAACGACGAAGAGAAGGACGACCCCTTCAAAATAAGCGACTTGGGCAAGATATTTTCCTCCAAGGTGTTTTGGCAGGTGGCTCTGTTGTGCGTGCTCTACTACTCGGCCATCTTTCCCTTCCAGAAATATGCGGGTAATATGCTTCAGTGCAACTTGGGCTACACCGCTTTGCAGGCCGGGCAGGTCTTCTTCGTCTTCCCGCTGGGCGCGGCGGCCATAACGCCGTTCCTGGGCAATTTCCTCGACCGTAAGGGGCGCGGTGCCAGTATGCTCATCCTGGGTGCCGTTCTGATGATAGTCTGCCACCTCACCTTCGCCCTGGTGTTGCCTGCCACTCAGTCGGCAATTATAGCCTACGTAGCCATTATCCTGCTAGGCATCTCCTTCTCGTTGGTTCCGGCTGCTTTGTGGCCTTCGGTGCCCAAGTTGGTTGACGGGCGTCTGCTGGGTTCGGCCTATGCCGTCATTTTCTGGATACAGAATATCGGGCTTTACTCTTTCCCCATGATTATCGGTTCGGTGCTGCGCTCGTCCAACCCCGGCGTGACCGACCCCTTGGAGTACAACTACACGGTGCCCATGCTTGTGTTTGCCTCGCTTGGCGTGCTGGCCCTGATACTGGGGCTATGGTTGAAGGCTGAGGACAAATTGCACCATTATGGGCTGGAGGAACCTAACATTAAGAAATAACTCTCTACCCGCTGTGGTAGGACTTGAAATTCCAGGTAGGCAATGAGAAAAGAAAAAATAAATCTGCTGGACACCGTTCCGTTTGGCCGCAAGGATATTACTACCGAGTGGATAGACGGGCTGGCTGTGCTTGTCTACCCGCGCTTCAGACAACGTTGGCTGAGGCGGTTGTTTTCGCCCTATTTCTCTCCTTACCTCCATGTCGCGCTTGAAGAGCACGGGACGGCTGTGTGGAGGCTGGTGGACGGTACGCGCACGGTGGGTGAAATCATTGCCCTCCTCGCACCTCACTTCGGGAATGCCGAGGACTATGGCTCCCGTGTGGCCGCCTTTTTCCTTCAGCTGCACAAGGGCGGCCTGATACGATTGGTGCAACGGGGAAGAAGAACGGTGTAGCCAATATTCTGAAGGAGAGGGAGGATGTATGCCGACAAGCGTGCGGCATGCGTCCTCCCTTTCTTTTCGCATCCTTGCTGTCTGCCTATTGCGGAACTTGCATCGCGGGAGAGGAGCGAAGGAGCAATGAACCCAAATCGGTCGTTAGACCGCCCGATGGGTATGGGGTTATCTTTCTTTGGCTTTCCAAAGCGATTTGGGATGAAATGGAGACGAAGGTCGTGCTGCGTGTTTTTTTTGGAGCAGATGGACGGATTGTCGCAAAAAAAGTGTACCTTTGTCGTGTCTCCCCACGCTGAGAAGTCGCTGTGCGCGACGTGTGTTACGGTGGGAGGGATGTTTATACATACTGAAAGGCGTTTTCTGGACGTTTTGGTTTTGACGCTATAAGAATCTCGCAAATTCAGTAAAGTCAGTCAAAGACAAAGCAACGGGAACGTCCCTTGGGGTGTACTTTTGAATTGTAGAGCCCCTGCCATGCCTTGTCGCTACTTAGAGAGAGTGTGCGCAAGGCGGGCGGGGTGTATATTCATAAAGTCATCAGCGTGGGGCTTTCGACGTTGCTCGTTTCGACTGACTGGGCAATGCGAGAGCCTTTATAGCGTGGAACGGGCAACAGAACGGCTCCACGTATTTTTGTATGTATAAGTCTGTTATCAGGTCAATAATAATGGCAGAATCGGAGCCGCTGTCTTGTAAACATTCTTTTCTATTATGTATCAACACACAAGGAAAGCATGGCTCCGTGGCAGGCTACAGGTCGCGGCAGCCGTGGCGATGGCGGGGCTGATGGCCTCGTGCAGCGAGGACATGGAGCCTTGGGAGGCTGCGACATTGACGGTAGAGGATTATTCTTCCTCGCTATCCGCTGCGGGCGGAAGTTTCACACTGGACATTGAGACAAACACAGTCTGGAGGATTGATGCCCCGGAGTGGGTGACTGTTGATCCCGCCAGCGGGGAAGGCAATGCGGTGGTGACGGTGACCGTTCAGCCCAATATCCCGGTCGCCCCCGAAAGCAATGAGCGCAGAGAGCGGGTTGTTCTTATGGCAGGTTATGAGAACGGCGAGGAACTGGTTGGTAATATTGCCGGATGCCAGACGCACGATGTATGGATATCCCAGGCAGGGGCTTTTGAGGACTTCGTGTGCAATGTCGGCAATGCAGCTTTCACGCGTACCACAGAAGAGGTGTGGGACGAAGAGCAGCAGCAGAATGTGCGTCACGATTCGTACAACGGCGTAGCCACTTATACCATAGACAGTTGGTTAAGCAACGAGCAATTGGCTTCCATCTTTGGCGAGGTGGACATTCGGTTTGTGTGCCTCTATCGTGTTTACGATAGTCACGGACGCTATGAGACTTACGAGAGGGAATGTTTCAGGATGCCCGTTGAGTGGGAGAAAGGCGAGCACGACCTGACAGTCAGCTTTGATTTGTATGACGATTACATCATGAGGAGTGTTTCTACGCAATTCGTGGAACGTGGTACTGAAACGAGGATTCCCTTTAGCAGTGGACTTTATTATGAGGAAATTGAAACGGTAGAGTAAAAATACGGAAAGGACAATAGACATGACACACAAACACATACTGATGACACTGCTTGCGGCCACAGCCATGACCCTCGCAGCAAACGCCCAGACGACGAAGGGCGGAACGGAAGGCGGAGCCGGTCTGGCAACGCCCCAGCAGCAATACAGCATAGACGGACGGCACCGGGGGCTGGACTTCAACATCCATGCCGGATACCATATCGGCGTGGGCGACAGCAAAGGCAGTGGTTCCATACCAGTTGAAGTGGGAGTGGGCAAGCAGTTCCATCCCAACATCTACGTGGGGCTTAGCAGCGGTGCATGGATTGGCACGGGCGATGCCAGCGACCCGATTATTCCGCTTGCTGCCGACTTCAAGATTATGTTCCCCAGCAAAACGCAGGTGCCCACCACGATGAAGCCGTTTCTCTCCTTCCGGTTGGGCTATGGCTTCAACACCGCTTCGGGCGGTACGGTGGAGGTGCCAGGCTATTCCGAGACGATAGAAATCCCCGACCCAGACGATGTGTTCTTCCTGGAAATCATGCCCGGATTGCAGTTCCCGATCAGCCAGAAGACGGACTTCTTGCTGTCGGTCGGATACACGCACCAGTTTGTAGACGGTGCCAGCGGCGGAGCTTTCACCGTGAAGGCCGGTCTGAACTTCCACCGCGCGGCCAACTGGAAGAAACGCCCGCCGCGCCCCAAAGTGCCTACACGCGACCGTGGCCTGCAACTCACGCTGGAGGCTGTGGGCACTTACGGCACAGACTTCAGCGGAGGCATGAACCTTGCCTTGACCTACAAGCTGAACCCGCACTTTGCCGTGGGCGGTGGCGTTGGCTTTGCTGGCTTGAAAGTTCTCGGAGATACAGAAGTGGGTGACTTGCAGGTCATCGAGTCGAATGTGGACTATGAAGGCAATTATACCGTTACGGAGTACAACGGACGCTACAGCCGCGACCCGATGTTCCCTTTCAGCATGTTTGCCCGTGGAGAGTACCGGATGCTCGAACGTCGTTGTTCGCCTATCGTGACGCTTGATGTCGGTGCACAGATGCGCATGGGAATAGGCGACTTGTATTATGATTCCTCTATGTCTGGATATGATGCATTTGGAGACCCTCGGACGACAACGTTCTTTGCCGCTCCCGCCGTGGGCTACTCGTTCCGCACGACCAACAACTCCTATCTCAACCTGAAAGTGGGCTATTCGCTGACCCCCAACCTGAAGGCATTGAAAGGCGTGAAGGAATATGACAACACGACCTGCTACTACGCCTCCCGCTCCAAGAAGATGAGCCACCTGTTCTTCTCCTTCGGCTTCACCCACACCTTTGGCAAGAAGTGACGCGGGGCGGACTATCTTAACAAGTAACTTAACAACAACGAACTATTAACTATTAAAACATCAAGACTTATGAAAAACGTATTGACATTTATCATGATAGCAATACTTAGTGTGTTCACGTTCGCTTCCTGCGGCGACGACGAGGGGAGTGCACTTGTAGGGACGTGGAGAGACAGCAGCAGGACGATGATTCTGCACGATGACGGGACGGGCGAGTTCCTGTATGATGATTATGAATGGGGCGACAGCGAACGTTATTTCACTTGGGAAGCAACGGACACCATGTTCATACTCGACCGGGGCGACTGGGGGGTGCGGAGCAGCTACATCTATCAGTTAGAGGATAATGTCCTGACGCTTATCGACTCGGCGGACGGAAGCATTACCACGTATGTAAGGCAGTGACCGTAAGCCACCGCCATGCTGATGAGGGGCGGGAAGCACCGGGCTACAACATCCTGTTTCGGGGATGGAAGTGCCCTGGGGCTTCCCGCCCCTTCCTTTGTGCATCTCGGCGAAACCCCGTACCTTTGTCGTCAATAACCATCATGCATAGTAAATCGTAACAGAACATGACAAGAAGCAGAAGACTACTTCTGGCTGTGGCGTGCATGGCCCTGGCCTGCGCCGCAGCCCTGGCCCTGAGGCCCTTCCGACAACCGGCAAAGAGCGGCGGCGGTGCGCCACTGGCCGATGTCCTCGCCGACAGCATCTCCCGGATAACAGCGGCCTGCCCGGGCGAGGTGGGAGTGGCCGTCATCGTCGGCGGCACCGATACCGTCGTCGTCAACGACCGGAGCGTCTATCCCATGATGAGCGTGTTCAAGCTCCACCAGGCATTGGCTCTTTGCAACCGCTTCGACCGGGACGGACGGTCGCTCGACACCCTGCTGACCATCCGGCGCGACGAGCTCGACCCCCACACGTGGAGTCCCATGCTGAAGGAGCACCGGGAGGCTTTGATTGCGTTGCCTGTGGCCGACCTGCTGCGCTACACGCTCGTCTGGAGCGACAACAACGCGAGCAACGTCCTGTTCGAACGCCTGCTGGGGGTCGCGGCGACAGACAGCTTCGTGGCCACGCTCATCCCCCGGGCGAGCTTCCAGATAGCCTACACGGAGGCGGAGATGTCAGCCGACCATGCCAAAGCCTACTCCAACTACACCTCCCCGCTAGGTGCTGCCATGCTGATGGACAGGCTGTTCGCCGACAGCATCGTGAGCCGCCCCAAGCAGCGTTTCATCCAGCGACTGCTGGGCGAGTGTACTACCGGCAAGGACCGCATCGCTGCACCGCTTCTCGACAAGGCCGGGGTGACCATCGCCCACAAGACCGGCTCGGGCTACACCGCGAACGGCATCCTTGCGGCCCACAACGACGTTGCCCACATCTGCCTGCCCGGTGGCGTGCGCTACACCCTGGCCGTCTTCGTCAAGGACTTCCGGGGCAACGAGGCCCAGGCCTCCCGGTTGGCGGCACGCATATCGGCGGCGGTGTATGCGGTGTTGGCCGAGAAGGGGAGAGGTAGTTGACGAGGTACAAGGGACGAAGATTTGGTTGACAAGGGATAAGGACCTGCGGCCCCGAAGGGGTCGAACTATACTTAGCCGGGGGTGAACAACGTGAACCCCCGGCTAACTGTATCCTCTATGCCCGGCCCCCGCAGGGGGGCGAACAACACGCGGACCAGCCTTGTATGGGCATGTGTATCCTAATCCTGCACTCTGTTTGTCTTGCCTTGTGTATTAGGGCGACCGCGAGGGTCGCCCCTACAGGTGTACCGTTACGATGCTTTATGCTATTCGACCCCTTCGGGGCCATGGAACATAGGTTCCTTACCTATCCGGGGGTTCGCTTCGCTCACCCCCGGCTAAGCATGGTTGGACCCCTTCGGGGCCCCATGTCCTCGGGTAATATGTTAACAGATGATTAGATACTTGGAACGTACCCACCCACCTGTAGGGGCGACCCTTGCGGTTGCCCGGATATAGGATGCATCCAACACCTTCCATTCGGCAAATAGGTGCTTGGCTGTTTTCATGTACCGTTGTACAAATCATTAGACATATGTATCCCTTCGGGGTCCCATGCCCTCGGGTTTTCGTTTCACGATTGATGGTGGTTGGTGTGAGGTGAGTACTGCCCGCATCGCGGCGCGAGTCCCGCCCGCATCGCGGCGTGAGTCCCGCCCGCATCGCGGCGTGAGTTCCGCCCGCATCGCGGCGTGAGTTCCGCCCGCATCGCGGCGTGAGTCCCGCCCGCATCGCGGCGCGAGTTCCGCCCGCATCGCGGCGTGAGTCCCGCCCGCATCGCGACGTGAAATTCGTCTACATTGCGGCGTAAAATTCTATTCGTATCTCGGCATGAATTTCTCCAGCCTTTTGGAGCAAGTCGCACTGCCTTTGCGGTGTGACTTGCTTCACTATTTCCGTCATACTTCATGACAACGGCTGTTGTGGGATATGACAGCGACGGGATGTGGATTTTTGGCGGCATTTTGCCGCGAGCTTCGGCGCTATGCTGCCGAAAGCTTCGGCATTATGCTGCCGAAAGCTTCGGCATTATGCTGCCGAGAGCTTCGGCAGAAAGGAGGTGGCGACAGGCTGCGGTGTGTCGTGGCATGAGGGGCCGTCTGGCTGTGGCGGGGGTCGTCAGCGGGTGAGCGAGAACTTCAGCGTGATGCCGAAGTCGGAGTTCGTCACGGGGTAGGACGAGGAGGAGACGAGGGGGGTGTTCTGCTGCCGCTCGTAGTAGAGGCGCAGGGTGAGCAGGCGGCTCAGGGCGTAGTCGGCGGTGACGGATATCTGCATGGCGCGGTTGCCCGTGGTGGCTTGGGTGAAGGCTTGCTGTATGTCGCGCGCCAGGGCCGACTGGTTGCGCAGGGAGAAGTCGGCGCGCAGGGTGAGGTCGCTGCTGAAGGAGGAGCTGCGGCCGCTCTTGCTGTTGTTCTTGCTGTTGCTCTTGGAGTCGCCGTCCTTCGAGCTGCGGCTCTTGCTGCCTCCGCCGCCGAAGAGCTTGAAGTTGGTTATCTTGTAGCCCAGGCCGATGACGAAGTCGGAGGAGGAGGTCTCGACGATCTGGGCGGCGGTCATGCTGAGGTTGAGCACGCGTGTCTTGCGGTACTCGGCCTTGGCGGTGATGCCGTTGTTGAAGGTCATGTCCACGCCCAGCAGTGGGGAGAACTGCTCGTTGATGGAGACGTTGCTGATGTCGTAGCACGACGAGGGTATGGGGTTGCCCGTCTGCACGTCTTCGGTGAAGCCCAGGTCGCCCATGTAGCTCATGAAGCTGGTGTAGGTGTTGTAGCTTCCCACGCTGTAGGTGCTGCGGTAGGCGTGGTTGATGTTGAAGCTGCGGAAGTGCTTCTTGAACCAGTCGAGTTTGGCCAGTCCGCTGTAGGTGACGCTCCAGTTGGGGAGCATGGAGAGCAGGCCGGGAAAGAGGTCGAGGGCGGTGGTGCGCGCGTCGCGTCCGGTGTATGCGGCCAGGAAGGCGGGTATCATCACGTCGGGCGAGTAGCGGCTGACGGTGCCGTTGGCGGGGTCGAAGGTCTGTCCGGCCAGCGAGCTTCCGGCAGGGTAGATGGCTCCTGCGTAGCGTGCCTCGACACGGCGCTGCACCACGTCGAGGTTGTTCAGGAAGCGGTCGAAGGCGCGCGAGTAGTAGCCGTTGCCGGCCTTGTGGCGTTCGAAGGCGCTGCCCATGCTGATGATGGTCATGGTGAAGCTGCCGCTCTGTGTCTGGGGCATGCCGTCGAACATGAACTGTATCTCGCGGCTGCGGTTGCGGGTGCGCTGGGCGTTGAGGTCTATCTTGAGGTCGCGCACGGGTTCGAGGGTGAGGCGCAGCTGGAAGTCTTCTTGCGCGTTGGTGGTGGCGGGGGTGACTACGGAGTCGTTGGCAAGCAGCCAGCCGTTGTCGTAGGCTCGCTGTATGTAGCCGTCGCCCGTCAGGCCGAAGGCGAAGTCCAAGCCGGGTGTCATGCCTGCGGCCGAGGTGCGCCGTTGTCCCAACAGGTCGCCCACCTCGGGCAGGAAGCCGGGCAGGGTCATGGCGTAGGTGTTGCGGTAGGACACGCTGAAGTTACGCACGCTCATGGCCAGGCGGGCGACGTACTGACTCAGCTTGTACCACTTGTTGTCCTCGGGGTCGGGGCCGGGCAGGATGTTGAGCTGTATCTGTGCCGTGTCGCGGGTTTCTATGCGTATGGTGTTGGCGTTCACCACCTTGTAGCGCAGGGGGTAGCGCGTGCCCCAGTGCTGTGCCGTCACCTTGGGGCGGCGGTTGTTCAGGTTGTGGGTGACGTTGACGGTGGTGTCGGCCTTCAGCTGTATGAGCTTGCTGTAGCGTTTAGGCTTCTTTTTGGTCGCTACGGGCTTGCGGTAGGAAGCCGAGAAACGCCGGTTGACCTTCTTCAGGTAGGGCACTTTGTTGTAGAGCTGTTCCAGGTTGAAGCGTCCGTTGAGGCTGATGTTGCGCTGGTTGCTGACGGTGTTGCCCATCTCGGTGCCGTCGGTTAGAGCCAGTCCTCGGTTCCAGTTGTAGGTGGCTGCGTAGCTGGCATCGGCGGTAATCCAGTCGGTGACGGGGAACTGCTTCAGGGGCAGTTTGAAGTCGACATCGAACGTCTGCTGGTAGTCCATAGGTCGTCCCAGCGAGAGGAGGCTCTGCTTTACGGAGTCTTTCCACTGCTGGTATTGGTCGGGGTAGAGGTCCTTGTTCACCACGCCGTATGGCTCTTCTATCTCGGCGTGGGTGGCACTGGTGAAGTTCATGCGCAGGTTCTTGGTCAAGTCCCAGCGCAGGGCAAAGTCGCGGTTCCACAGGAACTCTTTGGCGAAGGAGGCGGGTATGCCGTCCGTGCCGTCGCTGCCGGTGCCCGAGGTGAGTGCCTCCATGTCGCGCAGCTGCAGCTCGTAGTAGTGGCGGCTGATGTCGGTGTTGAAGGCTATGCTCTGTGGCAGCCAGTTGAGGCTGAACTGCTTGGCGAACTTCATCCAGGGCGACTTGCTCTTGGACTGCTTGAAAGGCTCCCAGGGCTTGTAGGCCGGGGCATAGGTGTAGCTCAGCTGCCCGCGCCAGTCGGTCTCGTCCTCGTAGGCGGTGGTGCTGCCCTGGTTGTGGTTGGTGGAGCGTGAGTAGCTGAGGCTGAAGTTGGCCGGGTCGTAGGGCATGGGGTTCTTGCTCTGTATGTTGACGCGCATGTTGCTGAGGCTGAAGTTGCGGTAGGTGCTCACCTCGCGGGCGATGTTCATCAGCGAGTCGCGGTCGTGCTCGGTGGTGAGTGCGCTCAGGGCGTCGTCGAGCAGCATGTCCTGGTCCAGGGGGTTGTACTTGGGCGTGGTCTGCTCCTTGGACAGCGAGAAGTAGATGGGTGCCGACAGCTTAGCCTGCTTGGGGAAGAAGCGGCCCAGGTCGAAGGAGGTGGTGAAGGTATATTGCAGGTAGTCGTCCAGCCGGCGTTCGCTGACGCTCTGCTCCAGCCCGCCGAAGCCTGCGGTCTCGTAATGTCCGCCGAGGTTGATGGCACCGATGTCGGAGAGCTGCACGTTCAGGTTGCCTTGTGCGGCCCAGCCCCCGCTCTCGTTGAATTCGGTGAGGCGCATTTCGTTGACCCACACCTCGGCAGACTTTGTGGCCCGCGAGTTGTTGCGTATGCCTATCATGATGGTCTTGATTTCGGCCAGCGAGGGGTTGCCTATGATGCTTATCTTGTTGGATTGGTGCTCCGGATCGTACTCGGAGTAGACTTGCCCGTAGCTCACGCCGCTGTTGCCCATGTTCTTCAGGCGATTGCGGTTGCGCTTTACGTCGGTAAGGGCCTTCAGGTCGATGTCAAAGTTGTTTTCGGAGGGCCACACGGAGAGTTGTCCCGTGGGGGTGTCGGTATAGGTCCCGTGGGGAGTCAGCGTAAGGGGGACTTCGTATTCGTAGTAGTTGCTCAGGTAATCGGACCCCAAGCGTATAAAGACACTCAGCTCTTGGTCCTGCGGGTCTGTGCTGAGGTCGGGCAGAGCCTCGGCGTGGGCAAACATCTGCAAGCGGCGATATTGGCGTATGTCCATTGAGGTGTTCTTGTAGACGGCACGTCCCTCGCCCGGTGCCAGCCCTTCGACCTTAAGGCTGAGGGCCTGCTCGTTCTCTTGCCGCAGCTGGGGTTGGCTAGGGTCGATGACGCGGCTGATGCCCGGCGGCAACAGGTAGTTGACGGGGGTACGGTCAGAGTTCTCCTCCACGTTGACCGTGGACACGTCGAGTGAGGCTGAGCTGGCTGTGCTGCCCCGCTGGAGCGCGTCGGTGTAGGTGCGCCACTCGCCGCGCACCAGTTCCAGCGTAGCGAAGCGCAGGACCACGGGGCTGTCGAAGCCGGTGAGGAACATGCGCATGAAGCGTATGGAGCTGAAGTCACGTATGTTGCCAATGGCTTCGCCGTTGTCTACGGGCACCTTGAACTGGTACCACGTCACCTCCTCGGTCTGGCCATTGCGTAGGCGGACGTTGACGGTGCGCTTGTCCGTGATGTAGTTCTGGCCTACCTGCAAGTCGGCGGGCCTCAGACTAATGTGGTAGCGGTAGTACTTTTCGGTTTCATTGAGGGTGTAGTCTTGGTTGATGTCTTCCACGTCGGGCACGGTCTTGGCCGAGGTATCGTAGCTCTCGGGCGAGTCTTCTGTGGCCACGGAGTTGCCCTCGGTGTTGTTGTAGTATTTGTAGCGGTCCAGGATGGAGCGTTCCTCTTGGTCGTAGTCTGTGCCTCGGAAGTAGTGGTAGTTGTCGCCGGCGGGGTCGTCGTAGAACTTTTGGAAAGCATCGGTGCTGACGATGCCTTGTACGCGGTTAAGGTAGTCGGCGTAGGTAGAGTAGGCTCGCTCGTCCTCGGTGGAGAGTCCGTTTAGTCCTACGTCCTGTTGGCGGCGTGTGCCCTCGGTGTTGTCAAAGGCGTAGACTATGCTGCGGTCGCGCGGTACGCGTCCCCACACGGTCTGTTCCACTCGCGTGGTGTCGCCGTCGGTGGGCAGGCCGTTCTCAAACGATTTCTTGCCGTCCTTGAGCACGTCCTCCGACATTTCGCCCAGGTTGATGTATAGGTCGCCGCCTGTGGCCGAGCCGCCCGAGCCTGTCCCGCCTTCGCCTGTCAGCGGGTCGGCGTAGATAAAGGGGTCGAGCAGCCAAAAGCTGACATATTCGATGTTGGCGGCCTCGAAGTCGCTGGTGTCCAGCTTGCGCATCATGCCTCCCCAGCGTTTCTCGGGGTTGCGTAGCGAGCCGTCTTGGTTGAGGTCGGTGTCCAGGTTGTAGGGGCCTCGCTCGGTGGGGTAGAAGGCCATGTTGAGGACGTTGAGCGAGGCCGACTCTTGGTAGGCCGTCTCGCGGTCGGGAAACAGCTCTTGCTCGTACACTTCGCGCACATAGTGGTTGGACAATTGGTCGAGGTCGTTACGGATGTGGGCCGGGGTGAGCGATGAGTTGCGGCGGGTGAAGATGCCGTCGATGTGGTACCACGCCAGCAGGGCACGGTTCTTTCCGTAGTCGGTGTTGTTGCTCAGCGCCGCTTCGGGAAATAGCGAAGCGGCGGAAGGGTCGTAGGGCGTGGAGGCCAGCATCCAGTAAGAGGGTTGCAGCAGGTCGATGCCGCTTTGGGTGCTTTCAAAGTCGTCGATGTACGACGCATCCTGTTGCAGGCCGTTTGCCGTGCCCGGTATCAGTTGGGCAAACTCGGCGGTGAGGTTGATGTTGCTGGGTTGGGTGGCCTCGACAAAGGGCAGCTTGTCTATCATGTTGGTAAGCCACTGGCTTTGAGTCTTCCAGGATGCGTTGAGTCCCCAGAGAGTGTTGTTGATGGGCTCGTCTCCCATCGATACTTTGGTCGTCAGTGGTTTCTCCTTCAGGTGCATTAGGGTTCCCCCCACTTGGAAATCCTTCGAGAAGTCATAGGTGAAGTTCATGCCCACCATCGTTTTGCGCTGCATGCTGTAGTTGGTGTTGCTTTCAAAATCGACGCTCACGGAGGTGCCTGCGTCGATGATGCTTTGGTTGATGATGGTCACCACGCCCAGCGTATAGTCCACGGTGTAGTCGGAGTTCTCGGTTAGCGTCACGCCTCCAGCAGTGACACGGACGGAGCCTTGTGGAATGTTGGTTGACCCCAGGCGTATTTCGTTGGCGTTGGAGCCGGTGAACTCGCCCGTGAGCCGGAACTTGTTTTTCTCTGCCGTCTGCTTGGCCACGGTCATTGTCGAGTCGTACAGTTCCTGAAAGACGTATTTATCGGCCAAAGCATCGTCGCCTATCTGTTGGCGCAGATAGCTTCCGAAGGGTTCCACCACGGGAAAGTAGATGCGTCCGTCAGAGGCTGTCACGGTATATCCTTCCACGAAGTCGAAAAATCCATCAGAGCCGGCTTGGTTTTGGCTGTTCAGTCTGTCCAGTCCCAAGACCCGTATGAGTGGTGTCCGGGCAATGTTACCTTCCGGTATGTAGCGCAGGTATACGCCTGTTGTGTCGCTTTGATAAGTGATGTTTAGTTGAAAGTCCGTTTTTTGTATGGAATAGGAGTTCAGACTATAGACGTTTTTCATCATCAAGTCCCAGCAACCTGTTCCCGGAGTGTTGGAGGTGTTCTTTAGCAGCTTGACATACAGCGTCTGGTTGGTTTCCTTGATGTCCGAGGAGAATTCGCCAACCTGATAGTTGCGTCCTCCCAAGGTGTATTCAAAGGCCACGGCCAACACTTCATCGGTCTGTAGGGTTTGTTTCAGGGAGATGTATCCCAATTTTGAGTTCAGGGTGTACTCGGAGGATGAGAGCAGGCGTGCATTCTCTATCTTCTCGTATTGCAGGCCGGACTCCATGCCGACGATGCCTTCCATCGTGCTATTGATTTGGCTGACATCCCGTGCAGCGGCGTAGGTCGTCGTCATTTGCTGGTACAGGTTGTTGGCGTTGTTGTAGGGCGCGTTGGCGTTGTTCGTCGGGTTGGCGGGGTTGCCTGTTCCGGTCCACATCTCGGGATTGTCTATGTGTATGGCTTCACCGAGGTCGCTGAAGGCAAGAATGTTACGGGGGTTATCATAGTCGCCTCTCTTGTTGGTTACCCATACTTCGATGCGGTTGATGGTAATGCCGGACAGGATGTTGGGCAACTGTGACATGTTTCTGTCGTAGGCATCACGGAAGTATTGCGCCAGGAAGAAGTGGCGGTTTTCTTCGTAGTCGGCTGCGGAGAAGTCAAACTCCGTTGTCTGCGAGCCGCCCTTGCTGGTCACGGTCTTCGACTCGCTTTCTTGCTGGCTGACGACAGTTTGCAGCTTTAATTTCCCAAATTGCAGGTCGGTGCGGACACCGAACAGGGCGGAGGCCCCTCGTATAAGGGAGTTATTACTTGTTATGCTGACATTGCCTGCCTCGATTAGTTTGATAATTTCGTCTTCTTCACCTTCGTACTTCAGTTTCAATTGCTGACTGTCAAAATCGAACGTGGCATCCGTGTTGTAGTTCATGTTCATGTTGATTTTGGTGCCCACCTTTCCGTTGACGTTGACGTTTATTTTTTCGTCGAAGTCGAAGCCCCATGTTTTGCGTTGACTTTCGGGCAATGAAGGATTTTTTACGTTCTGGTAAGTGACCCCGAGGCTCAATTCCGCATTGCCTTGGGTCTTAATTTGCACACCTCCGGGACCGAAGAGGCGTTCGGCAGGGCCTAAGTCGAACTTCATGTCCAGGAAGTCGAAGGCTTCTTTCCCTTTGCCGAACTCTTCGCTGTTCTTCTGTCGGTAATAGGCTTGCATGGACTGCTGCATGGTCCACTCCAGGTATTCTTGCGCACTCATCATCCGGGGGACTTCCAGGTCGATGTCTCCCAGCATACGGCGCACCAGGTAGGAGTTTGTCTTTGCGTCGTATTCCACTACGGTGCGCACGTTCTCCGGCATGCGCAGCGTCGGTGCCTGGAGAGAATCGCCGGGCAGTATCTCCGAGGCAAGTTGTGTCCCCGTCGTCACGCGGCTCTTGTCTTTGTCTTCCTGCTGGTTGTTGGCTATGTTGCCGGCACTGGGCATGGTCACGCGTGGCTGCGTCGTGGTGGTATTGCCGACGGACTGCCCTTGGACGCGGGTTGGCGCAACGCACAGCAACAGTATGGCGAACAAGAGGGATGTGTATCGTATGCGCAGTGTAGTTTTCACTCTGTTGTTATCTCTTCTATCGTGTGGAAGCCTTTGCGTGGCATGGCAGAGAGTGGCGCGTAGGGTCCTTGCTACGCTTGAAGCGGCTTCTTGTTTGGTGTCCTTTCTTGAGTATAAATCGGTGTTTTAATTGGGGCTTTTTTGCCGGGCCCTCTTGGTTTATAGTCGCTTTAGTGCCATTTTTATGACTTGTTCCACATGTGTCTGCGGCTCTTCTTTCAGTATGGCTGCTACGACCTTATGCGATGCTGCTTGTGCAAAGCCCAGCATGGTAAGTGCCGCTACTGCCTCTTCCTGTACCTGCGGGTTGGCGGTTGCCGGTGTGCCGTCGGTCGGTGCTCCCGGGGATATTCCGGCCACTTTGTCTTTGAGGTCCACGATGATGCGCTGTGCGGTTTTCAGGCCGATGCCCTTGACCATCTTCAGCGTTTGGGCATTCTCCGCGCTTACGACGTTGGCCAGCTCGGTCGGGGTGAAGGCCGACAGGATGGTGCGTGCCGTGTTTCCGCCTATCCCCGGTACGCTGATGAGCAGCAGGAACAGTTCCCGTTCTTGCCTGTCGGCAAAGCCGAAGAGTATGTGTGCATCCTCGCGTATGGCTTCGTAGATGTATAGCTTGCACTCTTGTTTGCCTTGTATGGCAGCGTATGTGTTTAGCGAAATATTGGTTGCGTAGCCTACGCCGTTGCAGTCGATAACTGCGGATGCCGGGCTTAGCTCGGCTATTCCGCCACGGATATAGTCAATCATACAGTCTATATAACGTTGTGCTCTTGGGAATATTGTTTGCACGGTCGTAAACTTGTGTCCTTATCCGTGTCTTAGTGTGCTGGGAAGGGGGCAAAGAAGAACGGACAGGCTGAGGCACCTTTGCTGTGTGCCTTGCCTGTCCGTTTGATGGGGTTAGCGGAGCAACGCTGCCCGGAGTGCGTCCGGGGGAGGCGTGTCTGCTTACATCAGACTGGCTACGACTTTCATTATCTGCTGTCCGATTTCCTCTGCTTCCTCCTGGGTGTGGGCTTCGCTATATACTCGGATGATGGGTTCGGTATTGCTCTTGCGCAAGTGTACCCATTTGTCGGCAAAGTCTATCTTTACGCCGTCTATGTCGTTTATCTCTTCGTTCTTGTACAGTTCCTTTACTTTGGCAAGGATGGCATCGATGTCGGTTCCCGGGGTGAGGTCTATGCGGTTCTTTGCCATGAAGTAGGCGGGGTACGTGGCACGCAGTTCGCTTACCGTCTTGCGCTCGTGTGCCAGGTGGCTCAGGAACAGGGCGATGCCTACCAATGCGTCGCGTCCGTAGTGGCTGGCGGGATAGATGACCCCACCGTTGCCCTCACCACCGATGACTGCGCCCACCTCTTTCATCTTAGTGGTGACGTTGACCTCTCCTACAGCCGATGCGTAGTATTGCTGTCCGTACTTGTGGGTAACGTCGCGCAGGGCGCGGGTCGAACTGAGGTTGGACACCGTGGTGCCAGGCGTGTGTTTCAGGATGTAGTCGGCCACGGTGACCAAAGTGTACTCTTCGCCGTACATGCGTCCATCCTCACAGATGATGGCCAGACGGTCTACGTCGGGATCTACCACAAAGGCCACGTCGTTCTTGCCTTGTTTCATTAAGCCCATGATGTCGCCCAGGTTCTTTTCGAGCGGTTCCGGGTTGTGTTGGAAGTTCCCGGTAGGCTCGCAGTAGAGCTTCTCGACGTGTTGCACGCCCAAGGCTTCCAGCAGCTGAGGCAGAATGATGCCGCCCACGGAGTTTACGCAGTCGATGGCTACGCGGAAATTGGCTTTGCGTATGGCTTCCACGTCTACCAGGTCGAGTGCCAGCACGCTGTCTATGTGCCGCTTGTTGTAGGACAGGTCTTTGCGGTAGGTACCCAGCTTGTCGACTTCTGCGTATTCAAAGGCTTCGGCTTCGGCAATGCGCAGCACTTCGTTGCCTTCTTCCTTGTTAAGGAATTCTCCCTTCTCGTTGAGCAGTTTCAAGGCATTCCATTGCTTGGGGTTGTGGGAGGCTGTCAGAATGATACCTCCGCTGGCTCCTTCCATAGTGACAGCCAGTTCGGTTGTAGGGGTCGAGGCGAGGTCGATGTCCACCACGTCCCAGCCCATGCCCATCAGGGTACCTACTACGACGTTCTTCACCATTTCGCCCGAGATGCGTGCATCGCGTCCCACTACGATTTTGTTGCTTTTCACCGTACACGTTTTGCGGATGAGAGTTGCGTAGGCAGACGTAAACTTTACGATGTCCAGAGGGTTGAGTCCTTCGCCTGCATGTCCGCCGATGGTTCCGCGGATTCCAGAGATAGATTTGATTAGAGTCATAGGTTAATCCGATTTTTATGTTTGTAGGTTATAATTTTTATATATACGTATTGGCTTGATAGGTGCCGCCTATCGGTAGAACTGATATTTCTGTATGTCGTAATAGTAGGGTACTACCGAAGCCATTGCCGTATTGTTACCCATGTTCGAGGGGACGATGAGACGCACATGGGCACGGTCGCGGATGTATTCCAGTGGAATGAGCCATCCTGGAGGTACAGTTGTGTTCTGTAAGTAGGTCATGTAGTTGCCTTCGGTAAACTTTCCTGCGATAGACGTGCTTGTGACAGTGTACTTGAAGACATCTACTACACCCACGTTGTCCAGGTTCGAGTAGCTGTAGCCCTTGTTCAGAAGGTCGTACTCGGAGAAGCGCACCATGATTTCCTCGTTGTTCCTCACCGTGTCGCCCAAAGCCTCCGAACCTTTGTCAACGATCTGCATATACACGCCACTGGCTAGTTGTACATATTCGTTTCGTTCCAGGTTTGTCGTAGAATCTTGTTCGTAAAATTCGCTTTGCGAAATCACGGTAATGCTGCTGTCGCGTATGAATGCCGCTATAGCATTGTCTTCGTCCTCCAGCATTTCTGCGTAACTTTTCGTGTCGTCACATGCTTGGAAGAGGGCGCACGCCATCAGCAGTGATAGTAATAGTAGGGTGAGTTTCTTCATTTCCTTGTCGTTAAAAGTGGAATGACATTCTGTATCGTCTCCGCAAATGTATTTTATTTCTTCGAAAACAGGTAGGAGCATGGGACAAACTTCGTATCTTTTAACCTTTTCTCCTGCCTTTCTCGGAGACTAATCCTTGGCACATGCGGCCAATATCGGCTTGTATTTTTCCAATGCTTTCTCCAGCACGGTCCGTGCTTCGTCAATAGTGCCATAGAACTCGCCTCCCGAGGCGTTCAGGTGCCCGCCTCCGCCAAAGAACTCTGCTGCTAGTTGGTTGCAGGGGAACGTGCCTACCGAACGTAGCGAGATTTTTATCATCGGGCGTTCGGTGTCCTCGCGTAAGAAGCACGATAACACTACGTTTTTGATGCTTAGCGGAATGTTGACGAAACCTTCGCTGTCTCCTCTTATGTAGTTAAAGCCCTTCTGTTCCTTGGTTGTCAGTGTGATGACTGCGGTGTGGCAATCGGGATAGACTTTCATCTGTGTCAGGATGTGGCCCATTAGGCGCAGACGACTCTCCGAGTATGTGTTGTACACGCGCCGATAGATAGCGTCCTTGTCAATGCCCTTCGACAGCAGTTCGCTGATGATGAAGTAAATCTCCCGGTCGTTGGAGTTGTAGGTGAAGCCGCCCGTGTCTGTCATCATGCCCGTGTAGATGCATTCCGCCCCCTC
The DNA here is from genome assembly GCA_944321465.1 of uncultured Bacteroides sp. Taxonomy (GTDB): domain Bacteria; phylum Bacteroidota; class Bacteroidia; order Bacteroidales; family Bacteroidaceae; genus Bacteroides. Next base: position 130,765 of record CALULL010000002.1, read on the forward strand.
GCGGCTTATGTCGTCAAAGTGCCCCATGCGGCAGATGAGGCGGAAGACAAGTTCCGAGGTCGACGATATGTTGGGGTGCGAGATGACTACTTGGCAGAAGTCTTCCGGATGCAGGTGATGGTCTATCAGAATCTTGTGTGCCCCCGAGGCAGCTACAGCCTCTTGCATGTAGTCGATGCGATGCAGGGCGTTGAAGTCCAAGCAGCAAATGAGGTCGGCTTCGGCCAGCAATTTGTCGGACAACGTTCGGGCACGATCGTAAAGCAGGATTTCCTTACTACCCGGCATCCACTTCAGAAAGTCGGGGAAAGCGTTGGGTACAATTACTCGTGCATTTTTTTCCATCGTGCTCAAGAAGTGCCACAGACCCAGCGACGAACCTATGGCATCGCCATCGGGCGACACGTGGGCTACAATGACTATTCTCTCTGCTTTGTTCAGCCATTTGGCGAACTGGTCTATCTTGGTTTGGTCTATTATTTTACTCAGCATACTTTGTATTTAAAATGTGTCTTTTGTCCGTACCTCCGTCTTGATGACAGACTTTGGCTTTCAGGACGGCAAAAGTACGGAAACTTGTGTTAAAATCCTGCGCTTGCATCTTTTATTGTATCAACGGTTTTGTATGTTGGAGCTTTCCCGGAAGATGAAAAACGTTCTATTCGTTGTCAAAGCAGCTCCTCGGTGATGTAGCCTGTCGGCAACGTGCGGCAATTATACTCCGAGGCCATAACCTCACCATAAGCACCTGCCGAACGAATGGCTATGAGGTCGCCCCGTTGAGCCTTGCACAAGTCGACCGATTTGCCAAATACATCCGACGACTCGCAAACAGGTCCCACCACGTCGTAAGCCTCTTTCGACGACTCGTCGGCAGGGGTAAGGTTCTCTATTTTGTGATAGGCTTGGTAGAGGGCAGGCCGTATGAGGTCTGTCATGCCGGCATCAAGTATCAGGAACTTCTTGTTCACTCCCTGTTTTATGTAAAGTACATGCGATACCAGCGTGCCACATTGAGCCACGACCGAACGTCCCAGCTCGAAGTGCACTGTCTGATACGAACGTAGCTTCAGGTGCGTCCTGTAGACATCGAAGTACGAGCCGAAGTCGGGCATTGACTGGCGGTTCGGGTGAGCATAGTCCACGCCTAAACCTCCTCCCACATTAAGATAATGCACCCATACGCGGCGGGCTTCCAAGCGGGCGAGCAACTCATTGACACGATTGCACAAAGCCACGAAGTCGCCCATGTCCAGTATCTGCGAGCCTATGTGGAAGTGGAGTCCCTGAAATTCGACATGAGGCAAGGAAAGAGCCAGGTCTATCACTTCGTCCATATCCTGCATGGCGATGCCGAACTTGTTCTCGGATAGCCCTGTAGCAATGTTGGCATGGGTATGCGCTCCTACGTTGGGATTGATACGCAAGGCCACCTTAGCTGTCGTATTGCGGGCTGTGGCCAGTTCGTTGATGACTTTCAGTTCGGCAGCCGACTCTACGTTGAAGCAGGCTATCCCGTAATCCAATGCGAGGTCTATTTCCCAATCGGCCTTACCCACACCGGCAAAGACAATTCGGTCTGCCGGGAAACCGGCTTGTACAGCAGCCCGTATTTCGCCTCCACTCACGCAGTCTGCCCCCAAGCCACTTTCGCGGATGATGGCCAACAATTTTGGGTTGGCATTGGCTTTCACGGCATAGTGCACGCGGAACATGGGAGTGCGAGCCAGCTCCTGCCTGATGCTGCCGAGTGTATGGCGCAACAGGGTTGTGTCATAATAGTAGAAGGGGGTGCGCAGTTCGCGGAATTTATTTATAGGAAAAGTATTTCTCATTGTTTGCTGTCTGTATTTGTGTCCATGCGGGAGTACAGATGGCTACTTCCCTCTTCTCCGTCGGCCATGCTGTGCCAAGAGAGGGAAGAAGCCACACAGTGTATATAGGGTATCTTTGCGGATTAAGAATTCCCTTCGGACTTATATTGGCCCCGGGAGTTGAAGAGTGTGTCGCTGAGCGACTGCAACGCCCGTTTCTTGTCCGACTCGCGTATTAGGAATGATATGTTGTAGTTACTACCTCCATAGGAAATCATACGTACCGGGATGTCGTGCATGGCATCGAGTGCACGGGCTTCAAAGCCAACGTTCTCCCAGTCGAGGTCACCCACAACGCAGACGATGCACATGTCGCGGTCCACCGTTACTGTGCCATATTTCTTCAGATCGTCCACAATCTCGTTGAGATACTTTACGTTGTCTACCGTCACCGATACGCCCACCTCTGAAGTACAAATCATATCAATAGCCGTCTGGTAGCTTTCGAAGATCTCGAAGACTTTGCGCAGGAAACCATAAGCCAGCAACATACGGCTTGATTTTATCTTGATGGCCGTGATGTTGTCCTTGGCGGCCACGGCCTTGATGCGTCCTTTCTCCGTCTCGTTGCAAATCCAGGTGCCGGGAGCGGTCGGGTCCATCGTGTTGAGCAGGCGCACCGGGATGTTGGCATACTTGGCAGGTTGTATGCACGTAGGATGCAGTATCTTTGCTCCGAAATAGGCCAGTTCGGCCGCCTCTTCAAAGTGCAGTTGCCGTACGGGCGATGTCTTGTCTACTACGCGCGGGTCATTGTTGTGCATCCCGTCTATGTCCGTCCATATCTGTATTTCGGATGCACCGATGGCTGCTCCCACAAGCGAGGCTGTATAGTCGCTCCCGCCTCGTTGCAGATTGTCCACCTCGCCATAAGCATTGCGGCAGATGAAACCCTGCGTGATGTAGATGTCGGCTCCTGGGTGCTGTTCCAGGCAGGTGTTCAGTTTTTCTTTGATGTAGGCAAGGTCTGGTTCTCCGTTCTTGTCCGTCCGCATGAAATCCAAGGCGGGCAGCAGGAGTGAGTTCACGCCACATTCTTGCAGGTAGAGGTTTACCATGCCTGTCGAAATCAGCTCTCCTTGAGCCAGTATGACTTTTTCTTCGAACAGAGTAAACAGGTCTTTTGTGAATGAACGTATGTAGTTAAAATGGGCCAAGACATGTTCCAGTCCTTTTTGTCGGTATTCTGCCGTCGAGTACAATTCGTCTACGTGCTGTTTATACTTCATTTCCAGTCGGTTGATAATCTCGTTGGCTCCTTCTGGATTTTTCTTATACAGATAGTCCGAAATTTCCACCAGTGCGTTTGTTGTACCCGACATGGCGGACAGTACTACGATTTTGCGTTCGCCGTCATTTATCAATTTGGCGACTTCTTTCATCCGCTGAGCTGACCCAACAGATGTTCCTCCAAACTTTAAAACCTTCATTTCCTTTTTATTGATATTTATGGTTAATTATTTAATTTCCAATCCTTCCGGTTTATAGGGCGGGATGTCTGAAGGCATCCTCCGTCACCCGTGACAGCAGGTGCTCTGAGCAACGGTAGACTGTCCCCGGAAACTCGTAAAGCAACTGTAGGTTGTGGGTGGTCATAACAACTAGTGTGCCTTCCGAGCAGATGTCGTGCAGCAGCTTCACGATAGCACGTCCTGTCTCTGCGTCCAGATTGCCCGTTGGCTCGTCGGCCAGGATTATTTCTGGCGAATTAAGCACTGCCCGGGCTATTACTACCCGCTGTTGTTCGCCTCCCGAAAGTTGGTCGGGATACTTGTAACCCTTGTTGTTCATGCCCACTTGAAGCAATACGTGGTCGATGCGCTCTTCTATCTGGCGTTTGTCTTTCCAGCCCGTAGCACGCAGCACGAACTCCAGATTGTCGTGCACCGTGCGGTCGGTCAGCAGCTGGAAGTCCTGAAACACAATGCCTAACCTTCTCCGCAGACGTGGCACTTGGCTTCGCCGCAGGCGACTCATGTCGTAGCCCAACACCTCGGCATGTCCGCCGTTTGCTTCCAGTTCGCCGTACATAGTCTTCAGCAGACTACTCTTTCCCGAACCAACCCGTCCGATGATGTAGGCAAACTCGCCTTGGTGAAGTTGCAGGTTGACACTGTCCAGCACACAAAGTTCTTGCTGGCATACCCGTACATTTTCGTATCGTATTAGTACTTCGGACATAGGCAACATACGTTTTGATTAATCGCTGAAAACAATGTGCAAAGATACTATTTTTTTCTAACACAAGCCTTGGGTAGATAAAAGGAACTATTTAGCTTAAAGTCAATTCGGGAGCAATTCGGGAGCAGAAGCCGGGGATTTCGGAGAGGGAAACGGAACTGTCCGCCCCTCCATGTTTCACGATTACGGATTGATCGGTGAGATATTGGGCTGGTTCTGCGATTGTCGTCCGGCGGGAGGGAGCACTCGGACATAAACAGCCTCATCCAGCGGAAAAGTTCATATTCAGTTCTTTTCTTTTCTTAGTTTTTCCATGCAAGTACCTTTGGGCGAGAAAAAAATGTCCAAGGGTATTTTTATGCGCAGAGAGAAGATAGACATATCGCGGGTCCGTCCCAACGAAGGACAGATAGAAGGGCTTCCGGCCAACCCGCGCCTCATCAAGGACGGGCGTTTCAGAAAGCTGGTGAAGTCCATCCGGGAGCTGCCGGAAATGACCGAGGCTCGGGACCTGCTGGTCTTCCCGCACGGCGGGGAGTACGTCGTCATCGGCGGGAACATGCGGCTGCGTGCCTATCAGGAACTCGGATGGAAGGAAGTGCCCTGCTGCGTCCTGCCAGAGGACATGCCGGTGGAAAAGCTGCGCGAGATTACCATTAAGGACAATCTACCGTTCGGCGAGGACGACTGGGACCTGCTGGCCAACGAATGGGACTCCCAAGAGCTGGACGACTGGGGCTTTGACGTGTGGCGGGAGCCGGAGATGGGGCAGGAGAAGCCTGAAAAGGGCAAGGGGAAGCAGGAGAAAGAGCGGAAGGAGACGGACTTCTTCGGCCTGATGCTGGACGACCGCATCTACGACAGCGACAACGGCTACGACATCCCCTCCCTGAGGCAGGACCGCCAGCCCGGGAGCGGACTGCTGCTGCCTTTCGCCGGATGGGGTGCCGACACGCGGGCGAAGAAAGGCATCTCCACCTACCACTTCTACGTGGAGGACTACCGCTTCACGGCCTTGTGGAAGGACCCGGCGGCGGTGTTGAGGAGCGGCTGCTCGTGCCTCGTGGAGCCCAACCTGTCCTTGTTCGACACCACGCCCGTGGCCTACGGCCTCCAGCTCGTCTACATGAAACGCTGGATAGCACGTTTTTGGCAGGAGTGCGGCGCGCTGGTGTACGCCGACCTCAACGTCTCGCGCAAGTTCTATGAGTATAACAAGCTGGGCATTCCCCAAGGATACAACGCATTCGCCACACGGGGCTATGCCGACCGCGAGGAATACCTGAAACAGGAGATTGGCATCGCCCGCCAAATATCGGGGCTTGACAGGCCGAACATGATAGTCTACGGCGGCGGTGGAAAGATACATGAAATCTGCTTGCAGCATAACGTGCTGTACGTGGAGCAGTTCATGGCTAACAGGGTTAAAAAGAAAGGAGGCAATAATGGCTAAGACAAGTGGAGGAATAAGGGGAGGAAGCGGTTCGCGCAGCTTTCAAAGCGATGCACGCTCAATGTTTTCAAATATAGAGAGCGGATATGGAAGACAACGTGACTATTCAAGCAATCAGACCAAAAGGCTTCAGTCGTTACAAAGAATAGGCAGAAGCTACAGTCCGAGTGAGCGAGAACAGGCCATACAGGCATACACTTCTTATGCGAACAGGGTAACAGGAGGCTCTTACCGTTCAATAGAACACGCTTCATTGGAAGGTGCAAGGTCAGAGTTGGTAAATACAGCCAATAGGGCTGCTGCATATAGAGACCTGAATGCAATCACTGAAGAATTAAGGCGTAGGAGACGCAGATGATGGCCAAGACTTCGGGCGGAGTGCGTACATACAGGCAAGGCAGTTCCACTTACCGCAAACGACAGACGGAAGTGGAAGCCATGCGTGCCAGCGGCCGTTACTCATCGGTAGAGATTGGCAGAGGCGGCGGTTGGCTCGCCATTGAGAGAAGTACGGCGCGGCACAAGCCCGAAGAACTGGAGGCGGCTCGCATACTTGCTGACAAGGGGTATAAAGTTATATTGAAAGATGAAGCTGGAAGCGAAAAAACTGTTGATGGATATTTGTTCACAGCTTCGTTTGAGCAAAGAACTCCTACTGGTAGTACTGCCCAGAACTTTAAAAAAGCATTAGGACATGCTACTGACAAAAACGCTGATGTCCTTGTTGCTTATATGAAAGGTAACGGGCACACACGGAAAAGCGTAGAAGATGGAATAAGAAAATTTGAACAGCATAACAGTAAGAGGTTCAAGCAAATCATTATAGTGACTGAAAATGGGAAGATACATCGCCATAAACATAACTCGTAATGAAAAATGTGTGCAAGGCCAGTCCGGCACACCTACCGATAGCACAGTCACACAACTGCTGTCCAACGGGGGGCATCGGCATCCCGACCCGTGCTTCTGGCATTGCAAAGATACGGAATTTCCAAGAAAAACAAGTTATAAACAAGTTGAATGAACAAAGAAATAGGTAAATATGGCAATAAATTCACATCGGATAACCAGCCGCCCAACCGTGGCCGGAAGCCCAAGCTGTACACCGTCGCCAAGAAGTCGTACGGCATCACGCTGGACGAGTTCCGCGACGTGGTGAACTACCTTTGGCAGCTCCCGAAAGGCGAGGTGAAGGCGATAGCCGAGCGGGAGGACACGCCCATATGGATGGCCAACGTGTGCCGCGCGCTCTACAAGGACACGGCCCGGGGGACGATGAACGCCTTGCGGGAGCTCATACACCTGATGTTCGGCAAGGAACTGGCCGCGAAGATAGAAGTGGAACTCCCGGCGGCCAGGCCGATGTCCGTCGAGGAGGCGAAAAAGATAATAAGGGAACTGACATGATGGACGGAGAGACTTTCCTGCGGGCCTTCTGCCTGTCGGGGATGCTGAACTACACCCGGTACGTGTTCAGCCGGGTGTACAAGCGTTCCTTCCATGTGGGGGAGCACCACAAGGCGATATGCGACGCGCTGGACGGCGTGCTGTCGGGCAAGACGAAGAAGCTGATAATAAACATCTGCCCCCGGTACGGAAAGACGGAGCTTGCGGTGAAGAACTTCATCTCCGCCGGTCTTGCGCTGAACCCGTCGGCCAAGTTCATCCACCTGTCCTATTCGGACGACCTTGCCCACGACAATTCCGAGGAGATACGGAACATCGTCAAGTCGGACGAGTATCGCAGGCTGTTCCCCTACGTGAAGATAAAGGACGGCTCGGATTCCAAGAAGAAGTGGGTGACGACAGCCGGAGGCGGCGTGTACGCCACTTCCACCGGCGGGCAGATAACGGGCTTCGGCGCGGGAAACGTGGACGACGTGGCCGACGAGGTGGACGGCATTTCCTCCGGCTCGTTCTTGTTCTCGGGCGCGATAGTGATAGACGACCCCATAAAGCCGGAGGACGCGCTCTCCGACGTTCGGCGCGAAAAGGTGAACCAGCGTTTCGAGACCACGATACGCAACCGTGTCAACTCGCGCGGAACGCCCATAGTGATTATCATGCAGCGTTTGCACGAGGAGGACCTGTGCGGGTACCTCATGCGTGCCGAGCCGGGACAGTGGGAGGTCCTGTCGCTCCCCGCCATCCTGAAAAGCCCCGGCGGCGGGGAGAGGCCGCTGTGGGAGTTCAAGCACAGGCTCGACGAGCTGCACGCGATAAGGAGGATAAACCCGTACGTGTTCGACACGCAGTACATGCAGAACCCCACCCCGCTCGAAGGTCTCCTGTACGGCAAGTTCAGGACATACCGGGAGATACCCTACACGAACCGCAGGATACGCAAGAACTACACGGACACGGCGGACACCGGCAAGGACAGGCTCTGCTCTATAGACTACCTGGACACCGAAATCGGCAACTTCGTCCTTGACGTTATCTACACGGACGCTCCGATGGAGGAGACAGAGCCGAGGGTCGCCCGCATGTTGGCCAAGGACGGGGTGACAGTGGCCAACATAGAAAGCAACAACGGAGGCCGGGGATTTGCCCGCAACGTGGAAAGCCAGCTCCGCGCGATGGGGGCGGACGGCATCCGGGTGAACTGGTTCCACCAGTCGGCCAACAAGGAGTCCCGCATCTTCACCCGTTCGGCGGACGTGATGAACCTCACCTACATGCCCGAAGGCTGGGAAATCATGTACCCGGACTTCCACTCGGAGCTGAAATCCTTCAGGAAGTTCGGCGAAAACGCCCACGACGACGCTGCCGATGCCCTGACGGGGACGGTCGAGAAGAGGGGGGCGCACGATTACGCCAGCTACGAGGAGGGGGAGGCGGATCTGTCCGGCATCCCGCTCGTCGAGATACACCCCATGCTGAACGGCAGGTACCTGTTCGCGAAGGCGTATGTCGTCGGCGGGGAAGTCTTTGTGGCATGACATAAAAGCGGAGTTCCTCCAGCTCTACCTCAACGAGTTCTGCTGCAAGTTCAACCGAAGGTATTTCGCCTTCAGGCTTTTTGACAGGCTTGAACTTTGTGCGTGTACCTATAAGGCGGACTTCAAACATAGAATCTACTAATTGAGAACTTGCGGGTATTCATAACTGATAATATGAAATACTTCTAAATACTGTGTATTCCTAATGCGGTTTGTCGTGGTTTGAACTAAAATTCTTAACTTTGCCGCCGTTGTTTTAACCTAAATGTTATCTTGAAAGGGATGAGAAAAGTATTTGTTTCTTTTTGTATGGCCGCTACGGTGGCAGGTATTAGTTCGTGCGGTTCGACCAAAAGCGCGGCTACGCTGACCGATATCAGCGGTGAATGGGATATTGTGGAAGTGCGGGGCGTGGCCGTGGCTCCGATAGCGGGGCAGGCGCAACCTTTCATAGGTTTCGACACGGACAATGGACGGGTGAGCGGCAATGCCGGATGCAATCGCATTGCAGGTTCGTTTAAGTTAGAGGCCGCTCCGGGTACTATCGATCTGAGCGGTCTAGGGACGACGCGCATGATGTGTCCCGACATGGCACTTGAGGACAATGTGCTTTCGGCTTTGCGACAGGTGAAGAAGTACGCGAAGCTGAGCGAGCAGGAACTTGCGCTGTGCGGCAATTCTCTGAAACGTCCTGTCTTGGTGTTGCGTCGCAAGGTTCCAGCACTCACCGTGGCCGACCTGAACGGGCGTTGGCGCATCGTGGAAGCCTGTGGCGTGGCTGTTTCCGAGGGGATGGAGAGTCAGCCGTTTGTGGAGATTGACGTGGCGGAGGGACGCGTACATGGTAATGCTGGGTGTAACGTCTTTAACGGGGGCATCGTGACCGAGGAGGGCAACACGACCTCCATATCCTTTCCGCAGTTGATTACGACTATGATGGCCTGTCCCGACATAGAGGTGGAGGACCGAGTGAAGAAGGGGCTTACGACAACAGTCTCTTTCGGACGTCTGGCCAATGGCAATGTAGGCCTCTATGATGCGGCCAACACGCTGGTTGTGGTGTTGGAACGCTGAGGTGCGGAGGTATCTGGGGCGGGGGAACCGTTTTGCTTGTTTGCATCAGTGCCCCCGTCCTGTGTATATTTAATCGCTCATTCGTGGTCTCTTTGGGGAGAAATCCGACAGAAGGTCTCCTCGTACATTCTTCCAAGTATTTTCAGGCGAGGCGTAGCGAGTGGGGAAAGGCTCTTGATACGTGAAGACAAAAAACGATGAAACGAACAATTATATTCCGAAACGGGCAGCAGGTCTGTCCGCTTGGTCAAGGCACTTATCAGATGGGGCGTAGGCCGGGCGAAGAGATACAGGCCTTGCGCCGGGGTATCGACTTGGGGCTGACGCTGATTGATACCGCTGAGATGTACGACACGGAGGAACTCGTGGGCGAAGCTGTGCGCTACTGTCGCGACCGGGCGTTTATCGTCAGCAAGGTGTTGCCGGGCAATGCAAGCTATGAAGGGACAAAGCGGGCTTGTGAACGGAGCCTGCGGCGGCTTGGTACAGACTATATCGACCTTTACCTGTTGCATTGGATAGGCCGTTATCCGTTTTCCGAAACCGTTCGTGCGCTGGTGGAGTTGCAGCAGGAAGGGAAGATACGGCAATGGGGTATGAGCAACCTTGACGTAGCTGATATGGAGCACATCCTTTCCCTACCGCACGGGCAAGGCTGTGCAGCCAACCAAGTGCTCTATAATCTGAATAACAGAGGCATTGAGTACGATCTTCTCCCTTGGAGCGAACGGTATGCTATTCCCGTCATGGCCTACACGCCTCTTGGCGAGGGTCGGTTGCATAGTCATAGGACGCTGGCCGAGATAGCCCGCAGGCACGATGCCACCCCCGCGCAAATCATGCTGGCGTGGGTGATGCGGACGGCCAATGTCATGGCCATCCCCAAAGCGGGCAGTATCGGGCATGTGGAAGAGAATGCCCGAAGCCTTGACATCTGTCTGACGGAGGATGATCTGCGTGATATCGACAGGGCTTTCCCTGCCCCGACGCGCAAGGTGCATCTGGCCGGTTGGTGAGGACCGGGAGGCTCACCAGGCGTTCCTGTGTATCCTGTCTTGCACGTGGACGACCTTCTGGCGGGGCAGGTGCGCGTCGGGGGCCGGGTAGCCAATGGCAAGGAAGCAGGGAAACTCGTATCCTTCGGGGGCGTGGACTTCTTGTTTCACGTACTCGGCTTCCTGTTCTTTCTATGGGGATGTGTAGTGCACAGGCAAGCCCTTCGGCGGTTGCCGCCAGCAGGATGTTTTCAATGGCCGCCCAAACGGAGGCAAAATAGTTGAGCGAGCTGAGACATTCTGGCCTGAGTAGCGGACCGCCTTTGTGGACGAAGAAGGGGAGTACAAGGCAACCAGACTCGACCAACATTTTTTGTTGCTTGGGCATCGCGTCCTTGAACATGGCATATTCGTCTTTGTCCATCACATCGGACAGTGTATCGACGTTTTTCTGAGTGAACCCCTTGATGTTGTCTGCCAAGGGGGCTACCATGCGGGCGATGTTTTCCCGTCCGCGCACCACGACAAACTCGAACTGGCGCAGGTGGTCGTTGGTAGGAGCCTTGAAGGCGGTGGCCAGGACCTTCTGCAATACGTCGTCCGTCACTTCGCGGTTGGAGAAATCGCGCACGGTTCTTCTTCTTTCCAATACTTCGTAGAAATTCATAAGTCAGTGTTTTTAGGTTAAGACTTATTGTCATCGGTCGCAAAGATAGCTTGCTTTTTTGTCTGGAATTTGTCGGATGGTTTCGAATAATTGTCACATATTTGCTTGACTGGAGAAAATAAGTATGAATATAGATGCAGTAGCAATCCCGTATGAGCTTCCCGAAGCGGACAATCATTCGTTCTTTTTTATAGATCAGCGTGTAGAAACGCGGTTGGAGGCCAAGTTGCACCGGCACGATGCATGGGAATTGTATTGTGTGCTGCAAGGGCGTGGGACAAGAACGGCAGGTGACACGACGCAGCTGTTTATGGAGGGGGATGTCGTGCTCATTCCTCCTGATATGTATCACTACTGGGATTACGACCCGGTATCGGTCAATGCCGACGGGTGTGTCCGCTACTTAATGGTGGCATTCAATCATTCGTTGGTTCGGCATTGTGTAGCGGTTTTTCCCGAACTGCGCAATAGGCTATCGGGGATAACGTTCCCGAGCGGGGCATTGAAGTTCGGTGTGAAGAGTTCGCGCATTGTACGCCGAGCCCTGTTGTCTATGAGGGAGATGGATGAACTTGGGCGGTTGTGCGAAATGCTCCGCTTGTTGCCCGTCGTCTTTACGGCAACGGATTTCTCTGGAGCGGGTAACCCCGTTCGGATAGAACGCGATGTGCGTCGTATGCAGCAAATCAGTGCCTATGTGATGACACACTACGTTCATCCGATACTATTGGATGACATTGCAGCTGAGGTGGGCATGAACCGTTCTGCGTTCTGTTCCTACTTCAAGCGTTGCAAGGGGATGACTTTCTCGCAGTTTGTCACCCGCTACCGTCTCAACACAGCTTGCGGGCTGTTGACGCATTCGCAAAAGTCTGTGTCCGAGATAGCTTACATGGTGGGGTTTAACGACGTGCCCCATTTCGTGCGGTCGTTTGCGAAAGAATTGGGCATGTCGCCTGGAAGATACAGAAAATGGGCTGCTGGAACGAGTGCGTGTGAAGAAGTCCCGGACTGTGGTCCACATGGAAAGGACTATTCCGGGGCTTCTCTAGAAATAGTTTGAGAAATAAGGATGGCCCTAAGAGTTGATTTCAATTAACCGCGTGAGGTTTACGGTGAACATCTTGACGGAGACGGCTAGTAGGATGATGCCGAAGAACTTGCGCGTGATGTAGATGCCGCTTTTCCCCAAAATGCGTTCTACGCGTCCTGTCATCTTCACGACCACGAACACCCATGCCATGTTGAGCAACAAGGCGATGAGGATGTTGATGCTTTCGTATTGCGCCCTCAGCGAGAGGAGGGTGGTGAAGGAGGCGGCTCCGGCTATCAGCGGGAATACCAGGGGAACAAGAGTGGCTTCCTTTATCGGGCCTTGGTTTTTGAAGATTTCTATGTCGAGTATCATTTCCAAGGCCATGAGGAAGAGAATGAGTGCACCGGCTATGGCGAATGACTCGATGTCGATGTGAAAAATGTTCTTCAGTATCATTTCCCCGCCGTAGAAGAAAGCCACAAGGAGGGCCAGCGAGATGAGCGTGGCCTTTGTGGCATTTACGTTCTTGCCTTTCTCCTTGAGATTGATGATGATGGGAATGGCTCCGATGATATCGATAACTGCGAATAGAATGATGAAGGCACTGAGAATGTGCTCTACGTTTAGTCCTGCAAACATAGTGTGGGGTGTTTATGGTGTTTTGTTGTTGATATTTATATTGAGTTGTCGCTTGGCTGGTGCCGGTGGGCAGGCCGTGTTCAGTGGTCGGCTTATAATCCCAAGATGTCGCGCTGAGGCGGTTGTCCGCTGTTAAAGGTTCCTGTCAGTTGTTCCATTTCCTTGGGGGCGAGTTCTATGCTTTTTCTCGTGTCTTCCAGAGAACCTTCTTTGTCGCCTTTCAGCAACTTCGCCCTTCCGCGTTCTTGGTAGGCTTGAGCAAAGTCTGGGCGGTTATCAATGGCATCGTTGAGGAGAGCGATGGCTTCGTCAAGCTTGTTCTGGGCGATGAAGAGTTGGGACAGGGCTAGGTAGGCATGTTCGTTGAAAGGGTTCAATTCTATGGTGTGCTTGTAGTCATCCTCGGCTCCAGGGAAGTCTGCGGTGGCTTCCTTCAGTTTTCCGCTCAACAGATAGGCATTTTCGTTCTCGGCATCTTGGGACAGGAGGATGCCTATGTCTTCGCGTGCTTCGTTCCATTGCTGCATTTGCATAAGTGTCTCGGCGCGTAGGAGGTATGCATCGGTGAAGTCGTTGTCCAAGGCGATAGCCTGGGTCAGGTGGGCCACACTCATGAGGCTGTCTCCCGTTTCTCCGACAGCCTTTCCAAGCAGGTAGTAGGCTTTTGCCTCGTCCTTGTCGATGGTTATGGCTTGTCGTGCGGCATTGGCCATGCCGTCATAGTCCTTCAGCACGTAGCATACGTTGGCCAGAGTCAGGAAAGTCTCTTTGCGGTCTGGTTTCATTTCTGCCATGTGTTGCAAGGTCTGTCGTGCTGCTTCGGTTAGCCTGTTCTGCAACTGGGCCTGCACCATGTATTCTGCAACTTCGAGGTCGTCGTGTATTTTCAGAGCTTCCTCGAAGCACTTCAGGGCATAGTCGCTGCGTCCCATTCTTTGGGCACGTATACCGTCGTACTTGAATATTTCGAAGTTCTTTTGCTTCTTTTTCTCTTGTTCGGTCTCTGGGCTTTCGGTCTGGCCGGTGAAAAAAGATTTGAAAAATCCCATAGTCGTTCAGGTGTTATTATGTACAAAGTTTATTATACAATTTGTGGTATGTCTGTTCCCGACGATACGGTTTGAAAGCCTTGTCTCCCTGCTCTCGTGGTGAGGCAAGGACGGCACATTGGCGTTTGTTGTGCTGACACATGCGTTCGGAGGGGTTAAGCTCTGTATTTGTGTCGTTGATGTGTGGCAGACATATGGATGTAGAGGAAGGCAGGAAAGACACTACAGCCTGTCCTGCCTGTTCCTGTCTTATTCATAAACCTGTATGGGTAGTTCTCCTTTGAGTGCACCGATAGCGTTGAGTGCCAAGGCTTCCATTTCGTCTTCTCCGGGATATACGTGGACAGGAGCGATGAAGTCAATGCGTTGGCGCAAGCGGGGGATGATATAGCTTGAGCGGGCCATGCCTCCGGTTAGTAATATGGCATCGACTTTGCCGTAGAGTACGGGGGTGGCGGCACCTACGCTCTTGGCAATCTGGTATATCATGGCGTCGAGTATCAGTTGCGCATGTAGGTCTCCTTCGGCTATGCGCTGTTCTACAGCCATCAGGTCGTTGGTTCCCAAGTGGGCAGTCAGTCCCGCCTGGCCGTAAATACGCTTCTTGAGTTCTTCACGCGTAAAGCGTCCTGAGAAACAGAGGTCCACTAGTGGACCAGCGGGCAATGACCCGGCTCGTTCAGGCGAGAAGGGGCCTTCTCCGTCAAGGGCGTTGTTTACGTCGATGGCACGTCCGTGATGGTGTGCTCCTACCGATATACCTCCACCCAAGTGGCAGATAATCAGATTAAGATCTTCGTAACGTACTGGATGTTCGGGGTCTGCTGCGGTACGTTCCTTGGCATATCGGCGGGCAATGGCTCGCTGGTTCAGGGCATGCCAAATAGTGATGCGGGGCATGAGAGGCGAACCGGTGATGCGTGCCACTTCGTCAAGTTCGTCAACAACACCGGGGTCGGCAATGAATGCGCGGCAGTTGGGTATTTCGGTGGCTAGTTCATGTGCTATGAGACAGCCTAAGTTGCAGGCGTGTTTCCGGGGAGCATTGGCAGCCTCGTTGCACATAATGTCGTTTATCTCGTAGACTCCGCCTGGAATAGGCTTGAGCAGACCACCTCTGCCTACGATGGCATCGAAGAGTACGGGAATATGCTCTTTTTCGAGTTCTTTCAGTACGAGGTTCTTGCGGAACTCAAACTGCTGAGTTACCTCGGGGAGTTGTGCCTGTTCTTCTACCGAGTGGCGTATGTTGCGTACAAGTATGGGCTTTTCGTCTTCATAGACGGCTATTTTGGTTGAGGTCGAACCGGGATTTATTGCAAGTATTCTCATTTTGATATTCTGGATCTAAAGGATATAAAGGTTTGTTCTGGTTGTCGTTACTGTTATGTGTGTTCTTTTAGTTAATGGAATGTTTGTTCTCCGTCTGTCCGACGTGGTGGCCGGGAGCGAAAACGGGGGCACTCGTCTATGGAGTATTCAGACTACGGCGTGCTGTCACATGTACCAGAATGGAAAGTAAGGTGCACTGTCTTCCTTCTCCTTTCCGGTACATGTGCTTTTCTACTTCTTTATTTTCTGTCGTTGCTTGTGAGGCAGGCTACGGCCATGCTGTAGTATTTTGATAGTCCGGAATCGCTCCGAGAAGGTAATATTACTGGGGCAATGGGACCTACAAGTGTACCGGCCATGTCTGCATGACAGAACAGGGAAATAGTTTTGTAGAAAACATTTCCAGACTCGATGTTGGGGAATATCAACACATCGGCTTCGCCGTTGATGGGAGAGTGGATGCCTTTGATTTCGCCACTGGTTTTTTCACATACGGTTTTTACATCCAGCGGTCCGTCGATGATGGCATTGCCAAACTCTCCGGCCTTGGCACGCTCTACCAAAGCGGCATAGTCTACGGAATTTGGGAACTTGGGACTGACTTTTTCTGTGCAGTGTATCAGTGCGATGCGAGGTTGCTCAATTCCAAAATGGTGGCACGTGTCTATGGCGTAATGCAGCATGTCGACGCGTTGTTGCAGCGTAGGTTGTGGAATAACAGCGGCATCTGAGAAGAACAACAGTTTGCCGTAGGCCGGGACTTGGGCAACGGTGATGTGCGTCAGCAGGCGGCCTTTGGGCAGCAATCCGTGTTCTTTGTCAAGCACGGCATGGAGCAAGTTGTCTGTGTTGATGATACCTTTCATCAGGATGTCGGCCTGTCCTTCGCGTACCATGCGCACGGCTTCCCGTGCAGCTTCATCGGGGTTCTCGATATGTATGGTGTGTACATATTCAGGGTATTTTTTCAGGCTTGGGTAACGCTCCAGAATGCTGGAGTCACCAATCATTAAAAACTCAGCTATGCCTTCTTCCAAGGCACGGGCTATGGCATACTCGGTGTTGGCATCGTTGGCACAAACTACTGCGATGCGTTTCCGCTTGTTCAAATCTTTTAAGTGGGCGGTTAACTGGTCAAAATTACGTATTGGTTCCATAACGTTAGATTTTGGGCAAATATCTGAAAAAATGTCGATATACGCATCATGCGAACCTGTATTTTTTGGCTACGGAGATTGCATTTTGTCACTTTTTAGCTAAAAGTGGTAGTAAAGTAGCCTCTAAGGAAAGTGTGAGAAGAGTCTGGTGGATTGAGTAGACAATACAAAAGAAGCCGCCCTTGCTTTGTGGCAAAGGTGGCTTCTTTGTAAATGGGGAATACTTGGACTCCCCCCTCCTTGGATTTTATTGAACGTTGATTACCTTGTGTGCTTTCACTTTTTCTTCTTCGGTAATCTTGGGCAACTCGATTTTGAGCACACCGTTGTCAACTCGGGCAGCGATTTTTTCTTTGTCCACATCCTCAGGCAGTATCATTGTCTGCTGGAATTTCGAGTAGGAAAACTCCCGGCGCAGGTAACGACCTTCTTTCTTTTCCTCGTTGTTCTCCTCCTTTTTCTCCATAGAGATTACGAGATTGTTGTCTTCATCGATGTGTACGTTGAAATCATCTTTGGTCATGCCCGGAGCAGCCAACTCTACTTTGTACTCGTTTGCCGTCTCAAACACGTTGATAGCCGGTGCCGTGGCGTTGGCTCTGATCATCCAGTCGTTGTCAAAGAAATCATTGAAAATGCTTGGTACCCAATTTTGGGTTCTTCTAACAGGTGTCATAGTTTAATCTCCTTTTTCTTTAATGTTCGTTATTCATAATCTTTTGAACCCCGGTCCTTGCCATTCCTTTATCTTGGGGATTGCTTTCCTTCGGTAGGTTGGTTTTCCGAACCGTTGTTCACTTTATGTATAGCAAACTACGTGCCAAGGGACTTGGGTTGACGTATGTGACTATTTGTCTTCTGGTGTTGGGCATTTACTGACATTCTGTCGCTCTTTCTTTCTTATGGCTGGCTATTTTTTTAGGTTGTATGAGTCTAAATCTCATGCGCCAGCATTTGCTGTTCTCGTCCCAACTGTGGCTGGTGATGGAAAAACAGCCAATGTCCGATGTGTTTGCCACATGGAGACCGATGCAAGGGCATTCGTCATAGGTCCCTATTTTGACAATGCGTACTGTTGACGAAGGGCTGTCGGGTAAGCGTTTCAAGTCGAAGCGTTCTGCAGCCTCTGTTTGTGTCAGAAAGTAGGTGGTGACCGGAAGGCATTGGGCTATCACGTCGTTCACTATGCGCTCTATTTGTGCTATTTCGTGTTCGGAGGGCTGTCTTTCGAGTTGATAGTCCAGTTTGCTTTTCTTTTTTTCGATGTGTGCCGATATGGCCCGACCGCATCCGAAAAGGTTGATCATGGTGCGGTTTACGATGTGCTCCGTTGTGTGCATTGGTGCCAGTCGGTCGTCTTGAAACTTTTCTTTTCCTGTATTGTTGTCCATGTGGATTGCTTATACCTATTTATATATGAAAGCAGGAAATATATCTCTGGCTGTTGAGGATATAGTAATGCAAGCATAATAGATGTTGTGCTGCTCACCGATTATAGCCTTCGAACGATTACCACTACTGCTTTCAAGTTCAGAGGCCAAATTTACGGAGTTTTGTTGTACGGTGTATGATTTGTGTAAAGAAACTGCTAAAAGATGGGGTCGTATTAGTTCCTCTGTTCGTTTACGTTCATCTTCCGTAATACAGCTGTTCAGGATTTCGTCTCGTTTATCAGAGTCGATAACGAAAGCCTCATTGCAGCCGGTAAGGATGCCACGGTATATCCGAACATTCCGCTCTTTAAGAGGAGTGTCTACAGCTTCAATCTTTACGTGAGTTCGGGATAAGCTAATAAGTTAATAATGGAAAGGGAAATAGGTAATCACAGAAATATTTTGTAAATTT
>CALULL010000003.1 GCA_944321465.1 uncultured Bacteroides sp.
TCTATGGTCTTGGCGATGAACTCTTGACCACACACTTGGCATTTCCGCTTTATTTCAAACTTTGCTGCTGGCATAATGCTGATTTTTACTTGTTTGTATTTAACCCGTTTATATTTTGTCGCAGATTTCCTACTTTTTTATCGCGGCACAAATATGGTACAAATATACAATAAAAATCCGAGAAACAAGCAAATCCATCAGAAAGTGTTAAAAACAAAATAGGGCGTAACACATTGAGTTACACCCTATTTTACTATTGATAGTTATCGTTGTTTACCGATACTTATTTGACTTCCTCGAAGTCTGCGTCCTGAACATTTTCACCTTGTTTGCTATTCTGTCCGCCATTGGCTTGGTTAGCGTTCATGTCCGGGCCGGCTTGTGCGCCGTTTTGTGCGTTAGACTGCGCATACATTTCCGCACTTGCGGCTTGAAAGGCAGTGTTCAGTTCGGCCATTGCACTATCTATGGCGGCCAAGTCCTGAGTCTTGTGGGCATCCTTCAGTTTCTGCAGGGCGGCTTCAATCGGGGCTTTTTTGTCTGCCGGGAGCTTGTCGCCCAGATCCTTCAACTGGTTCTCGGTAGTGAATATCATGGAGTCGGCCTGGTTCAGTTTGTCCACTTTCTCACGTTCCTTTTTATCGGCTTCGGCATTGGCCTCGGCTTCGGCTTTCATGCGCTCAATTTCTTCCTTGCTCAAGCCGCTGGAAGCCTCAATGCGGATGGCTTGTTCCTTGCCTGTGGCTTTATCTTTGGCAGACACCTTCAGGATACCGTTGGCATCGATGTCGAAGGTTACCTCAATCTGAGGCACACCACGACGGGCAGGGGCAATTCCTGTCAGGTTGAACTGGCCGATAGACTTGTTCTGGGCTGCCATGGGACGCTCGCCTTGCAGTACGTGGATGGTTACCTCCGTCTGGTTGTCGGCTGCGGTAGAGAACACCTCACTCTTCTTGCAAGGGATGGTAGTGTTGGCCTCAATCAGCTTGGTCATCACGCCACCCATGGTCTCGATACCCAAGGTCAACGGAGTGACATCCAGCAATACGATGTTGCCTACGCCGGCCTCTTTGTTGAGCACTGCGCCCTGTATGGCTGCACCGACGGCTACGACTTCATCCGGATTGACACCCTTTGAAGGTACTTTGCCGAAATAGTCCTGAACCAGTTTCTGAACAGCAGGTATACGCGACGAACCGCCTACGAGGATTACTTCGTCAATGTCGGAAGTGCTCAGTCCTGCATCGCTTACTGCTTTTTTGCAAGGTTCCAGACATGCTTGAATCAGGTCGTGTGTGAGTTGCTCAAATTTGGCACGAGTCAATGTCTTTACCAGATGTTTAGGCACGCCACCCACCGGCATGATGTACGGCAAGTTGATTTCGGTGGAAGTTGAGGAAGACAATTCGATTTTTGCCTTTTCGGCTGCCTCCTTCAGACGCTGCATGGCCATCGGGTCGGTTGTCAAGTCGGCTCCTTCGTCGTTCTTGAACTCCTGTACCAGCCAGTTGATAATAGCTTGGTCGAAGTCGTCGCCACCCAAGTGGGTATCACCGTTGGTTGACAATACCTCGAATACGCCGCCACCAAATTCCAAGATAGAGATATCAAACGTACCACCGCCCAAGTCGAATACGGCTACTTTCATGTCCTTGTTGGCTTTATCAATGCCATAGGCTAAAGCTGCTGCCGTAGGCTCGTTCACGATGCGTTTTACGTCCAATCCTGCAATCTGTCCAGCTTCTTTCGTAGCCTGACGTTGGGAGTCGGAGAAGTAAGCAGGAACTGTAATCACTGCTTCGGTTACTTCTTGCCCGAGGAAGTCTTCAGCCGTTTTCTTCATCTTCTGCAGAATCATGGCCGAAATCTCTTGCGGCGTATAGTGGCGACCGTCTATGTCCACTCGGGGCATGTTGCTGTCGTTCACTACCGTGTAGGGCACACGTGCTATTTCCTTTTGGACTTGCTGCCAATTCTCACCCATAAAACGCTTGATAGAGTATATTGTGCGTTTCGGGTTGGTGATAGCCTGGCGTTTGGCGGGGTCGCCCACTTTCCGTTCTCCTCCTTCTACAAAGGCCACTATTGAAGGGGTTGTGCGTTTGCCTTCGCTGTTGGCGATTACTACGGGTTCGTTGCCTTCGAATACGGCAACACACGAGTTTGTAGTTCCTAAATCAATACCAATGATCTTTCCCATGATTGTTATCTTTTTTATTGTTATATTCTGTTATTTCATCTCTGCTGTCTTGTTGACAGACATCTCGGGAGAAGCAAAGCCCGTGCCAAAATCCTGCAATGGCCGTTGTTGGCGGAAATGTGGCAGAGAAAACTGACAGTTTGTCTGTTTGGAAGAGAAAAACATCAGGCTCTTGCTTATTTTTTATCTTTGGCTGTGCTACATCGTTCCTAATTCATTACTTTTGCATCTACTTGTATTCTTCCCAGGGAGGAGCAAGCCTTATAATAATGAATTACTGAATTAAATTACAAGAACTTATGGCAATGCATACGTGGTTTGAGTGTAAGATACGCTACGACAAGACTATGGAAAACGGCATGAACAAGAAGGTGACAGAGCCCTATTTGGTCGACGCGCTTAGCTTTACGGAAGCTGAGGCACGCATTATAGAAGAAATGTCGCCATTCATTTCGGGCGAGTTCATCGTCTCGGACATCAAACGTGCCAATTACAGTGAACTGTTCCCTTGCGACGAGGAGGCTGCCGACCGCTGGTTCAAGTGCAAGTTGCTGTTTGTCACACTCGATGAGAAGAGCGGGGCCGAGAAGAAAACTTCCAGTCAAGTGCTTGTGCAGGCTGCCGATTTGCGCGATGCCGTGAAGAAACTTGATGAAGGCATGAAGGGCACAATGGCCGATTACCAGATAGCCTCGGTGGCCGAAACGCCTTTGATTGACGTGTATCCTTTCAAGGCTGAGCCTGACGAAAAGCCCGAAGCTGGCATAGGCTGATGCTGCCGGAAGAAGGAATGAAAGAAAGTTTTGTGAAGGTAGGCATCCGGTAGCGTGGCGCGACCTTGATGCAACTCGTTTTTTTAACCAAAAGACATTGAGCATGATAACAGAAAATCTAAAGCAGGTTTTAGCCGACTTGCCTCAGGGCGTGAAGCTCGTGGCTGTTTCCAAGTTTCATCCCAAGGAAGCGATAGAAGAGGCTTATGCAGTCGGGCAGCGCATCTTTGGCGAAAGCAAAGCGCAGGAGATGACGGCCAAGCATGAAGTTCTTCCTGCAGACATAGAGTGGCACTTCATAGGGCATTTGCAAGCCAACAAGGTGAAGTACATTGTGCCTTACGTATCGTTGATACATAGTATAGATTCCTACAGATTGTTGTCCGAGGTAGACCGCTTGGCGGCAAAGGCTGGACGGGTGGTGGACTGCTTGCTGCAATTGCACATCGCACGCGAAGAGACCAAGTTCGGGTTTAGTTTCGACGAGTGCCGCCAGATGCTGAAGCAGGACGACTGGCGTGGCCTGTCCGGCGTTAGGATATGTGGCCTGATGGGGATGGCCACCAATACGAATGACAAGGCACAAGTGCGGCAGGAGTTTGCCTCTTTGGCAGATTTCTTTCACGAACTGAAGGACGGCTGCTTTGCCGGGCAGGAGACTTTCAAAGAACTGTCTATGGGCATGACGCACGACTACCATGAAGCCATTGAGGCCGGTAGCACGATGGTCCGCATCGGAACCCGGATATTTGGAGAGCGAGTGTATTGATTACTAAAACGGTTAATAGATTATGGCTACTACGTTAGAGACCACCTTTGCCGGGTTGAGGTTGAGAAACCCGGTCATCGTTGGCAGTTCGGGCTTGACCGACTGCGCTGCCAAGAATAAGAAATTGTACGAAGCCGGAGCCGGAGCGCTGGTGCTGAAGTCGCTGTTTGAAGAGCAAATCATGATGGACGTGGCCGGAATGGACGATCCCTCTATGTCCCCTGAAGCGAGCGACTATTTGCGTGGCTACGTCAGGCAGCACAAGCTGGGGGAATATCTGGCCCTTGTGCGCGAAAGCAAGCAAGCCTGCCCCATACCAATCATCGCCAGCATGAATTGCTACGACGATGCCAATTGGGTGGACTTTGCCCGCCAGATAGAAGATGCGGGGGCCGATGCCATCGAGGTGAACATTCTGGCCTTACAGGCCGACGTGCGCTACACCCCCGGCAGTTTTGAGCAAAGGCATGTCGACATTCTGCGGCATATCAAGCGGACGGTTTCCTTGCCGGTGATTATGAAGCTGGGAACCAACCTGACCAACCCCGTGGCTCTCATCGACCAGCTTAAGGCAAACGGGGCAGCAGGCATTGTGCTGTTCAACCGTTTCTATCAGCCCGACATCGACATAGAGAAGATGGAACAGACATCCGGCTCCATCTTCAGCCACGAAGACGAGTTCCCGGCGGCTTTGCGTTGGATAAGCATTGCCTCGGCGGCGGTGAAGCAGATGGATTATGCCGCCTCGGGAGGCATACATTCGCCCGAGGCCGTAGTGAAAGCCTTGTTGGCCGGAGCCGGAGCTGTGGAGGTGTGCAGTGCCATATACGAGCAGACGGATGCCTTTATAGGGCGTTGCACGGAGTTCCTGAGCGAGTGGATGACCCGCAAGGGCATGGAGAACATAGAGAAGTTCAAGGGGCGGCTCAACATGCACGACCTCAAAGGGGTGAACACGTTTGAGCGTACCCAGTTCCTGCGCTACATCTCGTCCTACAATTAATTCCGAACTTAGAGCCTGTTCCAGCTTTGCGGTTAAGCAATTCTGGCAGGTCTCTTCTGCGGGCGTTTGCCCCCTTCTTCCACCCCTGTAGGGAAAGTCCTGCGGGGGTGTTTTTTTACCTCCTCCCCGGTCGCTTACCAGTCCGCCCGACGTGTGTGTTGTTACTTTTCCCCGGCTTTCCAGATGTTGCCGTCTTGTCACCGTCTCGCCTTTCCGCCTCAGTCCGTGTGCCTTCGGGGGCTGCACACTGGCTTTGCCGGAAGGAGGGCGGGGGAGGAGGGGAGCGCAGCTGGCAGACCTTAGCCCCCTCGGGAGTTTTCCTTTGCCCGGTTGCGGGCACACCTTTGCTAGGGAGCGGGCACAGGTGCGCCTGTCCGCGCCCGTTCTTGTTGTCGCTGAAAAGGTGCCCGATAGGCCGGATGGAACCGGGGAATGCGTGACAATATGATATAAAACATATATCTGAGGGCGAAAATAATCCTCTTAGCCTTTCTTTATGTCAGCAGAAGGAAGTATATTTGCCAGCGTTAATGCAACTATATTACAAACCTTTTTAATATACTATGATATGGGAAAGAAAATCAAATTCAGCCTTGTCTACCGCGATATGTGGCAGTCGTCAGGTAAGTACCAACCGCGGGTTGACCAACTGGTTCGGATAGCTCCCGTAATCATCGACATGGGCTGCTTTGCTCGTGTGGAGACCAACGGAGGAGCTTTTGAACAGGTGAACCTGCTTTATGGCGAAAACCCCAATAAGGCTGTGCGGGCCTTCACCAAGCCTTTCAACGAAGTGGGCATACAGACACACATGCTCGATCGTGGCTTGAACGCCTTGCGCATGTATCCGGTCCCGGCCGATGTGCGTCGGCTGATGTACAAGGTGAAACATGCTCAGGGGGTGGATATTACACGTATCTTCTGCGGCCTGAACGAGACCCGCAACATCATTCCCTCCATCAAGTATGCCCTCGAAGCAGGCATGATACCGCAGGCAACGTTGTGCATCACCCATTCTCCTGTACACACGGTGGAGTACTACGTCGATATTGCCGATCAGCTCATTGCCGCCGGTGCGCCCGAAATCTGCCTGAAGGACATGGCCGGCATCGGTCGCCCGGGGATGCTGGGACGGCTGACGAAGGCCATCAAGGAGAAGCATCCCGATGTCATCATCCAGTATCACGGCCACAGCGGTCCCGGCCTGTCTATGGCATCCATCTTGGAAGTGTGCGAGAACGGTGCCGACATCATCGATGTGGCAATGGAGCCGCTGTCGTGGGGCAAGGTGCATCCCGATGTCATCTCGGTGCAGGCCATGCTGAAGGACAAGGGATTTGAAGTGCCCGAAATAAACATGAAAGCCTACATGAAGGCCCGTTCGCTGACGCAGGAGTTCATCGACGACTTCCTGGGCTACTTCATCGACCCGACCAACAAGCACATGTCGTCGCTGCTGCTCAAGTGCGGCCTGCCAGGCGGCATGATGGGCTCCATGATGGCCGACTTGAAGGGTGTACACTCGGGCATCAACATGATACTGCGTGGGCAGGGCAAGCCCGAGCTGAGCTTGGACGACCTGCTGGTGATGCTCTTCGACGAGGTGGAATACGTGTGGCCTAAGTTGGGCTATCCCCCATTGGTCACCCCGTTCAGCCAGTACGTGAAGAATGTCGCTCTGATGAACGTCATGTCTCTGGTGAAAGGCGAGGGCCGCTGGACGATGATAGACAACAACACGTGGGGCATGATATTGGGCAAGAGCGGACGCTTGCCGGGCGAGCTGGCGCCGGAGATCGTAGAGCTGGCCAAGTCTCATGGATATGAATTTACCGACAAGGATCCTCAGAGCTATTATCCCGACCAGCTGGATGTCTACCGCAAGGAGATGGCCGACAATGGCTGGGACACGGGGCAGGACGACGAGGAACTGTTCGAGCTGGCCATGCACGACCGCCAGTACCGCGACTATAAGTCGGGAGTGGCCAAGAAGCGTTTCGAGGCCGACCTGCAGCGTGCCAAGGAAGCCGCCCTCTTGGGCAAAGGCTTCTCCGAGGAGGACGTGAAGAAACTGAAGCGTGCCAAGGCCGAGCCTATCACGGCTACGGTGAAGGGGCGTGTCATTTGGGAGATTGACGTGGAAAATCCGTCCATGCCGCCCGAGGTGGGGCACAAGTACGAGCCGGACGACACGTTCTGCTACATCACGACGCAATGGGGCACGCACGAGCGCATATTGGCAAACTTCAGCGGACGCATCATTGAAGTGTGTGCCAAGCAAGGCGCACGGGTCAACAAAGGCGATGTGCTGGCCTACATAGAGCGTATTGAGGAGCCTGCATAAGGAAAACAGAAATAGCAAGTTTGTTCATGGCGGGGCCGTCGGGAAGGTTTGTCCTTCTTGCAGCCCCGCCATTGGCTGTTGTCGGGGCAGGCTTGCCGGGGATGCAGGGAGAAAGGGACGGCCTGCCGAAAAAGCGCTTCCTCTTTTTGCCTTCTTGTGTGCTTGTTGTACCTTTGCCGCCCGAAAAAACAGGGGCCGTCCCAGGACGCAATGTGTGCGTCGGGGTTGGCTCTGAAATCGGTGCGGTTTATGCGGAAAAGTCTTATTGCGTTGGCATTCGGGACGTTGGGCCTGGGAATTGCCGAGTTTGTTATGATGGGCATCTTGCCCAAAGTTGCCCAAGGGATGGGCGTTGATATTCCTGCGGCCGGGCATCTCATATCGGCCTATGCCTTGGGGGTGTCGGTGGGAGCTCCGATGCTGATATTCGTGCGGCGGTTCCGGCTGAAGCACATTCTGGTGGCCTTGGCCCTGCTGATGGTTGTGGGCAATCTGTGTGCGGCGGCAGCCCCGGGCTATTGGTGGCTGATTGCCGCCCGGTTTGTTTCCGGCCTGCCTCATGGGGCTTATTTCGGGGTGGCTTCGATTGTGGCCGAGAAACTGGCCGGACGTGCTCACGGTTCCGAGGCGGTCTCCATAATGATAGCGGGCATGACGGTGGCCAACTTGTTTGGCGTTCCGTTGGGAACGTCGCTGGCCGATTTGTTGTCTTGGCGCGTCACGTTTCTGCTGGTCGGGGCGTGGGGCTTGCTGGTCTGCTACTATCTGTGTCGGTGGGTGCCGCACGTGGAGGGGGTGGAGGACACCGGTCTGCGTGGACAGTTCCGTTTCTTGTCCACCCCGGCCCCGTGGCTTGTGTTGGGTGCCACCATGCTGGGCAACGGCGGTGTGTTCTGCTGGTATAGCTACGTCAGCCCCATGCTGGTCGAGGTGGCCGGATTTTCCACCGGCAGCGTGACGGCTCTTATGATGTTGGCCGGTTTTGGCATGGTAGTGGGCAATTTGGCAAGCGGGCGCATGTCCGATCGTTATAGCCCCGGTCTGGTGGGGACGTGCGTGCAGGCCGGGCTGTGCGTGGTGCTTTTGCTCATATTCTTCTTCGCTCCTTGCCGTTGGGCGCTTGCCCTACTCATGGCCCTGTGTACGGCTGGTCTGTTCGCCGTGTCGAGCCCGGAGCAGGTGCTGATGATACGGGTGTCCCCGGGCGGGCAGATGCTTGGGGCGGCTTGCGTGCAGGTAGCCTTCAATATGGGCAATGCGCTGGGAGCCTATGTGGGCGGCGTGGCCTCGGTGCATGGCTATCAATATACGGCATTGAGCGGGGCCGGGTTTGCCTTCATTGGCTTTCTGCTGTTTGTCGTTTTCCTGCGGAAGTATCAGTCGAGGTATTGATGCCAGTGGTGGGGCGGCGTGGTGCGTATAGCCGATCGGTGGGTATCACGGGTGCCCGTCGGGCGGCGTTGGCATAAAGAAAGAGAGGGCTTTGTTGCAGGAATGTTAAATTTGCGTATCTTTGTATCCGCAAGGCGTGCAAGCGTTTGTGGCGTATGCGGCGGAGATGGAACAGGCGTGTGCGGACGATGCTTCTTGCCGACGAGGTGGCGATAGCCGGTTCGCGCCCTCTGACGAGGTAGAATTTTATAGTTAGAATAGTAGTATGGAAATATCGAGTGCAAGATTTGTCGTGAGCAATAGTGACGTGTCCAAGTGTCCTGCCGGGACGTTGCCGGAGTATGCTTTTATCGGTCGTTCCAACGTGGGCAAATCCAGTCTGATAAACATGCTGACGGGTCGCTCCAAGTTGGCAATGACTTCTGCGACACCGGGTAAGACGATGCTCATCAATCACTTCCTTATCAATGAGAAATGGTATCTGGTCGATTTGCCCGGTTATGGTTATGCCCGGCGTGGCCGCAAGGAGCAGGAGCACATACGGCGCATCATCGAGTCGTATGTGCTGCGGCGTATGCAGATGACCTGTCTTTTCGTCTTGCTGGACAGCCGTCTGGAGCCGCAGGCCATTGATTTGCAATTCATTGAATGGCTGGGGGAGAACAGTGTGCCCTTTGCCATGATATTCACCAAGGCGGACAAAATGAAGAAGGGCGGACTGCGGACGAACGTGGAACGCTTTCTGGCTAAGCTGGGGGAGCAGTGGGAAGAATTGCCGCCATACTTTGTCACTTCTTCCGAAACCCGGTTGGGCCGCGAAGACGTGCTGGACTATATAGGACAAATAAATGCCAAGCTGTAGCAGGACTGTCGGGTGAAGATTTGCAAATTGTCGGGGCAAACTTTACCTTTGCAGACTCATTTATAGAAAACAAACGTATTAATGGCTATTTACAATAATGTAATGATTGTCCGCCATAAGCTGTTGGCTACATTGGTGGGCTTATGGAAGGAAGGGCGGCTGGTCGAGCATATAGATCGTTTGCCCGTGGAGTGGAGTCCGCGACGTTCGCGCACGCTTGGTCGCTGTTGTCCCCATAAAGAGCGGGCGGTGTACAGGTATAAAATGTTCCCGTTGATGGGCTTTGACATGAGCGACGAGACGGATGAACTGACTCCGCTTTCCAGCTATGCGCAGCGTGTGGTGGAAGGCGGTCGCCCGGTGAAGGATAATATCCTATGTGTCATTGACGAGGCTTGTTCGTCCTGCATTCAGGTCAATTATGAAATCACTAATTTGTGCCGCGGATGCGTGGCACGTAGTTGTTACATGAATTGTCCTAAGGAGGCAATCCGTTTCAAGCTGAATGGGCAGGCGTTGATAGACCATGAGAAGTGTATCAGTTGTGGAAAATGCCATCAGAATTGTCCTTATCACGCCATCGTCTATATTCCGGTCCCCTGCGAAGAGGCTTGTCCGGTGAAAGCCATCAAGAAGGACGAGAATAACGTGGAGCACATCGACGAAACACGCTGCATCTATTGCGGGAAGTGTATCAATGCATGTCCCTTCGGGGCTATCTTTGAGGTTTCGCAGGTGTTTGATGTGCTGGAGGCCATACGGCGGGGCGAGCAGGTCATTGCCCTTCCGGCTCCCTCGATATTGGGACAGTTCAAGACAGATATAAATAAGGTATATGGTGCTTTGAAGCAAGTAGGATTTACCGATGTCATCGAGGTGGCTCAAGGAGCAATGCAGACTGTTAGCCACGAAGCGGCAGAGTTGCAGGAGAAGCTGGAAGAGGGTCAGGCTTTTATGACAACTTCCTGTTGCCCTTCCTACATAGAGTTGGTAGAGAAGCATCTGCCGGAAATGAAACCTTATGTCTCTGGGACGGGTTCGCCCATGTACTATGCAGCCCGCATAGCCAAGCAGAAGTATCCCGATGCCCGCGTGGTGTTCATCGGCCCTTGTGTGGCTAAGCGCAAGGAAGCGCGACGGGACGAATGCGTGGATTATGTTTGTACCTTTGAAGAGCTTTCTTCTATATTTGAAGGGCTGAAGATTGATGTCTCCTCAGCCGGGGCAAGTGCGCCCGACCGTGCGGCTGTGCGCGAAGCTCATGGCTTTGCCCAAAGTGGCGGCGTGGCCGGAGCAATCAGAGCCTATATGGAAGCGGGTGTCGCTCCGGCTCCTGTGGCAATGACGCAGGTGGCCGACCTTAATAAGAAGAACATAGCTCTGCTGCGCTCTTATGCCCGTACTGGGAAAGTCCCTGCCAAGTTCGTGGAAGTCATGGCCTGCGAGTCGGGGTGCATATCCGGTCCGGCTGCTTACAATGACTGGGCATCAGGGCGTAAACAGCTGAACCAGGAACTGCTCAAAAAGGAAGAGACGTATGCTTCGGCAACTCGTTGACCGTTTGGAGAAAGAACAGGCATTGCCGCCTGCCGGTCTGGTAAGCCTGTTGCAAACGGATGATGAGGATGCTGTGGCGTATTTGGCTTACAGGGCGCGTATGGTAGCTCAGTCGCGTTTTGGCCGAGGAGTATATGTGCGCGGCTTGGTGGAGATAAGCAACGTGTGCCGCAATAACTGCTATTATTGCGGTATACGTCGGGGCAATGCCACGGCGGTCCGTTATCGGTTGGGAGTCGAAGACATAGTGGCATGCTGCAGGGAGGGCCATAGAGCCGGTTTCCGTACCTTTGTCCTGCAAGGCGGGGAAGACCCCGCGCAGGACGAAGAGTTCGTGGCCCGGGTGGTGACAGCCTTGCACAAGGAGTTTCCCGATAGTGCCATTACTTTGTCGCTCGGGGAGAAACCGCAGGCATCGTATGAACGTTTCTTTCGTGCCGGGGCTAATCGTTACTTATTGCGGCACGAGACGTTCGGCGAGAGCCACTATCGCTTGTTGCATCCCGAGGAGATGTCCCGTAAGGCTCGTCTGCAATGCCTTTATGCTTTGAAACGTATCGGCTATCAGGTGGGGACGGGCATCATGGTAGGTAGTCCTGGACAGACCTTGCAGAACGTGGTGGACGACCTGTTGTTTATGAGCCATTTCCGTCCCCAGATGATAGGGGTGGGTCCCTTTGTGCCCCATAGGGCCACGCCTTTTGCCGACGAACTTCCCGGCAGTGTGTCTTTGACACTTCGGTTGCTTTCCGTCCTGCGGCTGATGCATCCGGCTTCTCTAATTCCAGCCACAACGGCCCTTTCCACGCTCTCTGACGATGGGCACGTCTTGGGAGTATTGGCCGGAGCCAATGTCGTAATGCCGAACTTGTCCCCGATCAATAAACGTGCCTGTTACGAACTGTATAACCGTAAAGCGGCTTGGGGAGCAGAGTCGGCTGAAGGGCTGGCTATTTTGCAGAAGCAGTTGGAGACGGTGGGGTATCATGTCGATTACAGCCGGGGAGATTATAAGGAATGACTGTTGTGGAAGAAAACCACCAAATATACATTATTAACAAAGCATAATACCATGTACAATGTAAAATCATCTTTTGCCGAAGAGTTTATTAACCATGAGGAGATAGTCGACACACTGCGTTATGCAGAAGAACATCGGACGGACCGGAACATGATAGAAGGCATTTTGCAGAAGGCCCGGCAGTGCAAGGGATTGTCTCACCGGGAGGCTGCGGTTTTGTTGGACTGCGAGCTTCCAGACCTGATAGAAGAAACATTCCAGTTGGCACGCGAGATAAAGCAACGCTTTTACGGCAACCGCATCGTTATGTTCGCCCCCCTCTACCTCTCCAATTACTGTGTGAATGGGTGTACTTACTGCCCTTACCATGCCAAGAACAAGACCATAGCCCGCAGGAAGTTGACGCAGGACGATATTCGGCGAGAAGTGATTGCCTTGCAGGACATGGGCCATAAGCGGCTGGCCCTGGAGGCGGGAGAAGACCCCGTACACAATCCGCTGGAGTACATCCTGGAGTCTATTCACACGATATACGGCATACATCATAAGAACGGTGCCATCCGCCGTGTCAATGTCAATATTGCAGCTACGACCGTAGAAAGCTATTCCCGCCTGAAGGAAGCCGGCATAGGGACGTACATCCTTTTTCAGGAGACCTATCATAAAGAAAACTACGAGCGTTTGCATCCTCGCGGCCCCAAAAGCAACTATGCCTGGCATACCGAAGCTATGGACCGGGCGATGCAAGGGGGCATAGACGACGTGGGGCTGGGAGTCCTCTATGGGCTGAACACTTACCGATACGATTTTGTCGGGTTGCTGATGCACGCAGAACACTTGGAGGCCGTCTTTGGTGTAGGTCCGCACACAATCAGCGTTCCGCGCATCTGCCCGGCTGACGACATAGACGTAAGCGCCTTTGAGAATGCCATCTCGGACGAGACTTTCCGCCGGATCGTGGCGGTTATCCGCGTCAGCGTGCCCTATACGGGTATGAT
Source organism: uncultured Bacteroides sp. (assembly GCA_944321465.1). Taxonomy (GTDB): domain Bacteria; phylum Bacteroidota; class Bacteroidia; order Bacteroidales; family Bacteroidaceae; genus Bacteroides. The sequence continues at coordinate 12,923 of CALULL010000003.1, forward strand.
TGTTTCCACCCGCGAGTCTCAGCGTTCGCGTGAGCAGGTGCTCGAACTCGGCATTTCGCAGATTAGCGGAGGCTCGCGCACCAGTGTTGGCGGGTATGCCGACGTTTCGGCAACGGCAAGCGACAATTCCGCACAGTTCGACATAAGCGATACACGCACCTTGGACGAGGTCGTGCGGTGGCTGCTGGAGCTGGGCCACATCCCGAGTTTCTGTACGGCCTGTTATCGGGCCGGGCGCACGGGCGACCGTTTTATGGCACTGCTCAAATCCGGGCAAATAGCCAATTGCTGCCAGCCCAATGCTCTGCTCACGTTGCAAGAGTATCTGGAAGACTATGCTTCACCGCAGACACGCCTGTTGGGACAGAAAGCCATAGAACACGAACTGGAACTTGTGCCCAGCGAGAAGGTGCGTGCCCGCACCCGCTCTTATTTGGAGCAGATTGTCCACGGGCAGCGCGACTTCCGCTTCTGATGGAGGTGTGCCCGGTCGGAAAGCCCCGGAGAGGGCCGGTCTGACAGTCCGCATGAAACAGAAGCTGCGGTACTTCCGGGAATGCGGAGAAAATAGTGCGCAAGGAGCACCATTTTCTCTATTGCAGGATTTTGTTAACCAGTTTTTTTATATTTTTGCCTTGTGAAGAACCTTGCCGTTTGGCAACAAAAGAATTGTTCAATATGCTAACCTTATAAGTTATGGGAACGATTACTCCAGAAAGTATCATTCAAGATCTGCGCTATTTGCAGTTGCTGTCCCGCAGCTTCCCCACGATTGCAGACGCAAGTACCGAAATCATCAATCTGGAAGCTATACTCAATCTGCCAAAGGGGACTGAACACTTCCTGACAGACATACACGGAGAGTACGAAGCTTTCCAGCATGTGCTGAAGAATGCCTCTGGCTCGATTAAGCGTAAAGTGAACGAAATCTTCGGACACACCCTGCGCGAGAGCGAGAAGAAAGAGTTGTGTACCTTGATTTATTATCCCGAGGAGAAACTACAGTTGGTCAAGGAGACCGAGACCGACCTGGAAGACTGGTATCAGATAACCCTGAACCAACTGGTGAAGGTCTGCCAGAACGTATCCTCCAAATACACCCGCTCGAAGGTGCGCAAGGCTCTGCCGAAAGAGTTCTCCTACATCATACAAGAGCTGCTGCACGAGTCGAGCATCGAACCTAATAAGCTGGCCTACATCAACGTGATTGTCTCCACCATCATTTCTACGCGCCGGGCCGACGACTTCATCATTGCCATGTGCAACCTCATACAACGTCTGACGATTGACTCCCTGCACATCGTGGGCGACATCTACGACCGAGGACCGGGGGCACACATAATCATGGACACACTGTGCAATTACCATAACTTCGACATCCAGTGGGGCAATCACGACATCCTGTGGATGGGGGCGGCATCGGGCAACGAGGCCTGCATGGCAAACGTCATACGCATGTCCATGCGCTACGCCAACCTGGCAACGCTGGAAGATGGCTATGGCATTAACCTGCTGCCCTTGGCTACGTTTGCAATGGCCGTGTATGGCGACGACCCCTGTACTTGCTTCGAACCTCGCACTGACTTTGCCGATGCCGAGTACAACGAAAAGACGCTGCGCCTGATTACCCAGATGCACAAAGCCATAGCCATCATACAGTTCAAGCTGGAGGCCGCCATCATTGACCGCCATCCCGAGTATGGCATGGAAGACCGCAAGCTGCTGCACCGCATAGACTTTGCCCGGGGAGTCATCACGATTGCCGGGCAGGAATATCCGTTGCGCGACACGAACCTTCCCACCGTCGACCCCGCCGACCCTTATCGGCTGAGCGAGGAGGAAAGCGAACTGATGTCGAAGATACACGCCTCGTTCATGAACAGTGAAAAGTTGCGCAAGCACATGCGTTGCCTTTTCACTTACGGGAGTATGTACCTGGTGTGCAACAACAATCTGCTCTATCATGCCTCAATCCCCTTGAACGAGGACGGATCTTTCTACCGCGTATGCATCGGCGACAAGGAATACTCGGGCCGGAGCCTGCTGGAGAAGACCGACCAGCTTGTGCGTGCGGCCTACTATGCCGAAGAAGGCCCTAACAAATCGTTTGCCAAGGACTTTGTTTGGTACCTGTGGTGCGGACCCCATGCCCCTTCCTTCGACAAGGACAAGATGGCGACTTTCGAGCGTTACTTTGTTGATGACAAGGCTCTGGCCAAAGAGACGAAGGGGTATTATTACCAGTTGCGCGACCGGGCCGACGTGTGCGACAGTATCCTGCGAGAGTTTGGAGTCGACCCCGGACTTCATTCCCACATCATCAACGGGCACGTCCCCGTGAAGACCATTAAGGGCGAGCAGCCCATAAAAGCCGACGGCAAGTTGCTCGTCATCGACGGCGGCTTCTCCAAGGCTTACCAGCCCGAGACGGGGATTGCCGGATATACGCTGGTGTTCCATTCGCACGGCTTGCAGCTGGTGCAGCACGAGCCTTTCCAAAGCCGTGAGAAGGCCATAAAGGAGGGGCTTGACATCAAGTCTACGACCTTCATCGTCGAGTTCAGCTCACAGCGCATGATGGTGAAAGACACCGACAAGGGCCGGGAACTGGTTGCCCAGGTGAGTGACTTGGAGAAACTGCTTGTGGCCTATCGGATGGGCTTTATCAAGGAAGGGCAATGAGATGCTGTGCCCTGTCGTGAGGGAACCTTCCTGCGGGGAGATGCCTCTCGCGCAGCCAGGATGACCTACCCCCACTTCCGCGACATCCGGCGGCATGTTTTTCATGTACCGACCGCCCGGGGCCGACTTCTGCTTCTTCGGTGGCAGGGGTCGGCCTTTCTTGCTTCCGTGGTCCTTTCGGGGGCTTGCGAGCATTCCTGTGCCCGTTTGCTGGCAGACCAGCGCCTGCCGGGCGGCAGACCTGTGTCCGTTTGGTGGCGCAGCTGTGCCCGTAGGGGCATGGCTCGGACAGTCTGCGCGAGGAAGTGGGACGAGGTACGGTGAGGTTAAGCCAAAATCGGCCATTAGACCGCCCGATGGGTATAGGGTTATCTTTCTTTGACCTTCCAAGCCCTTTCGTCCTGCCATCGGCATCTTGTCTGCCGCTTTGTCTCGACATCGCCCGCTACGTCTTCGGCAAAGGCGACAGCCAATCTGCACGGCGGCAGAACGAAATCGCTCTGGACTCTAATGACCGATTTGAGTTAAAAAAGGTGAAAACTCCGGGAGGGGTAGGCTTATCCCAAATCTTTTCAGATTTCGGGCATACTTTTGTCCCATGAGAATTGACAGCAGCATTGCTGAAACAGACTAACCCCTAAAAAAGAAAACCTATGAAGAAGATTTTAGCTATCCTCCTTGTGGCTTTTGCCACCGTGCAGATGACTTTTGCGAGAGATGTCATAACGCAGGACATCAAACAGTTGCCTCTGCCTGCACGCAACTTCATCAATCAGCACTTCTCCAATCCGAAGATTTCGTACATAAAGATAGACAGCGAGTTTCTGTCGAAGAAGTACGAAGTCGTTCTGACCGACCGCACCAAGCTGGAGTTTGACAGCAACGGTGAGTGGGAGGAAGTAGACTGTCGGCGCGACACGTTGCCATCCACCATCGTTCCGGCCCACATCAAGGCTTATGTGGAGGCAAACTACGAAGGCGTGGTGTTCAACAAGATAGAGCGCGACCGTGGGGAGATAGAAGTGGAACTGAGCAATCGTCTTTCGCTGACATTCAACGCCAAAGGGCAACTGATTGACATAGACGACTGACGCACTTCCCATTCCTTGGCCTGCGAGCCTGCCCGCCCCTCCTGTGAGGGAGGCGTGCAGGCTCGCAAAGCTTCTGGGGGTAGTTTTCTCTGCCTTACGTCAGCCGGTCAAGAAGCAGTTGGAAAATCCACAGTGTGTTGCCTCGTGCGCCAAATGCAGTTGTGTCCCTCCCGACCATTTAACCCAAATCGGTCATTAGAGTCCAGAGCTGGGGTAAAAGGAAATCCACACAACGCCATTAGTCGCGTTAGGATTGTGCGTGCGGAGATGTATCTTAACTTCCACCATGGTCTATAATTGGGTGGTTTACGTTGTATTATCGGTCAACGTTTGGGATGCTTTCGCACGATGGCAGGCATGAAGGGAAAGGTTGTTAAGCTGTAGATAGTCAATATATGACAAAAGCCCTGTCGATTTACTCGGCAGAGCTTTTGCTGATCGGGAGGTACCTGGCGGATTCGAACCGCCGTACGCGGTTTTGCAGACCGCTGACTAAGCCACTCATCCAAGGTACCAAAGACGTGTAACTGGAAACCGCTGTTCCTCGTTTGCGGTTGCAAAGGTAAGGCTTTTTTCCAATATACAAACTATCCGCAGCACTTTTTCTCTGCATTTTTTTGCTTTTGTGCGCATTCTTTACTCTTTTCGTCCAACTGTCGCTTCAAGTCACACCCGCTGGGGCAATTGTCGCAAGGGCTTTTGTGCTTCTTAATCCGTCGGAAGGAGGAGAGGATGCCCACTCCTATACGCCATATGCATAATAGCAACAAGAGGGCTACTACCCAGTTTTGCCAATTTGAAGTCATACGAAAAGCCCTCCTATCTGATAAATCAGGAACGATACGAGCCAAGCCAGCACGGTTGTATATCCGGCGGCAAACAAAGCCCACTTCCAGCTTCCCGATTCTTGCCTGATGGCTGCGAGCGTTGCGATACACGGGAAATAAATCAGTACGAAGACCATGTAGGCAAAAGCGACCAGCGGCGTAATCGGTATTCGCTCGGAGAGGCTTACAGAGTCTGCCTCACTGTCGTCAGCATAGAGGACTCCCAGGGTGCTGACGACTAATTCTTTGGCTCCTACACCCGAAATGAGTCCTATGCCCAGTTTCCAGTCGAAGCCTAACGGCTCGATTACGGGTTCTATGGCCTTACCCAGTTGGCCTATGTAGGAGTTTTCCTGCTGGTCGGGCAAGGTGTCATATTTGTCGTGGTCGGGGTAATAGCCTAAGGCCCAAATGACCATTGAAGCTATCATAATGATGCCTCCCATCTTACGCAGATACTGTGCGCCTTTTTCCCACGTGTGCCGGAAGATGGATTTGGCCGTCGGTAATCGGTAAGGGGGAAGCTCCATGACAAAGGGTGTGTCGTCGCCCTTTACCAGAAAGCGGCTGAACAGACGGGCCATCAGCACGGCCAAAAGTATTCCTATTGCATAGATGCAGAGCAGAACCAAGCTGCCGTTGCCTGGGAAGAAGGCTCCGACCAATACTAAATAAATGGGTAGCCGCGCACTGCACGACATCAGAGGGTTGATGAGCATGGTGATGAGGCGGCTTTTGCGGTTCTCGATGGTGCGCGATGCCATGATGGCCGGTACGTTGCATCCAAAGCCCATGATGAGCGGGATAAAAGACTTGCCGTGCAGGCCCATTTTGTGCATGATTTTGTCCATGATAAAGGCCGCGCGTGCCATGTATCCCGAGTCTTCCATGATCGAGATGCAGAAGTAGAGTATCAGGATGTTGGGTAAGAAGACGATGACACCGCCTACGCCACCTATGATGCCATCGATAAGCATGTCTTTCAACGGGCCTTCCGACATATTGGCTTCTATCAGATTGCCGAGTTGCCCCACCAGCCATTCTATCCATTGCATAGGATACTCGCCTAAGACGAATGTCCCTTCAAACATGATGTACATGAAAAGGAAGAAAATGGGGTATCCCCAGACCTTGTGGGTGACGATGGCATCGATTAGGCGCGTTGTCTGCCCTTTGTCCTGATGGTTGTTTACGAAGGTCTCGCGCAATGCGCCGGTGATGAAGCCGTATTTGGCATCTGTGATGGCTTGTTCGCTATCTTCGCCCAGCACCTCCTGCAAGCGTTGTTTTTCCTTTGCGCATGTTGTCTTGATGGTGTCGGCATTGCTCAGCGTATTGGTCAGTTTTTCTATTTCGTGGTCGTTCTCTAGCAATTTGATGGCCAAGAAGCGGGTAGAGTACTTGTAGCGTATGCCGCTGTTTTGCCCGATGAGGGATTTGATGGCATTGATGCTCCGTTCCAGTTCGGGACCGTGGTTGATGTGAATGTGTCGATAGCTGTCGCGCAGGTGGTCATCTTCGTTCTTGGAGTCGTCGTAAGTGTGGTCGGAAACATACGCCTTGTGCCAATTGCGCAACTCTTCTGCTATTTCGGCTTTGACTTCTCCCTTCTGGTTCAGGTAGTCGGCTCCTTCATAAAGCTCGATTAGTATATGAAAGAGCGTGTCAATGCCTTTCCCCGTGCGCGAAATCGTAGGTACCATCGGAACACCAAACAGTTGGCTGAGTTTGATGTAGTCCAATGTGTTGCCACTGGCTTGTAGCTCGTCGTACATGTTCAGGGCTACCACCATGCGGACATTCATGTCTATCAGCTGAGTGGTGAGGTAGAGGTTGCGTTCCAGGTTTGACGAGTCGACCACGTTGATGATGATGTCCGGGGTCTCGTCTATGATGTGATGCCGCACGTAGATTTCTTCTGGCGAGTAGGTTGACAAGGAGTATGTGCCCGGCAGGTCGACTATGCGGAAGTGATAGCCTTGAAAGTCGAAAAAACCTTCCTTGGCATCGACCGTCACACCGCTGTAATTGCCTACATGTTCGTGTGCTCCCGAAGCAATGTTGAACAGTGAAGTCTTTCCGCAATTCGGATTGCCCACCAAGGCTACGTTTATGGTGCGTCGTTTGCCAAGGGCTACCTGTTTCAATTGTTCACTGTCGAGCCGCACCTCCTCGCTAAGTCCCTTGTGGTAATCCAGATGGACAGATGCTTCGCAAGCCTCCTGTTCGCTGACAACTTCAATCATTGCTGCTTCTTGCCGCCTTAAGGATATTTCGTATCCCATTATGCGGTACTTTATGGGGTCTTTCAGAGGAGCATTGAGCAGAACTTCCACTGTTTGCCCCTTGATGAAACCCATCTCGACAATTCGCTTACGAAAGCCTCCGTGGCCTAAAACTTTGACTACGACACTTTTCTCTCCTGTGTTTAATTCAGATAAACGCATATTGTGTTTGGTCTAATTCTATTTATTTGCAGCGCAAAGATAGATATTAGTACATAGACCGCAAATTGTTTAGAACGTTTTTAAATAAGAGCGGTGGCTTTTCTCGTTTGGGCAGGAACCCCCTTTTGCGATAAGACAAAAAAGTGTCCGGTCGAACTCGCTTCGCCCGGACACCATACAAAATAAACTTGGCAGAGTTTACTTGTTCTTACTTTCTGTGAATAAGGGGGAAATACGAACGGCAGCAGGTCAAAGCCCCGTGCCTCATTGATTTTACCGCTTTTTCCTCGAAAGCAAAGATAAAAATGAAGTGCTACGGCAGGTCTTCTGACTTGTTCCCATTGGCGGCGCCTTCCCGGGCAGTGACGACCCAGTGGCATGTAAGGTTGTTGCCGACAATGTATGATGGAACTCACAGCAGCGGGACTGTCCAGGACTTTCACCTGATTCCCTTTTAATCACGTTTCTGGACTCTGAAAAACGCGAACCGATGCGTGGACAAAGGTAAGGAACTTTTTTGGAAATGTGGCTATCGGGGCGGGAAAAGTTAGTGAGTGCCGATTCTTTTTTCAATTCAGTATAATTGATGTGGCATCGGCTTAGGGAGATGCGGTTGTACGAATGTCTGCATTTTGAAGTTGAGCATTCAGCTGTAGGGCACTATTCGTTCGCACTTGGTTGTATTTGTTAGGAAGCGGGACGTTCGTTGGATTTTTTGTAAGTGTTACTTATAGTCTTTGATTTATAATCTGCAAACTGCGTACTTTGCGATATGGATATTAAAGAGAAAATAGGAAAACGTATAAAACAACTTCGCGAATTGAAAGGCATGTCTCAAAAGGATTTAGCTTATTCAGCCGATTTGGACAGAAGCTATATTGCGAGCGTGGAAAATGGTAATCGTAACATTCCGATTGTCAATATCGAGAAAATCGCGAATGCCATGCATATAACGCTATCGGACTTTTTTGCTCATCCTTACTTTAATCAAGAACAATTATGACTAATATTATTCCAAAACCAGTTCAAACTAAAATCTACAAAACGGGGCAAACTCGTGGTGCAGATGATGATGTAATTTATCAAAATCGTGTGGGGCGCAATAGTACAGTTCTCATTCCTTTTCTTGAATTTGACAGATGTCGAACAGCTCCTACAAACAACGGCATTTATGAGAATGGCTTCATTGCTTTAATCAAGCCTGAATATTTTTTTGACAAAAACGTTCGGATATTACTTGAAAGCAAAGGATTGCATTTAGGAGAAAATCTGTTGGTGTTTTATGAAACGAGGTTCCAGTGGAATAATTATCCGCCGTTAGCAGGATGGAACGCAGCAACTTCAAGAGTTAGTCCTTTAGGTGGGCAATATGTGGCTAGGGTTCCGGCTACAACAGCCGTGGGAGAAGAAAAGATAATCGAAGGATTTAATTCTTCTCGAATGAAAGGAGCTGGCATTCGTGTTTATGAGTATGCTGATTCAGCAACAATAAAGTTGTGTAAAATTCAATTGGAATATCTATTCTGGTCGTGTAAAGATATAGCAGAGTTGGTAACTGAAAATGGGATGAATAAAGATTTAGTCCAACAACGCATTGTTTCTATTACAAGGCTGGCAAAGGGAAAAGGGCTTGCTGACAAGAACAGATTATTATCTGAGCGAATCATAGACAAAGAAGGATATACAATCTGCCCATTATGTTTGAAACACATTTCGGCAAGAGGCTTTTGTTCTAAAATCCAACAAGCAGAAGGGCGTGATGTCCCTGATTTGACTGTAACAGAAGTGAGTCTGTTCCATATACATGAATTGCGAACGGGGGAATTTAACCATCGACCGTACAATTTAGGTTGGGGGCATCATCATTGCAATGTGGTTGTGAAAGATTCTGGCATAGAGTCGACATTGCAATGGATGCGGGAAGTAATCAATCGTAATGATGCCTTATAGAGTGAAATACCCTCAAAACAAAGAGGGTATTTCTGCTTTTCTTAGACTGCTTTTCATTAAATTAGCCCCATTGACCTCTTTTGTAGTTAAGGAAACGTATGTCTGTAAACGATTTCTTATTGATTTGCACCAATGCTCGTCAATTTCGACCCCTATGGCATATCGGCCTTCTTTTAAGGCTGCCAAGAGTGTACTGCCAGAACCTGCAAAACAATCCAATACAATATCATTCTCAAATGTTGTACTTTTAATGCAGTGTTCTAACATCTCCAGGGGCTTTTCAGCAGGATGCTTCCCCTTGTAAGGTCTTACAGAAGGAAAAGTCCAGATATCAGTAAACTCAATGTTTGCATTTACTTCAAAAGGTCTGATGACATCTTCATAGGAAGGCATAGGCTCTTCTAAACCACATTGTTGTAGGGCATCACAAATCTTCTCATATTGCTTTTTATTGGGAATGTTCCTACCGCTTTCCCAATTGGATACAGCACCTCCATGATTGATTTTGCCGTAAGCTCCTATCATTTCCGTCAATTGATGCCCAGACAACTTGCATTTTGTCCTTTTTTCTTTTAGCAATGCTCCAAAGTAGGATCGCTTTAAGTTCCCGTCTAAGGCTGGTTCACAAAAAATAATTCGTTCAGAATGAGGATACCATTGTCTTAATGCTTCTTTTTTCATTTTGCCCTTCCAACCGTCAAAGCCTGGTTCGTTTGGCTTAGTCCAAACGATATGCGAGAGTATATTAAAATATTTCGAGAGCGTAATTTCCAAGCGAGCTTCCATGGCAGAAGAACAAAACATAAATATTGAACCATTGGGGCGTAGGACTCTTTTCCATTCTATTGCAAATGTCTCTATCCATTCTATGAACTCATCATCTGTGGAGAATGATTTGTCGTTGACTATGTTGCTCTTTTTGGTGCTATGATAAGGAGGGTCGGTCAGAATTAGTGAAATAGAATGCTCAGGTAGCAATTTGAGAACATTTAAAGCATCGTCATTGAGCAGGATAGCTCGTTCACTCTCGTTGTAAATATGAGGGTGAAGATATTCCTTTATGTATTCAAATTCTTTTTCTCTATTCATCTTCCTTTGATGCAGATTGCTTCTTCAACAACTTACAAAGATAATGTTTTACTGTTTGTGCGCCAAATAGGAGTTCGACTAAGTTATTGATTTTTGTTCTTGTCCGTACAGAGACGTTTAACCCAAATCGTTCATTAGACCGCCTTGCCGTGTGCTTGACAGTCTTTCTACGGCTTTCCAAGCCCTTTCGTTTTGCCACCGGCATCTTGTCTGCCGCTTTGTCTCGACGTAGCCCGCTACGCCTTCGACAAAGGCGACAGCCAATCTGCACGGCAACAGAACGAAATCGCTTTGGACTCTAATGACCGATTTGGGTTTAAGTTGTTCGTTCCATGAGCAACATTGTTGGCTGTCGCTTTCCGGCGTAAAGTTTATTACGCAGCGGCTGGGAGACAAAAGCAGGAGGAAACTTCGAGGGTTCCTCCTGCTTGGGGTATGGTGCATGGAGCGCGGAAAGCTCTCCGTATGCTGCGGGTTGCGTCTGTCTTTGTCTACGCGGTGTGCGGTTGCGCGGCAAGAGATGCCCGGGCGGGGCTTTGCTCATTCGCCGTCTTCCGGCTTCATGTTGGTGTAGACGGTCTGTACGTCGTCAAACTCCTCAAGACGCTCTATCATCTTGTTGATGGTCTCGCGCTGCTCGGGGGTAACGTCTTTCAGGTCGTTCGGGATGTAGGTAAATTCGCCTCCTACATCTTCAAGCCCTTGTTCCTCCAGATGCTTCTGTATGGCGGCATAGCTCTTGGGGTCGCCGTAGATTGTGATGGTGCCTTCTTCTTCGTCCTCGTCGTAGTCCTCGTCTACGTCGAAGTCTATCATGTCGAGGATAAACTCTTCCATGTCCATGTCTGCTTTCTTCTTGAACGTGAACACGCATTTGTGGTCGAAGAGGAACGCCAGCGAGCCCATAGTGCCCAGGTTGCCTCCGAACTTGTTGAAGACGGAACGGACATCGGCCACCGTGCGTGTGGGGTTGTCGGTCAGAGTGTCCACGAAGATGGCGATGCCGTGCGGCCCGTAGCCTTCGTAGGTCATGCCCTTGTAGTCGCTTTGGTCTTTGCCGAGGGCATTCTTTATGGCGCGTTCGATGTTGTCCTTGGGCATGTTCTCGCGCTTGCAGGTTGCTATGACAGAACGCAGAGTCGGGTTGTTCTCCGGCTCGGGGCCACCGGCCTTTACTGCGATTGCTATCTGTTTGCCCAGTCGGGTGAACGTTTTGGCCATGTGCCCCCAACGTTTCAGTTTGGTTGCTTTTCGATATTCAAATGCTCTTCCCATATTGTTTTGTTATGTTATAGTTGTTGTTCTTATGAGTCCGGTTAGCGCAGTTTTGCGTTTAGCTTTTCTTGCAGGTTCTTGATGAGTTTCTGCATGGTCTTGTCTATAGTCTTGTCCGTGAGGGTCTGCTTTTCGTCTTGCAGCACGAAGCTGATGGCGTAGCTCTTTTTGCCTTCTTCGAGGTTCTTGCCTTCGTAGACGTCGAACAGGTAAACGTCCTTCAGCAGCTTCCTTTCCGTCTCGTAGGCTACGGCTTTGATTTCGGCGAACGTGACGTTTTTGTCAATCAGCAGAGCCAGGTCGCGTTTCACGGCAGGGAATTTGGCTATCTCTGTGTACTCGGTGCTGACGTTCCTGACGGCCTTCATCAGTGCCGTCCAGTCGAGGTCGGCGTAGAAGACTTCTGTCTCGATGTCGAACTTGGCCAAAATGACGGGTGCGACGATACCTATCGTGGCAAGCACCTTGCCCGTGCGGTGGGCGATGGTCAGCGATGTGGCAAAAACATCGTTTGCGGTTGTGGGCTTGGACGTAAGGTCGTTGTGGCCTATCCCCAGTCGTGCAAAGATGTTCTCCACGTAGGCTTTCAGCTCGAACACGGAGGAGTCTTCGTTGGGGTGTATCCACGAGTTTGACACCCGCTTCCCGGTCAGCCACAGGCCCAGATGGAAACTTTCGCCGTAGGGTGCGAGTGCTTTTCCGTCGTTGGTTTCCTTGTCGGAGTGGTAGGCGTAGACGTTGCCAAATTCGAACAAGCGGAGGTTGACGTTCTTACGGTTGACGTTGTGGGCTATCGTCTCCAGTCCGCCGAACAGCAGGGTCTGGCGCATGACGTTCAGGTCCGAGCTCAGGGGGTTGAGCAGTCTGACCAACGAGTCGGCGGGGTATGCCTGCAAGCCGTCGTAGTAGGCGGCACGCGTCAGCGAGTTGTTCAGTATTTCGTTGAAGCCACATCCAACAAGCTGTTCCGAAATCAGGTTCTGGAGTTTGTTGGAAAAGTCGGGGTCGCCTTGAGGCGACAGGCTGGCGGTGATTGTCGACGGGATTTCCACGTTGTTGTATCCGTATATGCGCAGGATGTCTTCCACCACGTCGCAGTCGTGTTGCACGTCCACTCTGTAGGGCGGAACGTCCAATATCAGCTTGTCATCCGTTTCGCTGACAAGCTTCATTTCCAAGCTCCTGGCGATGCTCTTTATGGTGTCGGCAGGGATGTTCTTCCCTATCAGGGAGTAGGCTTTGGCGTACGACAGTTCTACGCGGAAGTCCTTCGCCGGGGCCGGGTTCGTGTCTTTGATGTCGGCCGAGATGGTTCCTCCGGCCAGCTCTTTAATCATGATTGCGGCCAGCTTCAGGCAGTATATCGTGTTGTTCGGGTCCACGCCGCGTTCGTATCGGAAGGAGGCATCCGTGCTCAGGCCGTGCCGACGGGCGGTCTTGCGTATCCATGTCGGGTGGAAGTAGGCACTCTCCAGGAAGATGTCTTTGGTCTGCTCCGTGGCACCGGAGGCCAAGCCGCCGAACACGCCGGCAATGCACATCGGTTCCTCGGCGTTGCATATCATCAGGTCGTGCTCGTCCAGTTTCCGCTCCATGCCGTCCAACGTCACGAATGGGGTCCCTCCGGGCAGTGTCTTTACGACAATGGCCCGTCCCTTGACGGTGTCTGCGTCGAAGCAGTGGAGGGGTTGCCCGAAGGCGTGCACGATGTAGTTTGTCACGTCCACCACGTTGTTTATGGGGCGCAGGCCGATTGCCCGCAGCTTGTTCTTCAGCCAGTCGGGGCTTTCCTTGACCGTCACGCCCGTCATCGAGACACCCGAGTAGCGCGGACAAGCCTCTGTGTTTTCCACCCTGATGTCGATGGGCAGGTCGTGGTTGTCCACCGCGAAAGCGTCCACGGAAGGTTTGTGCAGTTGCGTCTGTTTCCCCTGGTGCAGCAGGTAGGCGTACAGGTCGCGGGCCACGCCGTAGTGCGAACATGCGTCGGCTCGGTTGGGGGTGATGTCTACCTCCATCACGTAGTCGTCTTTCACCTCGTAATAGTCTTTGGCAAGCGTGCCCGGGGCCACGTCGGGGGGCAGGACTATGATGCCAGAGTGGTCGTTGCCGATGCCAATCTCGTCTTCGGCGCAAATCATGCCGTAGGACTCAACCCCGCGCAGCTTGGATTTCTTGATGAGAAAACATTCGTCGCCGTCGTACAGCTTGGTGCCTATCGGGGCGACAACGACTTTTTGCCCTACAGCGACATTGGCCGCGCCACATACAATCTGCAGAGGCTCGCCTTGCCCGATGTTCACTGTCGTGACATGCATGTGGTCCGAGTTGGGGTGTGGTTCGCACGTCAAGACCTCGCCTACGACCAGTCCCTCCAGTCCTCCTTTTATTGTCTGTACCGTTTCTACGTTTCCTGTTTCCAACCCAATGGATGTCAAAGCTGTAGCAATCTCTTGCGGAGTCATGTCGAAGTCTACGTACTCCTTCAGCCAGTTATAAGAGATGTTCATAGTCTGTTGTTTTCGATTTTATAATTTCCTAAAGCGGCTTGCAAAGTTAATAAGTTTTTTTGGTAGAAGCGTAATATCCCCGGTGGAAAATGGAGCGGCACTTGCCGATGGCGGGGCGAAGGACCGCGCTGCCCTGTCCGTAGTGCCCCCGTGCGGGTAAAGGTCTGTCGCCTTGGGGGCAGAGGTCTGCCGGGCGGGTGGCAAAGGTTTGTGTCCGAGCGGGTAGAGGTTTGCCGGGAATGTGCGAGTTCGGGGATAAACCGGAAGGCTCAGTAATGACAGGTGCCCTCGTTAGCCTGCCTGTGAGTTACCTATTGGGGGCTTAACATCCGTCACAAGGGTAGGGGGATTGCACCTCAGGTGGTGGGGGGGACGAATTGCCGGGGACATGCGGTCCCGGAGGGGTAAAAGAAAAGCACCTCTGCACGTCGGGGGAGACTGTGCAGAGGTGCGATGTGTGTATCAACCTGCCATGTCTTGCATTTGGGCAACCTGTGGTTGCGGATGGCCGGTTGTTCCTCTCGTCGAGGAGTGATTACTTATTCAGCATGGTGTCGGGCGGGCATACTCCCCAGCTTTCGGCGGCCATGCGCTTGTAGCTGTTGTAACGCCACTTAGCGTTGTCCTCGGCTGCCTGGAAGAGCTCTTCGGCCTCCTGCGGGTACTGCTTCATGACGGAAGCGTAGCGGACCTCTCCCTTCAGGAAGTCTTTGAAGCCTTCCCATTCGGGCTCCTTGCTGTCCAGGGTGAACGGATTCTTGCCTTCGGCCTCCAGCATGGGGTTGTAGCGCCACAGGTGCCAGTAGCCACACTTGACAGCTTTCTCTTCCTCGGCCTGGCTCTTGCCCATGCCTGCTTTCAGACCGTGGTTGATGCAGGGAGCGTAGGCTATGATGAGCGACGGTCCGGGGTAGGCTTCGGCCTCGCGCAGGGCCTTGAGCGTCTGTGCCTGATCGGCACCCATTGCTATCTGAGCCACGTAGACGTAGCCGTAGGTGGTGGCCATCAGGCCCAGGTCTTTCTTGCGCACGCGCTTGCCGCTGGCGGCGAACTTGGCAATGGCACCCAGAGGAGTTGCCTTGGAGGACTGGCCGCCGGTGTTGGAGTAGACCTCCGTGTCGAGTACCAGAATGTTCACGTCCTTGCCGCTTGCAATCACGTGGTCAAGGCCGCCGTAGCCTATGTCGTAAGAGGCACCGTCGCCACCGATAATCCACTGGCTGCGTTTCACGATGTATTGCTTCAGACCGTAAATCTCGGCGCAGATCGGGCACTTATCCTTGGCTGCTTCCAGCATGGGCACGATGCGCTCGTAGATGTCTTTCGTCTTGTCGGCATCCAGTGCGTTGTCCAGCCACTCCTGGAAGATGGCTTTGTATTCGGCGGGGGTGGATTCGCTTTCGATGCCGTCCTTCATCAGTTTGGCAATGCGCTCGCGCATCTTCTCGTTGGCCAGTTCCATGCCCAAGCCAAATTCGCAGAAATCCTCGAACAGAGAGTTTGCCCATGCCGGTCCGTGTCCTTTCTCGTTCTTCGTGTAAGGAGTCGAAGGTACGGAGCCGGAGTAGATGGACGAGCATCCTGTTGCATTAGCCACCATTTCGCGGTCGCCGAAGAGCTGGGATATGAGCTTGACGTAGGGCGTTTCGCCGCAACCCGAGCAGGCACCGGAGAACTCGAAGAGCGGGGTGGCAAACTGGGAGTTCTTCACGTTGGCCTTGATGTCTACCAGGTGTTGTTTGCTCTTCACGTGCTCTACGCAGTAGTTCCAGTTGTCGGCCTCGGCCAGCTGGTCTTCCAGATGAACCATCGAAAGGGCTTTTCCACCTTTCTTCGGGTTGCCCGGGCATACGTCAACACAGTTGCCACATCCCAGACAGTCGAGTACGTCAACTTGCATGCGGAAAGTCATGCCATCGAATACCTTTCCGACGGCCTTGAGCATCGGGAAGTTCGCACCCTTCTGCTCCTCGGCATCCAAGACGAACGGGCGGATGGCTGCGTGAGGACAAACGTATGCGCACTTGTTGCACTGGATGCAGTTCTCGGGGTTCCATACGGGAACGAAGGCAGCCACGCCGCGCTTCTCATATTTGGCAGTCCCTTGCTCCCAAGTGCCATCTTCGATGCCTTTGAAAGCCGATACAGGCAGCAGGTCGCCGTCTTGGGCGTTGATGGGGCGAACCACTTCGTTGATGAAGGCAGGGTCTTGATTCTCAGCCTTGGCATCGTCGGGCAGGTTGGCCCATGCGGGGTCTATGGGGAGTTGTTTGTATTCACCTCCACGGTCTACGGCGGCATAGTTCTTGTTTACAACATCTTCTCCCTTCTTTCCGTAGGACTTTACGATAAATTTCTTCATCTGCTCTACAGCCAGGTCAACCGGAATTACTTGGGTAATGCGGAAGAATGCAGACTGTAGGATGGTGTTGGTACGGTTGCCCAGTCCTATTTCTTGTGCTATCTGTGTAGCGTTGATGTAGTATACCGTGATGTTGTTCTTGGCGAAGTACCTCTTTACCCGGTTGGGCAGATTCTTGCTCAGTTCGTTGCCTTCCCAAATGGTATTGAGCAGGAACGTACCGTTTTTGCGTAATCCGCGGGTAACGTCGTACATGTGCAGATAAGCTTGAACGTGGCAAGCGACGAAGTTCGGGGTATTAACCAAGTAGGTAGATCGGATAGGAGTGTCTCCGAAACGCAGGTGAGAGCACGTGAAACCGCCCGACTTCTTGGAATCGTATGAGAAGTAGGCTTGGCAGTGCTTGTTGGTATTGTCACCGATAATCTTTACAGAGTTCTTGTTTGCACCGACTGTGCCATCAGCACCCAAGCCATAGAATTTGGCTTCGAACATGCCTTCGCCTCCCATAGCGATTTCTTCTTCTTGGGGCAGGGAAGTGAACGTTACGTCGTCTACTATACCGATAGTAAAGTGGTCTTTGGGAACGTTCAGCTTCAGATTGTCGTACACGGCCAGGATTTGTGCAGGTGTAGTATCTTTTGAGCCCAAACCATAACGTCCTCCTACGATGAGGGGCGCATCGGCTTGTCCGTAGAAGCAGTCCTTTACGTCTAAATACAGCGGTTCTCCGTTGGCACCCGGTTCTTTGGTGCGGTCCAGCACGGCAATACGCTTAGCCGTCTTGGGTACAGCGGCAAGGAAGTGTTTGGCCGAGAAGGGACGGTAGAGGTGAACTGCAACGAGGCCCACTTTTTCACCCTTGGCTGTCAGGTAGTCGATGACTTCGCGGATAGCTTCCGTAACAGAACCCATAGCAATGATGACGCGTTCGGCATCAGGAGCGCCGTAGTAGTCGAACAAGCCATACTGGCGACCTGTGATTTCGCTGATTTTCTTCATGTAGTCTTCCACGATGGCAGGTACAGCCTCATAGAAACTGTTGCACGACTCGCGGTGCTGGAAGAAGTGGTCGGGATTTTCAGCCATGCCTCGTGCCACAGGATTCATGGGGTTCATGGCGCGGCGGCGGAAGTCGGCCAATGCTTCTTGGTCAATGAGCGGAGCCAAGTCTTCGTTGTCCAGACGTTCTACTTTCTGGATTTCGTGCGAAGTGCGGAAACCGTCAAAGAAGTTGATGAAAGGGACGCGGGCTTTCAGGGTTGAAAGATGTGCCACGCCAGCTAGGTCCATAACTTCCTGCACAGAACCTTCACACAACATGGCAAAACCTGTCTGGCGGCAAGACATCACATCCTGATGGTCGCCGAAAATGCACAAGGCGTGCGAAGCCAACGTACGGGCCGAAACATGGAATACGCATGGCAAGTTCTCACCGGCAATCTTATACATGTTGGGAATCATCAGCAACAAGCCTTGAGATGCGGTGTAAGTGGTTGTCAGAGCACCTGCTTGCAACGAGCCATGAACAGCACCAGCTGCGCCGGCCTCAGACTGCATTTCCTGCACAAGTACTGTTTCGCCGAAGATGTTCTTCCGGCCAGCGGCAGCCCATTCGTCTACATGTTCTGCCATAGTAGACGAAGGTGTGATGGGGTAAATGGCAGCAACCTCCGAGAACATATAAGAAATATGTGCGGCTGCTTCATTACCATCACAAGTGATGAATTTCTTTTGTTTAGTCATAACTTAAATGAATTTATTAAGTGAAAGTTCTTGATATGTTTGTCAATATAAGAAACCGAACAGCCATATGGGGATGGCGTTGTCTTTTCCCACTGTAGCTTTTGGGCAAATGTAAACCATGTCCGGCGGGTTCTTGGTTCTTGTCTCTTCTGTATTTAGAATTTTGAAAGGCGTTCTCTCGTCTATGATAAGATGGGTGCCTTTATCGCTAATGTTTACCTTGTGGCCCTTCCATAAGGCGTTGGTGAAAAACGTTTCTAATACATTCTGTTCGTCTGTCTTGACGGAATAGATGGGATACATGAGATTGGTGTTGTGCAACATTATCCGTGCAGGTTTCTTCGGAAAGGACTCACCAATTGGGTATACCATATTGATAAGGCGTGCTTCGGCCAGATAATGAATATAATTCATGGCTGTTGCACGCGATGTTCCTATTGCCTTGGCCAATTGGCTCACGTTAGGAGTCTTTGCTCCGTTCATGGCCAAAAGGTATAATAGCTTTTTTATTCGGGATAGATATTTCAGTTCAATCTGTTTGATGAGCAGGATGTCTATTTCGATCATCATGTTCAT
This sequence comes from uncultured Bacteroides sp., assembly GCA_944321465.1. Lineage (GTDB taxonomy): Bacteria > Bacteroidota > Bacteroidia > Bacteroidales > Bacteroidaceae > Bacteroides. The sequence goes on from CALULL010000003.1 coordinate 31,478, forward strand.
CGTCTTCAGCAGGTTCTCCGAGAAGTTCTGCTTTTCGAGGAAGAACGGATAGAAGCCATAGTATAGGTAGTTCTGGAAATGTTCCAGTGGCGAGACTTTTGAACAGACCTCTTGGGCGATAGTTGTATGGTGTTGCAGAATATCCTTTAGCGTATAAGGCCGGAAGTTTGTTCCGGCATTTAGGTTGAGAAACTCGCGAAATGAAAATCCTCGCAGGTTATAGCTTTTGACTATGCCTTTTAGTTGATTGTTCCCATCTTCCAATTGCATAATGGGCGAACCGGTAAAGACTATTTTTAGTTTTGGGAAACGCTCATAGCAGGTACGTAATTCTGCACTCCAGTTAGGCCGTTTGAACACCTGATCAATCAGCAGAACTTTGCCACCTTGTCTCTGAAACTCCAGAGCCAGCTCTACGATGCTATGGCCAGAAAAGTAGAAGTTGTTCATGTTGACGAAAAGGCAGGAGCGATCTTTTCCGTATTTTTCTTGGGCATACTGGAGCAGAAACGTAGTTTTCCCTACGCCCCGTGTACCCTTGATGCCGATAAGACGTTCATCCCAATCTATTTCGTCCATCAGATTGCGACGTACAAGTGCATTCGTGTGCTCCACCAAGTAAGCGTGTGTGCGATAAAATGCTTCCATGCCCATTTTTCAGGTTTATCACCGTGCAAAGATAGGACTTTTTTGTCAGTTTGCAAACTGGAGATTGCAAAATAATTTATAAGTTTTTCTTCTATCCTTCTGCTTGGAGGGATTGTGTGGAAGCAACCGTAGCGATCTTGTTGCCTGTTCCGAGCTTTTTACAACTCGTACAGTTCGGACGGCGAAGTCCTTTCCAGCACATGCAGTTCTACGTCCTGGCCGACGATAATGCCTTTGCTGCACAGAGCTTGTTCTATAGTATTATATGCCAAGTCTGGTTGGTTGTTTTCTTTGCTGAGGTGACATAGCCAGATGCGCTTTTGCTTCGGAGTGAGGTGCTCTGCCAGAAAAAGTGCTGTGGCTTGATTGCTCATGTGCCCTGTTTGGCTTGCTATGCGCGATTTCAAGTGAGCGGGATAGCGTCCGGCCTGTAGCATCTTTTCATCGTAGTTGGCCTCTATCACCAGAAAGTCGGCTTGCTGGATGTAAGGTATCGCGTGCGGTGGGATTGTTCCGAGGTCGGTAAGTATAGTGAAGGTCTTGCTGGCAACTTCAATGCAGTATCCTACATTGTCTGTGCCGTCATGGGGGATGTCGAATGCTTCGATGTTGAAACTTGAGAGCTGTATGGGGTGGTATTTCTCAATGTATTGCACTGCGTCGCACAGTTTTATCGTCGTGCAGTAGCTTTGGTTTATACCTTTGTGGGTGAGTGGCGTTGCATATACCGGGATATGCCCTTTTTCTCCAAGAGGGCCAATAGCCTTGATGTGGTCTGTGTGGTCATGCGTCACCAGTATGGCGCGTATGTCCTCCATTCCTATATTGTCCTCTTTCAGCCGTTTGCGGATGGTTCGGACAGGGATGCCGGCATCTACCAAGATGCCCTCTCGGTTTTCTGTTCCTATATAGTAACAGTTCCCGCTACTCCCGCTTGCCAAACTTTTGAAATAGACTTTCATTCTTCTCCGTCCGACGGCTTTATTCGATAATGTGTGGGATAAACTCTGACAGATTGTCGGTAATTTCGCTTTTGCTTTCCCGGATGCCTATGCCTGCGGCTTCTCCACCTATAATCCATGAGCCGATGACGGGGTAACGCCCGTTATAGGCCGTGGGCTTGAGATATTCCTGATACACGTAAGCCTGGTTTCCGTAGTCGCCTGCCGTTTCTGGCCGGATTGCTTTTTCGTTCCATTCGGCAATCTCTACAACGCTGATGTTGTGTCCTTCGCGTGAGTAGACGGGCTTCTTGCAGTACGTTCCTGAGCGGGGACGCGACAAATGGGCAGGCAAGATGTATGGGGAGTTGGGGAAAAGCTGGGAGACGATGCTGAGAATTGCCTTGTTGGACATGACGAGTTTCCACAGTGGTTCTATCCAGTGTACATCGGCCACACAGCCTTCGGGGCTTTCCTCCATCATCCATTCCCAAGGGTAGAGCTTGAAGCAGCGGTGAATGCGCTCCCCGGAAGGGTCGTAAAACACCCCGTCTTGCAGATTCAGGGCGTTGATGTCCAGGACGCGGGTTGAAAAGCCTGCTTCCATGGCCGTGCTGGCAAGATATTGCAGGTTGCCGGTATCTTCGTTGTTGTCCAATGCACCGGCAAAATGAATCTCGCATCCCTCAGGGAACATGTCTTTCCAGGATTGCACCAACCCCTCGTGTATGCCGTTGTATTGGTCGTGTTGCGGAAACAAGTCTTCCTTCCACTCCCATTGTATGACGGATGCTTCGAGCAAAGATGTGGGCGTGTCGGCGTTAAACTCCAAAATCTTAGGTATTCCGTTTTCGTCAAGCATGAAGTCAAAGCGGCCATACAGACTGAGGTCGTCGTTGTTCCACGATGCTTGAATGCGTTCGCACACGATGTCGGGTATGCCCAGAATGCGCATCATAAAGTCCGGGGCCCGTTCGATGACATAACTTGCTGCTTCGCAATACATGCGGTATGCCTCTCGGGTAGCTTCTTCCAGCGTTTCAACCTCTTCCGGGCTGATGGCATAGTAGGCTTGTTCGCACCAGTAATCGCTGTGGAAGTCAAAGCCCAGCCGTTCTATTTTAGCCTTGTAGTCGGGGCGGGGGCCGATTGAAAATCTCTTCATGTCAAGAATGTATTGGTTGGAGATGAACGTGCAACGTCAGCTGCCCGTGGAGGAGGAGCGGCGTGTCCCTCCAAATACGTTTCCGTTGGATTTGGACTGCTTGGAAGGGGTTACTTTCACAGACGATGGCGGGTCTACTTTGGCACCATTGACATCCGTCCAGGAACCGGACTGCGGGTAATAGTAATGGGTGCTTGTCAGTCCGTTGGCCGCCGATGGCATCAAAGCCCAGCGCATCAGCATGGCATTGTATATCCAGCTATTGCCTTGATTGTCCTTATACTCTTCTTTATCGGCAGGATTTTCCGGGAGTTCTGTTTTCTGCGTACATCCGGCAAGTGTCATCAGGCAGATTGCTGCCGTGAGGAAGTGATGTCTGTTCATAGAGGCAAGGAAGGGAATAAAATGGAAAGGAACCAGCTTTTTGCCACGCGGCCCAAAACGGTTCCTTTCCTATTGCTGTTTTTTGCAGATATTTACTCGGCAGCAGGAGCTTCTGCAGCAGGGGCGGCCTCTTCGCTTGCTGCGTTTTCTGCAGCAGCAGCGGCTTCAGCTTCGGCTCTGGCTGCTGCTTCGGCTTCAGCTTTTGCAGCTGCCTCGGCGGCTTTCTTTTCGGCCAGGGCTTTGGCTTTCTCCTCGTTCACTTTCTTTTCTGCTTCCAAGCGCACTTGTGCTTCGGCCTTCTTAGCCTCTTCCTTCTTGGCTTTCAAGAGGGCCAGCCCGTTTTGCTTGTTATTCTTCCAAGCCTCGAACTTGGCTTCGGCTTCAGCTTCGCCAAAGGCACCTTTGGCTACACCTCCCAAGAGGTGCTTTTTCATGTAAACGCCTTCGCGCGACAGAATGTTGCGCACTGTGTCGGTCGGTTGGGCACCTTTCAAAACCCAATCAAGGGCACGGTCAAATTTCAAATCTACTGTGGCAGGGTCGGTATTGGGATTGTAAGTACCGATCTTTTCAATAAATTTACCATCACGTGGTGCTCTTACGTCTGCAATAACGATAGAGTAGAAGGCGTAGCCTTTACGTCCATGTCTTTGCAATCTGATTTTTGTTGCCATAAATTTTTGTTGTTTTATTGATTTGAATAGTGCTATTAGCTCGTAATAGCGGCGCAAAATTAGTCATTCTGTTCTAGACAACCAAACAACACGCTCTTTTTTTACTCTTTAGCAGGCTTTTTGTACCCGTTTAGCTGCCTTCGGATGGCCTCAGTGGGCTTGGTAGTCTGTTTATGTCTTGAGGACTAATGCCTCTTGCTGTTTGCTCTTTTGTCAATGAAAAATCCCCGCGATCGGAGGTCGTAGTGACCCCAAAAAGTGGAACGCAGGGGAGGCGTATCGGGCAAAATAGAGTGTCCAAGCAAGTGACTTGTTCAGTGCCACGTTGGCGGCGAAAGCCATGATGCAACCTGTTATCGGGGAGGGTCGATCCTTAGTAAACCATCATCTTGGCCTGAGCAGGAGTAAAAGGTATATTAGAGTTGGATGAACTCCACGTCGTCCACAACCAATTCCTTGGGGGATTGTACGTGAATATAAATCACGCTCTTGTTGAAGAAAATTCACACTTTTCTAATTCCTCATTGTAGTACACAAAGAAATTGTGGTGCAAGATGGATGAGATGCGAAGTAATAGTGCTGTGTCGATGCTTTCACGCTTGAATATGGAGTATATATTTGTTCGTTCGCAACAAAGTTTATTGGCGAACCAAGTAACAGAACGTTCTTGACGTTGAAGTTCTTGTTTTATCAATGCTCCAATGTGTATCATAGCATAACAAAAAAGGCGGAACCATTCATTACTTATCTATATTCTGTGGTACCGCCAAGCACCTTGTCCGTAGATAAGAACGAATGGTTCACGCCCATTTTGAGCGTGAACCTTCACCTCTTTATTCTCCGGACTTTCAAATTGGCGGTTTTCAGAATAGAGAATAAGAGCTAAAAGCTCAAATATTTTGTAAGTATAAGAATGGAAACGCTTTTCCAGAAATATACCTGAAAAGGAGAACACACGTAAGCATGTTCTCCTTATTAATATTATCTAGTTTACTTGCTCAGTGCCAGTGCCACGTTGACGGCGCAAGCCACGGTGCAACCTACCATCGGGTTGTTGCCGATACCCAGGAAGCCCATCATTTCTACGTGGGCGGGAACTGAAGAAGAACCTGCGAACTGGGCGTCTGAGTGCATACGGCCCATGGTATCGGTCATGCCGTAGGAAGCGGGACCTGCTGCCATGTTGTCCGGGTGCAGGGTACGGCCTGTTCCGCCGCCCGATGCAACCGAGAAGTAGGGCTTGCCTGCGAGCACGCGCTCTTTCTTGTACGTGCCGGCCACCGGATGCTGGAAGCGGGTGGGGTTCGTGGAGTTGCCCGTGATGGACACATCAACGTTCTCGTGCCACATGATGGCTACGCCCTCGCGTACGTCGTCGGCTCCGTAGCATTTCACTTTGGCACGCGGACCGTCGGAGTAGGGCGTTTCCTTCACGATGTTCAGCTTGCCGGTGAAGTAGTCAAATTGCGTCTGCACGTAGGTAAAGCCGTTGATGCGCGAGATAATCATGGCAGCGTCCTTGCCCAAGCCGTTCAGGATGCAACGCAGGGGATTCTTGCGCACTTTGTTGGCCATTTCGGCGATTTTGATGGCACCTTCGGCGGCTGCAAACGACTCGTGACCGGCCAGGAAGGCAAAGCATTGGGTCTCTTCGCGCAGCAGGCGGGCGGCGAGGTTGCCATGTCCCAGACCTACTTTGCGGTCGTCGGCTACCGAGCCGGGGATGCAGAACGACTGCAGGCCGATGCCAATGGCTTCGGCAGCGTCGGCGGCGTTCTTGCAGCCTTTCTTCAACGCGATGGCGCAGCCCACTACGTAGGCCCATTTGGCGTTCTCGAAGCAGATGCCCTGGGTCTCTTGGCACGTCAGGTAGGGATCCAGGCCTGCTGCGTCACAGATTGCGTTAGCTTCTTCAATGTCTTTGATTCCGTTCTCGTTCAGCGCAGCAAGAATTTGCTTCATGCGGCGGTCTTGGCTCTCAAATTGTACGGGTCTAATCATAATCTGTGTCCTCCTCTTATTCTTTGCGTGGATCAATATATTTAACTGCGCCTTGCTCGGGCTTGAAACGGCCATAAGTGCCGGTGACGGCTTTCAGAGCTTCGTTGGCATCTACGCCTTTCTTTACTTGCTCCATGAACTTGCCCATGTGGACGTATTCGTAGCCGATGACTTCGTTGTCCTTGTCCAAAGCCATGCGGGTGATGTAGCCTTCGGTCAGTTCCAGATAGCGGGTGCCTTTGGCCAGCGTGCCGTAGAGCGTGCCCACCTGGCTGCGCAGGCCCTTGCCCAGGTCCTCCAGTCCGGCTCCAATCATCAGGCCGCCCTCGGAGAAGGCCGACTGTGTGCGTCCGTACACGATTTGCAGGAAGAGCTCGCGCATGGCCGTATTGATGGCATCGCAGACGAGGTCTGTGTTCAGGGCTTCCAGGATGGTCTTGCCCGGCAGGATTTCCGAAGCCATGGCGGCGGAGTGCGTCATGCCTGAACAACCGATGGTCTCTACCAATGCTTCCTGAATGACACCCTCTTTCACGTTAAGCGTCAGTTTGCAGGCTCCCTGCTGAGGGGCGCACCAGCCCACACCGTGTGTTAAACCTGAAATGTCGACAATCTCTTTTGCTTTTACCCATTTACCTTCTTCGGGAATAGGAGCTGGCCCGTGGTTGGGGCCTTTTTTTACAACACACATGTGTTCCACTTCGTGTGAATAAATCATGATCAGCTCTTTTAGTTAGTTATAAAACGTAATACACTATATAAAAACTGGTGCAAAGTTAGCCGTTTTCTGCTTTTTAGTCAACTGTTTGCTTTTTCTTTTTCATTAAAATAAATAAACGGAGGCTTTTTTAGAGCTTGTCTAAATTCTTTTTCGCGCTGTTCGGGTGTTTATTGCGGGAAGTTTATCGGCCGGTGCGGGGCATGGACGGGTTGTGGACGGATGGGGACAGGATGGGGGAAGGCTGGGACGTGGAGAGGCGTGGCTGGTCGTGGGTGCCGCAGGCATTTGTCGTTCAGTGCTTTGGAGCGGTGCCGACAGGCAGAGGTGTGCCAGCTGGCGGGCAGAGGTGAGCTGGCCGAGGGGCAAAGGTGTGTTCCCTGGCGGGCAAAGGTGTGTCGGCCGGGGGGTGGGGAGGCGCGAGGGGTGGGGAGCCGACGCTTGCAGGGCAGCGATGAAGGGCGGTATGCCTCGTCCGGTAGAAGGGGGCGGTTGCCGCCTTTTGTCACAGCGGGAAATCGGCAGGGCTGTGGAACGTCAGAAGCCGTTGGCTCACGGGGTGGACAAAGGTAATGGACTCGGCGTGTAGGCACAGCCTCCCTGGGGATGTTCCGTAGAGCGCATCGCCGGCAATGGGGCAATGCAGGCCGTCCGGGTGGGCGGCATGTATGCGCAGTTGGTGTGTCCGCCCGGTCTGGGGGTAAAAGGCCACAAGGGCCTGCGAGGGCATGCGGCGGACGACGGCGTAGTAGGTCTCTGCCGGTTTCCCGTGGAGGTAGTCTACCACTTGCCGGGGGCGGTCGAAAGGGGAGGGGGAGAGAGGCAGGCGGATGATGCCGCTGTCGTCGGGCGGGTTGCCGTCGAGTAGGGCCAGATAGCGTTTGCAGACGGTACGGTTCTTGAATTGTTCTTGCAGGTGCCGATAGGTGTCCTTGTCTTTGGCTATGAGCATGAGGCCAGAGGTGTCCATGTCCAGCCGGTGAACAATGAGCGGTCCCTCGGCTGCGGGGTATCTCCTTCGCACGACATCGGCCACCGAGACGGCACGCGGCTCGGTGCCCGGTACGGAGGGCATCCCCGACGGCTTGCAGACCACGGCCAGCCACGGGTCGTCGTACACCGTCGGGAGCGGCAGGTCCGCCGAGCGCAGCAGGGCGGTCGTCAGGGGGCTATCTTCCACGTCGAGTCCCTGTAGCATGAAGGACAGTATCGGGCCACACTTTCCTTTGCAGGCCGGGTAATAGTGCCCGTGTCGGCGTGGTTCGCTTTTGGGGGAGTCTCCCCACCAGAACTCGGCCATGCACAGGGGCTTCCATCCGTGCAGATAGGCTTGTTGCAGCAGTTTTGGAGCGGCGCATTCCCCGGCTCCGGCGGGGGGCGTCCGGTGGACGGTGGGGGCAAATATCTGGCACAGGTTTCGGTGTTCTCCGTTGGCGTTCAGCAGGTCAAAGTGCTCGAAGATGCGGCGTTGCAGGGCTGCGGACCGTTCTTTCCGCTCTGTTTTCAGTTGTTCTATTAGGCCTTCTTGCGCCGACATTTGTTGGCGAAGCAGGGCGATGTGGTTCTCCAGGGCCTGTTTTTGGCGGCGGTATTCGGCTTTCTGGAACTGGCTTTCGCGTGTCAGTCGGCGTTCGGTTTCGGCATCTGTGTTGCCGCGCGTGCGCAGTGCGTCCCGTTCGGCTTTGGCTTGCTTCATGCGCAGCTTGGCATCCGTCAGGACTTGGTCGGCTGCCCTTTTGCTGTCGTGTAGTGTCTGGCGCGTATGGCGGTATGTGTCGCTTTGTTCCAGTCGGTCGATGCGTGCGTTGAGCTGTGAAATGAGTTTTTCTTCTTTTTTGAAGAAGCCATCGGGCTGTTGCAGGTCGTAGACAGGGGGGACAAAGAAGGGGATGTGGCTCTTCCCCGCAAGCAGGCCGGAGAAAGCGGCCAGGTAGCCGATGTGGCCGCCGGAGGTCTGGACGACGAGGACTCCGAACATTTTTCCCGTTTGCAGTTCGTCCTGCCACTGGGCTTGTGCACACAGGTAGGCTTGTGTCTCCCGAGCTGCGAGAATGCAGAGCGGGTGGGGGGTGTAGCAGAAAGGGTAGGTGAATTTCTCGGGCAGCGGAATGCCTGCTATGGAGGTGGCGAAAGAGTGCAGCATGTGGAGGTCCTTGGGATGGCAAAAGCGGGGTAACCTTGTGCTGTCCTACAGGAAGGCTACCCCGCAATGGTTTCAATGCTTCTGCCGTTTCATTTGATTTCGATTTCTTCCTTCATGTCTATCTCTTCGCCGTGGAGGTCGTAGAAGACATATTGCAGGAAGGCTAGCTTCTGATCGGGGATGATTTTGACTCCAAATCCGAACTTCATCTGCCACTTGCGCTTCAGGGAAACGATACCCTGGTTGACGTAAGCGGCGACGTATGGATGGATGTGCAATGAGAATTTGCTTATCTTTAGTTTGTTGACCAGGTAATCAATCTTACTTTCCAGCGTGTCGGTAAACAGAATAGACGACTTAATGACTCCTTTCCCGAAGCAGGTAGGACAGGTCTCTGTCGTGTTGACATCCATTGCCGGGCGCACCCTTTGGCGGGTAATCTGCATGAGGCCGAATTTGCTCAGTGGCAGGATGTTGTGTCTTGCTCTGTCCTTTTGCATGTTGGCGCACATGCGCTCGTAAAGCTTTTGCCGGTTGGCTGCTTCGCCCATGTCAATGAAGTCTACGACGATGATGCCTCCCATATCCCGCAGCCTGAGCTGGCGAGCCAGTTCGTCAGCGGCGCCCAAGTTCACCTCCAGAGCGTTGGCTTCTTGTCCGTTGGCATTTTTTGTCCGGTTTCCGCTGTTCACGTCTACTACATGGAGGGCTTCGGTATGCTCGATAATCAGGTAAGCACCGCTTTTGTAGGAAACGGTCTTTCCGAAGGAAGACTTTATTTGTTTGGTTATGCCGAAGTTGTCGTAGATAGGCAGTTTGCCTTTATACAGTTTTACGATGTTGGCGCGTTCGGGAGCAATGAGAGCAACGTAGTCTTTTATCTCGTGAAAGACAGCTTCGTTGTTGACGTAGATGTTCTCAAACGATGGGTTGAACAAGTCGCGCAATAAGCCTACGGCCCGGCTTGTCTCTTCGTAAATCAGGGTGGGGTATTTGGTGGATTTCTGAATTTTGACGACTGCATCTTCCCAATGCTTAATCAAGACTTTCAGTTCTCCGTCCAGTTCAGCCACTCTTTTGCCTTCGGCGACGGTGCGCACGATGACACCAAAGTTCTTGGGCTTGATGCTCATCAGTAATTGCTTGAGGCGTGCGCGCTCTTCGCTCGACTTTATTTTTTGGGACACGGATACCTTGTCGTTGAAAGGTATTAAGACGAGGTAACGTCCGGCGAATGACAATTCGCACGTCAGTCGCGGCCCTTTGGTCGAGATGGGTTCTTTTACTATTTGTACAACAACTTCTTGCCCCACCTTCACGGTGTTGGACACGGTGCCATCCTTTTCAAGGTCTGGCAGAATGGTGGCTTTCGTGATTGGGGTTTGCCTTTTCCGGTCGCTTAATGTCTGCTTTACGTATTTTTCTAAAGAGTTGAATTGAGGACCTAAATCTAAATAGTGAAGAAAAGCATCTTTCTCGTAACCCACGTCCACGAAGCAGGCGTTGAGGCCCGGCATCAGCTTGCGGATGCGGCCAAGATAAATGTTACCTACAGAAAAGGAAATGTTTCTTCCTTCGCTTTGAAGTTCCACCAGGCTCCTGTCTTCGAGCAAGGCGATGGACACTTCCTTAGGTTGTACGTCTACAACGAGTTCGCTTGTCACAATGAGTTTGCTTTTGTTAATAGATAAATTACTTAAAGAAGTCTGCCTGTCGTGCGAAGCGTCAGCGGCATCCCGCGTCTTATCCGCACGGCTACAGTCTTGAAAACTTGCAATACCTAAACAAAGAACAAACCTGTAAGACAAGAAAATAGCGCCCCAAGTTTGTTCTTTGTTCTGCCTGTATAGACTGAGATTTATTTACTTTTTGCTTTTATGTCTGTTCTTTCTCAGTCTTTTTTTACGCTTGTGCGTGGACATTTTATGTCTCTTTTTCTTCTTACCACTTGGCATAATTGTTAATGTTTTATTAGTTAATACTATGTTGTTTATTTCTTCACTGACAGAGTGAATGTCTTTGCTGGCTTGAATGCAGGAATGTTATGCTCAGGAATGATGATCGTTGTATTCTTGGAGATGTTGCGAGCTGTCTTCTGAGCTCGTTTCTTTACAACAAAACTGCCAAATCCGCGGAGGTAAACGTTTTCATCTTTCGACAAGGAGGCCTTAACGGCATCCATAAATGCTTCAACTGTTGCAAGAACTGTGACCTTATCAATCCCGGTACTTTTTGCGATTTCGTTTACAATATCTGCTTTAGTCATTTCCTTAAAAAATATTAGTACTTTCCAATTCTTAATTTTTTGGACTGCAAATATATAGCTTTTTGGCGGCTTTGGAAAATATATTTTAGAGATTTTTCGCCTGTCCTCCTGCTTGCGCGGGTTATCCGTTTGATAGGCAGCGTGTTATGTGGCTGGCGGTTTCAAGTGCTCCTGTTCCTGGTATGTAGTATGGGCGCGGTGCCTTCTGGTGGGGTTATTGCCGGTTCTGTTGTTTTTGTTTTTGTAGTGGAGGGGCAGAGAAGGGGTGGGGCGGAAGGGAATGTGCCAGGAAAAGCATCCCGGGAAACGGCCCAGAGAGGGTGCAGGTCTGCTGGCGTGCGGGTGCTTCTGTGCCTCCAAGCGGGCAGGCCTGCGCCTCCTGGCGGACAGACCTGTGACTCCCGGCAGCGAGAAAAACTGCCGTGCGCGTAGCTGGCCGTATTTTCGGTTCTTGCTCCGTATGTCAGTTTTTTGCATTATCTTTGCCTTCGCATAAACTTTAGAGATCAGGATAAATGAACAATCCGCACATTCTTGGAACAGAAAGTATCGGGAAGTTGTTGTTGCAATACTCCATTCCTGCTATCATTGCGATGACCATAACGTCGCTCTATAACATTATTGACAGCATCTTCATAGGGCACGGAGTAGGACCTATGGCAATTGCTGGCTTGGCGGTGACATTCCCTTTGATGAACCTGGTGATTGCTTTTTGCAATCTTGTAGCCGTTGGCGGCTCTACCATATCTTCTATCCGTCTTGGCCAGAAGGATACGGAAGGTGCGACACAGGTGGTTGGCACGACGCTGACACTTTGCCTCATCAATGCTTTGGTGTTTGGCGGCCTGACGTTTCTTTTCTTGGATGAGGTGCTCTTGTTTTTCGGAGCCAGCCGGGAGACGTTGCCCTATGCACGCGATTTCATGCAAGTCATCCTGCTGGGAACGCCGGTGAGCTACACAATGATTGGACTGAACAACATCATGCGGGCAACGGGCTATCCTAAGAAGGCCATGCTTACCTCGCTGATGAGCGTGATTTGCAACGTGGCTTTGGCACCGGTTTTCATCTTCCAGTTCGGGTGGGGCATCCGTGGGGCTGCTCTTGCTACGCTCATTTCCCAGTTCTTGGGGATGCTTTGGGTGCTCAGTCACTTTCTGAACGGCAAAAGCATCGTGTCTCTGCGGAAGGGGTTCTGGCGTATGCGCCGCCGCACAGTGGGGAGCATTTTCTCCATTGGCATGTCTCCTTTCTTGATGAACATAACGGCGTGTGTCATCGTGATTTTCATTAACAATAGCCTCCAAAGCCATGGAGGGGATTTGGCCATCGGGGCCTACGGCATCATAAACCGTTTGCTGATGCTATACGTCATGATTGTAATGGGACTCACGATGGGGATGCAGCCCATCCTGGGATATAACTTCGGTGCCCGGAAGATGGAGCGGTTGAGACGGACGTTGCGCTTGGGTGTATTCATCGGTGTGTGCATCACGACGAGTGGCTTTGTCATTTGCGAGTTGTTCCCCCACGGAGTTTCTGCCGTGTTTACGAGCGACGAGGAACTGATTGGGATGGCCGCTCACGGGTTGCGTATCTGTGTGGCCATTTTCCCTTTGATTGGGGCGCAAATGGTTATCGGCAACTTCTTTCAGAGTATCGGTTTGGCCAAGGTCAGCATTTTTCTGTCGTTGACACGGCAGTTGCTGTTCCTTCTGCCGGGACTGCTCATCTTTCCTTCGTTCATGGGGCTGGACGGCGTGTGGATGTCCATGCCGGTGAGCGACTTCTTGGCCTTTATCACAGCCGTTGTGGCTTTGGCCTGGTACATTAGAAAGCAACGGGGGCAGGCAGAGTTGGCAGATTGACACCTTCGATTTTTTTTAGAGTAAGACTGATATGAAGAAGAGCACAAGACGATGGCTGTGGGGCGTGCTGGCGGCATGCCTGTTGGTAGGTGCCGCCGGGGCGGGAGTGGGCTATTATCTTTTTTTCGCCCCCCAAATCTTTCCATCGGCAATGAAGTTCCTGTATATAGACCGTACCGATACGCCAGAGTCTATATATAAAAAGGTATATGCGTTGGGGAACGCCCGCACCCTTTGGGGCTTCCGGCTGTTGGCAAAGGCATACCGTTACGGCAGCTGTGTGCATACGGGATGTTACGCCATAAAGCCGCAGGATAGTGCATATGAGTTGTTCCAACGCTTGTATCGCGGACATCAGCAGCCGGTCGATTTGACGATAGGGAGTGTGCGTACTGTGGGGAAACTCTTGCAGAGCATGGGTGAGCAACTGATGATAGACTCGGCAGAGATAGCGGACCGGCTGAACGACACGGCCTGTCTTCGTCGGCTGGGATATACGACAGAGACCTTGCCTGCATTCTTTATCCCCAACACCTATCAGGTGTATTGGAATATGGATGCCGACAGGCTATTCAGCCGGATGGAGCAAGAGCACGAACGTTTCTGGAATGCCAGCCGCAAGTCGAAGGCCCAGGCTATCGGCCTGACGGAGATAGAGGTTTGCACGTTGGCTTCCATTGTGGAAGAAGAAACAAATAATGCGGCGGAAATGCCGGTGGTTGCGGGGTTGTACATCAACCGGCTTCGCATCGGTATGCCTTTGCAAGCCGATCCTACGGTGAAATTTGCCTTGCAGGATTTTGGGCTTAGGCGCATCTCGAAGACGCTTTTGTCTACGCCTTCCCCTTACAATACCTATTTACATGCGGGGTTGCCGCCGGGACCTATACGGATAGCTTCTCCGCAGGGGATAGATGCCGTGCTAAACTACGCGCGACATAACTACTTGTACATGTGTGCCAAAGAGGACTTCTCGGGCACGCACAACTTTACTTCTTCATACGCCCGGCATTTGCAGAATGCACGTCGTTACCAGAAAGCCTTGGACAGGCGAAAGATTTTTGAATAAAAACTGTGAGGGTAATGGTAAAAATGCTATCTTTGTAGCACGTATCTATAAAAGGATCTAATAATATGAACAAACAACTTTTTCTTGGCGATGAAGCCATTGCACAAGCTGCATTAGATGCCGGGTTGTCGGGGGTGTATGCGTATCCCGGCACGCCCTCGACAGAAATCACCGAGTATATTCAGAATGCGCCTATTACGGCTGAGAGGAACATTCACAGCCGTTGGTGCACGAATGAAAAAACGGCGATGGAAGCTGCGTTAGGTATGTCGTTCGCAGGCAAGAGGGCATTGGTTTGTATGAAACACGTGGGAATGAACGTGGCCGCTGACTGTTTTGTCAACTCTGCCATCACGGGAGTACGTGGAGGACTGATTGTCGTAGCGGCAGACGATCCCAGTATGCACTCGTCACAGAACGAGCAGGACAGCCGTTTCTATGGCGACTTTGCACTTATCCCTATCTTCGAGCCGAGCAACCAACAGGAAGCCTATGACATGGTGTATGATGGCTTTGCTTTCTCGGAACAGACAGGAGAACCCGTATTGATGCGCATGGTGACACGTCTGGCTCATTCCCGTTCGGGAGTGGAACGCAAAGCACAGCAGCCACAGAACGAGATGAGCTTCGGAAACGATCCCAAACAATTCATTCTATTGCCGGGCGTGGCACGCAAACGCTATAAGGCTTTGCTGCAGCACCAAGCCGATTTCGTGAGAGCATCGGAGGAGTCGCCCTACAATAAGTATATAGACGGACCGGACAAACGTATGGGCATCGTTGCATGTGGCATCGCGTATAACTACTTGATGGAAAACTGCCCGAACGGTTGTGCACATCCCGTACTGAAGATTAGCCAGTACCCCTTGCCGAAGAAGCAGTTGCAGCGTTTGGTCGATGAGTGTGGCGAAATCTTGGTGCTGGAAGACGGACAACCTTTTGTAGAAAAGCAGATTAAGGGGTATTTGGGACTGGGTATCAAGGTTAAGGGACGCTTGGATGGAACATTGTCCCAAGACGGAGAACTGACACCCGACAGCGTGGCTCATGCTTTGGGACACGACAATCATGCAGAGTTTGCAATCCCCTCAATCGTAGAGATGCGCCCGCCAGCATTGTGTGAAGGCTGCGGACACCGCGACATGTACACCGTTCTGACCCAAGTACTGCGCGAGGAATATCCCACCCATAAGGTGTTCAGCGACATCGGTTGCTACACGTTGGGGGCAAATGCGCCTTTCAATGCCATTGACTCTACCGTAGACATGGGGGCTTCTATCACAATGGCGAAGGGGGCAGCCGATGCCGGATTGCATCCTTCTGTAGCCGTAATCGGCGACTCGACTTTTACACACTCGGGCATGACGGGGCTGCTGGACTGCGTGAACTCCAAATCCAATGTCACCATTGTCATTTCGGACAACGAGACTACGGCAATGACCGGGGGGCAAGACTCTGCCGGAACGGGACGCCTGGAGGCCATCTGTGCCGGTATCGGTGTAGAGCCAGAGCACATTCGTGTTGTGGTTCCGCTGAAGAAGAACTACGAGGAAATGAAACAGATTTTGCGCGAGGAGCTTGAGTATCCGGGCGTATCGGTCGTTATTCCCCGCAGAGAATGCATTCAGACATTGGCACGTAAGAAAAGAAACAAATAAAGAAAAGCGAGCATGAAAAAAGACATCATACTTTGTGGCGTGGGCGGACAAGGTATCCTCTCGATTGCCACCGTTATAGGCGAGGCTGCCTTAAAAGAAAACTTGTACATGAAGCAGGCCGAGGTACACGGCATGAGCCAGCGGGGTGGAGATGTGCAGTCCAATTTGAGACTGAGCGACAGGCCTATTGCTTCGGACCTTATTCCGATAGACAAATGCGACCTCATCATTTCCTTGGAGCCGATGGAGGCTCTGCGCTACTTGCCATACCTTAACCATGACGGGTGGCTGGTGACAAACGAAGTTCCCTTTGTCAATATCCCCAACTATCCCTCGGAAGAGGCCTTGAAAGCCGAACTTGACAAGTTGCCCCATAAGATTGTGCTTAATGTCAACGAGGTTGCTAAGGAGATTGGTTCTCCTCGAGTGGCCAACATCGTCTTGCTGGGAGCCACTATCCCGTTCTTAGGCATCAGTTACGAGAAGATGCAGGAAGGCATACGGGACATCTTTGCCCGTAAGGGAGAAGCCATCGTAGAAATGAACATCAAGGCTTTGGCCGCAGGCAAAGAATTTGCTGAGAGCAGAATTAGCATAAAGATGTAAGCAGGCAAAATTTTTAAGCGCGGGGTGTAGAGGAAACATAAACCTTTGCATTCCGCGTTTTTTTGTCCTTTGGCGTTCAAGGACGTGGCATTTTGCCTCAGATCCCGAAGAGGAAACGTCGGGAGTCAGGAGTCATGGCTTGGGCAGGTAACTTCATTTGATTTTCGTTTTGTAAACTTCATATCTGCGTGTAATGTCACGTACAAAATTGTAGGTCTCCCTCCCTCTGAAATAGCCAAAACGGCACACGGAATCGGTGAAGTATTTCTCTTCGCTTTTCAGAATGATAAAGGTCTCCACATTGTCTTCCCATACGTCCGGATCCTTGCCATACTTGCGGGCCAAGGCGCGCGCATCCAGCACATGTCCTATCCCGGCGTTGTAGGCCGCCAAGGTAAACTGTATTTGCTCTTTCGTGTTGAGGTGCTTGAAACTCTGCATGGTTATCCCGATGTATTTTACGGCGGCTCGGACGCTTTCTTCTGGGTTCTGCTCTTTTCCCGGGGGGATGCCCATTGCATGAGCCGTTCCGGGCATAAGCTGCATGAGGCCAAGTGCCCCGGCCCACGATACGGCTGTGGTGTCGAAGTTGGACTCCGTATAGGCCAAAGATGCTAACAGCCTCCAGTCCCAGCCTATTAGCGGGGCATACTTTTTAAAGAGGCCATCATAGTGTGATATTTTTCCCTCCTGTAAAGACAATATAGGTGTGTGTGGCATCTGTTTGCCGATTTCGAAATAGCGTTTGGCACTTGCCCGGTAGGCAGAAGACTGTGTGTTCTGACGTTGCCAGCTGTCAGCAGCCTCGGCCAGCAGGGGACAGTCGCGGCGTACAGCCCAGGATGAGCGTTGGTCGTAGCTGATGGCCAGGTCGATGTTGAGGTTTGCGTAGTACGTGCGGTTCAGTTGTGCCAGGTTGTTGTCGGCCACCGTGTAGGGAATTGCACCTTGTGCCACCTGGCCTATCAGGTCCTCGGCTGTCAGGCTGTCGGTAGTCACCTGATGGATGCGTATTCCTCCGCCCAGTTCTTTGTTCAGGTTGACGAGGCGTTCGTAGTGCTTGCCTGGTTTTACGTACACGTCTTTGCCTATCAGTTGTGTGACGTTGTTAATCGGCTCCCTTCCCCTTTGCGCCCGTTGCACGAGGACCTGATGGGTGACAGAACTTTTTCCGCAGAAGATCAGGCTGTCTCGTCGCTCGCGTGTGATGGCAAGGTCGTAGGCGATGAGGTCTCCTTTTCCCTCCTGTAGCAATTGGATGAGTTGCCGGGAATTGTCTGCGACTTTTATGCGAAGGCGCACCCCTATGCTATGGGCGAACTGTTTGGCCAGTTCGTATTGGAACCCCATGTCTTGTCCGCGATAGATGAAGTAGGACATGGAACCGTAAAGGGTCAGGACGACCAGTTCGCTGTCGTGCCGTATTTGTGGAAGGTCGTGGACGGTGGTGGAGGACGACGTTGCCGTCGGTTGCCGACGGTGGCAGCTGCCGAGTAGGCAAAGCAGCAAGGCAACCAGTGCGACTATGTTAACCGAATGCTTCATAAACGCTGATTGATGATGTGTGGTTGATAATGTCCGGGGCAGAGGTCTGCCCCTTGCCTGGCAAAGGTCTGTCCCCGAGGGCCGACAGGTGTGCCCGGTGGCGGGGACACCTGTCGGCCCTTGCCGGAAGTTGATTCTTCACGCAGGGCAAGGTGCTTTCCTGTTTCAACGTGGCAGTTCCAGATGGCGGCGGATGTACATCGTCAGGATGTCGATGGCGACTTGGTTGTTCCCGCCTTCGGGTATGATGAGGTCGGCGTAGCGCTTGCATGGCTCGATGAATTGCTGGTGCATGGGCTTCAATACCCGGACGTAACGCTCCATCACAGCTTCTGCCGAGCGTCCGCGCTCGATGACATCCCGTTGTATCACGCGTATCAGCCGTTCGTCCGGATCGGCATCCACAAATACTTTCAAGTCCATAGATTTGCGCAGATCAGGGTCGGCAAGGGCGAGAATGCCCTCTATGAGCACGATGTCGCGTGGCTCGATGTGAATTGTTTCCGGCTGGCGCGTACATGTCAGGTAGGAATACGTGGGCTGTTCGATGCTTTTTCCTGCCTGCAACATGGCTACTTGCTGCGACAGCAAAGGCCAGTCGAAGGCATCTGGATGGTCGAAGTTGATGCTCTGCCGCTCCTCTACGGGCACGTGGCCGTTGTCTTTGTAGTAGGAGTCTTGCGGAAGCAAGACAATCTCGTCCTGGGGCAGATTTTCGATGATTTTCTTGACAACGGTGCTTTTTCCTGAGCCAGTTCCACCGGCAATTCCGATAATTAACATCTCTTTAAGCTATATTTAAAACAAAAGAAGTATTTTTGTTGGTCGTTATGAGATAACGGACCTTTGGCTGACAAAAATAGATTAAATCAATTAAAAATCAAAGTTATGGTAAAACACATTGTATTGTTTAAGTTGAGAGACGATGTTCCAGCCGACGAGAAGATGGCTGCAATGACGGCTTTCAAGCGGGCCATCGAAGCTCTGCCAGCACATATCCCGTTCATACGGAAGATAGAAGTGGGGCTGAATTGCAATCCCCAGGAAAAGTGGAGCGTAGGGCTTTATAGCGAGTTTGATACGTTGGATGATGTTAAGGCTTATGCTGCCCATCCGGAGCATGTGGCTGCCGGTATGCTGCTGGCCGCAGTGCGTCAGGACAGGGCTTGTGTGGATTATGAAGACTGAACCTAAACTTTTTATATAACAGTAATGAAGAAGAGCATATTCTCTATCGTTTTGCTGCTGTTTGCCTTGGTTGGGCAAGCACAGATACAAGAGCCGGTAAAGTTTAAGGCTGAATTGAAGGAGGTGTCGGCCAGTGAGGTGGACATAGTGTTTACGGCAACAATAGACCCTGGCTGGCATGTCTATTCTACGGAGTTAGACCCGAGCGGCCCGGTTTCGGCAACGTTCAATCTTGACAAGATTTCGGGTGCCGAAGTGTCGGGGAAGCTGAAACCCGTCGGAGACATAACTGAGGCTTACGACGAGATGTTTGGCATGACGTTGCGCTATTTTGAGAACAAAGCGTGTTTTGTACAGCGTTTGAAACTGACGGGAGGCGCTTATGACATTGAAGGGTACTTGGAGTATGGCGCTTGCAATGACGAGAACTGTCTTCCTCCGACAGCCGTGTCGTTCTCCTATCAGGGGCAAGGCCCGGCTTTGGCTCCGGGGGCGGCAACATCGGCAAGCGGTGACGCCAAGTCCGAAGTCGAGGCAGCTGCCGTTTCCGACAGTTCGCAGGACACGGCTGTGAGCAGCGGCAGTGCGACCGAAATCGGTGCTTCCGACATGTGGAAGCCTGTCATAGACGAGTTGCAGGCTATGGGCGAAACGGCTACGCAGGAAGACATGTCGTGGCTTTATATCTTTTTCGCAGGTTTTGTAGGAGGATTGGTTGCATTGTTTACCCCATGTGTATGGCCTATTATTCCGATGACAGTAAGCTTCTTCTTGAAGCGTAGCAAGGATAAGAAGAAAGGCATACGGGACGCGTGGACCTATGGTGCTTCCATCGTGGTGATTTACGTCGTGTTGGGCCTGGCTATTACGCTTATCTTTGGAGCCAGTGCGCTTAATGCTTTGTCGACCAACGCCATTTTCAACATCTTGTTCTGCCTGATGCTGCTTGTCTTTGCGGCATCTTTCTTTGGAGCATTCGAAATAACGTTGCCTTCGCGCTGGAGCAATGCCGTGGACAGCAAGGCTGAAACGACAACAGGTCTCATCAGCATTTTCCTGATGGCGTTTACCTTGTGCCTGGTATCTTTCTCTTGCACGGGTCCTATCATAGGTTTTCTTCTGGTAGAGGTGTCTACAACAGGAAGCATTCTGGCACCTACCATCGGCATGTTGGGATTTGCCATAGCTTTGGCCTTGCCTTTCACGCTGTTTGCTCTGTTCCCGTCGTGGCTGAAGTCCATGCCCAAGTCAGGCGGCTGGATGAACGTTGTCAAGGTCACTTTGGGCTTCCTCGAGTTGGCTTTTGCACTGAAGTTCTTGTCAGTAGCCGACTTGGCATACGGCTGGGGCATCCTTGACCGCGAAACTTTCCTGGCTTTGTGGATTATCATCTTTGGCCTGCTTGGTCTCTATCTGCTTGGGAAAATCAAGTTCCCGCACGATGACGACGACACGAAGGTGAGTGTACCTCGCTTCTTCCTGGCTCTGCTTTCGTTGGCTTTTGCCGTCTATATGATTCCGGGCTTGTGGGGTGCTCCGCTGAAAGCCGTAAGCGCGTTTTCTCCTCCCATGTACACTCAGGACTTCAACCTTTATGAGGATGAGGTACATGCCAAGTTTGACAATTACGATATGGGTATGGAGTACGCCCGTCAGCATGGCAAGCCGGTATTGGTAGACTTCACAGGGTTTGGCTGCGTGAACTGCCGCAAAATGGAGCTTGCCGTCTGGACCGACTCGAAGGTGCGCGATATCATTAACGAGGACTATGTGCTCATTTCTCTCTATGTAGACGACAAGACGAAATTGCCCGAGCCGATTAAAGTCGTAGAGAACGGGACGGAGCGCACCTTGCGTACGGTTGGTGACAAGTGGAGTTATTTGCAGCGGATTAAGTTCGGTGCCAACGCTCAGCCGTTCTATGTGCTGCTCGATAACGAGGGTATGCCCTTGAACAAGTCTTATTCTTATGACGAGGACATTCCTAAATATGTCGATTTCCTTCAAACCGGTTTGAAGAATTACCGTGACAAGGAATGATGCATGGAGACAAGTGCATGGAATGAGCAGGTAATAAAGAGTCTGTTGTGACTTGGGCTTGCTTGCGAATGCGAGTCTCGTTGACATGATCTGTATCAGAAAAGCACGTCCTTTGGCTTCTTGCCGTGGGACGTGTTTTTCCATTATTAAATAGGAAGCAGGGTATCTGTAAGAAAGAATAAGGGGTTTATGATTTGTAAGTTTAAGAAAATAGTGGCTGTGGACGAGACGCTGCTTAACGAGCAGGCTTTGGCCGCACTGGTTCAGCGTGCTGACAGCGTGGTTGTATATCACGATTTCCCTCGGGAAGAGCAAGAGGTGGTTTGCCGCATTGGTGATGCGGACTGTTTGCTTGTTTCTTTCCACACGCCTATCGGGAAAAATGTTCTGTCTGCTTGTCCGGCACTCCGTTATGTAGGAATGTGTTGTACGCTCTATTCTCCCGAAAGCAGCAACGTTGATGTATCGGAAGCTCGCAAACGCGGTATAACAGTGACGGGCATCAAGGATTATGGCGATGAAGGGGTCGTTGAATACGTTATAAGTGAGCTGGTTCGTTTGCTTCATGGCTTTGGCCCTTATTGTTGGCACGGACGGCCTTGCGAGTTGACGCATCAGCATGTCGGCATTATCGGCTTGGGCAAGACTGGACGTATGATAGCCGATGCGTTGCAGTTTCTTGGTGCCGAAATCCGCTATTTCAGCCGTACACGCAAGCCGGAAGCCGAACAGGCGGGAATGTCCTATAGCTCATTGCCCGACCTGTTGCAGTGGGCCGACATCGTATGCACCTGTTTGCCGCGCAATAATTATCTGTTGGGGCACGAAGAGTTCTCTCTTTTCGGGAACGGGAAGATTTTGGTAAACACTTCCATAGGGCCTACCTTTGAACTTGAAGCCCTGAAGTGCTGGCTGTCCTCTTGCCTCGACAATTACTATTTGTGCGATGCTACTGGAATGGGGAACCTGGCAAAGCAGTTGTCGTCTTTCCCGACGGTGCTCTATACTCCCCACATTTCAGGCATGTCTGTGCAAAGCATCGGGCGACTTTCTGAAAAGGTGCTGGCCAATATGGACGCATTCTTGGCGAAACAGATACAAGGGGCAGAGGGGGCTTCTTTATGAAATGGAAGTTGCGTGTATTGGCGCTTGAAATCTTGGTTGGAAATCTGTTTGAGTAAAGCCGCAAATACGACAGTACATGACACAGCAGAATGAAACCATTGTGATGGGCGTAGAGTCTTTATGTAGAATACGCGACCTGTACCGGGCTATCGCTGAACTTGAGGCAGAATTTGTCCGACGTTATACACTTTCGTTGAACGAGGGGATGCTACTTTGCACGTTGCTCCATACCGTGCGCATGACTGCGGGAGAACTGGCCAAGGCTTTAGGCTTGTCGGCTTCGAACACGTCGAAAATAATCCGTACAGTGGAGAGGAAAGGATACGTGAAACGTTTTGTAGGGAAGGAGGACAAACGCCAGATGTATTTCAGTCTTACCCCTGAAGGGCGGCGTTGCATCGAGGCACTCAAGGTCGAGATGGGCGGTCTTCCTCCCTTATTGCAGCGCGTACTGGACAGCATGAGCGGGTGGAGTGAGCAGAAACTGTTTCCAGAATGATTTCAGAATTTGAGTTTTACTTTGCGCTATGAAGATACTGATAATAGAAGATGAGCCAGACTTGCGCGAGACAATCCGCGCATCGCTTTTGAAGGAAAAGTTCGTGGTAGAAACAGCGGAGGACTTCTTTTGTGCCATGAACAAGATAAACGATTATGATTACGACTGCATCCTGTTAGACATTATGTTGCCAGGGGGGAGCGGACTCGATGTATTGCGTGAACTGAAACGCTTGCGCCGTAGCGACAGTGTTCTTATCCTATCGGCAAAAGATTCATTGGATGATAAGGTCGAGGGGCTGAACCTGGGGGCGGACGATTACTTGACCAAACCGTTTCATCTGGCTGAACTTAATGCCCGCGTCAAATCGCTTATCCGGCGCAGGCAGGCACAGGGAGACATGTCGGTTCGTGTGGGAAATCTGTTGATACATCCAGATGACCGCACGGTCGAAGTAGAAGGCTGTGTTTTGCAATTGAACCGTAAAGAGTATGATTTGCTTTACTATTTCGCCGTCAATCCCGGGCGTGTCATCAACAAGGTGAGTCTGGCCGAGTCCGTTTGGGGAGACAACATAGACCAGGCCGACTCGCTTGACTTCATTTACTCGCAGGTGAAGAACCTGAGAAGGAAGCTCAAACAGTCGAAGGCCAGCGTTGAACTTAAAGCCGTGTATGGTTTCGGGTACAAGCTGACGGAGCTATAACAATCAGGAAAGTGCGACTATATGAAACTCTTGCCCTATACTCTTCGCAAGCTTTCCATCTGGCTATTGCTGTTTATGGCCGTATGGGGAGCATTGTTCTATTTCACCATTATCGACGAGGTGATGGATGAGACTGATGACACGCTGGAAAACTATGCTCAGCTGATTATCAACGAAGCTCTGGCTGACCCGGAAGTGTTGCACACAGAGCGTAACCTGATGTCGCTCTACTATTTTCATCCCATCTCCACTACCGAAGGAGAGAATTTCCGGGATATGTTCTACGACTCCTTTGTCTATCGGGAGATAGAAGAAGAGGAAGAGCCAGTGCGAGTGTTGCGTACTGCCTTCTGTATGCCTACCGGGCAATACTACGAATTGGAGATTATGATTTCTACGTTGGAGCGGGACGATATGGTGTATGCGATACTGTGGTACATCGGTGCCTTGTTCCTGCTTTTCCTAGTATGTGTTACGCTGGGCACACGTGCCATTTTGCACAAGGTGTTCCAACCGCTCAACCGGCTTGTCGTCTGGTTGCAGCAGCTGCACCCCGGTACCGAAGTCCCTCCTTTGGACAACCCAACGGATATACGCGAGTTCCGGGTGCTGACCGATGCTGCTGCCGACATGGCCCAGCGCAGCCGTAAGGCTTATGAAGAGCAGAAGCGTTTTATAGAAAACGCGTCGCACGAGTTGCAGACCCCTCTTGCCATTGCCATGGGAAAACTTGAGCTTCTGGCCGAGCAGGAAAATCTGTCTGAGAAGAACCTGAAAGAATTGGATGCCATTTACTCTACCTTGGGAAGAGCGGTAAAGCTGAACAAGTCTTTGCTCTTGCTTTCGCGCATCGAGAACGGGCAATATGCTGAGACGGAAAAGGTCTCGATAGACCGGATTATAGACGATTTGTTGCCCGACCTGATGGAGGTTTACGAACATAAACGCATACAACTGCGTCGGCAGATGCAACCCGACGCTCCGTTTATAGTCCGATGCAATCCTGCATTGGTGCATATCCTAGTGACCAACCTCATTAAGAACGGCATGGTGCACAACCGTGAAAACGGCAGCCTGACAATAACGACAACCGCTACAACGCTGGTTGTTGCCAATTCGGGTGAACAGCCGCTCGATTCCAATTTGCTTTTCCAGCGTTTTGCCCATAGCGTAGACCGCAAGAAGGACTCTACAGGCTTGGGGCTTGCCATTGCCTACAGCATTGCTTGCTCTTCGGGGCTTGCCCTGACTTATGGCTGGGAAGAAGGGATGCACGTCTTCATGCTCAGTCGCCGATAGGATACAGGCTGTAAAGGGGAAAAAGGAAACAGGATGCCTTTCGGTTTTGTTCGGAAGCATCCTGTTTCTTTTTCTGTCGTCTGGCCGATGGTTGCCGTGCGTGTCTGCGGTCCTTGTGTTGTCGGTCGGCAGTGGGGCATGTCACGGGACAAGACACCTCTGGCAGCCGCCTTCTGCGTGCGTCACCGTTTGCCGTACATCGTCTCGTAGTAGTGTTGATATTCTCCGCTGGTAACCTCTTCCACCCAAGGTTGGTTGTTGAGGTACCATTCGATAGTCTTGACTATGCCGTCTTCAAACCGTGTTTCGGGATACCAGCCAAGTGCTTTGGTTATCTTTGACGGGTCGATGGCATAGCGTTGGTCGTGGCCTAAACGGTCTTTCACGAAGGTGATAAGGTCGTCGTTTATCCAGCTGATGTCCGGCTGTCCGTCAGTTCCTTTTACTTTCTTTTTCAGCGCGTTACGGTAGCTCGGCTCTTCTTCCATGAGCCGCCGTATTGTGGCTATCGTGAGTTTGACGATTTCCAGATTGGTCTTCTCGTTGTGTCCTCCTACGTTGTAGACTTCGCCTTCCTTGCCCTCGCGTACCACCAGATCGATGGCTTTGCAGTGGTCTTCCACATACAGCCAGTCGCGCACGTTGCTCCCGTCGCCATATACCGGCAGTTTTTTGCCTTCGAGTATGTTCTTTATGATAAGCGGGATGAGTTTTTCGGGGAAGTGGTAAGGTCCGTAGTTGTTGGAGCAACGGGTGATGCTGACGGGCATGTGGTACGTATCGTGATAGGCCATGACTACCATGTCCGCACTGGCTTTGGACGCACTGTAGGGGCTGTGGGGACAGATGGGACTTTGCTCGGTGAAGTAGCCTTCTTTGCCCAAGGAGCCATACACTTCGTCGGTAGATACCTGATGGTAGCGCACACCTTTGCGCCACGTCGGATAGCCGGTTTCGTCCTTGCCCGTCACCCAGGCACGGCGTGCGGCATCCAGCAGGTTCTGGGTGCCCAATATGTTTGTTTGCAGGAAGAGTTGGGGATTCTCGATGCTGCGGTCAACGTGGCTTTCGGCGGCGAAGTTTACCACGTAGTCGAATTTGTACTTGGCAAACAGTTCGTCGACCAGCATCCGGTCGCAGATGTCGCCTTTGGCAAAGAAGCAGCGTTCGTCGTCTATGTCTTTGGCTATGGTCTTAAAGTTTCCGGCATAGGTCAAGGCATCAAGGATTACCACTTTCACGTCATCGTGTTTCTTCAAGATGTATTTGATGAAATTAGCGCCGATGAAACCGGCTGCTCCTGTAACAAGATAGGTTTTCATATTTTATAACTACAAGTTAATAAGTTATGAAGTTTATTTATGTATTCTGTTTCTTGTGCTTGCCAGAGGTTGCCAGTTCCATGAGATACCGGCCATATTCGGTCTTTCCAAGCCGCTCGCCGAGGGTCTGAAGCTGGCGGTTGTCTATCCACCCCTTGCGCCACGCTATCTCCTCGATGCAGCTCACCCGGTAGCCCTGGCGGTTCTGTATCGTGGCCACGAAGTTTCCGGCTTCGAGCAGGCTGTCGCAGTTGCCCGTGTCGAGCCATGCAAACCCGCGTCCGAAGATTTCCACGCGCAGGGTTCCTTCTTCCAGATAGAGCTTGTTCAGGTCGGTGATTTCGTACTCGCCGCGTGCCGACGGACGCAGCGAAGCCGCCTTGGCCGTCACCGTAGCGTCGTAGAAGTAGAGGCCCGGCACGGCGTAGTGGCTGCGCGGATGTTCTGGCTTTTCCTCCAGCGAGAGTACTCTGCCCCGGTCGTCGAACTCGACGACACCGTATGCACGCGGGTCCTTCACGGAGTAGCCAAAGATGCAGGCACCTTTCTTCAGCGCAGAGGCGCGGTGCAGCATGGCCGAAAAGCCTTGCCCGTAGAACAGGTTGTCGCCCAGAATGAGGCACCCCGGCCCTCCGTTCAGAAAATCGGCACCCAGCACGAAGGCTTGGGCCAGGCCCTCCGGGCGTTCTTGCACGCAGTACTCAAACGACATGCCCAGCTCTTCGCCGGTTCCCAGCAATTCGCGGAATACGGGCAGGTCGCGCGGAGTAGAAATTATCAACACTTCGCGTATCCCGGCCAGCATCAGTGTGGATAGGGGGTAGTAAATCATGGGCTTGTCGTACACCGGCATGATTTGCTTGGATATGGCCTTTGAGAGGGGATAGAGACGGGTGGCACTGCCGCCTGCAAGAATTATACCTTTCATTATTTATATCGTTTTCAGCGGGCGGCCTGCAGGGCGGATGTCCCATGCTGGCAACTGCCCGCGCCACGGCTTGCTGCATTTCCGCCTTGCCCGGAGACCCACGGCTCGGAGGTCGCGCTGTCGCGGTTGCTGTTCGTTACGCTCTTGTGATAGTTCATTCGTTTTGTAATCGTTGGCAAAGTTCGGAAAGAATTATGACATGGCAAAATATAGGATAGGGAAAAATTAATCGGCCAGTTCGATGACTTCCAAGTCGCGGAAGGTTTGTCCGTCGACCGCAAAACGCACCAGCGTGCGCACTTTGTGGAACCCGTATCGGCCCGCTGCCCCGGGGTTGATGTGCAACAGGCCGAGCTTCGGGTCGTACATGACCTTCAGGATGTGCGAATGTCCGCTGACGAACAGTTGCGGGGGCTGCGTCGCCAGCAGCCCGGCCACCGAGCGGTCGTAGCGTCCGGGGTAACCGCCGATGTGCTTCATTACCACTTCGGCGTCTTCCGCCTTGAAGCGCAGGGTCTGCGGATATCTGAGCCGCATGTCGTGCCCGTCGATGTTGCCATATACGGCTCTCAGAGGGCGGAAAGCTTCCAGACGGTCGGCCACTTCTGCTGTCCCGATGTCGCCTGCGTGCCATATTTCATCGCACGGTTCAAAGTAGTGCAGGTACTTGTCGTCCCAATAGCCGTGCGTGTCCGATAGTAAGCCTATTTTCAGCATGATGATGAAGGTTTGTTTCTGTCGTTGGTCTACGTTGCGGGTTGCCCGTTGTCCGTAGCCGCCTTTCGGCGGTCACCTTTACCCGCCCGGGAGGACACCTTTGCTCCCCGGCAGGCAGCCCTTTGCCCGGTGGGGAGCAAAGGGTTGCCCGCCGGGCCTGGGCACCGGCCTGTGGCAGGAGGGCATGGAGGGCAGCAATCGCGGCGCGGAGCCGCAGCTTTGTCACCCGCTTTCTTGCTTCGTGAATGCAAAGATAGTAACTTTGGGGACAAAATCCTAAAACGACGCTTTATGGAGAAACGGTATTTCAAACGGGACATCAGCTGGCTTTCCTTCAACCAGCGCGTGCTGATGGAGGCTGCCGACGAGAGCTTGCCTGTCTACGAGCGGCTCAACTTTGTCGCTATTTATTCGTCCAACCTTGAGGAGTTCTACAAGATACGGGTTGCCGACCACAAGGCCGTTGCCAGTGGCATCACCCGCGACGACGAAGAGTCGGTGCAGTCGGCGGTGGAGCTTGTAGAGCAAATCAACGACGAGGTGAGCCGCCAGATGGAGGAGCGCATACACATCTACGAGCAGAAACTGGTGCCTGCCTTGCGTCGTCATCACATCGTCTTCTGCCAAAGCCCCCGCGAGGTGCTGCCTTGCCACTACGACTTTGTGCGCCGTTTCTTTCTGGACGAGATATTTCCCTACCTGGCGCCTGTGCCGGCCGACCGTCAGCGCGTGGTGTCCTTCTTGCGCGACAACCGCCTCTACCTCGCTGTCCGCCTATATAAAAAAGGTGTGCCTCCGGTTGCCCCCGGGGGGACGGAGTATTTTGTCATGAAGCTGCCTTACTCCAAGGTGCCTCGTTTCATAGAGTTGCCCAAGGTGGGTGCGGACTACTATCTGATGTACATCGAGGACATAATCAAGGCCAACCTCGATGTCGTATTCCCGGGCTACGACGTGGATTGCAGCTACTGCATCAAGACCTCGCGCGATGCCGACGTGCTGATAGACGATGTCCCCGACGCGGGAGCGCTCATCGAGCAGCTGAAGAAGAAGGTGAAGAAGCGCAAGACGGGTGCCGTCTGCCGTTTCGTCTACGAGCGCGACATGCCGCCCGACTTTCTGCGCCATCTGATGAATACCTATCGCATAGACCCCGGCGAGCTGGTGCCCGAGGCAGGGCACCTCAATCTGGAGGATCTGGGGCATCTGCCAAACCCCAATCCGGCCCTGCGCCCCATGCGCAAGCCCCAGCCCATGAAGTTGTCGTGCCTGGACGAGCAGGAGTCGGTGTTCCGTTACGTGGAGCACAAGGACTTGCTGGTGCATTACCCCTACCAGTCGTTCGAGCATTTCCTGCACTTCCTCAGCGAGGCGGTGCACGACCCGGGGGTGAGCGAAATCCTGCTGACGCAATACCGGGTGGCCGAGAACTCGGCTGTCGTCGGGCATCTTGTGGCGGCTGCCCGCAACGGCAAGCGCGTCACCGTGTTTGTCGAGCTGAAGGCCCGGTTCGACGAGGAGCACAACCTGGCCACCGCGACAATGATGCAGGCGGCAGGCGTGCGCATCATCTACAGCATGCCTGGCCTGAAGGTGCATGCCAAGGTAGCGCTCGTCACGCGCCGCCGCCAGGCCGGGATGCCGCGCGGTTATGCCTACGTCAGCACGGGCAACTTCAACGAGAAGACGGCCCGCTTGTATGCCGATTGTGCCTTGTTCACGTGCCGGGCGGGCATCGTGGACGACCTGAAGCGGCTCTTCAAGGTGTTGCGCGGCCAGGTCCGCCCCGAGGAGGGCGGAAAGGTGCTGTTCCGGCATTTGCTGGTGACGCGCTTCAACCTCATCCCAAGGCTCGACGAGCTGATAGGCCGTGAGATGGAGCTGGCGCGCTCGGGGCGCGGTGGGCGCATTGTGCTAAAGATGAATGCCTTGCAGGACACGGCCATGATAGAACGGCTCTACGCGGCCTCGCAGGCGGGGGTGCAGGTTGAGCTTATCGTGCGGGGCATCTGTTGTCTGGTTCCGGGCGAGGCCTTCAGCCGCAACATCCGCGTGACGCGCATCGTGGACACGTTTCTGGAGCATGCCCGCATCTGGTACTTCGAAGGCGGCGGACGGCCTTCGGTGTTCCTGGGCTCGCCCGACTGGATGCGCCGCAACCTGTACCGTCGCATCGAGGCCGTTGTCCCTGTGCTCGACCCCGACTTGCAGCGCGAGCTGACCGACATGCTCCGCCTACAGTTGGCCGACCGCCGCAAGGGCTGCTTTGTTGACGCCCGCCTGCGCAACGTATTCAAGTCGGCCCATCCGTCGAAGGAACCTGTCCGCGCGCAGTATGCCTTCTACGACTACCTGCGTCAGAAAGCACACGCGCCTGTTTTGTAATACATCTGTAACATGTATGACAAGGGGGTGTAACACGAAAGCCGTTCCTTTGCGCGAAAATCAATATCACTTAAACGTATGGATACTATCTACTTGTGCATCGTCATCTTCTTGGGAGTCTTGGCGATATTCGACCTGATTGTGGGGGTGAGCAACGATGCCGTCAATTTCCTGAACTCTTCTGTCGGTTCCAAGTCGGCTAAGTTCAAAACCATCTTGTGCATAGCCAGCGTCGGCGTGTTCGTAGGTGCTGCGCTGAGCAATGGCATGATGGACATCGCCCGCCACGGCATCTACCAGCCCCAGCACTTCTATTTTGCCGAGGTGATGTGCATCTTGCTTGCCGTGATGCTTACGGATGTCGTGCTGCTTGACGTGTTCAACACGATGGGCCTGCCTACCTCCACCACGGTCTCAATGGTGTTCGAGCTGCTGGGAGGTACCTTTGCCCTGGCCTTGGTGAAAACCATCAGCACGGAGGGGGTCGACATGGCCGACCTCATCAATACGGACAAGGCATTGTCTGTCATCATGGCCATCTTCGTCTCGGTTGCCATTGCGTTCTTCTTCGGTATGCTTGTGCAGTGGATAGCACGTACCATCTTCACCTTCAACTACAAGCGTCACATGAAGTACGTCATAGGCCTGTACGGCGGTCTGGCCGCTACGAGCATCATCTACTTCATGCTCATAAAGGGGCTGAAGGACAGTTCCTTTATGACCGCCGAGGTGAATGACTGGATACACGCCCATACGTACATCATCGTCCCCGCACTCTTCGTGTTCTTCACGGTACTGATGCAGATACTTTACTGGTGCCGGGTGAACATCTTCCGCGTTGTCGTCCTGATGGGCACCTTTGCCTTGGCTCTGGCTTTCGCGGGAAACGACCTGGTGAACTTCATCGGTGTGCCCCTGGCCGGCTATTCGGCCTATACGGACTACATAGCCAACGGACAGGCCGCCGGACCCGACGGTTTCCTGATGACCTCCTTGCTCGACTCGGCCAAGACACCTTGGTACTTCCTCATAGGCGCGGGCGCCGTCATGGTCTATGCCCTGTGGACTTCTAAGAAGGCGCATCACGTCATACAGACCGAAGTCTCCCTGGCCCGGCAGGACGAGGGAGAGGAGAACTTCGGCAGTACGCCCATCGCGCGCAAGCTGGTGCGCTTCAGCCTCAACATGGCGAACGTCATCAACCGCCGCACGCCCGACAACGTGAAGCAGTGGATAGAGTCGCGCTTCCGCAAGGACGAGGCCATACTGAACGACGGCGCGGCCTTCGACATGGTGCGTGCCTCCGTCAACCTGGTGTTGTCGGGCCTGCTCATCGCCTTGGGTACATCGCTCAAGTTGCCACTGTCTACCACCTACGTCACCTTCATGGTTGCCATGGGTACTTCGCTGGCCGACCGTGCCTGGGGGCGCGACTCGGCAGTGTACCGCATCACGGGCGTGCTCAGCGTCATCGCAGGCTGGTTCATCACGGCCGGTGCCGCCTTTGCCATCTGCTTCTTTGTGACACTCATTCTGCACTATGGCGGCTTCGTGGCTGTCATTGTTCTGACGGTTGTCGCTATCGCTTCGCTCATTCATAGCCAGATTGTCTTCAAGCGTAAGTCGCAACAGAAGGAGCAGGCCGTCGACACCGTGAAGCAGATGCTGCGGGCAACCGACCAGAAGGAAGTCGTGGCGCTGCTGCGTCAGCACACGCGCGAGGAACTGAGCAAGGTGCTCGACTTCACACAGGACTGCTTCGAGCGCACCTCCACCTCCTTCCTGCACGAGAACCTGCGCGGCCTGCGGCGTTCGATGGGCTCCATCAAGTTCCACAAGCAGCTCATCCGGCAGATGAAGCGCACGGGTGCACTTGCCATGTCGAGGCTGGACAACAATTTTGTGCTGGAGAAAGGACTTTACTATTACCAAGGGAACGACTTTGCCAGCGAGCTGGTCTACAGCCTCGGGCGGCTCTGCGAGCCCTGCCTGGAGCACATCGACAACAACTTCAAGCCTCTTGAAACAATACAGAAGGGCGAATACGCTGACATCACACAGGGCATTACGACCTTCCTGAAGTCGTGCAATCAGCGTATGGCCGACAACAATTACGCAGACTTCGAGCAGGAGGTGCGCCGGGCCAACGAACTGACCAACGAGCTGTCGCGCCTGAAGCGTGAGGAACTGCAACGCATCCAGGGACAAAGCGGAAGCATCAAGGTCAGCATGGTCTACCTCACCATGTTGCAGGAGGCCCAGAACATTGTGACCTATTCGATTAATCTGATGAAGGTCAGCCGCAAGTTCCAGAGCGAAGCTCAGGAACCGGGCGTCTGAACACTTCCCACGCTGTATAGCGCGTGGCGCAGGACAACCCGGGACAACCGGCGGGCACGTACCAGCGTGTCCCCCGGTTGTCTTCTTTTTGCGATACCCCTTTGCCGCCCGTCTCCTCCGGCTCGGAAGCATTCTTCGTGCGAGTCCGGGATGAACCGGGCTTATTCCTATATAGTGACAGGTACCTTAGTCTTAGTAATGACTGGCACCTTAGTAAGCATAGCTACTAGTATCTTGGTAAGCATAACTACTAATACCCTAGTTAGCATAGCTACTAGTACCCTAGGTGAATGAATGTTAAAGGCCCGTTTCCTGCGGACACGAAAAAGACGCTGGCCCCGGGAAGCTGCGGAGGCTTCCCGAGGCCAGCGAAGGTATAGCGGGGGAGAGGCATCGGACCGTCGGAGGACGGGACAACGCCGTCTTAAACGGCACTCAGGCCAGCTTGACTACCCCGGAAAATCCCATGAAGGCCATTGCCAACAGTCCGGCGGTGATGAGCGTGATGGGGGTGCCTTGCATACCCTTGGGGATGGACACCAGACTGAGCTGTTCGCGTATGCCCGCAAAGATTGTCAGCGCAAGGCCGAAGCCAAGGGCTGTGGAGAAGGCATAGACGACACCCGTCAGCAGGTCGTATTGCTTCTGGATGACAAGAATGGCAACGCCCAGCACGCAGCAGTTGGTGGTGATCAGGGGAAGGAACACGCCCAACGCCTGGTAGAGGGCGGGGGAGA
This sequence comes from uncultured Bacteroides sp., assembly GCA_944321465.1. Taxonomy (GTDB): domain Bacteria; phylum Bacteroidota; class Bacteroidia; order Bacteroidales; family Bacteroidaceae; genus Bacteroides. The sequence continues at coordinate 64,450 of CALULL010000003.1, forward strand.
CCTTCTTGAGAATGATTTCCACCATCTGTACCAATGCCGCTATGACGAGGATGAAGGTGATGGTCTGCAAGTAGCCCAGGCCGAGGGCATCGAGCACGTACTTCTGTATGAGGAAGGTCACCAGCGTGGACAGCGTAAGCACGAAGGCCACGGCTGCCGCCATGCCCAGGGCCGTGTCGACCTTCTTGGATACGCCCAGGAAAGGGCATATGCCTAAGAACTGGGACAGCACGATGTTGTTGACAAAGATTGCCGAGATGAATATCAGTAAGTATTCCATACTTGTTGCTTGTTTTTAGTTATGAGGTCAAGACTTTTTCAACTTGTTCACGATGGCTATCAGGTAGCCCAGGGCGATGAAGGCTCCCGGGGCGAGCACGAAGGCCAGCATGCCGTAGTCCTCGGGGAAGAGCGAGAGGCCAAAGACCTTGCCTGTGCCCAGCAGTTCGCGTACGGCGCCCAAGGTGGTGAGACCCAATGTGAAGCCCAGTCCCATGCCGATACCGTCGAACATAGAGGCCACGGGGCCATTCTTGGCGGCGAAGGCTTCGGCGCGTCCCAGCAGGATGCAGTTCACCACGATGAGCGGGATGAAAAGGCCCAAGGTGGCGTAGAGCGCAGGGACGTAGGCTTGCATAATCATCTGTAGCAGTGTTACGAACGAGGCTATGACGACCACGAAGGCTGGTATGCGCACCATGTCGGGGATGATGTTCTTGATGGCCGAAATCACGACGTTGGAACAGATGAGTACGAAGGCTGTCGCCAGACCCATGCCCATGCCGTTCAGTGCCGAGGAGGTGGTTCCCAGGGTGGGACACATTCCGAGCAGGAGCACAAACGTGGGGTTCTCCTTGATGATACCGTTCATCAGTACTTTAAAGTTGTTCATATTCTTCCACTCCTTTCTTAGTTAGCGTTAATGACGTTGTTGGCCTGGGTCTGTCCGTCTGCTGCGGGCTTGTCCGCCTGCCGGGAGGCACCGGTGGCGGCATCGGTCTGCTCTTGTCCGGCGTAGGCGGCATAGGCTGCGTTGACGGCGTTGAGGAAGGCACGCGAGGTGATGGTCGATGCCGTGATGGCATCTATCTGCCCGCCGTCCTTGCTCACGGCCAGGGGGGTGGCACCGGGGTTCATGCCCGTGATGTCTCCCTTGCCTCCGCTCCTGAACCAGTCGGCAGCTTTCGAGCCTAAACCGGGGGTCTCGGAGTGGGAGAGGAGCGAATAGTCGGTAATGTTCCCTTGGGCATCAAAGCCCACAAGTATCACCAAGTCTCCCCCAAACCCCATTGCAGAAGCCTCGACCGCCGCTCCGATGAACTGTCCGTCCTTGTTGGCTGGATAGACGGTGTAGTCTATGCCGTTGACGGTTTGTGTCTTCTTGTCGGCTATCGGGTCGTTGTCAAATCCTGGTATGACGGCACTGACGGCATCGCTCAGTGCTTTGGCATTGGCCTGCTCGATGGGGCCTTTGGTCAGTTCGTTCACGTAGGCCAGCAGGGCAACTGAGATGGCCGTCACGCCGGTAAGCACCAGCAGCATGTTCTTCAAAGACGATTCTAACTTTTTCATTTCTTCTTCCTTGCTACCTCCCCGAAGCGTTTAGGTTTGACATAAGCGTTGATTAGCGGCGTAAAGGCGTTCATTATCAGAATGGCAAACGACATGCCTTCGGGATAGGCACCGAAGAGTCGGATGACGACCGTCAGTACCCCGATGCACACGCCGTAGATGAGCATTCCCTTGTGTGTCATGGGGGATGTCACGTAGTCCGTGGCCATGAACGCTGCGCCGAGCATCAGTCCCCCGGTGAACAGGTGAGTCAGGCCGTCGGCATATTTGGCAGGGTCGACCCAGTGCATGATGGAGGCGAACACAAAGACGGTGGCCAGTATGGACACGGGGATGTGCCACGTGATGATGCGCTTCCACAACATGTAGCCTAAGCCCAACAGCAAGGCTATGGCACTTATCTCGCCGATGCAGCCGGGGTTGTTGCCCACGAGCATGTCCATTGCGCTGGGCAGTTGGTCTATCGAGAAGCCCGGGGCATTGTTTATCACTCCCTTCATAATGGCCAGCGGGGTAGCGGTAGTGACTGCGTCGGTATAGGCCGTGAGTTGTCCCACCGCAGGCCAGCTCGTCATCTGGACGGGGAAAGAGAGGAGCAGGAACACACGTCCGGCCAAAGCCGGATTGAAGGGGTTGCACCCCAAACCGCCAAAAGACATCTTGACAACGCCTATGGCAAACAAGGCTCCTATCAGGATAATCCAAACGGGTATGTTGGAGGGCAGGTTGAATGCCAGTAAGACTCCTGTCAGGATGGCCGAGCCATCGGTAATGGAGGTCGTGGTGCGTTTCAGCAGGTATTTGCCTATAATCCATTCAAAGGACACACAGGCTGCCACCGACACAGCCGTCACAATCAACGCCCCCAGTCCGAAGAAATACAGCGACACGAGAAATGCAGGTATCAGTGCGACGAGCACCCCGTACATATTCTTCTTCACGCTATCTCCGCCATGGACATGGGGCGACAGAGATACAATCAGTTTATCCATACTCTTATTCTATTTTTTAGCTTGACGGGCACGTATCATTCCTCCCACCTTGTTCTTGCCCATGCGGATGAAGTCCAGCAGCGGACGATTGGAGGGACAGGTGAATTGGCACGAGCCGCATTCGATGCACGACATGATATCTTCTTTCTCTACTTTCTCAAAGTCTCCGTGAGCCGAGACCGTAGCCAGCAAGTAAGGCTCAAGCCCCATGGGGCAGACGGCCACGCACTTGGCGCAACGTATGCACGGTTGTACCGTGCCACGCCGGGCTTCCCGGGCATCTACGACAACGATGCCCGACGTGCCCTTCACTACAGGCACATCGGTATTGGCCAACGCCTTGCCCATCATGGGGCCTCCGCTGATGATTTTGCCGGTATCCTGGGGCAGACCGCCGCATGCCTCAATCAGCAGCCCGACAGGAGTACCTATGCGGACCAGCAGGTTGGAGGGTTTAGGCAGAGACTTCCCGGTCACGGTCACGACACGTTCGAACAAGGGCTTGTTCTTCTGGACAGCCTGATACACGGCAAAAGTCGTCCCCACGTTCTGCACCACCGCACCCGTCGTTATGGGCAAGGCCCCGGCTGCTACTTGCCGCCTGATGATGGCGTCAATCAGCTGCTTCTCGCCGCCCTGCGGATACTTCACCTGCAAGGGGACCACCTCGATGCCTGCGTAGCCTGCGGCCACCCTTGTCATCAGCTGTATGGCATCGGGTTTGTTGTTCTCAATGCCAATGTAAGCCTTGTTCACCTTGACGGCCTTCATCAGGATGGTAATGCCGACCATAATCTCTTCGGCGTGTTCCAACATGAGCTGGTGGTCTGCCGTAAGATACGGCTCGCACTCTACGGCATTGATGATGACGCACTCGGCCTTTGCGGTAGGAGGGGGACACAGCTTCACTTGCGTAGGGAAGCAGGCCCCGCCCAAGCCGACGATGCCTGCATCAAGGATTTTCTTCACGATTTCGTCGCAGGACAGTTCGCAGTCCCTTACCACGGTATCCGTGCGGTCGATGCTGTCTTCCCACTCATCGCCCTCGACGTCAATGAATACGGCCGGTTTGGCATAGCCGCTCGCGTCGATTATGCTATCGATTTTCGCCACCTTGCCACTGACCGATGAATGAATTGCAGCAGAGACAAAGCCTCCGGGTTCGGCAATCTTCGTGCCCACTTTCACCCTATCGCCTTTTGCAACAAGCGGTTTGGCCGGAACGCCAATGTGCTGTCCCAGCAGGATGACTGCTTTTGCTGGGATTGCAGCTTGCTGAATGGGCTGATGTGCTGAGAGTTTGTCTTCGTGGGGATGTACCCCACCGATTGAAAAGGTCTTCAACATATCTGTATCTTTAGTTGTTTTCTCTTACTACTTCTTGAGAGGTTGGTGCGGCATCCTCAACCTTGGGCTTGCGGGGAGGAAAGTTGAGAGCGATAATGGCATTTTGAGGACATGCCTCCTCGCACTTGCGGCACGATTTGCACTTGTGGTAGTCGATGTACGCCAGGTTGTTCTCCAAAGCAATCGCCTCGAAGGGACACACCTTGACGCACTTGCCACACCCGATGCAGGCCGTGAGACATGCCTTGCGTGCGACGGCCCCTTTCTCTTTGTTGACACACCGCACGTAGACCCGCCTCGACTGTTTCCCCTTGGGACGCAGCTCAATGATGTTCTTGGGGCAAGCCTTGGCGCAGGCTCCGCAGGCCGTGCATTTCTCTTCGTCCACTTCGGGAAGCCCCGTTTGAGGGTCGATGTGGATGGCATCGAACTTGCAGGCGGCCACGCAGTCTCCAGCCCCGAGACAGCCGAAGCTGCACCCTGTCTCGCCACCATACAGCGAGGCAATGACGGAGCAATTGCGGGTACCGTCATACTGGTTGATGCGCGGACGGTTGGAGCACGTTCCGTTGCAGCGTACCACGGCCACCAAGGCTTCGGCCTGTGCCGCTTCCACTCCCAGTATTCCGGCTACCTTGGCCATCACCTTCTCTCCGCCTACGGGGCAGAACTTACCCTCCAGCGAACCGGCCTTTACGCAAGCCTCGGCGAAACCGTTGCAGCCGGGGAAACCACATCCGCCACAGTTGGCCTGTGGCAGCACTTCGGCCACTTGCCCTATGCGCGGATCTTCGTACACAGCGAATTTCTTGGAAGCAACGTACAGGATTGCAGCCGACACCAGCGCAATCACTCCCAACGAAATCACAGCAATCAGAATTACATTCATAGTCAGTCTTATGTTTTGGTATTATTCAATCTTATTGTCAAGGCAGACATCAACGCATGGGCTGTATGAAGAAAGACAGTTCCCGCTTCAGCCTCTCCCGGCAGAACCATAGCACCACAAAGTATGCCGCCACGCAGGCAAACGCGCAGAGCACTGCGGCAAGTTCGTCGCCCCACACCCGCATCCCGGCAAACAACGCCGCGAGCAACAGCGCCAGCGGAAGGACAAAGGCCAACACGATGGCCCGTCGCTTCATGGAGACGCGCCCCACGACCCACACCGGCTCTCCCGGCCGATAACAGTCCGGCTGCTCCCCGACCACATCGATGATTTTCTCTTTGCTATCCGTAGACAGGCAATGGCTCCGCACGCTGCACGAGGCACAAGCCGAGGTCTGCACGATTTTTACCTGTACGTGCGAGCCGTCCACCTTTTCCACGACACCTCTATGTTTGATCAAGTAATCCATCTATAAAGATTGTCAAGCATATAAACGGGGACAAAATTACACATAATTTGTAAACTTCCGGGCTTCCCAAAGAGCTTTTTCTGTTTGGTGGGAGTTCAGTGCGATGTGTGTAGAGTCCTGCCTGCCCTGCTTTGTGTTTGCTGTTGCGTGCCTTTATCGTGGAGGTATATGAGGGACTTGTACAGACGTTTGATATACAATTTCTTGCCTTTACCCCAAGTCGGTGGCCTAATGACCGATTTGGGTTTACTTTTGCCCAGGAAGGTCGGTTGACGAATATACCGGAGGTATGTCCACGGACTGCGCAAAGGTTTCCCCGCCTGCAGGCACACCTATCCTTGCTTCCGGGCACAGGTGTTGCCGCCGGGTGGCGGACCTGTGCCCGAAGTGGGGCATCCTGTGAGGTAGGTGACAGCATTCGGCGGAGAAAAAGAAAAGCCTCCTGCCGTCTCGGCGGGAGATGGCGGGAGGCTTGCGCATTGGTTCTGGTCAGAGCTATGTGCCTGGACTGCGATTTACTTGTACTCGGACCACGACTTGATGGCCAGGTCGTCTACCGACATTGTGCAGAAGGCGTTGATGAACGCGCTGGCTAGCCGGGCGTTGGTGATGAGCGGTATGTTCAGGTCGATGGCGGCACGGCGTATCTTGTAGCCGTTGGTCAGTTCGCCCGCCGTCAGGTTCTTGGGGATGTTCACCACCAGGTCTATTTCCTTGCGGTGGAGCATGTCCAGGGCCTGTGGCTGGCCGTCCTCGCTGGGCCAGTAGACGAGGGTGTTCTCCACGCCGTTCTCGGCAAGGAAGCGCGAGGTGCCGCCTGTGGCAAATATACGGTAGCCTTTGCGTTGCAGCTGGCGTGCGGCCTGTAGCATCTCTACTTTCTGCCTGGGGCCGCCGGTGGACAGGAGGATGTTCCGCTCGGGTATGCGGTGGCCTACGGAGAGCATGGCTTTCAGGATGGCACAGTTGGTGTCGTCGCCCAGGCAGCCCACCTCGCCCGTAGAGGCCATGTCCACGCCCAGCACGGGGTCGGCCTTCTGCAAGCGGTTGAAGCTGAACTGGCTGGCCTTGATGCCCACGTAGTCCAGGTCGAAGAGGTTCTTGTCGGGCTTCTCCACGGGTATGCCCAGCATCACCCTGGTGGCCAGTTCGATGAGGTTAATCTTCAGTACCTTGCTTACGAAGGGGAAGGAGCGCGAGGCACGCAGGTTGCACTCGATGACCTTGATGTCGTTGTCGCGGGCCAGGAACTGAATGTTGAAGGGGCCGGAGATATGTAGTTCGCGGGCAATCTCGCGGCTGATGCGCTTGATGCGGCGCACGGTCTCCACGTAAAGCTTCTGAGGCGGGAACTGTATGGTGGCATCGCCCGAGTGCACGCCGGCAAACTCGATGTGTTCCGAGATGGCATAGGCTATGATTTCGCCGTCGCGGGCCACGGCATCCATCTCCACCTCCTTTGCGTGCTCGATGAATTGGCTGACCACCACCGGGTGCTTCTGGCTGACGTTGGCGGCCAGCTGGAGGAAGCGTTCCAGCTCTTCCTGATTGGAGCAGACGTTCATGGCCGCGCCGCTCAGCACGTAGCTGGGACGGACAAGGACGGGGAAGCCCACCTTCGCGACGAAGGCATTGATGTCGTCCATGCTGGTCAGTGCGCTCCATTCGGGCTGATCTACGCCGATGCGGTCCAGCATGGCCGAGAACTTGTCGCGGTCCTCGGCGTTGTCGATGCTGCGGGCCGAGGTGCCGAGGATGGGCACGTGCTGCTCGTCGAGGCGCATGGCCAGGTTGTTGGGTATCTGGCCTCCGGTGGAGACGATGACTCCGTGGGGTTGCTCCAGGTCGAGTATGTCCATGACGCGCTCGAAGGTCAGCTCGTCGAAGTAGAGGCGGTCGCACATGTCGTAGTCTGTCGAGACGGTCTCGGGGTTATAGTTTATCATTACCGAGCGGTAGCCTTCCTTGCGGATGGTCTTCAGGGCCTGCACGCCGCACCAGTCGAACTCCACCGAAGAACCGATGCGGTAGGCGCCCGAGCCAAGGACAACAATGCTGCGGCGGTCGTTCTCGTATGCAATGTCGTTCTGTGTGCCGCCGTAGGTGAGGTAGAGGTAGTTGGTCTGTGCGGGATACTCGGCGGCCAGTGTGTCAATCTGTTTCACCACGGGCAGGATGCCGCGCTGCTTGCGGTGGCGGCGCACGTTGACGAGGGCATCCTCCATCTCGCCCTCCATGCCGATGGCACGTGCCACCTGGAAGTCGGAGAAGCCTTGGCGTTTGGCCTTATATAATAAGGTGTCGGGCAGGTCGGCCAGTTGCTTGTGGTTGGCCCCCCAGGCGTGCAGCTCCTTCGAGGTCTGCATGATGTTCATCAGTTTCTCCAGGAACCAGCGGTCTATCTTCGTCAGTTCGTGCACCTGGTTGACGGTGTAGCCAGCCCGGAAGGCTTTCGAGATGACAAAGATGCGCTTGTCCGTAGGCTCGCGCAGGGCCTTGTCGATGTCGGGGATGACCAGCTCCTTGTTCTCCACGAAGCCGTGCATGCCCTGCCCAATCATGCGCAGGCCCTTCTGGATGGCTTCCTCGAAGGTACGTCCAATGGCCATCACCTCGCCTACGGACTTCATGCTGGAGCCAAGCTCCTTGTCTACGCCGTGGAACTTGCCCAGGTCCCAGCGCGGTATCTTGCACACCACGTAGTCCAGTGCAGGCTCGAAGAAGGCACTTGTAGTCTTGGTGACGGAGTTCTTCAACTCGAACAGGCCGTATCCCAGTCCCAGTTTGGCAGCGACGAAGGCCAGCGGGTAGCCCGTTGCCTTGGAGGCCAGGGCCGACGAACGGCTGAGTCGGGCGTTGACTTCGATGACGCGGTAGTCTTCTGACTGCGGGTCGTAGGCATACTGCACGTTGCACTCGCCCACAATGCCAATGTGGCGTATGATGCGTATGGCCAGCTCGCGCAGCTTGTGGTAGTCGGTGTTGGAGAGCGTCTGGCTCGGGGCGATGACTATCGACTCGCCCGTGTGGATGCCCAGGGGGTCGAAGTTCTCCATGTTGCAGACGGTGATGCAGTTGTCGTAGCGGTCGCGCACCACTTCGTATTCCACTTCCTTCCAGCCTCTCAGGCTCTTCTCTACCAATACTTGCGGGGAGAATGAGAATGCTTTCTCCACTAGCGCGTCAAGCTGCTCCTCGTTGTCGCAGAATCCGCTGCCCAGTCCGCCCAGCGCGTAGGCGGCGCGGACGATGACGGGGTAGCCCACCTGGCGTGCGGCACGGCGTGCGTCTTCGGCACATTCCACAGCCTCGCTCTTAATGGTCTTTACGCCTATTTCGTTCAGCCTTTCTACGAACAGTTCGCGGTCCTCGGTGTCGATGATGGCCTGTACGGGCGTGCCAAGCACGCGGACATTGTACTTCTCCAGTACGCCGCTCTTGTAGAGCGATACGCCGCAGTTCAGAGCCGTCTGTCCTCCAAAGGCCAGCATGATGCCGTCCGGTCGTTCTTTCGCGATGACTTTCTCCACGAAGTAGGGGGTGACGGGCAGGAAATAGATTTGGTCGGCCACGCCTTCCGAGGTCTGCACGGTGGCGATGTTGGGGTTGATGAGCACGGTCTCGATGCCCTCTTCCCTCAGGGCCTTGAGCGCCTGCGAGCCGGAGTAGTCGAACTCGCCCGCCTCGCCTATCTTCAACGCGCCGCTGCCCAGGAGCAGCACTTTCTTTATGTCAGTTGGTTTCATATTCGTTTCTGTTTGGGATAGGTAATGGTGTAATTTGTTTACAAATCAGACTTGTCTCTTCCTTGCCCCGGACTTGAGGCAGTCTCAGGTACGACCTTAGGCACCCTTACCTCGGACTTGAGGTAGCCTCACGTCCGGGGTGAGGTAGGCTCCGGTTGGTGGCGCTTATTGTCAAGGAGTTAGGAAAGGCAGTCTGTATGATAATAAATATTTACTTCAACAACTTCACGAACTCATCGAACAGGAACTCCGTGTCCGTCGGTCCTGAGGCTGCTTCGGGGTGGAACTGGGCGGAGAACCAAGGATTCCGTTTGTGGCGGATGCCCTCGTTGGAGCCGTCGTTCATGTTGACGAACAGCGGTTCCCAGTCAGTGCCCAGCGTGTTGTTGTCCACTGCATAGCCGTGGTTCTGGCTGGTGATGAAACACTTTTCGGTTCCCATCATGCGCACGGGTTGATTATGACTGCGGTGTCCGTACTTCAGCTTGTATATCTTGGCACCTCCGGCCTTGGAGAGCAACTGGTTGCCCATGCAGATGCCAAAGATGGGGAGCCGCTCGTTCTGCATGGCACGGCGGATGTTCTGCACGGCAGCATCGCAGGTGTCAGGGTCGCCCGGACCGTTGGAGATGAACAGGCCGTCGAAGTCCAGCTGGTTAAAGTCGTAGTTCCACGGCACACGGATGATTTCTACGCCGCGCTTAATCAGGCAACGCAGGATGTTTGCCTTCACGCCGCAGTCCACGAGGACTACCCGCTTGCCTGCTCCCTCGTTGTAGCGGATGATGTCCTTGCAGGACACGCGGTCTACATAGTTCACTCCGGCGTACTGTGCTGTGGGAATGTTGTCCGGCTCATCGTCGAAGATAATCTTGCCCATCATTACGCCATGTTCACGCAAAGTTTTAGTCAGTGCCCGGGTATCGATGCCGGTGATACCGGGTATCTGTTCACGTCGGAGCCAGTCGGCCAGGCTTTCCACGGCGTTCCAGTGACTGTAGTTCTCCGAGTAGTCGCTCACGATGATGGCCTCGGCATGTATCTTTTCGCTTTCCATGAAGTGCGGGATGCCGTCGGGGGTGAAGGTAAAGGGCGGTACGCCGTAATTGCCCACCAGCGGATAGGTGAGCGTCATCAGTTGCCCGGCATAACTGGGGTCGGTCAGACTTTCGGGGTATCCCGTCATAGCAGTATTGAATACCACTTCGCCCGCCACGGGCTTCTCATAGCCGAACGACTGCCCGCCGAAGCGGGTGCCGTCGTCGAGTATAAGGGTTACGTTTCTCATTCTTTATTGGGTTCGTTATTGTTGTTCTTATTGTTCATTCTTTTCAGAGCAGGTCCTATCAGCCCGGCACACACGCCGATGGGCAACCACAGGCTGATATTCTCGAAGATGATGCCAAACATCACACCGAGGGCTATGCCCATGACGAACCATTCGTTGTTGGTAGATTGCTTCTTGGGGGCTTCGTTCCTCATTCTTTATTCAAAATTGATAGACCTGCTCGATGTACTCGATGAATGCCTTGTTGAGCATCTTCACTCCGCCCGGCGTGGGATAGTTCCCGCTGAAGTACCAGTCGCCCGGATGGTTGGGACAGGCTTCGTGCAGGCCCTCTAGCGGTTGATAAACGATTTCTACCTTGGCCCGGGTGCCTGCCGGGGTGAGTAGTTCGGCCATCTTGGCTGATATTTCTTCTTCTGTGAAGGGGGCATATATGTCCTTCACGTAGTTCACCATCTGTTCCTTGGGTAGTTCAGCCTGCTCTTTGGCCTTGCGGTAGGCGGCGGCGATGATGTTGCGCATCTCTCTGTCTCGCAAAAGTTCGATGGCTGCCTTGAAGGCGATGAACTCGCTCATGCGGGACATATCGATGCCGTAGTAATCGGGGTAGCGCACCTGAGGAGAGGAGGACACAATGACGATTTTCTTCGGCCCCAGGCGGTCGAGGATGCTGATGATGCTCTGCCGTAGGGTGGTGCCGCGCACGATGCTGTCGTCTATGATGACGAGGTTATCCACGCCCGGTACAAGACTTCCGTAAGTGATGTCGTAGACGTGGGCGGCGAGATCGTTGCGTGTATTTCCTTCGGCAATGAAGGTGCGCAGTTTGATGTCCTTGATGGCAACCTTTTCGCTGCGTATCCTTCGGGCCAGTATGTGTTCCAGCTCATCGTGCGTGGGCTGGTGGCCGAGGGCGGCTATCTGCTGCACCTTCTGTTCGTTCAGATATTCATCGAGCCCTTGTAGCATGCCGTAGAAGGCCACTTCTGCAGTGTTTGGTATGAAGGAGAATACGGTGTGATCCACGTCGTTGTTTATGGCGCGGAGGATATTGGGCACGAGTTTTTCGCCCAGCAGTTTTCTTTCTTTGTATATGTCGGCATCGCTCCCCCGGCTGAAGTAGATGCGTTCGAAGGAGCAGGGACGATAGTCGCGTTGCTTGTTAATCTGTATGGTACGCATCTTGCCTCCCTTGGTGAAGATGACGGCCTGTCCAGGTTGCATCTCCCGGATGGCATTTATGGGTACGTTGAATACGGTCTGTATGACCGGGCGTTCGCTGGCCAATACCGCTACTTCGTCGTCCTGATACCAGAAGGCGGTGCGTATACCCCAAGGGTCGCGTATGGCAAACGATTCGCCGCTGCCCGTCAGTCCGCAGATGACGTACCCTCCGTCCCACTCTTTGCTAGAGGTACGCAGTACGTTGGCCAGTTCGATGTGTTCTTCTATGTAATGGGTGATGTCCATTCCCGTCAGGTGTTCATCGTTCTTGGCCAGTTCGTAGAGGCGTTCCACTTCGCGGTCGAGGCGGTGCCCCACTTGTTCCAGCATGATGTAGGTGTCTGCATATTTGCGCGGGTGCTGCCCTATGGCCGTTATGCGGGCAAATATCTCGTCCACATTTGTCAGGTTGAAGTTGCCGCAAAGAGCCAGGTTCTTTGCCCTCCAGTTGTTTCTTCTGAGAAATGGGTGTACGTAGGACAGGCCAGATTTACCCGTCGTGCTATAGCGCAGATGCCCCATATAGACTTCTCCCGCAAAGGGTAAACATTTCTTTGCATAGTCGGCATCGTGTAGTTGCTCTGGGGTAAGATTCTTGAAGTGGCCATGTACAATGTCGAATATCTCCGTAATGGCTCCCGAACCTAATGCCCGTTCGCGGAACATGTATTCTTCGCCGGGATTGGCTTCCAGCTTGACGCATGCCAGTCCTGCTCCTTCCTGTCCTCGGTTGTGTTGTTTCTCCATGAGGAGATACAGTTTGTTAAGGCCGTACATCCATGTGCCATATTTTTGCTCGTAGTATTCCAGCGGCTTCAGGAGGCGTATCATGGCGACACCGCATTCGTGTTTCAGTTGTTCCATGTCTGTATGAGTATTTGTTTGTGATTTCGGTTGATTGTGGAGTAGGGGAGGAGAGCGGTCGTGGAGTTTTGTGTGGCCGCTTTCTTCAACTTTCCTTGTTCGCTACTCTACAGTCACGCTTTTGGCCAAATTTCTTGGCTGATCAACATCCATTCCTTTGCATACGGCTATGTGGTAGGCCAGCAGTTGCAGAGGAACGGTCGTGATGAGCGGGTCGAGGCATTCCAAGGTTGCAGGCAGTTCGATGCACGTATCGGCTATCTTGCTTATCACCGTGTCTCCCTTGGTGACAAGGGCTATCACGCGGCCTTTGCGGGCTTTGATTTCCTGTATGTTGCTCAATACTTTCTCGTACAATCCGTTTTGGGTTGCAATGACTATTACTGGCATTTCGGCATCTACCAAGGCTATTGGCCCATGTTTCATTTCTGCTGCCGGGTAGCCTTCGGCGTGTATGTAGGAGATCTCTTTTAATTTGAGCGCACCTTCCAAAGCTACCGGATAGTTGTAGCCTCGTCCCAGGTAAATGAAGTTGTGGGCGTAGGTGAAGATTTGGGACAATTGGGCAATGCTGTCATTCAGCATTAATACTTCTTTCATCTTTTGGGGAATTGTGCTCAGTTCCTTGACAACAGCCAGATATTCGTCTTCTGCCAGTGTTTGCTTTTCCCTGGCCAAGGTAAGAGCAAGCATCACCAACACGGTTACTTGCCCCGTAAAAGCTTTAGTGGATGCAACGCCAATTTCCGGGCCGACGTGAATGTACGAACCAGTATGGGTGGCACGGGGGATGCTCGACCCAATGGCATTGCAGATGCCGTAAATGAAGGCTCCACGGCTTTTGGCCAGCTCAACAGCAGCTAACGTGTCGGCCGTCTCACCGCTTTGCGAAATGGCTATTACGACATCGTTTGCTCCTATCACAGGGTCCCGATAGCGAAACTCACTGGCATATTCCACTTCTACGGGGATACGGCAGAAACTTTCTATCAAGTGCTTGCCTATGAGTGCCGCGTGCCATGAAGTGCCACAAGCTACAATCACAAAACGGTTGGCCGACAATAGCTGCTCCTTATAGTCGATAACGGCAGATAGGGTAACATTTGTCCCTTCTACGTTTATACGTCCACGCATGCAGTCGAGGAGGCATTCGGGCTGCTCGAATATTTCTTTCAGCATGAAGTGCGGATATCCGCCTCTTTCCAACTGTCCAAGATTCATCGTAACCGTCTTTACTTCGTGGGGACATTCTGTGTTGTGCAAGTTTACAATTTTAAGCGGCTCTCCTCGGTGCATGACGGCAATTTCTTCATCGTCCAAATAGACTACCTTGTCGGTATATTCTATGATAGGGGTAGCATCTGATGCTAAAAAGTATTCATTGGAACCAATGCCTACAACCAGAGGGCTGCTTTTGCGTGCTGCGATGATTTCGTCCGGATTTTCCCGATCAAGCAAAGCAATGGCATAAGCACCTATGACTTCCTGCAATGCTAACTGTACGGCAGTCAGCAAATCGAGGTGTCCGGTTGTTTGGATGTATTCTATCAGCTGCACCAGTACCTCTGTATCGGTATTGCTTTTGAATAAGAATCCTTTTTCCTGCAACTTCTCCTTTATCGTGGTATAGTTCTCTATAATGCCATTGTGAATGAGTGCCAGTCTACCGGAAGAAGAATAATGGGGATGGGCGTTGGCGACACAGGGTTCGCCATGTGTCGCCCAGCGTGTATGGGCTATGCCTATGCTACCCGATTGATCTTTGTCTGCAACGTATGCTTCCAAGTCGGCGACCTTTCCTTTTGTCTTGTAAATATTCAAGTTGCAGCTTTCGCTTATCAATGCAACCCCTGCGCTGTCGTATCCTCTATATTCCAAACGCTTCAGACCTTTGACGAGTATCGGATAAGCTTTTCTATTTCCGATGTAACCTACAATTCCGCACATATGATTTGTTAATTAGGCTTTTTCTGTCGCAAAGGTAATACAAAAAAATGAGTGTCATGTCCAACAACGAAAGCAAAGTTGTTACATGTCTGAAAAGAAAAAGTGAAAAAGATGTGTAGCCACTCTATTTGTCAACCTCGAGCAATCCTTCCAGTGATTGCATGACTTTCAGATGCGGGTATTGGGAAAGTTCAGCAGCTGTGGTTACTCCGTGGGTGACTCCGGCAAAGTCTACTCGCGCAGCCTGCGCGGTCTGGGCATCGACAACGCTGTCCCCTATATAGAGAACCTGTCTTCGGTCGAGTTTTAGCTTCTGTAATGCCAGCAATATTCCTTCAGGAGAAGGTTTGGGTGCTTTGACATCCTCCCCTCCAATGATGATGTCAAAGAAGTTGTCAGGGAAATGGCTTTTCAATAGTTCTTTGATGCGATAACGGTATTTTGTTGATATAATGCCAATCATAGCTTCTGCGTCTTTCAATACAGTTAGTACAGACTTCGTTTCTAGATACAATACGGTATTGGCGGTCATGTGTATGTCAGCCTCTTTGACGTATTCTTTCTTATATTCAGCAATAATGTGTGGATCGTTGATGTCTGTGAGCTGGGCAAACGATTCTTCCAACGTCTTTCCGATGGTTCGTTTGATGCTTTCGTCTGATACATTGGAATATCCGTGTTTGTGTAAAACGTTCTGAAAACAAGTGACAATGCCGCGAGAGGAATCGGCAAGAGTATAGTCAAAGTCGAAAAGGTATGCTTTGTAGTTCATGCTCTTCTTGGCTGTTTTTGCGGGCAAAAGATTATAATTGGAGAATTAGAGAAAATGTAGCACACCATCATCGGAACGTTACTCGACGGTTCATCAGAAAGTTGACACCGCCATAAATGAATAGTCCCAAGAACTGTGCTAAATATTCATTGCTTCCTAACCGTTCGACAAGAATGATGAGAAAGAGGAACTGTGCTCCATAAGCCAGTAAAAAGGCGACAAGAAAGAGCAGCACCTGCCGACAGGTGCTGTTCTTGTTGCCTTTAGTCAGAGGAAATATCCAATATTTGCACCACAGAAAGTTGTGGGTTTGTGCCACGACGTAGGCTGTAATGTTGGATACTGTATAATGAAAACCTAACACGTGCATCATAAGCCACACAACGAAAGCCGTAATCAGGGCATTCAGCGTGCCAATAACAGCAAAACGGACTATGCGTGTGGTCTCCTTCACGTTGGGTATGCAGGTTTGGTTCTGGACAGAGCCTTTTGTCACTTGACGGGTTTTACCGCCAGATTCAGCTCGTCGAGTTGTTTGGGTTCCAGTTCCGAGGGAGCATCAAGCATCACGTCACGTCCACTGTTGTTTTTGGGGAAAGCAATGCAGTCGCGTATGCTGTCCAGTCCTGCAAAGATGCTCACCCAACGATCCAGCCCATAGGCCAGTCCGCCATGAGGAGGTGCACCATACTTGAAGGCGTTCATCAAGAAGCCAAACTGCTCTTGGGCACGTTCGGGGGTAAAGCCCAAAATCTGGAACATTTTTGCCTGCAACTGCGCATCGTGTATTCGTATGGAACCGCCACCTACTTCGATGCCGTTGCACACCATATCGTAGGCATCGGCCCGTACAGCCTCCGGGGTTGTGTCCAACAGAGGTATGTCTTCGTCCTTGGGATGCGTGAAGGGATGGTGCATGGCCATCAGCCGACCTTCTTCTTCGCTCCATTCAAACATGGGAAAGTCTACAACCCAAAGCAGTGCGAACTTGTTTTTGTCTCTCAGTCCCAACTGATTTCCCATCTCAAGACGAAGTTCTCCAAGCTGCTTGCGGGTTTTCATGGCATCGTCTCCACTCAATATCAGTATGAGGTCTCCGGGGTGTGCATTGAAGCGTTCTTTCAGTTGCTGAAGCACTTCCTGAGTGTAAAATTTGTCTACGCTTGATTTGACATTGCCGTCGGCCTCTACCCGTGCATAGACTAAGCCTTTGGCTCCTATCTGTGGGCGTTTGACAAAATCGGTCAATGCATCTATCTGTTTGCGGGTGTAGTGGGCCGCCCCTTCGGCACAGATGCCACCGATGTAGGTTGCATTGTCGAATACCGAGAAGCCGTGGCCTTGAAGCAAGTCCATCAGCTCAACAAACCGCATGTCAAATCGCATGTCGGGTTTGTCGCTGCCATAATAGCGCATTGCGTCAATCCAAGGCATACGCAGGAACGGTTCTGTGAGTTCCACGCCGCGCAGCTCTTTGAACAGATACTTTGTCATTCCCTCGAAGAGGTTTATGACATCATCCTGCTCTACGAAGGACATCTCACAGTCTATTTGTGTAAATTCGGGTTGCCGGTCCGCCCGGAGGTCTTCGTCTCGGAAGCATTTGGCTATCTGGAAGTACCGGTCAAAGCCAGACACCATGAGCAGCTGCTTCAATGTCTGGGGACTTTGGGGCAAGGCATAGAACTGTCCGGGATTCATGCGAGAGGGTACGACGAAGTCGCGTGCGCCTTCTGGCGTTGAACCTACGAGGATGGGAGTCTCAACTTCTATAAATCCTTTGCTGTCGAGATATTTGCGCACTTCGATGGTCATCTTGTGCCTTAGTTCCAAATTCTTGCGCACAGCTGTCCGGCGCAAGTCGAGGTAGCGGTACTTCATGCGTATGTCGTCGCCTCCATCCGTGTTGTCCTCAATGGTAAAAGGCGGGGTGAGCGAACTGTTCAAGATATTCAGCCGACTCACGAGAATTTCAATGTCTCCTGTCGGAATGTTGGCATTCTTGCTGAACCGTTCGCTCACGACTCCTTCTACTTGAATGACGTATTCACGCCCCAGTTTATTGGCTTTTTCGCAAAGTTCCTGATTTTGTTCTTCGTTGAAAACAAGCTGGGTAATGCCGTATCGGTCGCGTAGATCCACAAATGTCATACCGCCCATTTTACGACTGCGTTGCACCCATCCGGCCAGCGTAACCTGCCGACCGGCATCGGAGATACGCAACTCTCCGCAAGTATGTGTTCTATACATTATTATGAAGATAATATTATGAGTTACAATTTTGTGCTTGCAAAAGTAAGCAAAAACTATATATGTTTATGCCGCGAAAGAAAGTTTTTTGTCCTTTTCGTCTTCCTTGTGGCAACAAGGGGCGCATCAAGATGATCTGATGCGCCCCTCTGACTGGCTTGTAAAAGCGATGTCTTATTGATGCTGTTCTCGCAAAAGGTCGTTGACCGTCTTTACCGGGTTGAAGGTGCTTAGGGGTACTTCAACAAAGATGGTGTTCCAGTCACTCATGGCTCCGTTCCACAATCCGGGAAGCTCGAGTGCCTTGAGTTCGCGTCCGTCTTTGGACTTGTGGGAGATAAAGCCGGTAGCTTTGTCAACATGACGCGTGAGGTCAAACTTATGTCCTTTGTAGTCGCGCACAGCACATACCAGGTCTACGGGATTGAAGTGGGTTCCCTGTTCGAACATGGCTTTTTTCTGCGGGTCGTTCATGTCTATCTGTGAACTTTCCAATATCTGCAAGGAAATGGTTCCGTCGTTGTTGTAGGTGAGGAACGGGCCTCCGCCTGGCTCGCCTACGTTGCGTACCATGCCGCACACGCGTATAGGGCGGTTGAGTTTTTGTCTGAGATAACCTGCCAGCTGGCTGTCGTCCATTGTGCGGGTTTCGCCGCTCTTGCAACACAGTCGGTTCTCCAGGAAGGACAGCATTTCGTGTAACTGCTCTGTCGGACATTCGTCAGTGTCCAGTTTCCTAAGATAGTCGAACACCTGCTTTTGTATTGTTACCAGTATACCGGCAATCAGCTTCTTGTATCTCACCGTGTCGCCTTTGAGCTTGTCGGGCACTACGTTATCGATGTTCTTTATAAATACGACATCCGCATCCAAGTCATTCAAATTTTCAATAAGAGCACCATGTCCTCCCGGGCGGAACAGCAGTTTGCCGTTGTTGTCTCGGAAGGGGTTGTTGTCCATGTCGGCTGCTATGGTGTCGGTGCTGGATTTCTGTTCAGAGAAAGTAACGTTGTAGGTCACATTGTGCAGCTTTTCGTAGTAGGGGGCTTTCTTTTCTACCAGGTCTTGGAAAAGCAGACGGTGTTCGGGAGATACCGTGAAGTGTATGTTGACCTTGTTGTGGCGGTTGGTCGTGTAGAGGGCACCCTCGACCAGATGCTCTTCTACCGGTGTGCGGTTGCCTTCGGGGTACTTGTGGAACTTCAGCAAACCTTTAGGAAGCGAGCCGTAGTTCATTCCGGGCAAAGTCAAAAGAGTTGAGACGATAGCTTTGTATTTGCCTTCTGCCAGCAGTTCGCTTATGCCAGCGTTGGCATTCTTACGACATGCTTCGTCCAGTTCTTCGGCGAAAGCAAAATCTGAGATGCGGTTGAAGAAGGTCTTCTCAAAATCTGTTTGCGGAGTATCGTACTCGGCATCGAGGAAAGCAAACAAATTCTTGAACATGCGGCTGGCTGCCCCCGAGGCCGGAACAAACTTGACAATAACCTTTTCGTCGTTTGCATAAGCCTGCCATGCCTTCTGGTAAGCGTCCTCTTCTTCGGAAGTTGGGACGTAAATGCCGCCGTTGGCCACCGATGCGGCTGCCGATAAGTGCAAATAGGGGAAACCGGTTTTGAAGGAAGCCAATTGGGCCATGATTTGTTGCTCGGAAATGCCTTTTTGAGCGAGCAACTCTTTGTCTTGTGGTGTCATCATAGGAGATAAATATAAAATTAGAAATGGTGCTCAAAGATACGAATAAATCTTTTTATTCAATGCCTTTTCCGGAAAGTTTTTGGAGCGGGGAAAAAGGCAAAGAGAGGAAGGGTGGCTTGCCTACGCGTTGCCTCTTCCTCTCTTTGCTTATGCCGGGCTTTCCCCATTCTCCCGTGCGGGTTTGTTTACAGGCCCAGTTTCTTTTTGATGTCCTTGGGCAGGGCATCTTTGTGGACGAGAATGTTCATTGTCTTGTAGGCGACAAAAGCCTTAGATGCATACCAGATGCCTTTGTATTTGCCGCTCAGTCCCCAAGAATTCTTCACCATGAAGTACTCTTTTCCGTTCTGATCTTTGGCAAGTCCATAAATCAACATGCCGTGGTCGTCAGTCGTTTCCCAGTTGTCGAAGGCTATCTGACGCATCTCTTGCGTGATTTCCATTTCGGGGAGCGGACGCGATGTCAGTTCCTTGCGCTTGTCTGTCGGGGTCATGCCGGTCCAGCGTGCCATGTCGCTGCCTGTCAGTTCGGCGCCGCGTGCGGCATCAGGCATTACGGCTATGCCGTCGCGTGTAAATCCTTGTTCGCTCACATCGCTGCCCCAGGCAAACGTATATCCGTTGCGCACGGCGTAGTCCATTACTTCCATCAGTTCGTCGATGGGCAGGTTATAGGACAGGGCATTACGCCAGTTGTCTTGGATTTCGATGGCAAACTGGGTATAGAACGGATGGTGTGTGTAGGATGTCAGCGACACGTAGTCGTCGGGGTTGATGCCCAGACTTTCTCCGAATGATTTCGGCGTGTATTCCTTTCCTTCGTAGGTAAATGTCTCGGGACATTTGCCCAAATAGGTGTCATAGATGGCACTGATACCGTTTTTCCACACAGGGGTCAGCTTGCTGTGGCGGCCTTTGCCGATGGCCTTGACGTATGCTTCGGCAACGGCGTCAAGTTCGTTGTGCACCGGAAGCGTGTCGCCGTACATGATGCCCGGCATGGCTTCCTGTGGAACGAGGCCGTAGTTTTTCAAGCAATACATGATGTCGTAGAAGCTTCCTCCGGGCGAGAACGAGGCATCGCCATGGTAGCGGACGTAGTTGACCGCACGGTCCACCATCGTGTGGTGTACGACAAACATCTCTGCAAAGTCATAAGTGCCTTTTCCCATGCGCAGCAGTTCACTCTCAAGGAAGCCGAGGCTTGAGAAGCTCCAGCACGTGCTTGAGCGGTTTTGGTTCTTGATGCTTGTGATGGGGTTCTCCTTGATTGTGGTGAATACGAAGCCTTCTTCCGGAGTTTGTGTGTCCTGCGCCATTGCGCTCAGGCTTAGCAGGCCGAATGCGGCCACGATTGCTGTTTTTTTCATCATGTTCTCTTTTTTCTTGTTCGTGTTTTAGTATTGGATTATTTTGCGCAAAGATAAAGAATATATTGGTATTTCCTGCTATTGGCGGGAGTAAAAGTTTGTGTCTGCGTGCAAAAAGTTTATCTCTGGAAACCGTGCAGGAGAGGTGGCCGTCGCCTCCCCCTCTTCGCGTTGTGTCGGGCGGGGCTGTACGCTCAGTTCATTATGGGGAATTGCGGAAAACGGGACCACATGGCATACTTCTTCCCCAAGTTACACAAGGCATGGTACCAGAGTGTGCGGCTTGAGGCTTCGTCCATCAGTTCGCCCACACGCTCTTTTCCCACCAGCCAGGTGTTTTCCTTTATTTCGCGGTCGAGCTGGTCGCTGTCCCAGCCGGAATAGCCTAAGAAGAACCGTATTTTCCCGTCGATGGGATTGCCGTGCCTGATGTAGTCCTTTATGCTCTCGAAGTCGCCGTTCAGGTAAATTCCCTCAGATATGGGCAGAGAGTCGTTCACCCCGTCGAGTGTGTGCAGAAAAAACAAGGTGTCCGTACACAGTGGCCCTCCTTGATACACCGGGATTGGCCCCTCGGCGTTCAGTCCTCTCAGTACGGCGTTCAAAGGGAAAGGCAGGGGCTTGTTCAGCACCAGTCCCATGATACTGCTGTCCGTATGTTCGACCAAAAGGACAACCGAACGGCCAAACATACGGTCACTCAGGAACGGCTCTGAAATCAAGACCCTACCTTGTGCAGGCATGATGTGGTTGGTTTCTATTCGGAATAGTTCGTCATCGATATTCATGCCTCTAAGATATGCATTATTCTCCGAAAAGCAAAGGAAATGTTCCTTTTTTCTCGGGAAAAGTGCGTTTTACCCGACAGGGTGGTTCTTGGCAAAGAGGGCCATGCGCTCGTCGAGTTGTTCGTACTGGTATTCCTTTATAAAAGAGGTACAAGCGCGTAATCCTTGTTGATGGCTGCCCGTTGTCACCAGCGAAATGGCACTCACGCCGTAGTACATCAGTTCCTTGGCCAGCTCGCCGCTTGTCATGCCCGGGTAGCCTATCGTGAAGTAGAACCCGTCGGCGATAGGTTCGCCTAAGTCGTTATCGTAAACGAGCCGGAAACCGTGGCGCAAAAAGATTTCTTTCAGCTTGTGGGCGCGTTCGCCATAGACCTTCACCTCTTCTATGAAGTTGTATTGTCCGTCGCTTGCGGCCTTGAACATGGCGGCAAGGGCGTGTTGGGCTGAATGGCTGGTGCCGGAAGAGAGGGCATAGAGCACGCGGTGTACGAATACTGTCCCGTATGTTCCGCCGCCATAGCGTTGTGTCAGGCCCGGATAGGAGCGGTGATAGAGCTTGTCCGAAATGCAGACTACGCCGATGCGTTGGCCGGCATAGCTGAATGCTTTGGAGCCGGAGATGAGCAATGCATAGTAGTCCGTATAGCGGGCCACCGTGGGCTGATAGGGCGGCTGGAACGGTTTGCCCAGGTCCTGGCGGAAGTCCATGGCAAAGTAGGCCAAGTCTTCCAGCACAATGGTGTCGTACTTCGTGGCCAGTTCGCCTATGGTGCGCAGTTCCTGCTCCTTCAGGCAAATCCAGCTCGGGTTGTTCGGGTTGGAATAGACTATGGCCGCAATGTTGCCTTTCTGCAAATAGCTTTCCAGCTTGTCGTGCAGCTTTTCTCCGCGGAATTCGTACACGTCAAACGTCTCGCATTTGTACCCCATCACCACCAATTGCTGCTTTTGCACGGGGAAGCCCGGGTCGATGAACAATATTGTGTCGCGTCCCGGAACGCACTGGCAACAAGTGAGGAACGAGGCAAACGTGCCTTGCATGGAGCCTGTTACAGGCACGCAGCCTTCGGCCTTGATGTCGACGTTGATGAAGGCTTTCACGAAACGGGATGCCTCCGACTTCAGTTGCGGTATGCCGTTGATGTCGGGGTACAGACTGGCTACCCCCTGCCGCAAAGCCTCGATTTCGGCCGAGACGCCCACGGATGACGGGGCAAGTCCAGGAACGCCCATTTCCATTTTGATGAACTCTACGCCGGACTCGGCTTCGACCTTGGCGGCGATGGCCTTCACTTCGCGGATGGTAGCCTTTGAGAAATCGGCTATCTGAAACTTGTCAATTACGGAATTGACCAAATCTTTGGATATTGGAGTGCTTTCCATGTCAATGTGTTGTTTTTATAATTCAGCACACAAATTTAAGTGTTTTTTCTTGTCTCCCCCACGTTTTCTTTGGGAAATTGCCGGGCATGGCGCGATTTTTTTGCTTTTTCCGTGCGAATGCCGGGAAGACGGCCTCGGGCGGCTGTCTTTTCTGGGTGCGGAGGCCGTGTTTCCGACAGGAAGGGAGGGCGGTTTCTCGGCTTGTGGGTTCTCTGCGGTGCGTTGCGTCGATGGAGCAAACGTGGAGGCAAACGGGCTTCCTGGCGTGTAATGGTTCGTTAGAGGGGCTGGCGGGGCCAACCTGTGCTCCGCCGGAAGCTAACCTGTGCCCCCAAAGTGGGGCTTCTCTGCCCGGAAGGGAGGGCAGGTGTGCCTGTTTGGAGGGTGAACTCAAATCGGTCATCAGAGTTCAAAACGATTTCGCTTTGCCGCCGTGCAGACTGGCGGTCGCCTTTGTCCCCGGCGTAGCCCGCTACGCCGGGACAAAGCGGCAGAGAAGATGCCGGTGGCAGGACGAAAGGGCTTGAAAAGCCGGGGAAAGACTATCAGGCACACGGCAAGGCGGTCTAATGACCGATTTGGGTTAAACACATCTGCTTTTTTTGTATGTTTGCCCCGTAAATAAGGAAAACAGCGTATGAAACAGGACAACAGTCAAGAACTTTTCCCGGTAGTCGATGAGGAAGGCAACATCGTAGGTTCGGCCACGCGGGGCGAGTGTCATTCTGGACGCAAATTGCTGCATCCGGTGGTCCACCTGCACGTGTTCAATGCAAAAGGCGAACTTTATCTGCAAAAGCGACCCGCGTGGAAAGACATACAGCCCGGCAAGTGGGACACGGCCGTGGGCGGACATGTCGATTGGGGCGAAAGTGTCATGCAAGCATTGCGGCGCGAGGCAAGCGAAGAACTGAACCTTTCCGGCTTCAAGCCTCATGCCGTTGCCCGCTACGTGTTC
Organism: uncultured Bacteroides sp.; assembly: GCA_944321465.1. Classification (GTDB taxonomy): domain Bacteria; phylum Bacteroidota; class Bacteroidia; order Bacteroidales; family Bacteroidaceae; genus Bacteroides. Next base: position 88,010 of record CALULL010000003.1, read on the forward strand.
GAGTCTTCTCGCGAGCGCGAGTTGGTGTTCACTTTTCTTGCCGAAGCGGGCGGCGATATCCTGCAGCCCAGCAGCGAGCTGGACGGAGGGCGTTTCTGGAGTATCGACGAGATACGCTCCAGCATGGGGAAAGGCATTTTTACGCCCAATTTCGAGGGGGAAATAGAACGGGTGCTGGATGTTAGGAGGAAAAGCCGCTCTTGAAGCCTTGAGGCTTTTTGCCGATGTCCGGCAGAGGGCAACGATGCAACTTTTCGGCATAAAAGATTATTTTTCAAAGAATAATGTGTACTTTTGTAGCCGAAACATAAAAGACGTATTATGACGAATGAATTATTATCCCCCGATTATGTTTTTGAAGCCAGTTGGGAAGTTTGCAATAAAGTAGGTGGGATATATACGGTACTGTCCACGCATGCAAAGACGTTGCAGGAAAAAATGCGTGACAGGATATTCTTCATCGGGCCCGACATCTGGGCGGGCAAAGACAATCCTTTGTTTATAGAGTCAGACAACCTGTGTGCCGCTTGGCGACAGCATGCGGCGGAGACGGACGGACTGAAAGTGCGCGTGGGCCGTTGGGATGTCCCAGGCAAGCCTATTGCCATTTTGGTGGACTTTCAACCGTTCTTTGCCAGCAAGAACGAAATCTATGGCGACATGTGGAATTCCTTTGGCGTAGACTCTCTACATGCTTACGGAGATTACGACGAGTCGTGCATGTTCGCTTATGCAACGGGACGAGTGGTGGAAAGTTTTTACCGCTATAACCTGACGGAGATGGACAAGGTCGTGTTCCAGGCCCATGAGTGGATGACGGGCATGGGGGCACTGTACGTTCGGAAGCGCGTACCTCAGGTGGCAACCGTCTTCACGACACATGCTACGTCGATAGGCCGCTCGATAGCGGGCAACAATAAGCCCCTTTACGACTATCTCTTTGCGTACAATGGCGACCAGATGGCACAAGAACTGAACATGCAATCGAAGCATTCGGTAGAAAAGCAGACCGCACACAACGTGGACTGCTTCACGACCGTGAGCGAGATAACCAACCACGAATGCTTGGAACTGCTTGAAAAACCGGCTGACGTGATACTGATGAACGGGTTTGAGAACGACTTCGTCCCCCAAGGCGAAACTTTCGTACAAAAGCGTCGGGCCGCCCGTCGTCTGATGGTCCGCGTGGCAGAATGCCTGTTGGGGCAAGAGATTGACGAGGAAAATACACTGATGATTGGGACAAGTGGGCGTTATGAGTTCCGCAACAAAGGCATCGATGTCTTCCTGGAGGCGATGAACCGCCTGAACCGCGAGAAGAGCCTGAAGAAAAACGTATTGGCTTTTGTCAGTGTTCCCGGATGGGTTGGCTCGTGCCGCGAGGATCTGCTGGAACGCATGGCTCAACCGGAAGGGACGCGGTTTGACACGCCGCTGCATTGTCCCTACATCACGCATTGGCTGCACAACATGACTCACGACCAAGTGCTTGACATGCTGAAGTACTTGGGCATGGACAACGGACGAGAAGACCGCGTAAAAGTGATTTTCGTGCCGTGCTATCTGGATGGCAAGGATGGCATATTCAATAAGCCTTATTACGACCTGATTGTGGGCAATGACCTGAGTATCTATCCCTCTTACTACGAGCCTTGGGGCTACACGCCGTTGGAGAGTGTCGCTTTTCATGTGCCGACCATTACGACAGATTTGGCAGGCTTTGGCCTCTGGGTGAAGAGCCTGGAAGGACAGGACGGAATAGCCGATGGGGTAGAAGTGTTGCACCGTTCGGACTACAACTACTCGGAAGTGGCTGATGGGATAAAGGACACTGTAAGCATATTCTCGGGTAAATCGGCCCAAGAAGTAACCCTTATGAGGGAACGTGCCGCAAGTGTGGCGGAAAAGGCTTTGTGGAAGTACTTCATCCGCTATTATTATCAGGCCTACGACTTGGCCTTGCGCAAGGCGGCTGAACGGCAGAAAGTCATCGGTTGAAATAGAGAAAGAAGGCTGTGCGGACATTCACCGCAACTACAATACAAATAGTATATTTTTTAAGGAAGAAAAGATTTTTATCAATCAAAGTTTTACGGTAATGAGGATTAAAGTTAGTAATGTAAATGCTCCCAATTGGAAGGATGTGACGGTGAAATCGCACATACCAGCCGAGCTGGAAAAATTGTCAGAGCTGGCACGTAACATCTGGTGGTCGTGGAATTACGAGGCCACCGAGTTGTTCAGAGACCTTGACCCTATTCTTTGGAAAGAAGTCGGGCAAAACCCTGTTCTTTTGCTTGAACGCATGAGCTATGCCAAGCTCGAAGAGTTGGCGCATAACGATGTTGTGGTGCGCCGATTGGAGTATGTATATTCCAAGTTCCGCACGTATATGGATGTGGAACCCGACCGGAAACGTCCTTCGGTAGCTTATTTCAGCATGGAATATGGCTTGACGAATGTTCTCAGGATATACTCAGGCGGCCTTGGGGTATTGGCCGGTGACTACCTGAAAGAGGCTTCCGACAGCAACGTCGATTTGTGTGGTGTCGGTTTCCTTTACCGCTATGGCTATTTCACGCAGTCGCTCTCGATGGACGGCCAGCAGATTGCCAACTACGAGTCTCAGAACTTTGGCCAGCTGCCTTTAGAGCCCGTGCTCGACGAAAATGGCAAGCACCTGATAGTGGATGTTCCTTACTTGGACTATTTCGTACATGCTTTTGTGTGGAGAGTCAACGTAGGTCGTGTGTCGCTCTATCTGTTGGACACGGACAACGAAATGAACAGTGAGTTCGACCGTTCTATCACGCACCAACTCTACGGGGGCGATTGGGAGAACCGACTGAAGCAGGAAATATTGCTTGGCATAGGCGGCATTCTGATGCTGAAGAAACTGGGTATAAAGAAAGATATATATCACTGCAACGAAGGGCACGCTGCCTTGATTAACGTTCAGCGCATCTGTGACTATGTGGCAGAAGGGCTGACTTATGACCAAGCCATTGAACTGGTTCGCGCCTCCTCGCTCTACACCGTGCATACGCCTGTTCCGGCTGGTCACGACTATTTTGACGAAGGCTTGTTTGGTAAGTACATGGGCGGATACCCGGCTCGCATGGGAATTTCCTGGGACGATTTGATGGACTTGGGACGCAACAACCCGGGAGACAAAGGCGAGCGTTTCTGCATGTCTGTCTTTGCCTGCAACACATCGCAGGAAGTCAACGGCGTGAGCAAGCTTCATGGCAAAGTGTCTCAAGAGATGTTCTCGCCAATCTGGAAGGGATATTTCCCGGAAGAAAACCACGTTGGCTATGTCACCAATGGCGTACACTTCCCGACGTGGAGCGCTACCGAATGGAAACAACTCTATGGTGCTCACTTTGACGAGAATTTCTGGTACGACCAGTCCAATCCCAAGATTTGGGAGGCTATCTACGATGTTCCAGATGCTGAAATCTGGAAGACTCGCCAAGGACTGAAACGGAAACTGATAGACTTCATACGCAAGGAGTTCTCGGCAAGCTGGCTGAAGAACCAAGGCGATCCGTCCCGCATTGTCTCTTTGCTGGAAAGCATCAACCCCAATGCGTTGCTTATCGGTTTCGCACGCCGTTTTGCCACGTACAAGCGTGCTCATTTACTCTTCACGGACTTGGATCGTTTGTCGAGAATTGTGAACAATCCCAAATATCCGGTTCAGTTCCTTTTTGCCGGCAAAGCACATCCGCATGATGGTGCAGGACAGGGGCTGATAAAACGCATTATTGAGATTTCGCGCCGTCCTGAGTTCCTTGGTAAGATTATCTTCCTGGAGAACTACGACATGCACTTGGCACGCCGGTTGGTTTCGGGTGTGGACATCTGGATGAATACGCCTACACGTCCTTTGGAGGCATCCGGTACGTCGGGTGAGAAGGCTCTTATGAATGGTGTTGTCAATTTCTCGGTACTTGACGGCTGGTGGCTTGAAGGCTATCGCGAAGGTGCGGGCTGGGCATTGACTGACAAACGCACTTACCAAGACCAGAACCAGCAGGATCAACTCGATGCCGCTACGATATATAGCATTCTGGAGCAGCAAATCATCCCCTTGTATTACGACCAGAACGAAGCGGGCTATTCAGAAGGCTGGGTAAAAACCATCAAAAATAGCATAGCCCAGATTGCTCCGCACTACACCATGAAGCGTCAGCTTGATGACTACTACAGCAAGTTCTACAACAAGTTGGCAACCCGTTTCCAAAAGCTCGCCGCCAACGATTACGCCAAGGCAAAAGAAATAGCAGCTTGGAAAGAACAGGTAGTAGAGAAATGGGATAGCATAGAGGTCGTTTCATGCCAGAAGTCCGAAGAGATGCTGAAGGCTTCGCTCGAAAGTGGACGTGAATATACGGTGACATTTGTCATCGATGAAAAGGGCTTGAACGACTCGATAGGACTTGAACTGGTAACGACTTGTACCGGCAACGATGGCAAACAGCACATATATTCGGTAGACCCGTTCCAGGTAATCAAACGAGAAGGAAACCTCTATACTTTCCAGGCTAAACACAAGATAGAAAATGCCGGAAGCTTCAAGGTGTCTTATCGCATGTTCCCGAAGAATCCTGATTTGCCCCATCGTCAAGACTTCTGTTATGTACGTTGGTTCATTTGATGATTTCTAAAATAGCAATGTTGTTGTCTTTCCTCTCGCTTGTAGAGGGAAGACAACATTCTTTTTACGCCCTGGATTGGCGAGGGGGGGCTTTCTTCATTCGGAACGGCTATCGTGCGCAGTTGAGGCATGTGTCTCAAAGGTTCCTTTTTTTACCCAAATTGTTTGGGACTCTAATGACCGATTTGGGTTTAATAGGTTATCCGTTCTTTGCCGCAAGTTTCAACAGTTGTATAAGTAAGATTGTTATAGAATAGGAAATAGAGTAATGAAATTGAAGAGAAAGTACTCCGTATGGCTGGTTGTAGCCCTGCTGGCCGTAGCAATAGTCGCGTTGCTCCTGACGTTTCCCGAACGGAGCGGAACAGAAGAACTGGACGAGGTTCTTGTGACGGACTCGACCGAGGTAGAAGAAATCGTTTACAAATACAATATACCGGATGACAGGTATGATGTCGACTACGGCATCGTAAAGCCAGGACAAAACCTGTCACACATCTTGTCGGACCATGGCTTGTCCCGCCGGGAAATCCATCGGCTTAGCGAGAAATCCAAACCGGTGTTTGATGTGCGCAAAATCCGAAGCGGGCAGGCTTACGCTGTTTTCAAGACAAAAGACAACATCTCCCGGACTGTTTACTTCGTGTACGAACAAGACCCGAAGTCATATGTGGTATTTGATTTGCAGGGAGACTACAACGTATATCTTGGACAAAACCCTGTGGAGTGGAGGCGGCAGGAGGTGCGAGGCAATGTCGAAGGCTCGCTATGGGTTGCCATGCAGAAAAGGCAGACCTCTCCCTTATTGGCCGTCGAGTTGTCCCACATCTTTGGGTGGACAATTGATTTCTTCGGCTTGCAGAAGCACGACGAGTTTCGCGTCCTGTACGAGCAGGAATATGTAGACGACACGCCGCTGGCAAACTTTCATGTCTTGGCTGCTTCGTTTGTCCACGACGACAGCACCTATTATGCCATACCGTTCGTTCAGGACGGAGAAGAGTTGTATTATGGATTGACAGGCAACAGTCTGGAGGGTGCCTTCCTGAAGGCTCCGCTAGACTTTTACCGCATCTCCTCACGCTTTTCCAATAGCCGTTACCACCCGCTGTTGAAACGTTACAGGGCACATCATGGCGTTGACTATGCGGCACCGGCAGGGACGCCGGTCTATGCAATAGGCGATGGAAAGGTAATAGCCAAAGGTTACCAAGCCAAAGGTGGGGGGAACTATCTGAAGATACGCCACAACAGTGTCTATGTCACGGTCTATATGCATCTTTCACGGTTTGCCAAAGGCATGAAGGTCGGAAAGGCGGTGAAGCAGAAAGAGACGATAGGCTACGTGGGTTCTACGGGGCTTTCGACCGGCCCTCATCTCGACTTCCGCGTTTTTGAGAATGGCAAACCGATAAATCCCTTGCGCATCAAGTCGCAACCCAAAAAGCCGATTAGCCCCGCCCTGATGGACAGCTTCGTCGTGGTACGCGACTCGTTGGTGCGTCGTCTGTCGACCATACAATAGCGCAGACTGTTTTCTGGGAAAGAAAGAGAAAGGTGGACACCCAAGTCCCGCGCAGGACTGGGTGTCCACCTTTTGTGCTCGATGCAGCCGGACCGGGACCGGACTACTCTTCCAAGCAGTTATCCAGGTCGCGTGCGATTTGCTCCTTGTCGAGATGCTGGCCTATGAATACGATTTTCTCCATCCGGTCGCCGTACTGCTCATCCCAGTCGCGCAACAGGCCGGGTTCTTGCTGCATCAGTTTTATCAAGTCCTCTTCTGGGGCCGTCGCATACCATAGTCCGGCTTCTTTCAGCAGCTTCTGCCTGCCTGCTTGCTCGAAGAGGTAGGACATGTCACGGTTGTGGCTGAAATAGCAGACGCCTTTGGCACGAATGACGTTGCCGGGCCACCGGGTAGCTACGAACTGGTCGAACTTGTGAATGTCAAATGCCGGGCGTCGATAGTAGACGAATGTCCCGATGCCATATTCCTCGACCTCGCTTTTTCCGTGTTCGTGGTGATGCTCATGGTGGTGTTCGTGATGGTGATCCTCCTCTTCTTCGTGGTGGTGTCCGTGTGCGGCACGCTCTTCGTCGGGAGTCATCTGCCGTTCGATGCCTCTTATCCACCCGGCAGACGTGGCCACGCGCTCAAAGTCGAACAGGCGTGTGTTGAGCAGCTTGTTGAGTTCCACATTGGCGTAATCGCACTCGATGATTTCGGCGGCAGGCTGCAACGTGTGCAGGATGCTTTTGATGCGCCCCAGCTCTTCCGCCCCGACTTCCGATGCCTTGTTCAGCAGGATGATGTTGCAGAACTCTATTTGCTGCACGATGAGGTTCTCGATGTCCTCCTCGTCAATGTCCTTGCGCGTCAGCCGGTCGCCGCAGGAAAACTCGTCTTCCAGACGCAAGGCATCGACCACCGTGACAATGGAGTCCAACCGGCACAGGCCGTATTTGGTGTACGCCCCCTTCATGCGGGGAATGGAGCAAATGGTCTGTGCTATTGGCTCGGGTTCGCAGATGCCGCTTGCCTCGATGACGATGTAGTCGAAGCGTTGCAACTTCATCAGGTCGAAGATTTGTTCCACCAGGTCCATCTTGAGCGTGCAGCAGATGCACCCGTTCTGCAAAGCCACAAGGCTGTCGTCCTTTTTGCCCACTATGCCTTCCTTCTGTATGAGGCTGGCATCGATGTTCACCTCTCCTATGTCGTTGACAATGACGGCAAACTTAATGCCCTTTCCATTGGCAAGGATGTGGTTTACCAACGTCGTTTTCCCGCTTCCCAAGTAGCCGGTCAGGAGCAGCACTGGGACTTCTTTCGCGCTTTTATCCTCTTGTTTCATAGACTGTGTTGTGCTCATCTTTTCATCAGAATTTATACGTCGCACAAATATAGGGCTTATTCCCTTTGGGTAGTGTGTATATATGTTAAGTAAGGCATAGGAATATGCAATAGCAGCCGCAAATGCCTATCATGGCACATTGTTTCCGGCTCCGTCTTCCTGGCAGTGCCGTATGTGCGCGACATGTAGGTACGGCACTCTTTCGCACTTATATATCGGACACTTGCGCAGGTCGTAGGCAGACAGTATATAATGTGTCTGCCAAAGAGTATATATAGTCTTCGCCACACACTTCCGTATGTCCGAACAGGGGATGGCCGGATGGGGGGGGAGATAGGCGAAGGGAAATTCTGACATTTGATGCTTAAAACCAATAGGCTATACAGGTGCCTCGCGAGTTGCAGCGGAAACGCCACCCGTTCTGGTCCGATGAGCCTGGGCGGGTGGTACGCCGTCCCGAAGCAGGGGAAGGCGGTAAGGTAAGAAGACATGATACGTACGGGTACGGAGGACACCTCGGTGTCCGGCTTCGGGCTGTCGGCATCGGAAAGGCTTGTCGTTGTCATTGCCTGCGATGGGGACATGGCAAATACAGAGAGGAAAGAAAGCACACTTTTCTAACGACCGATTGGGGCTTAAGAAACAATAAAAAAACAAAAAGCAAGAGACTGTATCGGGGGAGGACGGACGAGAATAAGTATTTTTGCTTGGACCAACGAGCAACGGAGTATGGAGACAATGTATGACACGTTATTGCAGCTGCCCCTCTTTCAAGGACTGTCCAAAGAGGACTTGACCAACATACTGGCCAAGGTAAAGTTGCACTTTCTTCGGTTTAAGGACGATGAGGTGATTTTGGAGGCGGGCACGACATGCGATTTGTTCATGTTCATCATAAAGGGAGCGATTTCGGCGACGACCATATCCCCGGACGGCTCGTACGAAGTGACGGAGTTTGTCCATGCCCCCTGCCTGTTAGAGCCTCAGTCCATGTTCGGCATGAACACGCAGTTTGTTTCCACCTACACTGCCCAGACCGAGGTGCAGGCCGTCAGCATCGACAAGGATTTCGTCGTGAAGGAACTGTTGAAGTACGACATCTTCCGGCTGAACTACATCAACCAGATTGGTTACCGGGCACAGCTCTTGGCCGCCAAGCTGTGGAGCAGCGAACGCCTGTCGGTAGAGGGGCGCATTGTCCACTTCCTGCAAATGCACACGGAGCGCAATGTCGGGCGCAAGGAGCTGAAGGTAAAGATGGAGCGGCTGGCACACATCGTCAACGACACGCGGCTGTCCGTGTCCCGGGCGTTGAACGACATGCAGTCGCGCGGTCTGCTCCGGCTGTCGAGGGGAGAAATCGTCATCCCCGACATGGCCTTGCTGCTGCGCAACAGCCGGGAATGAAAGCCCCGTGCAGAAAGGCTGCAAGCACTCTGAAACAAACCCCACCCACACACTACTCATACAATAATCAAACCCAACAGAGAATACAAACTTATGGAAGACTTCGTAAAACTGGATACCGTAGAACAGTACTACAAGTTGTTCGGAATGGTCGGTCCGACCCACCCGCTGGTCGGTGTCATCGACTTGAAGGAGGCCACCCGCATGCCGTCGCATTTCACGGTGAACTACGGCGTGTATGCCCTTTACCTGAAAGACACCAAATGCGGAAACATACGCTACGGGCGGCAGACCTACGACTACGACGAGGGCACCGTGGTGAGTTTTGCACCGGGACAGATTGCCACCGTCGAGATGCAGGAAGGTGTCATGCCCTCGGCCAGGGGCATACTGTTCCATCCCGACCTGATACGGGGCACATCGCTGGGACAGGACATCCGAAAGTACTCTTTCTTCGCCTATTCTTCTTCCGAGGCTCTGCACCTGTCCGATGACGAAAAGGACATCTTTCTGGACTGCCTTGCCAAGCTCAAGGCCGAGCTGCAACGTCCCATCGACAAGTACACCCGGAAGCTGCTGGCCCGTACCATCGAGCTGTTGCTTGACTATTGTATGCGCTTCTACGATCGCCAGTTCACCACCCGTACCAGTGCCAACAAAGACGTGCTGACGCGCTTCGAGAACCTGCTCGACGAGTATTTTGCCAGCGACAGTCCCCTGCAGAGGGGGTTGCCGACGGTGAAGTACTTTGCCGACAAAGTGTGCCTTTCGCCCAACTATTTTGGCGACCTCATAAAGAAAGAAACCGGCAAGACAGCGCAAGAATACATCCAGGCCAGACTGATTAGTCAGGCTAAGGACTTGATACTGTCTACCAATAAGACTGTGAGCGAGATAGCCTACGAGCTGGGCTTCCAGTACTCGCAGCACTTCAACCGCGTCTTCAAGCGGGACGTGGGCTGCACGCCCGGCGAATACCGCAAAGCGTCCCTGAGCTGAACCGGGGGAGTAATACCGACGACAAAAACACTACATCCATACAACAACAATTGCACGACATGGCTTCAGACTACGATTTGCTCGTCATTCTCGGCCCCACGGCCTCCGGCAAGACCACTCTGGCAGCCGCCTTGGCCAGCGAACTGGGGACGGAGATTATCAGTGCCGACTCTCGCCAGGTGTACCGCCACATGGACATCGGCACCGGCAAGGACCTCTCGGACTATGTGGTGAATGGGCGGCAGGTGCCCTATCACCTGATAGACATCGTTGAGCCGGGATACAAGTACAATCTCTTCGAATACCAGCGCGATTTCCTCGCCGCCTACCGCGATATGCGCCAGCGGGGCCTGCTGCCCGTCGTGTGTGGCGGCACGGGGCTTTACCTGGAGGCCGTGCTACGGGGCTACCGGCTGGAGACGGTGCCCCAGAACCCGGCCTTGCGTGCCCGCCTGGAAGGAAAATCGCTGGAGGAGCTTACGGCAATCCTACAGACCTACAAAACGCTGCACAACAAGACCGATGTCGACACCGCCCAACGGGCCATCCGGGCTATCGAGATAGCAGACCACTATGCCACCCATCCTGCCAGCCAGACCGCCTTCCCCCGCCTGAAGGCCCTTGTCATCGGGCTGGACATAGACCGGGAGCTGCGCCGGGCCAAAATCAGCGAACGCCTGCGCCTGCGCTGCGCCCAGGGGCTGGTGGAAGAGGTGAAGGGGCTGCTGGACAAGGGACTGACACCCGAGGAGCTGATTTACTACGGCTTGGAGTACAAGTACGTCACCCTGCACGTCCTCGGCCAACTCACAGTCGAAGAGATGTTCAGCCAGCTGGAAACAGCCATCCACCAGTTCGCCAAACGGCAGATGACGTGGTTTCGCGGAATGGAACGCCGGGGGACACCTATCTGCTGGCTGGACGCGACCCTGCCCCTGCAAGAAAAGATGGCGCGGATAAAGGAGAAGCTCGGCGATAATGCGTATCTTTGCCCCACACAAGGTTATTAAGGAGAAAACAGCAGTGAGGGACGATACAACTCAAAAGTGGGGAGTCATCTACAACCCCAAAGCCGGTACCAGGAAAGTACAGAAACGTTGGAAGGAGATAAAGGCGTACATGGACCGTCGCGGAGTGGCCTACGACTACGTGCAGTCAGAGGGCTTCGGGTCGGTCGAGCGTCTGGCTGGCATCCTGGCCAACAACGGATACCGAACCATCGTCGTCGTGGGCGGCGACGGGGCGTTGAACGATGCCATCAACGGCATCATGCATTCCGAGGCGACGGACAAGCGCGGCATCGCCATCGGCATCATACCCAACGGCATAGGCAACGACTTTGCCAAGTACTGGGGCATCAGCATGGAGTATCAGCAGGCCGTGGACTGCATCATCGGCAACCGCCGGCGGCGCATCGATGTCGGTACCTGCCAGTACTACGACGGCCAGAAACACTGCACCCGCTACTTCCTCAACGCCACCAACATCGGCCTCGGGGCACGCATAGTCAAGATAAACGACCAGGCCAAACGCTTCTGGGGCGTGAAATACGTCTCCTACTTCATGGCACTGCTGGCACTCATCTTCGAGCGCAAGCTCTTCAGGGTACATCTCAAGATAAACGGCGAGCACATACGCGGGCGCGTTATGACCATCTGCATCGGCAACGCCTGGGGATACGGGCAGGTGCCCAGTGCCGTCCCCTACAACGGCTGGCTGGACGTGTCGGTCATCTACCGTCCCGAGCTGCGGCAGCTGTGGCCGGGCCTGTGGATGCTGATACGCGGACGCATACTCAACCACAAGGTCGTCCGTCCCTATCGCACCCAGCACGTCCAGGTGCTGAGGGCGCAGAACGCGGCCGTCGACCTCGACGGCCGCCTCCTTCCCCGCCACTTCCCCCTCAACATCGGAATATTGCACGAGGCCGTGACACTCATCATTCCCAACTGAAACAGCCCTCTCCTCACGGCCCCTGACATGCGGTACCCGTCATGGCGTAGCATGACGCACCCGTCATAGCGTAACATGACGCACCCGTTATGAAAATATGTTAACGACCGGACCGAACGTCCTTTCCCCCTCATATTCATGCTCCTGCCATGTGGTACCCCACATAGCCTCGCATGTGCTACCCCACATAGCACAGCATGTGGCACCCTACATAGCGTAGCATGTGGTACCCCACATGAAAAAATGTTAAACCCAATCGGTCATTAGAGTCCAAAGCGATTTCGTTCTGCTGCCGTGCAGATTGGCTGTTGCCTTTGTCGAAGGCGTAGCGGGCTACGTCGAGACAAGGCGGCAGACAAGATGCCGACAGCGGGACGAAAGCGATTGGAAAGTGCGAGAAAGATAGCCCGACACCCATCGGGCGGTCTAATGACCGATTTGGGTTAAAGCCCCTTTGGGGAGGCCGGAGGAGAGGTGAAAAGGAAAGCCCGGGGAAGTGTCTCTCCGTCACTTCTCCGGGCTTTCGTTGCAAGGGGCGGCGGGGAGGTGCGTCGGGATGCACCTGTGCCCCGCGCTCATGCGGGCATCAAGGCTTCAGCCAACGGTCGAGCCAGCTGAAGAACGTGCGCTGCCACAGCACGCCGTTCTGCGGTTGCAGTACCCAGTGGTTCTCGTCCGGGAAGATGAGCAGCTCGGCCGGTATGCCCCGCATCTTGGCTGCGTCGAAGGCGGCCATAGCCTGATTGGCCAGGATGCGGTAGTCCTTCTCGCCGTGGATGCAGAGGATGGGCGTGTCCCACTTGTCGACAAACTTGTGCGGCGAGTTGGCGAAGGTGCGTTGCGCCGTGGCGTTGTTCTTCTCCCAGTAGGCACCGCCCATGTCCCAGTTGGCAAACCACTTCTCCTCGGTCTCCAGATACTGCATCTCGATGTTGAAGATGCCGTCGTGGGCAATGAACGCCTTGAAGCGGCGGTCGTGGTGCCCGGCCATCCAGTACACCGTGAAGCCTCCGAAGCTGGCACCCACGCAGCCCAGGCGGTCGCTGTCCACGTAGGGTTCCTTGGCCACCTCGTCGATGGCCGCAAGCAGGTCTCTCATGCACTGTCCGCCGTAGTCACCGCTGATGGCTTCGTTCCACTCCGAGCCAAATCCCGGCATTCCGCGACGGCAGGGGGCTACGACGATGTAGTCGTTGGCGGCCATCATCTGAAAGTTCCAGCGGTAGCTCCAGAACTGGCTGAGAGGGCTTTGCGGGCCTCCCTCGCAGTAGAGCAGGGTGGGGTACTTCTTGGACGGGTCGAACTGCGGCGGATAGATGACCCACGTGAGCATCTGTTTGCCGTCCGTCGTCTTTATCCAGCGCGACTCCACGCGGCCCATCTCCACTTGGTCGTAGATGTGCTTGTTCTCGGTCGTCAGCTGTGTGGCCTCGGCAGGGGTGTCTGCCGTCCGGGTCGTGGCCACGGAGTATATCTCGTCGGCCATGCTCATGGAGTGGCGTTTGGCTATGAGCCTGTCGCCGCAGAGGGCGAGGGGCGAGGCATAGTCGTGCACGCCCTCGGTGAGCTTGGTCAGGCGGTCGTTGTCGTTCAGGTCTATGGAGTAGATTTGCGACTCACCGTGCCACACGCCCGTGAAGAACACGCGGCTGGAGTTGCGGTCCCAGATGAAGCCGTCGACGTTGGAGTCGAAAGCCTCGCTGGCATAGTGCTTGGTGTTGGCGGCGAAGTCGAACACGCACAGGCGGTTGCGATCGCTCTCGTAGCCGTCGTGGGCCATGCTCTGCCAGGCTATGAACTTGCCGTCGGGCGAGAACTGGGGGTTGATGTCGTAGCCCCGGTTGTCGTCCTTCGTGCCCTTGCCCGGCACGTTGGCGGTGAAGTCTTTGCACAGGTTCACGGTGGAGCCGCTGGCCAGGTCGTAGAGGTAGATGTCCGTGTCGGTGGACAGGGCGTACTCCAGGCCCGTCTTCTTGCGGCACGTGTAGGCAATCTTGTCCGATGCCGGGCTCCAGGCCAGCTGCTCGATGCCGCCAAAGGGCTTGGTGGGGCTTTCGTAGGGTTCGCCTTGCAGGATGTCGCGCACGTTGCTTATGGCGTTGCCGTCAAAATCGGCCACGAAGGGGTGGGGTGCCGTGGTGACCCACTCGTCCCAGTGCTTGTACATCAGGTCGGTCACCACCTTTCCCGAGGCCAGGGGCAGGTCGGGATACTTGTCCGCCGTGCTTTCCACGGTCTTCACCTGCGAGATGAAGAGCAGCTTGGTCTCGTCGGGCGAGAAGGCAAAGCCCTCTATGCCGCCCGCATAGTCGGTGAGCCGCTGGCGTTCGCTGCCGTCGGGGTTCATCTGCCACACTTGGCTGCTGCCGCTCTCGTTGCTGAGGTAGGCCAGCTTGGCGCCCTGCTTTATCCAGACGGGTTGCGACTCCTGCCAGGCGGAACGGGTCAGCTGGGTGTTGCCGCTGCCGTCGGCGTTCATAACGAAGATTTCGTTGTTGCTTTTGTTCTGCGGCACGCTGTAGTAGGCCACCGTGTAGGCTATCAGTTTGCCGTCGGGCGAGGGAACCACGCTGCCGATGCGCCCCATAGCCCACAGGGCCTCGGGGGTGAGTCGTTTGTTCTCGACGCTGACGTACGAGCGTCCAATCAGGTCTCCCGCCGGTGCTTCGGCCTGCTTCGTGCCTCCGCAGGCGGCCAGTGTCATTGCTGCCGACATAAATAACAAGGTTTTTGTTTTCATACGTGTGTTTTGGTTGTGAATATTAATAAGGTATCGGTTTGCCTTGCCTCCCTCCGTCCTCTGATTGCCGGGAGGTGGCAGGGGGCGGCAGACCAAGCGCAAATATACAACAAATCTTCAACCTGCATGCAAACATTGGCGGGATAAATGGCGGTGGGAGGCTGCGGACCGGACGCAGGTCTGCCCGCCGCGTGGCACAGGTGCGCCTCCTCGGTGGCACAGGTCGGCCTGCCGGGGAGCACACCTGTGCCACCGGCAGGCCTCAGTAGGCGGACGGCCGGGGGTGCCGACGGCCACGGCGCGAGGCGGCCTACTCGTGGTGGTAGGGGGTCCCGGCCAGGATTGTCATGGCCCTGTAGAGCTGCTCGACGAAGACGAGGCGCACCATCTGGTGAGAGAACGTCATGCGCGAGAGGGACAGTTTCTCGGAGGCGGCGGCGTAGACGCGCGGCGCAAAGCCGTAGGGCCCCCCGACGACGAACACCAGGCGGCGGGCCACGGTGTTCTGCTTGTGCCGCATGTAGTCGGCAAACTCCACCGAGCGCATCTCGCGTCCGCCCTCGTCCAGCAGCACCACGACATCGCCCGGCTGCAAGGCTTTGAGTATCAGGTCAGCCTCCTTCTCCTTCTGCACCTCGACGGGCAGGTTGCGTGCGTTCTTCAGTTCGGGTATCGTCTCCAGCTCGAACGAGAGGTAGCGGCCCAGCCGCTTCACGTAGTCGCTGATGCCTGCGGCGAAGTGCTGTTCGGTGGTCTTCCCGACGACAAGTAAAATGGTCTTCATACGGCAGTCCTTGATTTTTGCTTACGGATTATCGGTGTGCAAAAGTATTCCTTTCCGCCTCGCCCGCCAAGGCCGTGCGCCACTTTTTCTGCCCGCCGGGGTGCTTGTCCGGCCCGAAAACGCTCCGCAACCAGCAATGTGAAGGCAAAAGACGCAATTTCTCTACAATAAATTAGATTATATGGACACTATTCCCTACTTTTGCTCCACAGAGCCGAAACCTCGCACCGGCGGACGGCGGCGGAAACGCGTGTCCTGTCCCAGTGCAAGTGGGCAAAACCAAATGTTTGTTTCTATAATATGGGAAAGCGAGTTATTTTCTTGCTGGCTTGTTTCGCTTTCTGCGCTGCCGTGCTGCTGGCTCAGGATGTGCCTGTCGGGGTGATTGTAGCCCTGAAGAAAGGCAGCCGGGAGGGCCTGACGCGGTATGTGGGCGAAACGATGGACTTAACAATAGGCAGCGAGAGCGGAAGCAAGGATCGGGAGACTGCACTGAACGAAATAGCAGCCTTCTGGGAGACCAACAAGGTGGTAGGCTTTGATGTCAAGCATGAAGGGAAACGCGATGAGTCGAGTTTCATTGTCGGCACTCTGAAGACGGTGAATGGCAACTTCCGGGTGAATTGCTTTTTCAGAAGAGTGGGCAATCGGTACGTGATACACCAAATTAGAATAGATAAGACCAATGACTAAGGAAAAAGAACTGATAGACAAACTTATCGACCTGGCTTTCGCCGAAGACATCGGCGACGGCGATCACACCACACTGTCGTGCATACCGGACACGGCTATGGGCAAATCGCGACTGCTCATAAAGGAAAGCGGCATCCTGGCCGGAATAGAGGTGGCCAAGGAAGTGTTCCGCCGGTTTGACCCGACGATGAAGGTCGAGGTGTTCATGCCCGACGGTACAGCCGTGAAGCCCGGCGATGTCCCCATGATGGTGGAAGGACGAGTGCAGTCGCTGCTACAGACCGAGCGGCTGATGCTGAACATCCTGCAACGCATGAGCGGCATTGCCACGGTGACGCACCGCTACGTGGAACGCCTGGAGGGCACCGGAACGCAGGTGCTGGACACGCGTAAGACCACTCCCGGAATGCGCATACTGGAGAAGATGGCCGTGAAGATAGGCGGGGGAGCCAACCACCGCATCGGACTCTTTGACATGATTCTGCTGAAGGACAACCACGTGGACTTTGCAGGCGGCATAGAGAAGGCCATCACCCGTGCGCGCGAATACTGCAAGGAGAAGGGCAAGGACCTGAAAATAGAGATAGAAGTGCGCAACTTGGACGAGCTACAGCAGGTGCTGAACGTCGGCGGGGTGGACCGCGTTATGTTCGACAACTTCTCGCCCGAACTGACGCGCAAGGCTGTAGCTATGGTGAACGGGCGGTATGAGACCGAGTCGTCGGGGGGCATCACCTTCGACACCATCCGCGACTATGCCGAGTGCGGGGTGGACTTTATCTCGGTGGGCGCGCTGACTCACTCTGTGAAGAGCCTGGACATGAGCTTCAAGGCGTGCTGAGAATACCTTGAAGCGAACGGCTCTGACATGTGACAAATCCCATACGGCAGAAAGGCCGCATGGGATTTGTCTGTATTGTAGGAGGCAAAACGTACCGTCCTCAACGCTCTTGCGATGGGCTGGTGCCCGGATTGGTAGGCTGACATGCCACGTAAGCCTGCAACTGCGAGGCCGCGATGTTCTTGGCTACGATGGTGCCGTTGCCGTCAAGCAGGTAGTTGCCAAAGCCGCGCTCCAATTCGTACTCTTCGAATATCTCCGAGGCTCTCCCCTCCGTTTCCACGCAGCAAGTGCCCTGGATGTGGTCTTGCCGGATAGTCTCCCGGAAAATGGAGGGGTATTCGTCAAACGATACAGACACCAGCCGGACGGCTCCGTCTGATTGCTGTACAGCATTGCTGAAGGCCGCGTTGCGCTGGCGTGAGCTGGCATCGTAGCTGGCCCAGAAACTTAGCAGGACGTAGTGTCCCTTGTAGGAAGATAGCGACTGGTCGCTGCCGGATAGCTGAAAGTCCGGTGCCGTGTCACCGACGTGCAGTCCCGTCGTCGGTGTACCCAGATTGATGAATGAAGAAAAGAGAACTGTGAATAATACTACAATTACTGTCCATTTAACATATCTCATGTTATAGGGGTTTTGATTAATACTTGTCTGGACGACTCTGTAGCCGCACGCTTGCACACTACTTTAAACAGAAGCCGGATTTCTCTCCAGACGTTAACAAGCCGTCGGCCAACGCTCGGCCAAAAGAATGCCTTGCCGCCGACTCAGGACTGAAATCGGCGGCAAAGGTAAGCATTCTCAAATGTTATTCCATATAAGCAAGAAGAAAA
Source organism: uncultured Bacteroides sp. (assembly GCA_944321465.1). GTDB lineage: Bacteria > Bacteroidota > Bacteroidia > Bacteroidales > Bacteroidaceae > Bacteroides. The sequence continues at coordinate 105,782 of CALULL010000003.1, forward strand.
CTTCCTTTTTTAGGCTTTATTTTTATGTTGTTCAGCATAAAAATGACCCTTTGTTAATTTTCTTAACGTTTAGAGCCAGGATTCGACAAGTCGCTCAGGTACCATTGGAACATACGTTGCACGCCTTCCTCGATGTCAATGCGGTGGTGCCAGCCTAAGGCGTGGAGCTTGGAGGGGTCGGTAAGTTTGCGCATGGTCCCGTCGGGTTTTGTCGCATCAAACTCCAGTTGTCCCTTGAAGCCTACGGTGCTCATTACCAGCTCGGCCAACTGGCGTATGCTCAGTTCCTTGCCTGTTCCTATGTTGATGTGACAGTTCCGTATGTCCTTCGTGCCCGGGCTGTAGGTGTCTTTGAAGTCTACGCGCTCCATGACGAAGACACATGCGTCGGCCATTTCTTCGCTCCACAGAAATTCGCGCAAGGGTCGTCCTGTTCCCCATAACGTAAGTTTTCCTTTCTCAACGCCATAGTGCGCCAGCATGGCGAGGATGTTGCCCCAAGGAGCTTGTCCGTCTATCCCTTCCACCGGACGACGGTCGAGGTCTCGGCGCAAAGCCGACCCGTCATCTGCTTCGAGGCAACGGGCAAGATAAGCCTTGCGTATCATGGCCGGGAGCACATGGCTGCGCTCAAGATCGAAGTTGTCGTTTGGTCCGTAGAGATTGGTAGGCATCACTGCTATGTAATTGGTGCCATATTGCAGGTTAAAGCTCTCGCACATCTTCAGGCCGGCTATTTTGGCAATCGCGTAAGGCTCGTTCGTATATTCCAGCGGAGAGGTGAGCAAGGCATTCTCCTGCATGGGCTGGCAGGCATCCCGTGGATAAATGCAGGTGCTGCCCAAGAACAGCAACTTTTTCACACCATGCCGAAAACTCTCGCCAATGACATTCTGCTGGATTTGCAAATTGTTGTAGATGAAGTCCGCACGATAACGGCTGTTGGCCATGATACCTCCCACAAAGGCCGCAGCCAGAAACACGTAATCAGGGCGTTCGCCATCAAAGAACTGGCGCACCGCCACTGCGTCGCGCAAATCGAGTTCCGCGTGAGAGCGGCCTACCAGATTTGTATATCCCCTCTGCTGTAGGCTCTTCCAGATGGCCGAACCTACTAGTCCACGGTGTCCGGCCACGTATATCTTATCATTCTTTTCCATATTGTGAAGTCTTTGAGGTACAATTCGGTTGGCAAAGTCTGCCGGGACTTGCGGGGCTTTTACCCTTGCCAGGACCGGACAGGATGCCGGGTGTTCACATAGTAGAGCGCACGTGCAGTTTACGGACAAAGTTCATGTCGTGAGAGGCCATGATGCGCACCAGCTCTTCAAAAGGAGTTTTGGAGGGGTTCCAGCCCAAGAGGGTTTTGGCTTTGGTGGGGTCTCCCAGGAGCTGGTCCACCTCGGTGGGGCGGAAGTACTTCGGGTCGACTTCCACCAGGGTGCGCCCTGTCGCTGTGTCAATGCCCTTCTCGTCGATACCCGTGCCTTCCCAGCGCAACTCGATGCCCACCTCCCGGAAGGCCAGGGTCGCAAACTCGCGTACGGTGTGCATCTGCCCGGTTGCTATTACAAAATCCTCGGGGTGGCTGTGCTGTAGCATGAGCCACATGCACTCCACGTAGTCAGGGGCGTATCCCCAGTCGCGTTTTGCATCCAGGTTGCCAAGGTATAGTTTGTCCTGAAAACCCTGCACGATGCGTGCTGCTGCCAAGGTGATTTTGCGGGTGACAAAGTTCTCGCCCCGACGTTCGCTCTCGTGGTTGAACAGGATGCCGTTGACGGCAAACATACCATAACTCTCCCGGTAGTTCTTCGTTATCCAGAAGCCATATTGCTTGGCCACTCCATAGGGCGAACGGGGATAGAAGGGGGTTGTTTCCCGTTGGGGGATTTCCTGCACTTTGCCGAAAAGCTCGGAGGTGGAGGCTTGGTAGATGCGGGTCCTATGCTCCATGCCCAGGATGCGCACTGCCTCCAGCATGCGAAGGGTCCCCACGGCATCGGTCTCTGCCGTGTATTCGGGCACGTCGAACGAGACTTTGACGTGGCTCTGAGCCGCCAGGTTGTATATCTCGTCGGGACGCACCTGCTGGATGATGCGTATCAGCGAGCTGGAGTCTGTCATGTCGCCGTAATGGAGGTTAACCAGACGTTTCTGCTTCATGTCTCTTACCCACTCGTCAAAATACAAGTGCTCTATTCTGCCCGTATTGAAGGAAGAAGAGCGGCGCAAGATGCCGTGCACCTCGTATCCCTTTTGCAAAAGGAACTCGGCAAGGAACGATCCGTCCTGTCCCGTTATTCCCGATATCAAAGCTACTTTCATCAGCGATTGTTTTTTAGGATTAGCGATTTATTTGCAAACAATCAGTTCGTACTGAGTCGTTCCGATGCCCAGTTTCTCGGCATGGCGCAGCCCGGAGAGCCAGTCCGTATCGGGGTGCACCATGTGGAATTTGTCCTGTCCGCACAAGTCTTCGTGCTCGTGCGTGTTGCCCAGCACGTTGTTGGTGTGTAGCACCGGGGCCTTCATCACCAGGTCGGCGCAAGCCATGTCGAGAGCCACCGGGTCCTGGGAGGCCAACATGCCCAGGTCGGGGACTATTGCTGCGTCGTTGTGGTTCCAGCAGTCGCATTCGGGCGACACGTTCATAACAAAACTGATGTGGAAGTGGGGCTTGTCCTTCAGTACGGCCTTGGTGTATTCGGCTATCTTGCAATTCAGGCGTTCGGAGGTGTCCCAGTCGCTCACCACAGCTGCATCGTGCTGGCACAGGGCCACACATTGCCCGCAGCCCACGCACTTCGCATAGTCTATTTCGGCCTTATGCCGGGCGTTCAGGTGAATAGCGTCGTGGGCACAGTGCTTCACGCAGATGTTGCAGCCTATGCAGTTGTCCTCGTTGACTTTGGGTTGCGAGCTGGCATGAAGTTCGAGCTTGCCGCCCACGCTGGCACATCCCATGCCCAGGTTCTTCAACGCGCCGCCAAATCCGGCTTGCTCATGTCCTTTGAAATGGTTCATCGTGACAATGGCATCGGCGTCGGCTATGGCCGAGCCTATCTTGGGGGCCGGGCAATACTCGGCACCCTCGATGGGGATTTCGCGGTATTCCGTGCCCTTCAGGCCGTCGGCTATGATGACCTGGCACTGGGCCGATATGGGGTTAAAGCCATTTTCCATCGCGCTTTGCAGGTGGTCCACCGCGTTGGAGCGGCGGCCACTATACAGCGTGTTGCTGTCCGTAAGGAACGGGCGTGCCCCAAGGCTGCGCAGCAACTGCGCCATCCGGGCGGCGTAGTTGGGGCGAATGTATGCCAGATTGCCCGGCTCGCCAAAGTGGATTTTAATGGCCGTGAAACAATCTTTCAACGGAAGTTCTGTGATGCCTGCACGTTTGGCCAACCGCTCCATCTTGTCCAAGAGATTGGAAGTGGGCGAAGTGCGCAAATCTGAAAAATAAACCTTTGCTTTTTCCATAATTACGAAACCTATGTTTGTTATATGTTGTGGCGGTCCCGCAGGGCCTGCCACGGAAAACGTTCTAAGTCCGAAACCCGCTGCCGGGCGGTGTGCGTCAGTTCTTCCAGAAACGGGGATAGAACATCAGCAGCACGCAAAACATCTCCAGACGGCCTATCAGCATGACGAACGACAGGACCCACTTGGCCGCGTCGGGCATGGCGTTCCACGAGTAGGCGGGTCCGAAGTCGCCAAAGGCAAGCCCGGCGTTGCCCATGCTCGATGCCACCAGTCCCAGCGCGTCGGAAAAGCCGATGCCCAGCAGGCACAATACGGCCCAGCCGACCAATATGCACAGCAAGTAGAGGCTGATGAACATCAGCACGCCCATCACGGTGTCCGACGGAAGAGCCTGATTGTTGATGCGCACCGGGATGACGGCATTGGGGTGTATCAGGCGGCTGAAGTAGTTGCGTATGACTTTGCCCAGCACCAGGAGTCGGAGCGACTTGATGCCGCCACCCGTAGAGCCCGTGCACCCACCGGCCAAGATGGCATACATCAGCAGCACCCACGTGAAGGGAGGCCACAGCATGTAGTCGTCGGTGGAGAAGCCACACGACGTGTGGAGGGTAGACACTTGGAAGAGAGCCTTCCGGAAAGCACTCTCCACGTCGAGGCCTTTCTGAAACGCCAGTACCGCTGTTATAATCAGCGTCACACCCAGAACCGAGCACAGGTAGAACCGAAGCTCTTCATCCCTGAACATCTTCTTCCAGCCGTTGTTGACCCACAGGAAGTAAAGCGTGAAGTTAACGCCCGACAGTATCATGAACACGGCAATGACATACTCTATGAAAGGTGAGTTCCAATAGGCTATGCTGGCCTGCTTGGTGGAGAAGCCCCCCGTGCCCGTAGTGGAGAAGGCGTGGCAAATGGCATCGAACATACTCATGCCGCCGACGTAGAGCAGTATGATTTCCGCAATGTTGAGCACCAGGAACACGCTCCATATCCACTTCACCATGACGCTTATCTTGGAGTGCAGCTTGTCGTGCGTGACACCTGTCGCCTCGGCCGAAAACAGCTGCACGTTGCCCTCGCTCACCAAGGGCAGCAGTGCCACAGCGAAGCAGACGATGCCCAGGCCGCCTATGGCGTGGGTCAGGCTGCGCCAGAACAGGATGCCGTGCGACAGGCTGTCTATGTTGTCCAGCACGGTGGCGCCGGTGGTGGTAAAGCCCGACATGGTCTCAAAAAAGGCGTCGGCCACGCTGTCCACACTGCCGCTGAAGCAAAAGGGCAACATGCCGAACAGGGTGAACAGTACCCACACCAGCGTGGCTATGCAGTATCCGTCGCGCCGTCCCAGCCTGTGTTCGGCGTTGCGGCTGACAAGAAACAGCACGCCGGCCGCAGCAGCCGTGATGACTGCCGTCAGCAGGAATGCCCTTACGTCGTCTTCGCCGTATCCCCACGACACGGCTGCACACAGCAGGAACATGGCAACTTCGACCAACAGCAGGATGCCCAGTACGCGGCAGATTATCTTGTGATTGATAATGCTTTTGGGCTTGTTACGATAGCTGTTGTACAGGGTATCCGATATAAATCCCTCCATAAAACGTGTTTCTTAGAGTCTTTTTTTCGTATGGTTTGCGTTTTTGGGCGGGTAAAGGTATCCCTTTTATTCGACTTGGCCAGCATATTGGCTCACTTTTTTGTCGTCCGGCATCTTGCAGGAGCGTTTCGGGGCTGCCGCCAAGCCGGTTGTCGCACCGGGCGGACGCTCGCTTCGGGCACACCTGCCCTGCTCACGGGGGGGGACCTGTGCCTCCCTGCAAGCGAACCTGCGCCCGCAAGCGGGCAGACCTGTGGCTGGCGGCGGGCAAACCTGTGCTTCCTCGGGGACACACAAAGTGGCACGAGGATGCCGACAGAGGGAGCGGGAGGCCAATAGGGTAAAAATGTCAGCGAAAATGCCGAGAAGACGGCGCGGGAAGATGGCAAATCCGTTCCTGTGCATTATCTTTGCGCCCTCGTTGGGCGGACAGCCCGTCTGCCGCCGCAGAAAGAAATCTAAAACAACGTTTTGCCTATGAAAGCATTGACTACGGTTTTGCTACTGGTGGTTTCAAACATTTTCATGACCTTTGCCTGGTATGGCCACCTGAAGTTGCAGGAGATGAAGATTTCGACCAATTGGCCGCTCTATGCCGTCATCCTGTTTTCTTGGTCCATAGCACTGGCCGAATATTCTTTCCAGGTGCCTGCCAACCGCATAGGGTTTTCCGGCAACGGGGGGCCTTTCTCGCTGATGCAGCTCAAGGTCATTCAAGAGGTCGTTACTTTGGTCGTGTTCACGCTGTTCACCACCATCTTTTTCAAAGGGGAGTCGCTGCACTGGAACCATTTTGCAGCCTTCGTCTGCCTGGTGCTTGCCGTCTACTTCGTGTTCTGCAAGGGGTGAAAGGAATACATCGGGGAGCAAGCCTTTGCGTGTACCTGCATTTTCGCACCTTACACCGGTACCGGGGCGGAGCGCAGACTTACGCCGGGGCCGAAAAGATGGCATTAAGCCTGACGACTTTCCGGGATACGCGAGGGTTGTCCCGGAGGGAGGAGCGTCACTGCGGGTTGTTGTCAATGTATTGCTCTAAGCCTTTGGTCTGATAGGTACGCAGATTGCCAGTCGAGTCGGCGTAGATGAAGTAGGCGTGCAGCTGCGGATTATCCTCGACGAAAGCCGCCGCCTTGTCAAGCCCCATCACCATGAAGGACGTGGCATAGGCATCGGCACTCATGCAGTCGGCGGCAATGACGGTGGCCGACAACAATTCGTGCTGTACGGGGTAGCCCGTATGGGGGTCGATGGTGTGGGCGTACTTTTTCCCGTCGCGGTAGTAGAAGTTGCGGTAGTTGCCCGAGGTGGCTATGCCGACATCGGTGATGTGCAACACTTCTTGCAGCTCGCGGTTGGTCGACAGCGAGTCGTCCACGGGCTTGTTTATCCCGATGCGCCACAGGGCTTGCTGGGGGTTGCGTCCCCGCACCACGACTTCGCCTCCTATGTCTACCATGAAGTTCTTCACTCCCTGCCGCTCCAGCAGGTGCCCGATGATGTCGACGGCATAGCCCTTGGCCACGGCACTGCAGTCGAGCATGGTCTGCGGGTGTTGCTTCTGCACGTAGCCTTCGGGCGTGAGCCGCACGCTCTGGTAGCCCACATAGCGCAGCAGGCTGTCTATCGTGGCCGGTCGGGGGAAGACACCGTCCTTGAACCCAAATCCCCAGGCGTTGACAAGGGGGGCGACGGTGATGTCGAAGGCACCGGCTGTCTGGCGCGATATTTCCATGCTGCGCTTGAAGACTGTGGTGAAAAGGGAGTCGGGGAGGACGCGCTCGTTGCGGTTGATGCGCGAAATGACAGAGGTGTCGTTGAAGGGCGACAGCGAGCCGTCAAAGCGGGCCAGTTCCTTTTCTATCTGTTCTTGCAGGTCTTCCCTCGACTGGTAAGTTATGTTGTATGCCGTGCCGAAGATTAGACCCGTGGCTGTGCGGTAGGGCACGGCAGTTGTGTTGTGGCGGACGAGGATCCAGACTGTAGCGGCCAACAGCAGTGCTATCCCGGCCAGGTTGCGCAGTAATTTTTTCTTTTCCATTGCGGATTGTTAAGGAGGAGTTGGAGGTTAAGGATTTGTCTTGACGGGGTTGCGGGGAGACGATGCGGCATTCTCCGCGACATGGGAACATCAGCCGAGGAACAGGTGTTCGATGAGTATTTTCGTACCGATGCCCACGAGGATGATGCCTCCCCACAGCTCGGCTTTCAGCCTGCGGGCAAGGCCGCAGCCGCATTGTATCCCGAACAGGAGTCCGAGCAGCGAGAGCACGAACGACACAAACCCGATGACGCAGACGGGATAGGTAATGTCCGCCACCGACTTCATGCCCAAAAAGGCAAACGATATGCCCACGGCCAGCGCGTCGATGCTGGTGGCAATGGCCAGAATCAGGACGACTTTGAGGCGCGTGGGGTTGAACTCCTGCCGCAGTTCTTCGTTCTTGAAGGATTCCCTTATCATGCGTCCGCCCAAGAAAGCCAGTATGCCGAAGGCTATCCAGTGGTCCACGCTCTCGATGAGGTGACTGAACGTGCTGGCACCAAGCCAGCCTATCATGGGCATCAATGCCTGGAAGAAGCCAAAGGCAAATGCCAGAACAAGCATGGGTTTCCACTGTATCTTTTTCAGGATGATGCCGCTTGCCACAGATATGGCAAAGCAATCCATCGCCAGTCCGATGGCTAAGAGCCAAATCTCAAATCCGTTCATTTCTTTTTATAAGGCAGTTTATAGGTTATGGCATAGATTACACCCAGGTTACTGGAGTCGTATCGTCCGAAGCCTGGGACATACCACGGTGAACCGTAGGGGCTGTGGGTGTCTTTCAGTCTTATCCTGTAGCGTACGGACCACCCCATGTAGAGGTTTCCCCAGACACGGGTCCGCAAGCCCAGATTTAGTTCACCCCAATGCTGGGTGCTCTTCATGTCGTTGTGGTGATAGGGGACACTGCCTCCCCAAATGTCGTCGGGCAAATGCGGGTTGTCCAACCCTTCGCCATAGATGGGGTCGCCAATGGAAGGGGAGTTGACATCGTAGTTGAAACTGCTCACAGCGTAGCGCACTCCTACGAACAGCATGTGCCCGTGCTTTTTGCCATAGAACACGTTGTAGTCCATGCCCAGCCGGAAGTAGGGAGCCTGGGTCTGGTAGTGTATGCCGTTGTCGCTCCATTTGTCCGATGCTGCGTAGCCCAGTTCTATGACAGGGAAATAGCGGTGCTTGAGGTTTACATCGACGATTACGGCACTTCCGGTACCGTTGCCCCCCAGCAGACCGTTTCCCAGACTCCACAGGTCGAGTCCCACAGAGATGCCGTTGAAAAGCGGATAGGTCACTTCCGGTTCTTTCTTCTCCTTCTTTTGTTTGCCCTTGTCCGTTGCCGGGCGTTGGGGGCGAGTGGAAGAATAGTCGTAGGACTGCTGTCCATAGAACGGAACGGAAATCAGGAGCGCAAGCACCACACTAATAATATAGTCTGAGATTTTCCGTCCCATAAATATTGGCATCTGGGTTGATTGTGTAAATAGAGTCGAGCCTGTGCCGGGTGTAGCGTATGCCCGTAACCGTTTGTTGCATTTGGTAGCCGCAGTCGAGAGAAATGAAATAGGGGGTATTCTCGTGGTGGATGACCACAGTGTCTCTGTAGCGTTGGTCGTAGTGGAACACCAGCACGGTAGAATCTGTCGTATAGCGCAGGGGGATGCTGATGTCTTTCACGTCCTGCTGGTTGTTTATGATTACCGAGTCGGTTGCGTAGGCGGTCACTGTCAGTGAGTCCAGTGTGTCGCGCAAGAGAGTCCCCGTGTATTCTGCTCTATAGATGTTGCACTGCAGCATGGGGCGTGCCGTCATGCTACAGTCCTCTTCTTCGGAGCAGGCGCTAAGGAGACCCGGTAGCGGTCCCATGGCCACGCACAATATAATAAGGTATAACAGTTTTTTCATTTCAGTGCGTTCTGTTCAGATGGCTTTCTCTATTTGATATCTGTTTCGTTCGGTCGAATTGCGCGAAATTAGCTCGCCTAAGAAGCCCGCGACAAACAACTGCGTACCGATAATCATGGCCGTCAGTGCCAGATAGAAGTAAGGCGACTCGGTCACAAGCCGGTAGGACATCCCGTGGTACATGGAATACAGTTTGTTTGCCCCTACGATGATGACCGAGACGAAGCCTATGACAAACATCAAAGAACCTAAAAAACCGAAGAAGTGCATGGGCTTGATGCCGAAAGTAGAGATGAACCACAAGGATATGAGGTCAAGGTAGCCATTGACGAACCGGTTTAATCCGAATTTCGTTTTGCCGTATTTCCGGGCCTGGTGGTGTACGACCTTCTCGCCAATTCTGTTGAAGCCGGCACTTTTGGCCAGATATGGGATGTAGCGGTGCATTTCCCCGTAGACTTCGATATTTTTGACGACTTCTTTCCGGTAAGCCTTTAGGCCGCAATTGAAGTCGTGCAGATTGTGTATTCCAGAGACCCGCCGCGCCGTGGCGTTGAACAACTTCGTCGGCAGAGTCTTGGACAACGGATCGTAGCGTTTTTGCTTCCACCCCGAAACCAGGTCGTAGCCCTCCTCGGTTATCATGCGGTAGAGCTCGGGGATTTCGTCAGGGCTATCCTGCAGGTCTGCGTCCATTGTTATGACAACATCTCCCTCGGCACGTTCAAATCCGCAGAACAAGGCTGCGGACTTGCCATAGTTCCGGCGGAACTTGATGCCGTGTACTGCCGGCGATTGTTTTTGCAGGTTCTCTATGACGGTCCACGACTTGTCGGTACTGCCGTCGTTTACGAACAGCACTTCGTAGGAGAAGCCTTTGTCCTTCATCACCCGTTCAATCCAGGCTGACAGCTCCGGCAAAGATTCTTCTTCGTTATATAAAGGTATGACAATCGAAATATCCATCTTATACTTTTCTTTGATTGGTCGGATTACACTCGGAGGACTGCTACCGTAACCTTTTCTCGCGCCTCATAACAAACAGGGCGGTGAATAGCGACAGCCATACTCCGTAGTAGATGTTCTGCACCAGCATCGTTATCATAATATCGAACGGGGTGAGCGTCTCCAGCATGTCGATGTTGTTGTCCATCGTTTCCATGTACGAAGCGGCAAGGGGAACTTCTTCCGTAGGAATTGCATCAATGATGGCACGTAGCTGCCCGATGACGTAGCCCTGATCGAAGTATCGGAAATAGACGTAGTGGACTATCGAAGTCAACAGTGCCGCGCAAACATACATGAATGCCGTGAACAGCCATGCGGACGCAAAACTTATGACACCCTCACAAGACAAGTCGCGGTACCTCTTAGCATAATAGTAGCCTAAAAAGGGAACGAACAAAGTTGCCATCATGAAAAGAAGAAACAGCACGTCGTTGGGACCTTGCAAAGCCGGTAGGAAGAAGAATATGAACTTGCATATCCACAAGATGCTCATGTAGGCTCCGAATAGCATCGCGTACCGCTGCATGTAACCACTGTTTCCTGTCATAATCGTGAAAAAATAGTGCGCAAAGGTATAAATAAATAGGTTATACGTCAATATCCGCCGTGCAAAAAAACGTAAGTCGCTTGCAGTGCCTGCGCCGGACTTCCGTCCGGCACATGCCTGCCGGACGGTCCGGGGAACCACACCTTTGCCAGTCCGGGCGTGCCCCTTTGCGCCCTTGGTGGCACACCTTTGCCCACCCGGGAGCACACCTTTGCTCCAAGGGGCGCTATGGGAAGACGTGGGCCTTTCTCTGGATTTCCAAGTGCTTTCGTCCTTGTGTCGGCATTCTTGTCTGTCGCTTTGTCCCGTCGTAGCCCGCTAAGCTTTCGACGAAGCCGACAGCCCATCCGCATGACAACAGGCCGAAATCGCTTTGACCTTTGACCCAAATCGGGCATTAGACCGCCTTGCCGTGTGCTTGACAGTCTTTCTACGGCTTTCCAAGCCCTTTCGTCTTGCCACCGGCATCTTGTCTGCCGCTTTGTCTCGACGTAGCCCGCTACGCCTTCGGCAAAGGCGACAGCCAATCTGCACGGCAGCAAAACGAAATCGCTTTGGACTCTAATGACCGATTTGGGTTTAATGACCGATGCAGGGATAAAAAAGAAGTGTAAGCCGTGCCTGTCAAGGCCAGACACGGCTTACACTTTGCATTCTGCTGCGCATCGGATGCTTGGGGGGAGCAATCGGCTTGCTATTTTCCCTTTGCCAGCGTAAACACGAACTCCAATCCTCCGCCCTGGTTGTTCTTGGCCGAGATGGTACCTCCGTGTATGAGGACGGCGTTTTTTACGATGGCAAGCCCCAGTCCCGTTCCGCCCAATTTGCGCGACCGGCCTTTGTCCACCCGGTAGAAGCGCTCGAACAGGCGGTTCAAGTGTTCGGGAGGAACTCCGACCCCCGTATCCGCAAAACTGAAGTAGAAAAAGTTCTCGTCTTCGCGGAAGCAGGAGATGTTTATGTGTATGTTGGTTCCTGCATAGGCAATGGCGTTGTCTGTAAGGTTTCGGAAGATGGAATACAGAAGCGAGTAATTGCCTTTAATCTGGATCTTGGGCCTGAGTGAATTGACGACCGTAATGTGCCGTTGCTCCAGGTCCAGTGCAACTTCGTTTATGATGTTAGAGACCAGAAGGCTGACATCGACCATTTCCATGTCAATCATTTGGGCAGCCTCGTCCATGCGCGTCAATACCGATATGTCGCGCAGCAGCCGGGTTAAGCGGTTGCTTTGCGCGTAACAACGTTCGAGGAACAGCTGCAACTTCTCGCGCGGGATGTTTTCGTTGTTCACGATAGTCTCCAAATAGCCCTGTATGCTGCTTACGGGAGTCTTCAGTTCGTGGGCTATGTTTTGCGTCAACTGGCGTTTCAGTCGGCTTTGTTCTTCTTCTTGAGTTATGTCGTTGATGGATATCTCAAAGCACGAGTCTTGAAAGACAATGCATTCTATTACGAACGAACGCCCGTTTTTGTTTATGCTCAGCGACATGCGCTTTTCTCCCCGTTCGTTGGAACGCTTTTGAGCCTTGTTGATGAATTCGGTTATCGAACGAAATTCCGGTACATTGAATATGTCTTCGGTCGCTTGCAGGTTCTGGTCCGAAATGAGATTTCCATACTGGGTAAAGAGGTTGTTTACCAAGATTTCCTTCTTTTCCTGCGTAAACACGCCCAATCCTTCGCGGGATGTCTGCAAGTGCATGATGAGCTTCTCCCGTTCGATGTAGAGTGCTTCCTTTGTCTCCCTCAACCGTTTGTATATCTGGATGATGTGTTGGGATATTTCGCCCAGCTCATTATGAGGGAAGGCAGCATCGGTATCTATGGGGTCGTTGCGGTCGGCCCGTTGGGCGAACTCACGAAGATGGGTTACCGCCGTTCCCAGTTTCGACGTAAACTTGTAGAACATGAAAATAAGCAGCAAGGTTACTACTGCCGTAAACCAGATGTAGTGCGAGTCTACTGCCAGATAATTCGTGAGGTTCAGGTTGTAGGGGAGTGCGGTACGGATGATGTAGCCGTCTGGCTGAAAAAGAGTTGCGGAGTAGAAATAGCTGACACCTGTGGTCTTCGACGTGCGGCGCATGTCATAGCCTCTGCCTTCGGCCATGGCTTGAATTATTTCGGGACGCTGCAGGTGGTTAGTCAGGTTCTCTCTGACGAGTTTTTCGCTCTCGTAAGAAACCGTTCCGGTCAAGTTGATTATCGTTATTCGCAGTCCTTGTTCGGAATGCAGTTGCGCATAATCATCCAGCCACTTCCGGCGTTCTCCGGGAGGTATGTCTTTCAATTCTTGGTGCAGCAGCGCGTTGTAATCTTGCAACTGCATGTTGAGCAACTCAACCTTGTATTCTTTTTCCCGTTGGTATTGGTAAGCCAGGAAACAGACCGCAAAGAACAAAAAGAGAGAGATGACCGACAGGAACAATTTGCCGCTAAACGACAAGAAATGCCTTTCTTTTCCGTCACTCTGCTTCAAAGCAATAACCATATCCCAAACGAGTTACAATACATTTCCCATATTCGCCTATTTTCTTGCGCAAGCGAGTGATGTTCACATCGATGGTACGGTCAAGCACATACACTTCGTCGCTCCAGACATGGCTCAGGATATCTTCGCGCGAAAACACCCGCCCCTTGTTTTGCAACAGCAATTGCAGGATTTCAAACTCCTTCTTTGTCAACGGTGTCTCTTGTCCATTGATGCTTACCTTTTTCTTCACGATGTCCATCAGTAGTCCCTTATAGGCAAGTTGTTCGGGGACCTTTTCTTCATTCTCGGGTTGTGTCCGGCGCAACACTGCTTTCACTCTTGCGCAGACCTCCCGCAGGGAAAAAGGCTTGGAGATATAGTCGTCGGCTCCGATGTTGAAGCCTGTCACCGTGTCGTTTTCTGTGTCTTTCGCCGTTATGAAAATTATAGGGATGTTGGCCGTAGCCTTGTCTTTTTTCAGCATAGCAGCCATTTTGAAGCCCGAGATCTCACCCATCATAACGTCGAGCAACAGGAGATGGTAGCGGCTCAAGTCCAAACGCAGGGCTTCTTCCGCCGAATTGGCCGTGTCTACTTCGTATCCTTCATTCTCTAAGTTGAACTTAAGGATGTCACACAAATCCTCTTCATCGTCTACTACTAAAATGCGGTAATCGTTCATTGTCTTTCTACTTGTGCATTGTCAACCTTGCAACACTGTTTCTTGATGATGCAAAGTTAGGTTTTACTTCTAAAGCTGTGGCAAATGTCCCTCTATTTTGTTACGCAAAGATGAAACAGAAGTTACATTTGTATTTCATCTTCCGCCTTTTTCTGAGCGGCATAGACACGACGGTTTGCGTTTGCACTTGGCATGCCAGCTCCGGTGTTTGATGCATCTTTGGGGACATTTACAACAAAAGTTGCCTTAGCTGTCTGCCAAAGCAACTCTTGTTATTCATGTGGAGGGGAGTTAAGACGGACTTGCCTATCACTCCTTCGCTATTCCGACATTCTCTTCACCCTCAAGCCGTATGTGCAGCGTGCAGTTTTGCTCTTCACCGGACTTCACGAGCCATTCGCACAATTTGTCCTCCAAGTTGCTTTGAATGACTCTTTTGAGCGGTCTCGCTCCGTACTGCAAGTCGTAACCTTTCTTTATCAGGAAACGCTTTACTTCATCGTCGACCACCATTGCGTATCCGAGGTTTTGCAAACGGGCGTTCAAGGCTTCCAACTCAATATCCAAAATCCGTTCGATAGCTTCGGGCGACAGTTGGTCAAACGTAATAACTTCGTCTATACGGTTCAGGAATTCGGGTGAAAACGATTTGTTCAATGCTTTCTTTATGACACCTTGTGCATATTCCTTATCGTTTTCCATGCTATGTGCAGTAAAGCCGATGCCTCGTCCGAAGTCCTTCAGTTGGCGTGTCCCTATGTTGGAAGTCATAATAATAACCGTATTCTTGAAGTCGACCGTCCGACCGTTACTGTCTGTCAGGCGTCCCTCGTCCATTACCTGCAATAAGATATTGAACACATCGGTATGTGCCTTTTCTATTTCATCAAGCAGCACAATTGAGTACGGTTTGCGGCGTACCCGTTCGGTGAGTTGTCCGCCTTCCTCATAACCGACATATCCGGGAGGAGCCCCCACCAGCCGCGATACGGTGAACTTCTCCATGTATTCGCTCATGTCTATCCGTATCAACGCGTCGGGCGATCCAAACATGTATTTAGCCAGTTCCTTGGCAAGCAAGGTCTTTCCTACCCCTGTAGGTCCCAAGAACAGAAAAGTTCCGATAGGTCGGTTGGGGTCTTTCAAGCCTACTCGGCTACGCAATATGGCCTTCACCAGCCTTTCTATGGCGGGGTTTTGCCCTATTACCCTTGCCTGCAAATCGTCTTTCATATTAGCCAGTTTTTGGCTTTCGGTCTCGGCCATACGTTGTACAGGAACCCTCGACATCATGGACACGACATCGGCTATGTCGTCCTCCGTCACCGTTTCCCGGTTGTCTTTCAAACGCGATTCCCAATCGGCCTTCATCACTTCGAGCTTGGCGGACAGTTCTTTCTCCGTGTCGCGGAAACTGGCTGCAAGTTCGTAGTTCTGCGACTTCACGGCCTCTGTCTTTCGGGCATGAGCCTGTTCTATCAGTTTTTCCTGTTCCTCTATCTCCTTGGGGACGCTCACGTTGGTCAGATGTATGCGTGCACCGGCTTCGTCCAAGGCATCGATAGCTTTGTCCGGGAAGTTGCGGTCGGTGATGTAGCGTCCAGTCAACTTCACGCAGGCCTTCAACGCTCCTTCTGTATAAGACACGTTGTGATGATCTTCGTACTTGTCCTTGATGTTTCTCAATATCTGCAAGGTTTCTTCTTCCGAAGTAGGCTCTACTATCACCTTTTGGAAACGTCTTTCCAGCGCGCCGTCCTTTTCTATGTTCTTGCGATACTCGTCCAGGGTCGTGGCTCCTATACATTGTATCTCGCCACGTGCCAATGCCGGTTTCAGCATGTTGGCTGCGTCCATAGAGCCGGCAGCCGACCCAGCCCCGACGATGGTGTGTATTTCGTCTATGAACAAGATGACGTTCGGGTTCTTCTGCAGTTCCTTTATGATGGAGCGCAAGCGTTCCTCGAATTGCCCACGATACTTGGTTCCAGCCACGACCGATGCCATGTCAAGCATTACCACCCGCTTGTTGAACAAGACACGAGAGACCTTTTTCTCGACAATGCGCAAAGCCAGCCCCTCGACGATGGCCGACTTCCCGACTCCGGGCTCGCCTATCAGTACAGGGTTATTCTTCTTTCTGCGGCTCAGGATCTGAGCCACGCGTTCTATCTCTCTTTCGCGCCCCACCACCGGGTCCAACTGGCCTTCTTCGGCTGCCTTAGTCATGTCCAGTCCGAAGTTATCGAGCACCGGAGTATCGTTGTTGGGCACTTTGGGGCTGGAGGCTGCCTGCTGCTGCGAGGAGGCATGTTGTTGTGACGAGGGACCTTCTTCCTCGTCCTCCTCGTCGTCTTCCGTGAAGCCCATGCGGGCATCGGGTTTCCTTTTGAAAACAAGCAGGTCGAACACCCGCTGATAGTCCACGTTGTTTTCGTTGAGTACCACCGCAGCCCTGTTTTCACCTTCCTTCAGGATGGCCAACAGTACATGCTCGGTGTCTATTGTATCGTTCTTCAACAAACGGGCTTCCAGTATGCACATTTTCAATATCTTGGAGCTTTCGGGAGACAAAGGCACCTCGGCATCGGGTTTGAGCAGGTCGTTCTCCTCCCTTTTCAAGACGCTTTCCAGCTGGTATTTCAGGTGTTGCAGGTCGACATCCAGCGTCCCCAATATTTCGATTGCCTTTCCGCCTCCATCTCGTATCAAGCCCAGCAACAGATGCTCGGGGCCAATCATGCCGTTGCGCAGCCGGTTGGCTTCCTCCTTGCTGTAAACGATAATGTCGGAAAGTCGCTGTGAGAATTGATTCGTCATAAACTAAAACCTCTTTTGCTTTTTCTTTGTTATTTGCGGCTATGCTTCATTCTTGGGCAAAGATACATACTTTTTTTAATCTTTGCCCTCTGTCCGTGCTTATCTGCAAATTTTGTGCCAAAAAAGCGAAGTGCAACGCTCTGGCAGGGCATTTTCCTGATATCTGGCAAAGGAAACCTGCACATCCATACCAAGAAGCCTATGTCCCAATGCCGCTTTGGCTGTGCTTCTTTGCCAAAAGTACAGGGCTGGTCGCCTGTGGAACAAAACTTTTGCCTACTTTTGCAGCGCATTTTGGCCGACTTGTGCCCGTCGGGAGCCAGTTGTCGCGCTTTGCGGCGAACGTTCCGGGAGTGGGGGGGGACAGCCTCGGGAGACCACAAAGCAAGGTTCCGGCAGGCTCTGAGGCCCGATGCGCAGATATAGAATTGGCACTATGGACGAAAGGAAGAAAATCGCATTCATCGTAAATCCGATATCCGGTACCCACAACAAAGAGCACATCGTCAGATGCATCCTGCTGAGCATAGACAAGAGAAAGTACCAGACAGAGTTCCTGTACACAGAGTATGCCGGACACGCCACCGAACTTGCCAGACAAAAAGCCCTCGACGGATATTTTGCCGTGGTGGCTATCGGCGGAGACGGCACCATCAACGAAATAGCACGTGCATTGGTGCATACACAGACTGCCCTGGGCATCATCCCCTGCGGTTCGGGCAACGGACTGGCGCGCCACTTACAGATACCATTGGACGTGAGACGAGCCGCAGGCATCATTGACGACGGCAAGACCGATGTCATAGACTACGGCAAGATGAACGGCTACCCCTTCTTTTGCACCTGCGGAGTGGGCTTCGATGCTTTTGTCAGCCTGAAGTTCTCACAGGCCGGTCGGCGAGGCCCTCTTGCCTATCTGGAAAAAACGTTGGTGGAGAGCCTGAAGTATCAGCCCGAGACCTACGAGCTCGTGACGGACGGAAATGCCGCCAGTTACAACGCTTTCCTGATTGCCTGCGGAAATGCCTCACAATACGGCAACAACGCCTACATAGCTCCGCAGGCCGACATGAACGACGGGCTGCTGGACGTGACCATCCTCGAACCCTTCACCGTGCTCGATGCCCCGGCACTGGCCTTCCAGCTCTTCAACAAGAAAATCAATCAGAACAGCCGCATAAAGACCTTCCGTTGCCGCAGGCTGGACATACACCGCAAGAAGCCCGGCGTGGCCCACTACGACGGAGAGCCGGTAATGCTGGGGAAGGACATAACCATCGACATCATGGAGAAGGGCCTGCACGTCATCGTTCCCTCCAAAATAGAAATGAGCGTCAGAGACCTTGCCTTCAACGCCCTGCAACGTGCTCAGGACTACATCAACGGACTGAAGCAACTGGGCGAGCAATACGTTCCCCACCGCTTTGACCGGGGCGACACAACCGCCGGAAGGCCGTAGGGCTCTATCCGCCCGGCCAGCCCTCCCCGTACGGACCCCTTTATCCCAAATCGGTCATTAGAGTCCAAAGCGATTTCGTTCTGCTGCCGTGCAGATTGGCTGTCGCCTTTGTCGAAGGCGTAGCGGGCTACGTCGAGACAAAGCGGCAGACAAGATGCCGGTAGCAGGGCGAAAGGGCTTGGAAAGCCCCCAAAGATAAGCCTATACTCATTGTGGGCGGTCTAATGACCGATTTGGGCTTATGCCCTCTGCCGAGGACAGGAAAGCCCGCTTGCGGGCACAGGAAGTCCCGCTAAGGGGGACAGGTGTCCTTGCCGGCGGGCAGAGGTAGCCTCCCGACGACCGCGTTTGCCACAGGCAGGCCCGCCCTTTTGATGCCTCCAAAGGGTATGCCCCGGAGGGAGAAAGGGCTTGTGGCGGACCGAACCGGGACAGCGGACAGGCGATAACCCGGCACGCAGCTCGACCGAAACATCCTAAGGAACCATTTCATTTCTTCGCACCCTATACCTTTTTAAATATATATTACGCGCTGCCCCGAATGCTCTTGCGACAGACGGAAAGGAGTGCCGGTTGGCATCGCCACTCCACGTCCTTGACAGGACGAGAACAGACGTGCGGACAAAATGGCAGTCTCCTCGGCAATGGCATACCGTTTGCTCGGCGGTGAGTGTCACTTAATAGAGCAACTAACAGAATTAACACATAACCATTATGCAAAAAGGAAACATAGGTGTAACGACGGAAAACATCTTCCCCGTCATTAAGAAATTCTTGTATAGCGACCACGAAATATTCCTTCGAGAACTGGTGTCGAACGCAGTCGACGCAACCCAGAAGCTGAAAACCCTGGCCTCGATGGGCGACTTCAAGGGCGAGCTGGGCGACCTTACCATACACGTCACGCTGGGCAAGGACACCATCACGGTGTCGGACAGAGGACTGGGACTGACGGCAGAAGAAATCGACAAGTACATCAACCAGATAGCCTTCTCGGGTGCCAATGACTTCCTGGAGAAGTATAAGAACGATGCCAACGCCATCATCGGGCACTTCGGACTGGGATTTTACTCAGCCTTTATGGTGGCCAAGAAGGTAGAGATTGTCACGCGCTCCTACCGCGAAGATGCCCAGGCCGTGAAGTGGACGTGCGACGGCAGCCCCGAGTTTACGATAGAAGACATCGAACGCGAAGGACGCGGCACGGACATTATCTTGTACGTGGACGACGACTGCAAGGAGTTTCTTGAAGAAGCCCGCATCTCGGCCCTGCTCACGAAGTACTGCCGCTTCCTGCCCGTGCCGGTAGCCTTCGGCAAAAAGAAGGAATGGAAGGACGGCAAGCAGGTGGAGACGGAAGAGGACAACATCATAAACGACGTATGCCCGCTGTGGACCCGCAAGCCCAGCGAACTGAAGGACGAGGACTACCAGAAGTTCTATCGCGAACTTTACCCGATGGCCGACGAACCTCTGTTTTGGATACACCTGAACGTGGACTATCCGTTCCACCTGACGGGTATCCTCTACTTCCCGAAGGTGAAGAGCAACATCGAGCTAAACCGCAACAAAATACAGCTATACTGCAACCAGGTGTATGTGACCGACTCGGTGGAGGGCATAGTCCCCGACTTTCTGACGTTGCTGCACGGCGTGCTCGATTCGCCAGACATCCCGCTGAACGTGTCACGTTCCTACCTGCAAAGCGACTCGAACGTAAAGAAGATTTCCACCTATATAACCAAGAAGGTGGCCGACCGCTTGCAATCCATCTTCAAGAACGACCGCAAGCAGTTCGAGGATAAATGGAACGACCTGAAGATATTCATCGACTACGGCATGTTGACCCAGGAGGACTTCTACGAACGTGCCAAGGAGTTTGCCCTGCTGACCGACACAGACGGCAAGCACTACACCTTCGAGGAATACAAGACACTGATAAAAGACAACCAGACGGACAAGAACGACACGCTGGTATACCTGTACGCCAGCAACAAGGAAGAGCAGTACAGCTACACGGAGATGGCCAAGAACAAAGGCTACAACGTGTTGCTGATGGACGGCCAGCTGGACATTGCCGTGGTGAGCATGTTGGAACAGAAACTGGAGAAGGCACACTTCGCGCGGGTCGACAGCGATGTCATCGACCGCCTGATAGTGAAAGGCGAGGAGAACCCGGAAGCCGTGTCGGCCGACGAACAGGACGCATTGTCCGGCATCTTCAAGAGCCAGATGCCCAAAATGGACAAGGCCGAGTTTATGGTCAGCGTACAGGCTTTGGGCGAAAGTGCTACCCCGGTGATGATAACCCGAAGCGAGTACATGCGCCGCATGAAGGAGATGGCCAACATCCAGGCCGGGATGAGTTTCTATGGCGAAATGCCGGACATGTACAACATCGTGCTGAACTCGGACCACACGCTGGTGAAGGACATTTTGGCCGACGAAGAGCGGAAGTGTACGCCGGAAGTTGCCCCGATAAAGAAGGAGATGGACGATGTAGATGCCCGTCGCAAGGAGCTGCGCAAACAAGCCGAAGGAAAAGAAATGCCCGAGGCCGACAAGGCCGAAGTGGAGCAGCTCGACAAGAAGTGGGACGAGCTGAAGGCGAAGAAGGAAGCCTTCTTTGCGGGATATGCTTCGCAGAACAAGGTGGTGCGCCAGCTCATCGACCTGGCCCTCTTGCAGAACGGTATGCTGAAGGGAGAGGCCTTGGACGCATTTGTGAAGCGTAGCATAGAACTCATAAAGTAACGCAGCCGCAAGAGAGCGTCGGTTGCCCGGCATTTCTGCAAGGGAAGCGTTTTTCGCCATCGCCATTTGCAAATAAGCGGCAAGAATGCTACCTTTGCCCCCAAGGGCGGGAGGACAGAGAGGAGACATCCTTTCCTTCCTCCCGCTTTTTTGTTTGCCGTCGCAGGAGCGTTTCCCCTTGCTTTGGCGGAAAGGCGTGGCCGTGTTCCTCGGCAAGGACGGAAGGTTCCTGTTTTTAAGAGTTTATAGTATGTCACACAGAGTAAAACGTTTTATATCCCCCGGTGGCTGGTTTGCCATGTACTATCCGCAGGAATGGAATGAGTTTGACGGAGGCGAGGGGACTTTCCTATTCTATAATCCTGAGCAGTGGAACGGAAATTTCCGCATCTCGGCCTACCGCGACGGCCAAAGCGACTATGGTGCGAAGTTCGTCGAACAGGAACTGGCGGACAATCCGACAGCCGTTCGCCGCCGGGTGGGGAAGTGGATGTGTGCCTACTCTTGCGAGGAGTTCGTGGAGAACGGGCAGCAGTACGACTCCCACTTTTGGTTGCTTGATGGCGGCGATACAGGCATAGAGTGCTCTTTCACCGTTCTGCACGGAACGCCAGGAGAGGTCGGAGCTGCAATCGTCGCGTCGATAGAGGTGCGCCCCATTGGCAGCAAGGTTCCCGCCGAGGTAATACCATTGAGACTCTCCGAAATGTACGCCATAGAAGAAGCGTGCGACCACGTGACGCTCCTTCTGAAGAAAAAACTCTCGGCCAATCTGCAAGTGGGGGAGGGCGACTTGGAAAATCTGCAACGGCTTGTGGAGTCTCAAACTTTGTCGGCTAAGAAACGAGAACATTGGATGGCCCTTGGCATCGTGCTGTGTGCGATTTTTGCCAACGAAGTGGAAGGTGTCGAATGGTGTACGCTGGTAGATGGCAACCGCGAAGTGCCTGTATTGCAATGCCCCAGTACCCGGCTTGTGGCCGATCCTATGAAACTGTTCTGGAGTAAAGTGAGAAACGGAGAACCATGCAACGTATTCGATGCATACGACAGACTTTCGGACATCCTTCCGGGGAAAACAACCTTTGAAGAAGAGTAAAAACGACTATGGCTGCTGTCAATTCTGTATTGCAGGTGGAGAACCTCACCAAGTCGTTTGGAGACCTGGTATTGTTTGAAAATATTTCGTTCGGACTTTCCGAGCGGCAGCGCGTAGGGCTGATAGCCAAGAACGGTAGCGGCAAGTCGACGTTGCTCTCCATACTGGCCGGGCACGAAGGTCGCGATGCAGGGACAATCTCATTCCGCCGGGACTTGCGCATAGGCTACCTGGAGCAAGACCCGCATTACCCTGCCGGGCTTACCGTGCTCGAGGCCTGCTTCTACCATGCCAACAATATGGCTTGCCTCGTCAGGGATTATGAACATTGCTTGTCCGTTCCGGGCAATCCCGGACTGGACGACCTGGTGCAGCGCATGGACCAGATGAATGCCTGGAATTGCGAACAGAAAGCCAAGCAGATACTTTCGCGCCTGCATGTCTACGACTTTGACAAACCGGTAGAGCACCTGTCCGGGGGCCAATTGAAGCGTGTGGCCTTGGCCAATGTCCTGCTTTCGGAACCCGATTTGCTCATATTGGACGAGCCGACCAACCATCTGGACCTTGCTATGACGGAGTGGCTTGAGAATTATTTGCAACGGATAAACGTCACTCTCTTCATGGTGACGCACGACCGCTACTTTCTGGATAGGGTTTGCTCTGGTATTTTTGAGTTGGACGGCAAGACTCTGTATTTCTATAAAGGCAACTATGCCTATTATCTGGAGAAACGCGAAGAGCGCATCCAAGCCAAGACAGCCGAAGTGGAGCGTGCCAACAATCTTTATCGCACCGAGCTTGAATGGATGCGCCGTATGCCTCAAGCCCGTGGACATAAAGCCCGCTATCGGGAAGAGGCTTTCTACGAACTGGAGCAAGTGGCCAAGCAACGTTTCTCGGATAGCAACGTCCGTCTCGACGTGAAGGCATCGTATATTGGAAACAAAATCTTCGAAGCGCACGGCCTATGCAAGTCGTTCGGTTCTACAAAGATATTGGATGACTTCTCTTACATCTTTTCCCGTTACGAGAAGATGGGCATCGTCGGTGGCAACGGGACTGGCAAATCGACCTTCCTGAAAATCTTGATGGGACAGATTCCACCCGATGCCGGAACACTTTCTATAGGTGAGACAGTACGCTTCGGGTATTACTCGCAAGAAGGGCTGAAGTTTGACGAGGATGCCAAGGTTATTGATGTCGTACAGAACATAGCCGAGGTCATCGAGCTTTCCGACGGACGACGATTGACAGCCTCTCAGTTCCTGCAATACTTCCTGTTTTCTCCAGAAAAGCAACATAGTTACGTGAGGAAGCTCAGTGGGGGCGAGCGTCGCAGACTCTATTTATGTACCGTGTTGATGCATAATCCCAATTTCTTAGTATTGGATGAGCCGACAAACGATCTGGATATCGTGACGCTTAATGTACTGGAAGAATATCTGTCGGCCTTCGGAGGGTGTGTCATTGTGGTTAGCCACGACCGTTACTTCATGGATAAGGTTGTCGACCATCTGCTCGTCTTCAACGGGCAAGGCGACATCCGCAATTTCCCTGGGAATTACACCCAATACCGCGAATGGAAAGAAGCCCACGAACATCCAGCGATGGAAAAGGGGCACAAGCCTGTATCGCCAAAATCGGAAAAGCGGCCAGAACGCAACTATGACAAACCAAGGCTGACATTTAAGGAGCGGAAAGAACTGGAACAGTTGGAACAAGAAATCGGTCTTTTGGAGACCGAAAAGAAAGCATTGGAAGAGGAGTTGTGTAGTGGAACCTTATCGGTGGACGTACTTACGGAGAAGTCTAAAAGACTTTCCTGTCTGGTCGATGAAATGGAAGCCAAGACCTTGCGTTGGATGGAATTGTGTGAAAAAGAAGATGAGGGAACAAGATGAAGCCGCTACATACAAACCGTACCAATTATCACAGCCATAGTCTTTTCTGCGACGGAAGAGCCGATATGCGCGATTTTGTACGCTTTGCGCTCTCGCATCGTTTCTCGTCTTATGGCTTTTCGGGACATGCCCCTCTGCCTTTTTCGACAGCTTGGACGATGGAGTGGGATAGGATGGACGACTATATATCAGAATTTCGTCGTCTGAGGACCTTGTATAGAGGACAAATAGAACTTTATATAGGACTTGAGATTGACTATCTGGACGCAAGCCATAATCCGGCCTCTCCCCAATTTGCAGCTCTGCCCTTAGATTACCGCATAGGCTCAATCCACATGTTACCCGACATAGACGGACATTGGATAGACGTAGACTTACCGTACGACAAATTCAGCCTCATGGTTAACGAACATTTTGGAGGAGACATCGAGAGCTTGGTGCGTCTCTATTATAAGCATTCCAGGCAAATGCTTGCTGCTGGAGGTTTCAATATCGTGGGGCACGCGGACAAGATACACTATAACGCCTCTTCGTATCGTCCACAGCTCACGGAGAGCCTGTGGTATGATAGCCTTGTGAGAGCATATTTTGAAGAGATAGCTGCCCGTGGCTACCAAATGGAAGTGAACACAAAGTCTTACGAAGAACTGGGCGTTTTCTTTCCCGATGAACGCTATTTCAGTTATATACATGCCCTTGGCATTCCGGTACAAGTCAATAGCGATGCGCATTACCCCGACCGTATAGACAATGGCCGGAGGGCGGCTTTGGAGGCACTCTATCAGGCCGGTTATCGCTTTGTAATGGAACTGCATGGCGGCTTCTGGCAACCAGTACCAATATCTCTGAACGGCAGATTATGAAACCCAGTCCAATCTCACAACAATCCCCGACCATACACTTGCAGGAACAGCAGCTTCTGTTGCGCATGGAGTATGAGTACGAAAAGCAGGAGTTCCAGCGGCAAACACAAACAATGGGGATCGGGCGTAAGGTGAAACGAGGCTTGTGCTGGTTTCCCATCAAATTAGGACGGACGTACTACAATTCGTTGAACCAGTATGTTCTCGAAGTACACCGCACGGAAGATTTGGACATAGAGCACAACTTCGAGTTTGGACGCCCTGTCAGCTTCTTTAGGGAAGAAGGTAATGGCTCCATTGCGTACTACAATTTTATAGCGACCGTCAGTTATGCCGATGAAGTACGTATGGTAGTGGTATTACCTGGAACCGGAACAGTGTCAGAACTGCAGGCGGCCGACCGCTTGGGCGTTCAACTGTACTTTGACGAAACTTCTTATCACGCCATGTTTGAAGCATTGGAGGCGGTGCTACATGCCCGGGGAAACCGTTTGGCCGAATTGCGGGACAATATGCTTGGAAGTCAGTCACCGACTTTTCGTCAACTATATCCGGTTTGTCTTCCTTGGCTGAACCCAAAACAAGAAACTGCAGTAAACCGCGTCCTGTGTGCACGAGATGTTGCCATTGTGCACGGGCCTCCGGGCACGGGAAAAACAACAACGCTTGTGGAGGCCATTTATGAAACACTTCGGCGGGAGCCGCAAGTATTGGTCTGTGCACAGAGCAATACTGCGGTAGACTGGATATCCGAGAAACTGGCAGATCGGGGGTTGAGCATTCTGCGGATAGGCAATCCTACGCGGGTAAACGACAAGATGCTTTCGTTTACTTACGAACGCCGTTTCGAGTCTCATCCTTTATATACCGAGCTTTGGAGCATTCGGAAAGAGATACGCAGTCTTTCCCCTCGCGCCCGGCAAGGGCGGAGTTGGAATGAACGGGAGGCCGTGCGCAACAGGCTTTCCCGCCTGCGCGAGCGGGCTACAACACTCGAAATCCAAATCAATGCCGACCTCTTTGACCATGCCAACGTGATAGCTTCCACTCTTGTAAGTTCCGGCCACCGCCTGTTGCATGGTCGGCATTTCGGTACGCTCTTCATTGACGAAGCTGCTCAAGCACTTGAACCAGCCTGCTGGATAGCTATTCGCCACGCAGACCGCATTGTCTTGGCAGGAGACCATTGCCAGTTGCCGCCTACGGTAAAGTGCATAGAAGCCATGCGCGGAGGATTGGACCGGACGCTGATGGAGCACGTTGCAACCACCAAACCGTCTTGCGTCACATTGCTGGAAATGCAATACAGAATGAACGAGGCCATTATGCGGTTTTCCTCAGACACGTTCTATGGAGGACATCTTACTGCCGCTCCAGAGGTACGCAATCGTGGCATACTCGACTGGGAGTTCCCAATTAGCTGGATTGATACCTCGGAAAAGGAGTTCCATGAAAAATTTGTTGGAGAGACCTTCGGACGCATCAATCCGTCCGAAGCCGATTTGCTTCTAAGCACGCTCGAAGCCTATGTTGCCCGCATAGGGGTTGAACGCATCTTGGGCGAGAGCATAGACTTCGGCATTATATCTCCCTACAAAGCTCAAGTGCAATACCTGAGAAAAATCCTTCGCAGTTCTGCCGTCCTCCGCCCATGCCGTCATCTGCTTACCGTCAATACCGTGGATGGTTTCCAAGGACAAGAACGGGATGTGATATTCATCAGCCTCGTCCGTGCCAATGCCGACGGCCAGATAGGCTTCCTGTCCGATTTGCGCCGCATGAATGTCGCCATTACGCGTGCCAGAATGAAGGTTGTCATCTTGGGCGATGCTTCCACCTTGGGGCACCATCCCTTCTACCGGCGTTTGTTGCAGTACGCCAACGGCAAAGCATAACCCGACAGCCCCTACTTCTGTTTCAACAGGTCAGGGCGCAAACGCCGGGTACGTTCCAACGACTGCTGCAACTCCCATTCCTTTATTTTAGCCTCGTGCCCCGAAAGCAGGATGTCAGGGACGCGCCACCCTTTGTAATCGGCCGGGCGGGTATAGACCGGTGCTGCCAGCAAGTTGTCCTGGAAGGAGTCGGACAATGCGGATTGTTCGTCCGAGATGACTCCGGGAATAATCCGCACTACCGCGTCTGCAATGACCGCCGCCGCCAGTTCCCCGCCCGTCAGCACGTAGTCGCCTATGCTGATTTCACGGGTTATCAGATGTTCGCGTATGCGGTAGTCAATGCCTTTGAAATGCCCGCACAAGATGATTAGATTGTTCAGCAAAGACAGGCTGTTGG
Source organism: uncultured Bacteroides sp. (assembly GCA_944321465.1). GTDB lineage: Bacteria > Bacteroidota > Bacteroidia > Bacteroidales > Bacteroidaceae > Bacteroides. Next base: position 132,727 of record CALULL010000003.1, read on the forward strand.
CTATAGGCTGGTTGAACTGCTCGCCGTCCGGGGTCGTAAATATAACCTCGTCGTATTCCCGCTCGGCCTTCAAGGCGTTAATACACCGTTCGATCGGCTCTATTTTCATAACCATGCCGGCAAAGCCTCCGAAAGGGTAATCGTCGACACGGCGGTATTTGTCTGTCGTATAGTCGCGCAGGTTGTGTATTTGTATTTCGGCAAAGCCTTTGTTCTGGGCACGTTTCATTATGGAACAATCGAAGAAGCCCTCAATCATTTCTGGCAGTACAGTAATAATATCTATTCTCATCTTGCTCTTTATTTTCGGCAAAAGTAGAAAATATTCGGTGAGAAAGCCCTATTTTTGCGTCCAAATCTAACAGGACTTTCCGTCGGAATATAAAGGGAATACCCATGACTGTAAAAGAACAAATAGACCGGCTTAGAGCCGAACTGCATAGGCACAACTACCAATACTATGTGCTGAACAACCCCGAGATTTCTGATAAAGAGTTTGATAACCTGATGCGCGAACTGCAAGAACTGGAGCAGGCGCACCCCGAATATGCCGACCAAAATTCGCCGACCATGCGGGTCGGAAGCGATTTGAGCAAAGACTTCCGGCAGATAAAGCACAAGTACCCGATGCTGTCGCTGGGAAACACCTATTCGGAGGCAGACGTAGCAGACTTCTACGACAGGGTACGGCGAGGGCTGAACGAAGATTTCGAGATATGCTGCGAGCTGAAGTACGACGGTGCTTCCATCTCGCTGACCTACGAAAACGGACAACTGGCATACGCCGTGACACGGGGCGACGGAGAGAAAGGCGATGATGTCACCGATAACGTGAAGACAATACGCAGCATTCCCCTGGTCCTGCAAGGCGACTATCCCCCGCGATTTGAAATAAGAGGCGAAATCCTGATGCCGTGGACGGTATTCGAAGAGCTGAACCGGGAGCGCGAAGCACGCGAAGAACCCCTTTTCGCCAACCCGCGCAATGCGGCATCCGGGACTCTGAAGCTGCAAAATTCCTCCGTCGTGGCCTCGCGCAAGCTGGATGCTTATCTGTATTACCTCTTAGGCGAACAGCTGCCTTCGGACGGACATTATGAGAACCTGCAAGTTGCGGCAGGGTGGGGCTTTAAGATTTCAACGCACATGAAAAAGGCACATAGCCTGGAGGACATCATGGACTACATAAAGTACTGGGACACTGAACGCAAGACCTTGCCCGTGGCAACCGACGGCATCGTCTTGAAGGTCAACAGCCTGCGCCAGCAACAACTCCTGGGCTACACGGCCAAGTCGCCCCGCTGGGCCATAGCCTACAAGTTTCAGGCCGAACGGGCCTGCACAAGGCTTGACAAAGTGACCTATCAGGTAGGACGTACAGGAGCCGTCACCCCGGTGGCAAACCTGGACCCCGTGCTGCTGGCCGGTACAATCGTAAAACGTGCATCGCTGCACAATGCGGACATCATAGAAGGACTTGACCTGCATCTTGGCGACATGGTGTATGTGGAAAAAGGCGGGGAGATTATTCCTAAAATAACCGGTGTGGACAAGGCTGCACGCGGATTGCATACGGGAGAAAAAGTAAAATTCATCACGCGTTGCCCCGAGTGTGGCAGCCCATTGATACGCTACGAAGGCGAAGCCGCTCATTATTGCACCAATGAAACAGATTGCCCTCCTCAGCTCAAAGGTAAAATAGAACATTTCATAAGCCGTCGCGCAATGAACATAGACGGCTTGGGCCCAGAGACCGTAGATGCCTTCTACCAGGCAGGACTGATACACGACGCGGCAGACCTCTACGGCCTGACCGTAGCCGACATAACCCGCATGGACCGCATGGGGGTGCGGTCGGCCAACAACATTCTGCGCAGCATCGACAACAGCCGCAACGTCCCCTACGAGCGGGTTCTGTTTGCCTTGGGCATACGCTTTGTCGGCGAGTCGGTGGCCAAGACCATAGCACGTTCGTTTACCGACATTGACAAGCTGGCCTCGGCCACTTTGGAAGAGCTGAAAGCCACCAACGACATCGGAGACAAGATTGCGGAAAGCATCGTGAACTACTTTGACAAGCCGGCCAACCGTCAGCTTGTCGACCGTTTGAGGCAAGCCGGCCTGCAGTTCTCGCGCAACGAAACGGAAGAGACTCCCCATTCGGACAAATTGTCCGGCCTGTCCATCGTCATCAGTGGAGTATTCCGCCACCACTCGCGGGACGAGTACAAGGAACTCATCGAACGCAACGGGGGCAAGAATGCAGGCAGCATATCGTCCAAAACCAGTTTCATACTGGCCGGCGAAAACATGGGACCCAAAAAGCTGGAGGATGCCCGCAAAAAGGGCATCAGAATCATGAGCGAAGACGAGTTCCTGGCAATGCTCCAAGAGCAATGAAACGCTCCTGCCGCTTTTCTCCATTCTATAAGAACATCAGAAAAAAAACGAATTGACGCATGATACATACTAAATTGAAGGGCATGGGGGTAGCACTGATTACCCCGTTTACCCAAGACGGTAACGTAGACTTCGATGCCTTGACACGTATCGTTGACTTTCAGCTGAAGAACAACGCTGACTTCTTGTGCATACTGGGCACTACGGCCGAAACCCCTACGCTGACAGCCGACGAGAAACGCCGGATAAAGGAGACGGTCGTGGAGCGTGTCAACGGCAAGGTACCCATTCTCATGGGAGTAGGGGGGAACAACACAAGAGCCGTGGCTCACGAACTGGAGACAGAGGACCTGCGGGGTGTCGATGCCATCCTGTCCGTCGTGCCCTACTACAACAAGCCTTCGCAAGAGGGGCTTTACCAACACTACAAGACCCTGGCCCAGACTACGGAACTGCCGCTTGTCCTGTACAACGTCCCCGGACGCACGGGAGTCAACATGACTGCCGAGACGACCCTGCGCATAGCCCATGACTTTCCCAACGTGGTGGCCATAAAGGAAGCATCGGGGAACATCTCCCAGATGGACGACATAATCAAGCGGAAGCCCAAGGACTTCGATGTCATCTCGGGCGACGACGGCATCACGTTCCCCTTGATTACACTGGGCGCGGTAGGGGTGATTTCGGTCATCGGGAACGCCTTCCCGCGCGAATTTGGACGCATGGTGCACCTGGCCTTGCAGGGCGACTACGCCAACGCCCTGGGCATCCATCACAAGTTCTCGGAGCTGTTCAAACTGCTCTTTGTCGATGGCAACCCCGCCGGTGTGAAGGCCATTATGAGTGCTATGGGACTTGTCGAGAACGTCCTGCGCCTGCCTTTGGTACCCACACGCCTGACCACCTACGAAGCCATACGCAAAATCTTAAACGAACTGTGACGCAGACCTTCGCCGCAGGCTCCGAACAGGATGGGAGAGGGGGAGATGATTGGGAGAAGTCAGAAGCTCCCACATCTCCCCCTCTCCTTTCTTTTTATCATCCCCGACCCGCCACCTCAACGGCCCGATAAGTATACCACCGTCCCCTCCCCGCCACCCATCCTGTGCTCCCTCGGGAGAATACCTGTGCCACCAACCGGGCAAAGGAAGCCGGGCAAGAGGGGAGAGGTGTGGGCGAAAACCGATTCAGTTCATCCCGAACTCACCTGTTTTTGCCGCGCTTTGGCACATTTCGTTGTGGCAGTCATTTGTCATGCAATAAATCTTCGTATATCTGTATAAGGAATATACCTCCTTGAAATCAAGAGAGTTAGAATAATTACCACGTTTTTGAATAATGAGTAGGCAACCGTTCTGATTGCCGTGCTCTGCATCGCTTTGCTTGTTCGGGTAACTTTTTGGTATGCAAAGAAGAAAATAAATTGAATGTACCCAATAGATTTTCTTTTTTATTAACTTTGCAAAAAAAAAAAGCCGAATGAACGATATTTGGAATGAAATATGTTTTGAGCTGAGCACCTGTATTCAAAATAACGTCTTGGAAAAAGAATATGAGAATGCAGTTTGTAATTGTATGGTGCTTCTCGGTTGGAAAAAATATCGAGGAGAAATTGTAACGCAGTACCCTGTACAAGCTGGGCA
>CALULL010000004.1 GCA_944321465.1 uncultured Bacteroides sp.
AATATCCCTAAAAAATAGGTAATGATTTGGTGCTATGGGATAAAAAATGTATCTTTGCAAATACGAAAGAGTTGTTTAAATCTATGAGGTAAACCGCAGCAAGTCAGAGCGTTCTGAATGTCGCTAAATCGTTACCTAAAATCTCGCACTCTTCAATTCTATTCTGTGTATCAATCAGATACAGCTTTTTTAATTATCCTCGGCAAAGAGCCGAAAGGGAGATGCCCTGCACGGCACTCCCTCCCCCAGTCCCTTCAGGACACAGAAACAGCCCACAGCGCCTTCCGGCTCTCCAGCCTGAAATACCACACTATGCCCACAGCATCGGCCAAGGCCCAACCTATGGGGATGGACCACCAGATGCCGTCCACTCCCAGCCACGTGAAGGCCAGCCAGTAGGCCAATGCCACACGAGTCCCCAGCGAGAAGACTGTGAGCACCACCGACATGCCGGGCATACGGACTGCACGATAGAAGCCGTAAAGCAGGAAGAGTATGGCAATGCCCACATAGAACATTCCCTCGATATGCAAATAGTCTACGCCTACGCGAATGATATCCTCTTCCTCGGGCCGCACAAAGATGAGCATAAGAGGACGCGCAAACACAAAGACCAGTACCGACACCAGCAACGAAAACGCCACCGCCGTGGCAAGCGCACTAAGCACACCCCGCCGGATGCGTTCGCGCCGCTCCGCGCCAAAGTTCTGAGCCACGAACGTAGAGAATGCATTGCCAAACTCCTGCACTGGCATGTAGGCAAACGAGTCTATCTTCACAGCGGCGGCAAAAGCGGCCATCACCACCGTACCAAAGCTGTTGACCAACCCCTGCACCATGAGAATGCCGAAGTTCATCACCGACTGCTGCACGCAGGTCAAGGAAGAAAACGAGGCTATCTCGCCCAACGTCCGACGATCGAACACGGCATCGCTCCGCCTCACCCGCAGCTCGGGCCTACGCACCAATATCCACGCAGCCAGCAACAAAGCGGCCACGCCCTGCGAAACGACCGTTGCAGCAGCCGCCCCCGCTATGCCCCAGTCGAAGACGAGGATGAACACCAGGTCGAGCACAATGTTGAGCACCACCGAAAAGGCCAGGAACCACAGCGGTGTCAGCGCGTCGCCCACGGCACGGAGCAAAGCCGCGCCATAGTTGTAGAGGAAGGTGAAAGGTATCCCAATGTAAATCACCCACAAATAAGTCCGCATCATCCCGTATATCTCCTGCGGTGTCTGTAGCAGGCGCAGCACCGGGTCCATCGTCAGAAACATGACAAGCGTAAGCCCCAATGCCGTCAGCCCGATGAACGTAAAAGACACGAAGATGCTACGCCGCAACTGGTCCATCCGCCCGCCGCCAAACTGCAAGGAGAACACCGTCCCGCTACCCATCGACAGCCCCAGCAGGATGGAGGTCAGAAACGTCATCAGCGTATAGGCCGACCCTACGGCAGCCAGTGCACCCGAGCCGATGCAACGCCCCACAATCAGCGTGTCGGCAATGTTGTAACACTGCTGCAGCAAGGCACCCGCCATCATGGGCAGGGTGAACTTCAGCAAAGTCGTCGTGATAGGCCCGTGGGTGAGATCGCCGCTATTCTTCATCAATCAGGAAATACATGGAATAAGACACATCAAAAAAAGCCCCCGCCATGAAGCTTCATAGCAGGGGCGGATACCTATTTTATATATGCGTACAAGCCGCACGGACTATCAATCCAGCAGTGCCAACTTGTTGTCCGAACCCAGCACGTTGAGTATTTTGTGCTTGTAGAGACGTTCCATCTCGTCGCGGGCCGGTCCAAGGTACTTGCGCGGGTCAAACTCGGCCGGTTTCTCGGCAAACACCTTGCGGACAACAGCCGTCATGGCCAGACGGGAGTCCGAGTCGATGTTAATCTTGCACACAGCCGACTTGGCAGCCTTGCGCAGCTCCTCCTCGGGAATGCCGATGGCAGCCTCGAGCTTGCCGCCGTACTGGTTTATCATGTCCACATACTCCTGCGGAACGGAAGAAGAGCCATGAAGCACGATGGGGAACCCGGGAAGTTTCTCCATCACGGCATCGAGCACGTCGAACGCCAAGGGAGGAGGAACCAGGCGGCCCGTCTTCGGGTCGAGGTGACACTGCTCGGGTTTGAACTTGTAGGCACCATGCGACGTGCCGATAGAGATGGCCAGGCTGTCGCAACCCGTGCGGGTGGCAAAATCGATAACTTCTTCAGGGTTGGTATAGGTGTGGTGCTCTGCCGAAACTTCGTCCTCAACACCGGCCAGAACTCCAAGCTCGCCCTCTACCGTAACGTCAAACTGGTGAGCATAGTCCACTACCTTCTTCGTCAGGGCTACGTTCTCTTCGTAGGGCAAATGGGAGCCGTCAATCATTACAGAAGAAAATCCCATGTCGACACACGACTTGCACAACTCGAAGCTGTCACCGTGGTCAAGGTGCAACACGATTTCGGGATGCGCACAGCCCAATTCGTTGGCATACTGCACGGCACCCTCGGCCATATAGCGCAGCAACGTCTGGTTGGCATAGTTGCGAGCACCCTTCGAGACTTGCAGGATAACCGGCGACTTGGTTTCCACCGCAGCCTTCACAATGGCCTGCAACTGCTCCATGTTATTAAAGTTGAAAGCCGGGATTGCATATCCGCCTTTGATAGCCCGCGCAAACATCTCCCGAGTGTTTACGAGACCTAAATCTTTGTAATTAACCATTTTGCTTAAAGTTTAGTGTTATTGAAACAAATTATTTCGCGCAAAAGTAAGCATTATCATACAAAAAAGAAGAAGCCTTTCAGATAATTTTTGTGAAGCGTCGCGGGGTTACCTTTGCCCGCCCGCTGGCAAAGGAAAGCTCCCGGGGGAGCACACCTGCGCCAACAAGCGGGCAAAGGTAGGGTGGTGTCCGGCCCTTAGAGCCTGTTCGAATTTTGCTCGGGTCTGTTTTGAGAGTCCTTTTCCGAGGATGTTTTCCCGATTCCGTGAGGAGGATAGCGGGCTATCTGGCGAACGTAATCGGGAAAAGAGACCTGACCAAATTACTTAAACCCAAATCGGTCATTGGAGTCCAAAGCGATTTCGTTCTGCTGCCGTACAGATTGGCTGTCGCTTTTGTCGAAGGCGTAGCGGGCTACGGCGAGACAAGGCGGCAGACAAGATGCCGACAGCGGGACGAAAGCGATTGGAAAGTCCGAGAAAGATAGCCCGATACCCATCGGGCGGTCTAATGACCGATTTGGGTTAAATGCAAAATTTAAAACAGGCTCTTAGTTTCAGCGGAGTCGGTGCAGGGGTTGCGTCCAAACTACACGGCAACCGGACGAAACCGCTTTGTCCTCTAATTGACCTATTTGGGTTAAAAAGCGGCAAATAAGTTTGGGGAGTGCCGCATTTTTTCCTACTTTTGCGACCGTTAAACCATTGTATACACATTAACGTCATGATTAACAGAGCTCTTATCCGTCTTAAAATCATTCAGTTGGTATATGCTTACTACCAAAACGGCAACAAGAATTTAGACTCGGCCGAGAAGGAGTTGTTCTTCAGCCTGTCGAAAGCCTACGACCTCTACAATTACCTGTTGCTGCTGATGATTGCGGTAACCAACTATGCCCGGAAGCGCATAGAAGCCCAAAAGAACAAACTGCTTTCCTCGGCTGCCCAGCCTGTCAGCACAAAATTCATCGACAACAGGTTTATTGCCCAGCTGGAAGTGAACAAACAGCTACAGGAGTTTGTGACAAACCAGAAACGGACGTGGAGCAACGACGAGGCTTTCCTCAAAAGCCTATATGAAAAAATAACCGAGTCGGAGACCTACAAAGAATACATGGCTGCCCCCGAACAGACGTACGAGGCCGACAGGGAACTGTGGCGCAAACTCTACAAGACGCTTGTCTTCAACAACGAGGACCTGGACAACCTGCTCGAGGACCAAAGCCTGTACTGGAACGACGACAAGGAAATCGTCGACACCTTCGTGCTGAAGACCATCAAGCGTTTCGACGAAAAGAACGGTGCCGCCCAACCGTTGCTCCCCGAGTTCAAGGACGACGAGGATCGCGAGTTCGCCCGACGGCTGTTCCGCCGCACAATACTGAACGGCGACTACTACCGCCACCTCATCAGCGAGAACACCCGCAACTGGGACCTGGACCGCGTGGCCTTCATGGACGTTGTAATCATGCAGTGCGCACTGGCCGAAATCCTGAGCTTCCCCAACATACCCATAAGCGTGTCGCTGAACGAGTATGTGGACATAGCCAAATCCTACAGCACGCCCAAAAGCGGTAGCTTCATCAACGGCACATTGGACGGCATTGTTAAGGTATTGAAAAAAGACGGCAAGTTGACAAAAAACTAATACCTTTGCCCGTAGTACACATTTATAAACAGAAAACTAACACAGAAACTTATGAATTTAATGATTGTCCCCCTCCTCCAAGCCGGTGCATCGGCTGCCAACGGAAGCATGATGTGGATTATGCTGATTGCCATGATTGTTATCATGTACTTTTTCATGATACGTCCGCAGAACAAAAAGCAAAAGGAGATTGCAAACTTCCGCAAGTCGCTCCAGGTGAACCAGAAAGTCATCACAGCCGGAGGCATTCACGGCACCATAAAGGAAATCAACGACAACGACGTAGTGCTCGAAATAGCTTCCAACGTCAAGATACGCATTGACAAGAACTCGATATTCGCAGCAGCCGCCGATGCCAACGGAAGCCAGGCAACGAACAAATGACGCAAACAGCAATCATCACTTCTGAATGTTGAACAAAGAAGACATACGCATTGTCTATCTGAAAACGAAAAAACGTGTGAAGAGCTTTCTGCTGAGCGACCAAAGCAGAGAGTTCTTCATTTTTTTGTTTTTCTTCCTCGTGGCCGGAGTGTTCTGGCTGCTGCAGACTCTGAACAACGACTACGAGACGGTGTTCAGAGTCCCCGTCAGGCTGAAAAACGTGCCCGACAACGTAGTCATCACCTCCGAACCGAGCACCAGCGTGCAGTTCCGGGTGAAAGACAAGGGCACCGTACTGCTCAACTACATGTTGGGCAAAAACTTCTATCCCGTCAGCCTCGACTTTGACAGCTACCAAGCACACAACAACCATGTAAGCGTACAGGCCTCGCAGTACCGCAGCATGATACAGCAACAACTGAACGCCTCCACGCAACTGCTGGCAGTCAGCCCCGACACGCTGGAATACATCTACTCCACCGGCAAGTCCAAGGTCGTACCCGTATGTCTGCAAGGGCGTGCCGAGGCGGCCATACAATACTACCTAGCCGATACGATTTTCGCCCCGGACTCGGTAACCGTTTACGCCCCGACCGAAGAGCTCGACACCATACGCGCTGCCTACACCCGCCCTGTAGACCTCACCGACATTGCCGACACGACTACGCTGACGGTACCCCTCCACGCCCCCAAGGGTATAAAGTTCGTACCAGCCGAGACCACCATCACCTTCCCTGTCGACATGTACACGGAAAAGACCGTGGAGGTGCCCATCGAAGGCATCAACTTCCCCTCCGACCGCATCCTGCGCACGTTCCCCTCGAGGATACACGTTACCTTCCAGGTGGGGCTGAGCCGCTTCAGAAAAGTCAACGGAAGCGACTTCCACATCAGTGTCTCCTATGACGAACTGCTCAATCTCGGCACCGACAAGTACAGGGTGAAGTTCGACCGCATACCTGCAGGCATCACCAACGTCAGAGTTTCTCCCCGCGAAGTCGACTTCCTGATAGAACAGAATTCTCCAGGCGGCACTACGCCCACGATACCCTGAGGCACATGTACAACTGCAAATACCCCAAGACAATGGCAATCCGAATAGGCATCACCGGAGGCATCGGGTGCGGGAAGAGCATAGTGTCACGCCTGCTCGGCCTGCTGGACATCCCCACCTACATCTCCGACAACGAAAGCAAACGCCTCGTGGCAACCGATCCCGAAATACGCACGCAACTCACCCGCCTCGTGGGCAAGGACATCTGCCCGGACGGCGTGCTGGACAGGCAACTGCTGGCCTCCTACCTGTTTGCAAGCGATGAACACACGCGCCGCGTCAACGCCATTGTACATCCCCGCGTACGCGACGACTTCCGCCACTGGACAGCACTCCAGTCAGTCCGCCATTCCATCGTAGCCATCGAGTCGGCCATACTGATTGAAGCAGGATTCGCCTCCGAAGTGGACAAAATCGTCATGGTCTACGCCCCACTGGAAACACGCATAGCCCGCGCCGCAAGACGCGACTCCGCATCAAGGCAACAGATAGAAGCCCGCATACATCAACAGGCCGACGACGAAGCCAAACGTCAACAGGCAGACTTTGTGCTCCTCAACGACGACTGTACGCCTCTCATACCACAAGTGCTACACATGCTTGCGTCCCTCACGACAAGCACTTGCCCCTAAGGTCCGCCCCTATGCTCCCGGCCATGCCCGAAGCAGGAAATCCCGCCCGCATCAGACAACAGTTCCCCGCCCTAACGACAACCACCACAGACACTCTCCCCAACCGTCGGCAGGCAACACTCATAGGTGGCACCATTTAGAAGTATCACTGTCCCATATCCCTCTTAGGGGTTAAAAAAGGTGAACGCATAGGACGATGGTGGGATAATGTTCCTACTTTTGCGCCCAATATCGATGCCCGAAGGAAAGCAAGGCATCAAGCAAGAATCTAAAGGACAAACATGTACAGACTTGGTATAGACATAGGCTCCACTACCATAAAGGGCATTGCCCTGGACGATAGTGGCAAGCAGGTTTTTGGCCGATACGCGCGCCACGGGGCAAAGATACGCGAGGCCGTAACGGACTTCCTGCAAACCGCAGCCCGCGAGCTGGGCGACGCGGAAGTGCGCATACGCATCACCGGCTCTATCGGCATGGGAGTGTCCGAACGCTGCTCGCTGCCCTTCGTGCAAGAGGTAGTAGCCATGACAAAAGCTGTGCGGCAAGACTATCCGCAGACGGCCTCCATCATAGACATAGGCGGCGAAGACGCGAAAATCGTACTGCTGCACGGTGACGGCGAGTCTGCTGACTTGCGCATGAACGGCAATTGCGCAGGTGGAACGGGAGCCTTCATCGATCAGATGGCCATCCTGCTGGGCGTGGAAATCGAAGAACTGAACGAACTGGCCTCGCACGCACATCAAGTCTACCCCATAGCCTCGCGCTGCGGCGTGTTCTGTAAGACCGACATTCAGAACCTGATAGCCAAGAACGTAAGCCGCGAAGATATAGCGGCTTCCATCTTTCACGCCGTAGCCGTACAGACCATCGTCGCGCTGGCACACGGGTGTGACATCGGGACACCCATCCTGCTGTGCGGAGGCCCTCTGACGTTTATCCCCATGCTGCGCCAGGCATTTGCCGACTACCTCTCCCTACAGGCAGGCACGGACATCCTGCTACCCGCCGACGGCCGCCTGCTGACGGCACGCGGCGCAGCCTTGTCGTGCACGATGGCAGACGAATGCCACACTCTGTCGGAGATACAGCAGACGATAGACAGCGGCCTGTCGGCACGGGGCAACGGCGCATCCTCCGGCCTGTCGCCCATCTTCGCCACACAAGAGGAATACGCCTCCTGGCAGGCACGTATGGCCCGCTTCCACATCGGAACCCGAAGTCTGGACAACTGTGCCGGGCAGCAACTCAACGCTTACTTAGGAATAGACTCTGGCTCCACTACTACGAAGATAGTCCTGCTAGACGACGACCGCCGCCTGCTCTACTCGTGGTACGGTCCCAACGGGGGCAATCCCGTACAGGCCGTAGAGCGAGGTCTGCAACAACTGCACGACCACTGCACACGACAACACATAGGACTGCACATAGCCGGAAGCTGCTCAACGGGCTACGGAGAGGACTTAGTCAAAGCCGCCTTCCAGCTGCAAGGAGGCATCATCGAGACCATTGCCCACTACCTGGCCGCCGCGCGCCTGGACAATGACGTGTCCTTCATTCTCGACATCGGCGGACAGGACATGAAGGCCATCTTCGTGAACCAAGGAGTGATAGACCGCATCGAAATCAACGAAGCCTGTTCCTCGGGCTGCGGTTCCTTTATGGAGACCTTTGCCGAGTCGTTGGGCTACACGGCCAGCCAATTCGCCGCATTGGCCTGCACGGCCACAGCCCCCTGCGACTTAGGTACGCGCTGCACCGTGTTTATGAACTCCAAGGTGAAGCAAGCCCTGCGCGAGGGTGCCTCCGTGGCCGATGTCTCGGCAGGACTGGCCTATTCGGTGGTCAAGAACTGTATATATAAGGTATTAAAGCTGAAGGACACCGCCCAGCTGGGTAAGCACATCGTGGTGCAGGGCGGCACGATGCGCAACGATGCCATCGTGCGTGCCCTCGAAATGCTGACAGGTGCGGAGGTAAGCCGCTGCGACCGTCCCGAGCTGATGGGAGCCTACGGATGTGCCCTCTACGCGCAGGAGCACGCCGACGGCCAGCCGTTGCAGCTGGATCAGATAATGGCGCAGTCGGCCTACACCACTACCCCGCTGCACTGCAAGGGCTGCGACAACCGCTGCCTGGTGATGCGCTACCGCTTCGGCAACGGCAAGAACTACTACGCGGGCAACCGCTGCGAGCGCGTCTTCACCAACGGCGGAGAAAACCGCATCAAAGGCGAGAACGCCTACCGGCAGAAGGAACAGCTGCTGTTCGACCGCCCCTCGGCCACGGCGGAACACCCACTGCTGACGATAGGCATACCGCGCTGCCTGAACATGTATGAGGACTACCCCTTCTGGCACGCCCTGTTTACCGGCTGCGGGCTACGGGTTGTCCTGTCAGCCGACTCGGACTTCCGCCTCTACGAGCACTCGGCCCGCATGGTGATGTCGGACAACATCTGCTTCCCGGCCAAACTGGTGCACGAACACATCGAAGCCTTGGTGCGCGAAGGGGTAGACCGCATCTTCATGCCCTTCGTTGTCTACGAACAAGGGGAAGGCGGGCAGAACAGCTACAACTGCCCCATCGTGGCCGGATACTCGGAGGTGATAAAGAGCGTACAGGCCGGAACTATCCCCATAGACACGCCCGTAGTATCCTTCAAAGACCGCAAACTCCTCTTCCGCCAGTGCCTTGCCATACTGACAGCGTGGGGAGTGGAAGAACGGCAGGTAAAGAAAGCCTTTGAAGAAGCCGAAAGGCAACAAGCCAACTACACGGCAGACGTTGCCGCCTGCTGCGAGGACATCCTGCGACGCGGGCAGGCCGAGCACCGTCTGACCATTCTGCTGGCCGGACGCCCCTACCACACGGACATGCTGGTGCAACACAACATATCGGAAATCATCGCCGGGATGGGAGCCAACGTCATCACCGACGACCTGGTGCGAGGAATGGACATAGCGGCGGACGACGTGCATTTCGTTGCCCAATGGGCCTACCCCAACCGCATACTGAAAGCCGCCAAATGGTGTACACAGCAAGCACCCGACGTACAGATGGTGCAAATGACTTCTTTCGGGTGCGGCCCCGACGCGTTCCTGACGGACGAAGTGCGCGACCTGCTCATGCGGCGCAGCAAGACCCTCACCCTCCTGAAACTGGACGACATCAACAACGCCGGCTCGCTGAAGCTACGCGTGCGCTCCATGATAGAGAGCCTGAAACTCGCCAACGCCCACCAACAAGAAGAAAAGGCGCAGGCCAAACCCTTCGTCACCGTCCCCGTCTACGACGAGCGTTACCGCCAGCGCACCATGCTCATCCCCTTCTTCACCCCCTATCTCTCCCCCCTGCTGCCCGCCATCATGCGCCTGAACGGCTACAGGGTGGAAAACCTGCCGCTGAGCGACGAGCTTTCGGGCGATTACGGCCTGCGCTACGCCAACAATGAGGTGTGCTACCCGGCCACACTCATCGTGGGCGACGTGCTTAAAGCCCTGCGCAGCGGCAAGTACGACCCTTCGAATGTAGTCGTAGGCATGACGCAGACCGGCGGGCAATGCCGCGCCACCAACTACGTCCCCCTTATCAAGAAGGCACTGGTCGATGCCGGTTACACGGACGTGCCCGTAGTGGCCGTTTCCTTCGGCGAGTCGCTGGGCAACTACCAGCCAGGGTTCCGCATGAACTGGTTCAAACTGCTGCCCATCACGTTCTATGCCATCCTGTACAGCGACTGTATAGCCAAGTTCTATCACGCCTCGGTAGTGCGCGAACGAAAGAGCGGAACCGCAGCCGCCCTGCGCGACAAGTATCTCCGGCTGGCCAGCGACGAAGCCATACCCGCCCGCAACACCAGACGCATGAACGAACTGCTGGCACAAGCCGCACGTGAGTTTAACGACATCTGCACCGACCGCCCCACACAGAAGGTCGGCGTAGTGGGCGAGATATTCCTGAAGTTCAATCCCTTCGCACAGAAGCACGTCACAGACTGGCTCATCGCGCAAGGCATCGAAGTCGTGCCACCCGTGTTGCTCGACTTCTTCGCACAGGCATTCGTCAACCGGAGAGTCAACACCGATACCTACGTCAGCAAGCGCGCCGTGACGGACGTGGCCTTCGACCTGGCATACCGGCTCGTCAGGAAGCACATTGAGAAAGTAAACCGCACGTGCAGTGCCTTCCGCTACTTCACTCCCTTCAACGACATCTTCGAAGAGGCCAAAGAAGGCGCACAGGCCGTGTCGCTCAGTGCGCAGTTCGGCGAAGGATGGCTGCTCCCTGCCGAAATCATCTCGATGTGGCACCGGGGAGTGAACAACGTCGTCAGCCTGCAACCCTTCGGCTGCATAGCCAACCACATTGTGTCCAAGGGAATAGAGAAGAAGCTGAAGCACCTTTGCCCCGGCATCAACCTGCTGTCGATAGACTTTGACAGCGGTGTGAGCGAAGTGAACATTATCAACCGCCTGCTGCTGTTCATCGACAACCTGAAAGCGGACGAACCGCCGACAGAAGCGGCCACATCGGCCTGAAGGTGCTCAGAGTCCCCTGACTGAGGCCACGCAGGGCAAGCTCTCATTGCCGCACCTGTCCTGCGCCACGACGGCAAAGTGCCTCCGTGGCTGCCACGGCAACAACGGGGCATAGAGCAAAGTAGTGTCGCGCACGCCCTGTGCCACAATGTTGGCAGGCTCGGCAGTATCGACCGGAAGCGTGTCCGAGGCATAGACCACATAGCTCACCCCGCCCGGTTCCGTCTCCGCCCCCACAGAAGCCTGCCACTCCAGGCGATAGTACCCCTCCCGGGGACGACTCACCCGCAAGCCCGAGGCCGGTGCCGGTGCTATGCTGTCCTGCCACGCCATGCGCGGCACAAGGGCCGGAGCCGGATAGCAAGCCGAACGCAACCAGCGCGCCACCCCCTTGACATCCTCCCCCAGGAACTGCGCCCGATAGTAAGCCTGACCGGACAGACCGTTCCGGCGGACAAACCGCACTTGCCGTGCCACGTCGTCCAACTGCCATTCCCGGCCACGGTCGCCTCCCAGAAAGTACACTCCCAGCCCAGGCACCACTTGGCGGCCATTGGCCCGTTCGCTCCAGTCGAGCACAAACGGGTAGAACGCATCGCCGCGAAAATACGCCATCGGGTATATCTGATCCTGCAAACCCTCGCGCAACCACCTTTCCACGTCCTGATACACGGCCTCGTAGGCATTCCACCCCAAGGACGGATAGCGGGCCGTGTCGCACAGCTTGCCTATAGGACTGCTACTCACCTTCACCCAAGGCTTCAGAGCCTTCACTTCCCGGTAAAGGCGGCGCACGATGCCGGTTATGTTATCCCTCCGCCACTCGTCCAGAGCCATGCCCCTCCCCGACTGCCGGTAACGCTTGCCGTCGGGAAAGCGATCGGCCTTCTCGGGATAGCGCAAATAGTCCAAATGAATGCCGTCCACGTCGTAGCGCTCCACGACCTCGCGCACAAGTCTCGCCAGATAGTCTGCCGTCCCGGGCTGCGAAGGGTCGAGAAAGTACTCCCGGCGGAAAGCCACACACAACTTCGGACAGCGGTGCACGGGAGAGAAACGCCCCTGCCGCCTCACGTGCGCCGCATGTCCCAGCGGGATAGTCACCAGCCAGGCATGGCACTCCATCCCCCGCCTATGACACTGCTCTATGACGAAAGCCAACGGGTCGTACCCCGGGTCCTGCCCAACCCGCCCGGTCAGCACGGAGCTGAAAGCCTCCACCTCCGAACGATAGAACACCTCGCCTCTCGCCCTTACCTGAAACAGCACGGTGTTGATGCCCGCGTCCCTCAGTCCGTCGAGCAGCCCGGCCAGTTCCTCTTGCTGGCGATGGACCGAGGACGGAGAGACAGCCTTCGTGCGGGGCCAGTCCAGCCCGTAGGCCGTAGCCACCCACGCCGCCCTCACCTCGTACTTGCCCGCCCTTTGGGCGCACACATTCCCACCCGCAAAGGGCAACAGCAGAAAGGCCGACAAAAGGCACAGAAAATGTTTCATAAGACAACAGGTCTTGTTTTTTGCAGCGAAGATACGCAATTTCAGCAGGAAACCTTTACTTTTGCACCAATAATGGCCCAAGGGCTGCGGAACCGCGAAAAAGCGGCAAGGCACACGCGCGGCAGGAGCACACCTGCGCCCGCCACAGAGCGCACCTGCACCCCCGGACGGGCACACCTGCGCCACCAACCGGGCAGACCTGTGCCCCGGGCGACCCTCGGCGACCCGGACGAGCAAACCCTCCGGGCGGAGCCAGCCCAAACCTTATACCGAAAACAAGAACAAACTATAACGATTTGCAACATGAAGAAGATTTTATTGCTACTCTGCCTGGTGCTGGCCACAACGGCTGCCCAGGCGCAATTTGAGAAAGGAAAATGGCTGGTGAACCCGGCAGTGACAGGACTTGACCTGACATACGACACCGAAAGCAAGAAGGCAAGTTTCGGTTTCCAGGCGCAAGGCGGTGCCTTCCTTGCCGACAACATCGCCCTGCTCATCAACGCCGGAGCGGGCTGGAACCAGGGAGACGCGTTCCGCGACCAGTACTTCATAGGCGTGGGCGGACGCTACTACTTCGAGCAGGTGGGAGTCTACGCCGGTGCCAACCTCAATCTGGAACGCTACACATGGGACAAAGCGGCAGACCGCACGAACCTCACCTTCGGGCTTGAGGTGGGCTACGCTTTCTTCCTGTCCAAGTCGGTTGCCTTGGAACCGGCGGTCTACTGGAACGTCAACGCCGACCGCTCGCGCTTGGGCCTGAAACTCGGCTTCGGGTTCTACTTCTAATATGTGATATAGCAACAAACAACAGGAACGCCTCCTTGCCGGGCTTCCGCAAAAAGGACGTACACAGACCGGCACCCCACAGGGCCATTCCACGCCCCGGACCGGGCAAGAAGGCCACTCCGACAAAAGCATGAAAGCAAAAACAAACAAAATCAACAAGACCAACGTGGCCCGCCTGCTGGACAAAGCCGGCGTGGCCTACGAACTAATCCCCTACGAAGTGGACGAAACCGACCTGAGCGCGGTGCACGTAGCCGCCAGCCTGGGCGAGGACATCGAGTGCGTGTTCAAGACCCTCGTGCTGGCAGGCGACCGCACGGGCCATTTCGTCTGCGTCGTCCCCGGCGAGCACGAGGTGGACCTGAAAATGGCAGCCAAGGTGTCTGGCAACAAGAAGTGCGACCTCATCCCCATGAAAGAATTGCTTCCGCTGACGGGTTACATACGCGGGGGATGCTCGCCCATAGGCATGAAAAAGCCTTTTCCTACCTACATACACGAGTCGTGCCTGCGCCATCCGTACATATACATCAGTGCCGGACAGCGCGGATTGCAACTAAAACTGGCCCCGCAAGACCTAATTAAAGAGGCGCAGGCCGAAGTTTGTGCTTTGTATATGGAATAATCGGATTTTTTTCATTATATTTGCGCACCCATAGGAGCATGTTCGGATTTTGCCGGTACCTGTCCTACGCCGCCCTTGCTTAGGCTTCCTCCTGCCAGCGGTTCGCACGTCGGTTTTGCCACGTCGGCCACGACAAGGAAAAATACAGTTGGAACGCCTCATGCCAACTAAAGCAAAGGCCGGACCGGAAGAAAAGCCAGCCGCTCAAAAATTAAATCTAATTACTAACTCTATTAAAAAGTACTTACTGTATGTTCGAAGGACAACCGAAAGGTTTGTATGCATTGGCTCTTGCCAACACGGGCGAGCGTTTTGGCTACTACACGATGCTTGCTATTTTCACTCTTTTTCTACAAGCAAAGTTTGGCTTCACGGCAGGCGAAGCCTCCAACATCTACGGAGGCTTCTTAGCCGCAGTCTATTTCATCCCCTTGGTAGGAGGTATCCTGGCCGACCGTTTCGGCTATGGCAAAATGGTAACAACTGGTATCGTAGTCATGTTTCTGGGCTACTTGCTGTTGGCTATCCCGATGGCCAACAATATGGCCATGATTTCCATGTTCGCTGCCCTATCCCTGATTTCCATAGGAACAGGCCTGTTCAAAGGAAACCTGCAAGTCATGGTGGGTAACCTCTACGACGCGCCCCAGTACAGCGCGAAACGCGACACGGCGTTCAGCATCTTCTACATGGCCATCAACATCGGTGCCTTGTTTGCTCCTACAGCCGCCACGCAGGTCACCAACTGGGTGCTGAGCAAAGCGAACTTCACCTACAACCCGCAAATACCGGCCCTTGCCCATCAATACCTTGACAAGACCATAACGCCCGAAGGCGAGGCTACACTGACCGGCCTGATGCACGCCCAGAACTATAGCGGCGACCTGGCCACGTTTGCCACTACCTACATAGACCGCCTGTCCGAGGCATACAACTACGGATTTGGCGTGGCCTGCATCTCCCTGGTGGTCTCGATGCTGATTTACGTCGGCTTCCGCAGCACCTTTAAGCACGCCGACTACAACTCCAAGCAAGCCGCCGCCCACCACGTACACGAGGAGGAACTGACCCCACAGCAGACGAAGGAGCGCGTTGTTGCCCTTGTGCTGGTGTTCGCCGTGGTCATCTTCTTCTGGATGTCGTTCCATCAGAACGGACTGACACTGACATTCTTCGCACGCGACTTCACCGTGACCCAGGTTACGGGGCTGGACCGCATAGGCTTCAACGTCTGGAACCTGGCACTGCTCATCGTGACGGTATATGCCGCTTTCTCCCTCTTCCAGTCCAAGACTTCGAAGGCGAAGCTCGTCTCTGGCATCATCATCGTGGCAGCACTGGCACTGCTGGGCGTAAACTACAGCATGATGGACGAGACCATTGACATCCTGCCGCAAATCTTCCAGCAGTTCAATCCGTTCTTTGTCGTAGCCTTGACACCTGTCTCCCTGGCCGTATTCGGGGCACTGGCCAAACGCGGGAAAGAGCCTTCGGCACCGCGCAAGATTGGCATCGGCATGTTGATAGCAGCCTGCGGCTTCGTCATCATGTCCTGTGGCTCGTTCGGGCTGCCTACCCCGTCCGAGGTAACTTCCGGTGCTATCTCCTCCACCGACTACCTCGTATCTTCCAACTGGCTGGTATCGACCTACCTGGTGCTGACCTTTGCCGAACTGTGCCTGTCGCCTATGGGCATCTCGTTCGTATCCAAGGTTGCTCCTCCCAAGTACAAAGGAGCCATGATGGGACTGTGGTTTGTAGCAACGGCCATAGGCAACTACCTGACATCCATCATCGGACACCTGTGGGGCGACATGGAGTTGTGGATGCTCTGGGGCGTACTGATCATATGCTGCCTGCTGTCTGCGCTGTTCATCTTCTCCATTATGAAGCGTTTGGAGAAAGTAGCCAAATAAACACAGGACAGACCTAATTGGTCCGCCGACCGAACCCTAAGCCGGAGAGAAGCAGGCAGATGTCCCGCAGACATGCCACACCTGCCGCCCTCCGGCTTCTTCGTTTGCTTTCTGCCGGAGGCTCAGGCACACCGTCCTTCCGCACCCGCCTGTAGCCCCGTCCTTCCCCACGTACCTGCCCGGCATCCCCAGCGATAGGGGCGACACACAGAAAAACCGGCGACCCGAGAGCCGAAGCCCTCAAATCGCCGGTCCTGACAACGTTTATCCTTCAAACGGACTTCCGCCCGCCGGGGAAGTTACCGAAAACCGTCACTCCCACTCGATTGTCGAAGGCGGCTTGGAGGAGATGTCGTAGGCAACTCGGTTCACCCCTTTCACCTTATTTATAATGTCGTTGGACACCTTGGCCAGGAAGTCGTAGGGCAGACGGGCCCAGTCGGCCGTCATGGCATCGGTGCTGGTCACGGCACGCAGGGCCACGGCACGCTCGTACGTCCGCTCATCGCCCATAACGCCTACCGAGCGAACAGGCAACAGAATGACACCCGCCTGCCACACCTGGTGGTAGAGCGAAGTCTCGTTGCCGTCCTCGCCCTGCACCTTCCAGTCGCGCAGCCCCCGGATGAAGATGTCGTCGGCATCTTGCAGAATGCGCACCTTCTCGCGGGTGATGTCACCCAGAATGCGCACGGCTAGTCCCGGACCCGGGAAAGGATGGCGGCCAATGAGATGCTCGGGGATGCCCAGCTCGCGCCCCACCCTGCGCACTTCGTCCTTGAACAGCCACTTCAGAGGTTCGCAGAGCCTGAGGTTCATCTCCTTGGGCAAGCCCCCAACGTTGTGGTGGCTTTTGATGACCTTGCCCGTAATGTTGAGGCTCTCGATGCGGTCGGGGTAGATGGTACCTTGCGCCAGCCAGCGGGCATCGGTTATCTTGCGAGCCTCCTCGTTGAAGACCTCCACAAAGTCGCGCCCGATGATTTTACGTTTCTGCTCGGGGTCGGAAACTCCCTCCAGGTCCTTGAAGAACTTGTCCGAGGCATCCACTCCGATGACATTCAGGCCAAGGCACTCGTAATCGCGCATCACGTCGCGGAACTCGTTCTTGCGCAACAAGCCGTGGTCGACGAAAATACACGTCAGGTTATGCCCTATGGCACGGTGCAACAGGACGGCGGCAACCGAAGAGTCCACGCCTCCGCTCAGCCCCAGGATGACACGGTCGTTGCCTATCTGTTCCTTCAGTTCGGCCACGGTCGTGTCGACGAAGGAAGCCGAGCTCCACGTCTGACGGCAACCGCACACGTCTACCACAAAGTTGCGCAGCATCTGCGTGCCGTCCTCCGAGTGATAGACCTCGGGGTGGAACTGCACGCCCCAGACCTGCTCCCCTTCTATCTGGTAGGCGGCAATCTGCACTTTGTCGGTCGAGGCGATGACCTTGAACCCCTCGGGAATGGCGGTAATAGTATCACCGTGGCTCATCCACACCTGCGTGTTGGGACGCACCCCTTTGAAGAGCGTGTTGCCCTCGTCGAAACGGCTGAGGTGCGCCCGGCCATACTCGCGGCTGCCAGCAGGCTCCACCCGCCCGCCGTTGGTGTAGGAGATAAACTGTGCACCGTAGCAGATGCCCAACACGGGATACTTACCGCGAATGCCTTCCAAATCTACCTTGAAAGCCTCCTTGTCATACACCGAGAAGGGACTGCCCGAAAGGATAACCCCTTTCACGCTTTCGTCTCCCTGAGGGAACTTGTTGTAAGGCACGATTTCACAATACACGTTCAACTCGCGTATCCGGCGGCCAATGAGCTGCGTGGTCTGCGAGCCAAAATCGAGGATTATAATTTTTTCCTGCATAATAAGTTATTAGGTAGGGATTAAAAAAGTGCACAAAAGTAGCAAAAAACGCCGACATCCGCAGGCTTCTGGCAGAAATAGCGACCCGGACGGCAGAAATCGGGTGCCCTATGGAGGGCAGACACCCGTTTCCCGCCCGCCTGCAGCCTGTCTTTTCCCCCTTCCGGGAGCACAGGTAAGCCCGATTGGCAGCACACCTGTGCCCCCGGGAGGGCAGAAGATTGCCACCAAGGGGGCAAAGGAAAGCCCTGCGGACGTGCCACCCGCTGCCGTGGCAGGAAGAAGCACGTGCCGAACGCTGCGCCCCCACGGCGAGGGGACGAGCCTCACGCCTTATCCTTCAGCAAGTCGCGTATCTCGGTCAGCAACTGCTCCTCGCGCGAAGGGGCGGGAGGCGCAGGAGGAGCGGCAGGCTTCTCGCTCTTCTTTTTGGAAAGCCTGGCAATCAGCTTGACAAAAAGGAAGATAGAGAAGGCTATGACAAGAAAGTCGAAAGAGGCTTGCAGGAAGTTGCCGTAGTTCAACGTCACGGCGGCCACCGTCGCGCCTCCCACCTCCTGAGCCGGCTTCAGCACAACCTTCAGGTCCTTGAAATTGACCCCTCCGACCAAAAGTCCCAACAACGGCATGACCACATCGGCCACCAACGAAGAGACAATCTTGCCGAAAGCCCCGCCGATGATTACACCCACAGCCATGTCTACCACATTGCCTTTCATGGCAAACGCCTTAAACTCTTTTAGAAATGTTCCTTTACCCATCTTTACTTTATTTAATCAAGAATTAGGGTACGAATATAAAAACATTTTCTTACTTTTGCGGCGCGAAACGGGGAGAAATCCTCGCTATGAGCAGTTGGATTGTTTACTTAAACATTATAGAACCCTTAAAAGTTTAAACAAAATGATTAAAGTAGGTATTAATGGATTCGGACGTATCGGACGTTTCGTATTCCGCGCAGCTCAAAAGAGAAACGACATTCAAATCGTTGGTATTAACGACCTTTGCCCGGTGGACTACCTGGCATACATGCTGAAATACGACACGATGCACGGTGCTTTCGACGGTACCATTGAGGCTGATGTTGCCAACAGCAAGCTGATTGTCAATGGCAAGGAAATCCGCGTAACTGCTGAAAAAAATCCCGCCGACCTGAAGTGGAATGAAGTCGGTGCAGAATATATCGTAGAATCTACCGGTCTGTTCCTGACGAAGGAGAAGGCTCAGGCTCACCTCCAGGCCGGTGCCAAGTATGTTGTCATGTCGGCTCCGTCCAAGGACGACACCCCGATGTTCGTATGCGGCGTGAACGAGAAGACATACGTGAAGGGAACCCAGTTCGTGTCCAACGCATCTTGCACGACGAACTGCTTGGCTCCTATCGCCAAGGTGCTCAACGACAAGTTCGGTATCGTTAACGGCTTGATGACCACGGTTCACTCTACTACTGCTACTCAGAAGACTGTCGACGGTCCTTCTCTGAAAGACTGGCGCGGTGGCCGTGCTGCTGCCGGCAACATCATCCCCTCTTCTACGGGTGCTGCCAAGGCTGTAGGCAAGGTTATCCCCGAGCTGAACGGCAAACTGACGGGCATCTCCATGCGTGTCCCGACTCTGGATGTTTCGGTAGTAGACCTGACTGTAAACCTGGCTAAGCCCGCCACGAAGGAAGCTATCTGTGCTGCCATGAAGGAAGCTTCGGAAGGCGAACTGAAGGGCGTACTGGGTTACACGGAAGACGCTGTCGTATCTTCCGACTTCCTGGGCTGCACGCTGACTTCTATCTTCGATGCCAACGCAGGCGTTTACCTCACCGACACGTTCGTTAAAGTCGTATCTTGGTACGATAACGAAATCGGCTACTCCAACAAGGTTCTCGACCTGATTGCCCACATGGCTTCTGTTAACTGCTAATCGCTTTCTACAGAGTTAGAAAATAATAAAAAACAGGCGGCTTCAGCAGAGGTCGCCTATTTTTTTTGCACTTTTGCATAGTTCTAATATCACTTACTGTATTATGGCGCAATATCTGTTTTCCGAACAATACAATACTCCACGAAACACCGTACCCTTCGACGAGATAAGACTTGAGTACTTCGAACCGGCCATACTGGAGGGCATACGCCTCCATAAGCAAGAAATAGACGAGATAACGGACAATGCAGCTACCCCAAGTTTTACCAACACCATAGAAGCTTACGAACGTTCGGGACGGTTGCTCGACCACGTTGCCACCGTGTTCGACAACCTGCTCAGTGCCGAGACCAGCGACGAGATGCAAACCTTGGCCCAGAAGCTGATTCCGCAGATAGACCAGCATACGAACGACATCAACCTGAACGAGAAACTGTTTGCCCGTATAAAAGCCGTCTACGAACAATATGCCAACGGCCAGGGAAATCTGACACAGGAGCAAAGGCAACTGTTGCAGGAAACTTACTCCAGCTTCACGAGAAACGGAGCGAACCTGTCGCAGGAAGCCAAAGAAGAGTACCGCCGTCTGAGCGAAGAAGAGAGCATGGCCGAGCTCAAGTTCGGAGAGCACAACCTGAAGGAGACCAACGGATACAGACTGCACATAACAGACAAGAGCGACCTGAGCGGCTTGCCCGCCAGCACCGTAGAAGCCGCCGAAGAGACAGCCCGCGAACAAGGCCTTGACGGATGGGTATTCACCCTGCACGCCCCAAGCTATGTGCCCTTTATGAAATATGCCGACAAAAGGGAACTGCGCCGTCGGCTCTACATGGCCTACAACACGAGATGTACGCACGGAGACGACAACGACAACCGTGCTATCGTGACACAACTGGTCAACATCCGGCTTCGCTTGGCACAGTTGTTGGGGTACGAGAACTATGCTTCCTACCGGCTCGAACGGAGAATGGCCCGAAACACACAATCGGTGTACAAGCTGCTCGACCAACTGGCCAATGCCTACAAACCCGCCGCGTTGCAAGAAGTGGCCGATGTCCAAGCCTTGGCCCGGCAAGAAGAAGGCAGCGAGTTCAAACTGATGCCGTGGGACTGGAGCTACTTCGCACACAAACTGAAGCAACGACGGTTCAGCATCGACGACGAGCAACTGCGTCCCTACCTTGAACTGGAACAAGTAAAGAAAGGTGTATTCGGGTTGGCGACACGCCTCTATGGCATCACATTCAGAAAGAGCACCGACATACAAGTCTACCATAAGGACGTGGAAGCCTACGAGGTATTCGACCGGGACGGACACTATCTGGCAGTACTGTACACCGATTTCTACCCGCGCCCCGGCAAGCGTTCAGGAGCGTGGATGACCAACTACAAAGGACAGTGGAAAGACCTGCAGAGCAATACCGACAGCCGTCCGCATGTCTCTATCGTAATGAACTTCACCAAACCGACCCAGAACAGTCCGGCCCTGTTGAACTTCAACGAACTGACAACATTTCTACACGAATTTGGACACAGCCTGCACGGCATATTCGCCAATACCACTTACGAAAGCCTCAGCGGCACGAACGTCTATTGGGATTTCGTAGAGCTGCCGTCTCAGTTCATGGAGAATTTTGCCACAGAAAAGGACTTCCTGCGCACATTCGCTTACCACTATCAGACCGGCGAGCCTATCCCCGACAACCTGATTGACTACATCCGCGCATCGAGCAACTTCAACACCGGCTACGACTGCCTGAGACAGATAGGCTTCGGTCTGCTCGACATGGCTTGGCATACACGTTCGTCCTCCTTCCACGGCGACGTACTTGCCTATGAAGAAGAGGCACGCAAACCCGTTCAATTACTTCCGTCCGTCGAGGGCACATGTACGAGCACTCAGTTCTCACACTTGTTCTCGGGCGGATACGCCGCAGGCTACTACAGCTACAAATGGGCCGAAGTGCTGGATGCCGACGCATTCGCCCTGTTCAAGGAAGAAGGCATCTTCAACCCGGAAGTGGCAGCTTCGTTCCGAAAGAACATCCTCTCGATGGGCGGCACCGAACACCCCATGACGCTCTACAGGCGTTTCCGGGGACAAGCACCCACCATCGACGCATTATTAACCAGAAACGGAATCAAGCAATGAAACCAAGACTACTACACGCATCCATCCTGCTCCTTTTCCTGCCGTTCCTCCTGGTTGCCTGCAACACCGAAGACGACGTAATGGAAATCTTCACCGGTCGGACATGGAAGTTGGTACGCATCACCGACGAAAGTTCTCAGAACCAGTTCGATTTTTGGAACGGCGACGAGGCAGCACAGCAGAACAGCCTGGAAGGGCTCAGACAGGAAAACAACTACACGCTCACGTTCGAGGCTGCCGACACTGGCAACACCACGCCCGGAGGTTCCTTCAACGGACGGGGCGTGCGGGCAACCGTAGAAGGCAGCTGGAGAGCCGATGGCAACAGCCGCTCCATGAGCATTTCCGTGTCGCGCATCATTGGTTCGGAGAGCGACATACTGGCCCGTTCGTTCATCAACGGCCTGCGTAACGCCACACGCTACGAGGGCGACAACAACAACCTTTTCATTTACTACACCGACGGGCAGACGACCAAACGGCTGTGTCTGACCGCCATCAACTGACTAACCAAACTCTAAAGAGAATATACATCTCCGCAAAACCGTACAAAACTATGGAGAATACCACTCATTCCAAACAAGACAACCTGGACAAACGCTACATACGCATGGCAAGTATTTGGGCCGAAAACTCCTACTGCCAACGGCGGAAGGTAGGTGCCCTTATCGTCAAAGACAAAATGATAATCTCCGACGGGTACAACGGAACCCCCTCGGGATTTGAGAACATCTGCGAAGACGGCAACAATCTTACCAAGCCCTACGTCCTCCATGCCGAAGCCAATGCCATTACCAAAATAGCACGTTCAAACAACAGTAGCGACGGCGCGACGATGTACGTCACAGCCTCGCCATGCATAGAATGCGCGAAGCTCATCATTCAGGCCGGCATCAAGCGCGTGGTCTATTCCGAAAAATACCGCTTGGAGGACGGACTTGACCTCCTGCGCAGAGCCGGCATCGAAGTGGTCTACCTGGAGCACGACAGCGGCCAATGAAAACTTACCCGGCATAGCCGGGGCACGGTCCCGGGAAAGGTCGCCCCTCTGCCGGGACACCAGGGCGCTGCCCCATGCTGGCACCACCGGACGCAGAAGTCGCAACCTACATCACCTGAAATCAAAGCGAACGACATGAATACAAAGAAATCTTACCACTTTATTCCCCTACTCGTAGCCGTCAGCGTAGTGCTGGGCATACTCATAGGGACATTCTACGCCAAGCACTATGGCGGCAACAAGCTGGGCATCGTCAATGGCTCTACAAACAAGCTGAACGCCCTGCTTCAGGTCATCGACGACCAGTATGTCGATACCGTCAACATGTACGACCTGGTGGAGAACGCCATGCCGCAAATACTGGCCGAACTCGACCCTCATTCCGTCTACATACCGGCCAAGGACCTGGAGGAGGTCAACTCCGAACTGGAAGGCAGCTTTACAGGAATAGGCGTACAGTTCACCATCCAAGAGGACACCATACATGTCAACAGCGTCATTGCCGGAGGCCCGGCCGAGAAAGTAGGCATCATGGCCGGAGACCGCATTGTGGCCGTAGGCGACAGCACGGTTGCCGGAAAGGGACTGACCAACGAGCAAGTGATGCGCAACCTCAAAGGCCCCAAAGGCTCAAAGGTAAAGTTGGGCATAAAACGCGCTACCGAGAAGAAGCTGCTCGACTTTGTGGTGACCCGGGACGACATTCCGCAAAACACCATCAACGCGGCCTACATGCTCAACGAAGACTATGGCTACATTGAAATCAGCAAATTCGGACGCACCACGCACGTAGAGCTTCTCAACGCCATAGCCAAGCTGAACCACCAAGGCTGCAAAGGGCTTGTCATCGACCTGCGGGAGAACACCGGCGGATACCTCGAAGCCGCCGTCAACATGCTCAACGAGTTCCTGCCGGCAGGCAAGCTTATCGTCTATGCCGAAGGGCGGTGCTACCCGCGCACTGAGCAATACGCCAACGGAGCGGGCAGCTGCCAGACCACCCCGCTGGTCGTATTGGTCGACGAGGGCTCGGCATCGGCCAGCGAGATATTCGCCGGTGCCATCCAGGACAACGACCGGGGCACCATCATCGGCCGCCGCTCCTTCGGCAAAGGGCTGGTGCAGCAACCCATAGAGTTCAACGACGGATCGGCCATACGGCTTACCATCGCACGCTACTACACCCCCTCGGGCCGATGCATACAACGGCCTTATGAGAATGGAAAAGCTTCACAATATGAAATGGACTGGCTCAACCGCTACGAACACGGCGAGTACTTCAACGAAGACAGCATCAAGCTGGACAAAAGCCTCCGCTACTCCACCAGCCTGGGACGACCCGTCTACGGAGGAGGAGGCATCATGCCCGACATCTTCGTGCCACAAGACACCGTAGGCTTCACCTCCTACCTGATAGAGGTCAACAGCAAGGGACTCATACAGCAATACTGCTTCCGCTATAGCGACACCAACCGGGCCGTCCTGAGCAAAATCACCAACGAAGCCGACATGGCCGACTACCTGCACCGAGAAGGCATCGTAGAGCAGTTCATACGGTTTGCCGAGACCAAGGGGGTGAAACGCCGCAACCTGCTCATCAACAAGTCGCGCAAACTTCTGGAACAATACTTATGCAACAACATAATATACAACATCCTGGGCATGGAAGCACACATCCGCTACCTTAACAAAGGAGACGAGACGGTGCAGAAGGCACTCGAAGTGCTGGAGAAAGGCGAAGCCTTCCCTAAGCCCGAAGCCCAGCTGTCAATCACACAAAACAATCCTGTCTGATGGAAACAAAGAAAGAACTGCGGCGACGCATGTCCGCCCTCAAGCGTGCGTTGCCCGAGGATGAAGCCCGCCGCCTTTCGGCACGTATCATGGATGCCGTAGAAGCGTGTCCTGCCTTCGAGAAAGCAGACACTGTGCTGCTCTACTACTCGCTGCCCGACGAGGTGCACACACACGATTTTGTAAGCCGCTGGGGAAACCGGAAACGCATCCTGCTGCCCGTGGTGATAGGAGACGACCTCGAACTGCGCCTCTACACCGGCAAGGACAGTCTGGCTCCCGGCCCCTTTGGCATAGACGAACCGCAGGGCGAACCTTTTGACGACTACGCCGCCATCGGGTTTGTCGGCGTGCCAGGCGTGGCCTTCAGCCACTCGGGTGCCCGCTTGGGGCGCGGAAAAGGCTTCTACGACCGCCTGCTGCCCAAGCTGACCAACGCCTACAAGGCAGGCATCTGCTATCCGTTCCAACTAATCAACGAAGTCCCTACAGAGGCTTTCGACATCTGCATGGACGAAATCATCACCGCAAACGAACAATGAAGACGAACTATCACACCCACACCACGCGTTGCCACCACGCCACCGGCAGCGACGAGGACTACGTCAAGAGCGCCATCAAAGGCGGATTGCATACCTTGGGATTTTCGGACCACACGCCGTGGCACTACCGCACCGACTATGTGGCCCACATGCGCATGTTGCCGGCCGACCTGCCCGACTATGTGGAAAGCCTGAGAGATCTGCGCGGAAAATACAAGGACCAGATAGACATCAAGATAGGACTGGAGTGCGAGTACTTCCCCAACTACCTGCCCTGGCTCAAGGAGCAGGTTGCCGAGTACGGGCTGGACTACCTCATCTTTGGCAACCACTTCTACCACACGGACGAGACATTCCCCTACTTCGGCTCGCACACCGACAGCCGGGACATGCTCGACCTCTACGAGGAAAGTGCCATCGAGGGAATGGAGACGGGGCTTTTCTGCTGCTTGGCACACCCCGACCTGTTCATGCGCTCCTATCCCCGGTTCGACCACCACTGCACCACCATCAGCCGCCACATCTGCCGGGCCGCCGCACGGCTCAACATCCCCTTGGAGTACAACCTCAACTACATGGCCTTCTGCGACCTGAAGGGGCTTGCCCCCTACCCTTGCCCCGAGTTCTGGCACATTGCCACCAACGAGGGTTGCACGGCCATCATCGGCTACGATGCCCACGACAATGCCGACTTTGAGACGGCCGTCTACTACAACCGGGCACTCGAAGAGCTGAAGCTGCTGGGCATCCGAACGACCGACACCTTGCCCATGCGCAACAACGCAAAATAATCCCCCGCCGGGAGCATACCTCTGCCCGCCCGGGAGCACAGGCAAGCCCCCGGACAGGCAAAGGAGCATTCCCGCGCGGGCAAAGGTATCCCCTCTGCCACCCAGCGGACACCACCGGCACAGCCCGGAGGCAGGCTTCGGCCCAAAACAGGGACGATGCGACACAAGCAGCTGTATATCAACGAAAGCACAAACTATAAACCGACAAGACATGATAGAAAACGAACGGACAACCCGCCATGAGCACGTCCTGGCCGCAGCAAGGCAACTGATGACCGCCGCCCGGACCGCCCCCAAGGGCAAAGGCATAGACGTGATAGAAATCGCAACAGTCGCAAGCGACGACCTGGAAAGACTCTCGCAGAAGATGAGGGAAATAGGCCGGGAGAAACAGATGAACTTCTTCCTGCGCGATGCCGACAACATACAACAGGCCGAGTGTGCCATCATAGTAGGCACGCGCGAGCAGGCACAGGGACTGGACTGCGGCCATTGCGGCTTTCACGCCTGCGCCGCCCGCCTTGCCGGCGTGCCGTGCGCCCTCAACACGGTGGACGTAGGCATCGCAGTAGGCTCGCTGTGCGCAACGGCTGCCGACCTGCGCCTCGACACCCGTGTCATGTTCTCGGCCGGACTTGCCGCCCAGCAGCTGCAGTGGTTGCCCGGCTGCCACACCGTGCTGGCCATCGCCGTCAGCGCTTCGTCGAAAAACCCGTTCTTCGACCGCAAGCCCCGGCAATGACACCGTAGCCCACCCCATCGCACAACGACACACAACACCGAACGACATGGAATACATCATAGGACATCCCCTGAAAGCAAACCAGAGAGAAGACACCTCCGTGAGCCTCGAACGAGGCTACTTCTGCCAGGAAGAGGTACGCAACGACCGCCTGCCTGCCGAGTGGGAACGCCAGAGCGGCATACAGCTCACGTGGCCACACCCGGCAACAGACTGGGCCTATATGCTCGAAGAAGTGCAGCACTGCTTCGCCGAGATAGCCGCAGCCATCAGCCAGCGGGAGCTGCTGCTGGTCGTCACCCCCGACCCCGAGGACGTGAGGCGGCAGATAGCCCCAACGTCGCGAATGGAAAACATACGCTTCCTGCAATGCGACACCAACGACACCTGGGCACGCGACCACGGTGCCATTACGCTGCTCGGCACGGAAGGTGCCACGCTGATGGACTTCACCTTCAACGGCTGGGGACTGAAGTTTGCCGCCGACAAAGACAACCTCATCACGCGGCACGCCTTCCGGGCCGGGATGCTGCAAGGCCGGTATGCCAACCGCCTTGGCTTCGTCCTAGAGGGCGGCTCCATCGAGAGCGACGGCAAGGGAACACTGCTCACCACATCGCAATGCCTGTTGTCGCCCAACCGGAACGGCCAGATGAATAAGGCCGAGATTGAGACATATCTGCGCTCGGCCTTCCATGCCAGGCAAGTGCTGTGGCTGGACCACGGCTATCTGGCCGGAGACGACACGGACAGCCACATCGACACCCTGGCCCGCCTCTGCCCGGCAGACACCATCGCATACGTGCAGTGCACCGACCCCAAGGACGAGCACCACGATGCCCTGGCCCGCATGGAGGAGCAACTGCGGACCTTCCGCACGCTGACCGAAGAACCTTATCGGCTGCTGCCGCTCCCGCTGCCTGCCCCCATCGTGGAAGACGGCGAACGGCTCCCGGCCACCTATGCCAACTTCCTGGTAATGAACGACGCGCTGCTCTATCCCACCTACAACCAGCCCGACAACGATGCCCGGGCCAGAGAAGTTCTGGCCCAAGCCTTCCCCAAACACGAGCTTGTAGGCATAGACTGCCGGGCACTCATCAGGCAACACGGCTCGCTGCACTGCGTCACCATGCAGTACCCGGCGGGGGTATTGAAGTAAACGCCCAAACCCACAACCGACACATACACACAGAAACATGACATCCTGCTTATGAAGAGACTGAAAGTAGGGCTTGTACAACAAGCCAACACACCCGACTTGCAGACCAACCTGCAACACCTCACCAACAGCATAGAAGCCTGTGCCGCCCACGGCGCACAACTCGTAGTGCTGCAAGAACTGCACAACACGCTGTACTTCTGCCAAACCGAGGACACGCGGCTGTTCGACCTGGCCGAACCCATCCCCGGCCCTTCGACAAACTATTACGCCCGGGTGGCTGCGGCCAACGGCATTGTGCTCGTCACCTCGCTGTTCGAGAGGCGCGCACCGGGCCTGTACCACAACACAGCCGTGGTCTTCGAGCGCGACGGAAGCATCGCCGGTTGCTACCGCAAGATGCACATCCCCGACGACCCGGCCTATTACGAGAAGTTCTACTTCACGCCGGGAGACTTGGGTTTCAAGCCAATAGAGACCTCCGTAGGCCGCCTCGGCGTACTGGTGTGCTGGGATCAGTGGTATCCCGAAGCAGCCCGCCTCATGGCATTGCGCGGAGCCGAAATCCTCATCTATCCCACAGCCATCGGCTGGGAAAGCAGCGACACAGAAGACGAGCAGCGCCGCCAGCTCAACGCCTGGACAATCGCCCAGCGTGCACACGCCGTGTCCAACGGGCTTCCGGTAGTCTCCGTCAACCGCGTAGGCCACGAACCCGACCCCTCGGGACAAACCAACGGCATCCTGTTCTGGGGAAACAGCTTCGTGGCCGGCCCGCAAGGCGAACTGCTGGCACAGGCATCCAACGACCGCCCCGAAAACATCGTTGTCGAAATCGACATGGAACGTTCTGAAAACGTCAGACGCTGGTGGCCTTTCTTGCGAGACCGCCGCATCGATGCCTACGACGGGCTGTCACAACGTTTTCTCGACAGAGAATAAGCGTCTATAAACCAAGAAGCAACGGAAGGAGGTACATGGCATTCTGCAAAATGCGACACCTCCTTCCGGCACTTGGAACACGGTGGAAAAAACGTTAACATTTACGTGCGTCTCGCAAAAAAGTCCGATATTTGCAGGCATGATTCAAATAGAGACCATACTAAACATACTATGGAAAGGCTTGCTGATAGGCATCGTAGTGTCGGCACCTTTGGGCCCGGTAGGCGTGCTGTGCATACAACGGACACTGAATAAAGGCCGGTGGTATGGTTTCGTGACTGGTATCGGGGCGGCACTGAGCGACATCATCTATGCGCTCATCACAGGATACGGCATGAGCTTTGTCTTTGACTACGTGAACAAGAACCTGTTCTACCTGCAACTCTTCGGAAGCGTATTGCTCTTGGCCTTCGGCATATACACATTCCGCAGCAACCCCGTCCGCGCCCTGCGTCCGGTCTCGGCCAACAAGGGAACCTATCTCCACAACTTCTTGACGGCATTCTTCGTCACACTGTCCAATCCCCTCATTATTTTCCTGTTCATCGGCTTGTTCGCACGGTTTGCTTTCGTAGGGCAAGGCGTACTGATGTTCGAAGCAGCTACAGGCTACATAGCCATCCTGACCGGGGCTTTGGCATGGTGGTTCAGCATAACCTACTTTGTCAACAAGGTAAGAGCACGTTTCAACCTGCGGGGCATCTGGATGCTGAACCGCGTCATCGGCAGCATTGTCGTCGTAGTTTCCCTAATCGGAATGGCATACACCCTTATGGGAGAATCCCTCTATTAAAACATAGAGCCTTATGAACATAGCTAAGCAACTCAGGAATAAGAACATTGCGGAATACCTGCTATACATGTGGCAGACAGAAGACATCCTGCGGGCCAACCACTGCGACATCGACCAGCTACGGAAAAACGTCATCGCACAGTTTCCCGCGTCCGAACAGCCGGAACTGGAACGGTGGTACGACGACTTGGCCAACATGATGCGTGCCGAAGGAACGACCGAACACGGGCACCTGCAAATAAACCGCAACGTAATCCTCGAACTGGACGAACTGCATGCCCGCCTATTGTCGTCCACCAAGTTTCCCTTCTACAATGCCGCCTACTTCAAAGCTCTTCCCTTCATCGTAGAGCTGCGGCACAAGAACGGCGGCAAGGAAGAGAACGAACTGGAGACCTGTTTTGAAGCTCTCTACGGGCTGTTGCTTCTACGGCTGCAAAAGAAAACGGTCAGCCCAGAGACAGCCACAGCCCTGAACTCTATAAGCAAGTTCATCGCTATGCTGGCCGCCTACTACGAACAGGACAGGCAGGGAGAACTCGAACTATGACTCAACAACAACAATCCCATACATACCTCTTAGTATTATGAAGCTACTAATAACCGGAGCCAATGGACAACTTGGCAATGAGATGCGGGTCCTGGCTGCCCAACATCCCCAACACACTTATATCTTCACCGATGTGCAGGAGCTTGACATCTGCGACCAACAGGGCGTAGACCACTTCGTTGCCCAGCACAGGCCCGATGTCATCGTGAACTGTGCAGCCTATACCGCTGTGGACAAAGCGGAAGACAACACCGAGTTGTGCGACCGCCTCAACCACCTGGCTCCCGCCTATCTGGCCGAAGCGGCACAAGCACACGGAGCCGCGCTCATACACATTTCCACAGACTATGTGTTCGACGGCACCGCCCACATCCCCTACACCGAGGATACCCGCCCCTGCCCCAACTCGGTCTATGGCCGTACCAAGCTGGCAGGCGAGCAAGAAGTCTTGGCACATTGCACCCGCTCCATGATTATCCGCACGGCCTGGCTTTACTCCGAGTTCGGCAACAACTTCGTAAAGACCATGCTCCGCCTGGGACAGGAGCGCGAGACACTGGGCGTAGTCTTCGACCAGATAGGCACACCTACCTACGCTGCCGACCTGGCCTCTGCCATCTATGCAGCCATAGAGCACGGCATTGTTCCGGGTGTCTACCACTTCAGCAACGAAGGTGTGTGCTCGTGGTACGACTTCACCATAGCCATCCACCGCCTTGCCCGCATCGACAGCTGCAAAGTAAGTCCACTGCACACGGACGAGTATCCGGCCAAGGCACCACGCCCGCACTATTCTGTGCTCGACAAGACAAAGATAAAGCAGACCTACGGCATCGACATCCCCCACTGGGAAGCCAGCCTTGCCAAATGCCTGACACGCATGGAAGCCTGAATGCCGTTGCCGCATAAGGACATACTCCCGGGACAACGCACAGCAACGGTCCAAGCCGAAAGGCCGACCCTAAGAGTGCACCACAGCCTACTAACCCTTAAACCAGCACAATGAACAACGAGATAGAAAGAAGACGAACTTTTGCCATCATCGCGCACCCCGATGCCGGTAAGACCTCACTTACCGAAAAACTGCTGCTCTTCGGAGGGCAGATACAAGTAGCGGGAGCCGTCAAAAGCAACAAAATAAAGAAAACGGCCACATCGGACTGGATGGAGATAGAGAAGCAACGTGGCATCTCGGTGACCACCTCCGTCATGGAGTTCGATTACAACGGCTACAAAATCAACATCCTCGATACGCCCGGACACCAGGACTTCGCCGAAGACACCTACCGCACCCTGACCGCCGTGGACAGCGTTATCATCGTTGTAGACGGAGCCAAGGGCGTAGAGACGCAGACAAGGAAACTGATGGAAGTCTGCCGCATGAGGAACACGCCCGTCATCATCTTCGTCAACAAGATGGACCGGGAGGCCAAAGACCCGTTCGACCTGTTGGACGAACTGGAGGAGGAGCTGGCCATCAAGGTGCGCCCCTTGACATGGCCCATCGAGAGCGGTGTGCGCTTCAAGGGCGTGTACAACATTTACGAGCACAACCTGAACCTCTTCCAGCCCAGCAAACAAGTTGTCACGGAGAAGGTTGCCGTAGACATCAACACCCCGGCCTTGGACGAACGCATCGGACAGCAACTGGCCGACAAACTGCGGGGGGAACTGGAACTGATAGAGGGCGTTTACCCCGAATTTGACGTACAAGGGTACCTCAAGGGGCAGTTGGCTCCCGTGTTCTTCGGCTCGGCCCTGAACAACTTCGGAGTGGAAGAGCTGCTCAACTGCTTCGTAGAGATAGCTCCCAGCCCACGCCCTGTGCAGGCCGAAGAACGGGCTGTCATGCCCGACGAACCCCGCTTCACCGGTTTCATCTTCAAAATTACGGCCAACATTGACCCCAATCACCGCTCGTGTGTGGCTTTCTGCAAAATATGCTCGGGCAAGTTCGTGCGCAACGCCCCCTACTACCACGTGCGCCACGACAAGACCATGCGCTTCTCCTCGCCTACACAGTTCATGGCCCAGCGCAAGACGACCGTCGACGAAGCATGGGCGGGAGACATCATCGGCTTGCCCGACAACGGGACCTTCAAGATAGGCGACACACTTACCGAAGGCGAGCACCTGCACTTCAGGGGCCTGCCCAGCTTCTCGCCCGAAATGTTCAAGTACATTGAGAATGCCGACCCCATGAAGCAAAAGCAACTGGCCAAAGGCATCGATCAGCTCATGGACGAGGGCGTGGCACAGCTCTTCGTCAACCAGTTCAACGGACGCAAAATCATCGGAACTGTGGGGCAGCTGCAATTCGAAGTAATACAGTACCGGCTGGAGAACGAATACAACGCCAAGTGCCGCTGGGAACCGCTCAGCCTCTACAAAGCTTGCTGGATAGAAAGCGATAACCCCGCCGAGCTGGAAGCCTTCAAGAAACGCAAGTATCAGTACATGGCCAAGGACCGCGAGGGACGCGATGTCTTCCTGGCCGACTCCAACTACGTGCTACAGATGGCCCAGACGGACTTCAAGCACATCCGTTTCCACTTCAGCAGCGAGTTCTGAGCCTTCATTTCCCCGCAGGCCGCCCTGACGGTTTCATCCCCGCCCGGCGGCTTGCGGAGAAAGGCACAGACCGCCCCTTCAATCTCCTTCGTAATAATCACCAAGATAATAACGCGCCAGGAAGTCCCAGTTGTCGAGCAACAGCCGCTTCCCGTCAGAAACAGGTAGCTGCACGTCGGGCAACAACCCTTGGCTCATGCCATACTTCAGCAGGTCGAACGGACACGCCCCGGGACGGCACACCAGTTCGTATCCCTGCCGGACTGCCCGCGAAGCGTCGTAGGACTCGTTGCGCCCGCTGGCAAAGCAATAGCCCACACCGGGAGCAAGCAACATGCCCTTGGCATTGGCATAGACCACAAACGCACGCTCGTCCGCCAAGTCCTCCATCAGTCCGCCCGAAGCCGATGCCTCCCATCCCAGCACCTCGGTAAAGAACGCACGCAGACGCGGATAATCGGCAAAATAGAGCAACGGCTCGCCACGGCTGTAGTCCAGGCACCGACGCGCGTCCCGGCTCAACCTCGTCTCCGGTCCCGCTTCGGGAAGCGGAGAGCGCGGACGTGACAAGGCCGATGCCGCCATCAGCCAGTCTGCTGAACGGCAATCGTCTACGGGTGCCTTCTCAAAATCCTCGTCCATCAACGCGAAGACCGAACGTGCCAGACGCAGCAGCTCCCCTTCGAACGGGGAGCAACACGAGGGGAACTCGCGTGGCGAACGTGCCCGCCTCGACTTCACCGTCCACAGCACGAAGGCCACATCTTCGGCGTTCACCTCGTCGGAAGCATACGAGTCCGCCACGCCATAGAAAGGCAAGGTCCTGCCATAGCGTGCCCGATAGCCCTGAGCAAAGGTGTGCCAACCGCCCGACCGGGCTATGACATCGCGAAAGTAAAGAGCCAACGCCACCGCACCCTGCCGCAGCTCGTCGCCCGCCAACAAAGGCGAAGCAGCCAGCACGGGCAACAGACGCGCGTTGGCAAAGTCCATGTACCAGCGGTTGCACTCGGCATCCTTCAGCGAGCGGCCTCCGGCCTCCACCCAGTTACGGATGCGTATGTTGTTGCTGCTCTGTTCCATGTACGCTCAGTCTGAGTTACCCGTTCCGTCGTCTTCTCCCTCAGTTGCATATACCAGGCGCGACGGTTCTTCGCCAAACAAGTTTTCGCCCAGCGTCGTGGGTGCCGTCCCGGTCACCAGCACCTGTCTCAGGTGGTCGCACCCGATGAAGGCCCCATACTCTATGGCCACGACCCCGGGTGGCAACGTCAGTGTCCCCGCCAGCCGTCCGCACCCGCTGAAGGCGCGTTGCCCTATGCGTTTCAGGTCCGACGGCAGTTGCACGTGCAGGAGATAACGCTTCTGCGAGAAGGTATAGGGCGGGATCGACTCTGCATTGCAACGGGACAAGTCGATTTCCACCAACCGGGGCATGTAGTTGCGCACCGTCAGGAAATCGTCTTCGCTCATGCGCCCCGTCACGCTGAGGAAACATACCTCGCGAGGCTGCAAACCTGCACGCATCAACTCGCCTTCGAGCGTCCTGCCATTGCCCACGCGCACCCGTGCCCTCACGGCTTTGCCATCGACCACGGCAAACCTTTTCCATTCCTCCGACATCTGGTAGGCATCGCTGCACCCGTCAGGCACAAACACGGCTGTCAGCGTATCGGCCAGTGCTCCCGGCTCCAGCATGGGAGGCTCCGACTGCGACAACTTAAGCACGTACAGATTGCCGCAACCCTTGAAGGCATCCTGTCCGATGACCTTTATGTCCTTGGGCAAGACGACGGTCCGCAGCCTTCTTCCGCCCGTCTGCCGGGTACTGTCCACCCCGGGCGGGCAAAAGGCATAGGCCGGAATACTATTTGCCTTATAGACGGTAAATCCCTTCTCCGTGCCCTCGCGTCCGGTGTAGCGCACAATGGATGCGCCAGACAGGTTGAGCAGCCCCAGGTTCGGAAAACTGTCGCGCAAATAGCGGAAATCGACGGCATTGACTTTGCCTTGCAGCTCAAGGTTTCGAATGCCTGCGGCTTCGGACGGTGAAATCAGCTTGGAGAGTGTCCCGCCCTTGGGGACATAGCGGACATACCGTTTCTGCGCCCCGGCCCACACGGCCACCATCAGGATGGCGGCCAACATCAGTATCTTTTTTACATTCATCATTGTTCCCTGAAGTTCTAACGGTGCTTTAACCTCCGATCGGTCATTAGACCACCGATTTGAGGTTTGGTTGTCTTTCTTCGGTTTTCCAAGCCCTTTCGCCCTCTTGTCGGCATTTTGTCTGCCGATTTGTCCCGTCATAGCCCGCTACGCCTTCGACAAAAACGGCTGTCAACCAGTACGGCAACAGAACAAAGTCGCTTGGCCTCTAATGACCGATTTGGGTTCAAAGATAACGCATTTCGTGCTACCTGTTCCGTTTTTTGCGTATTTTTGCACCCGTTACGGCTTTGCCCAACATCCCTTAACGGGCGCACCTGTGCTCTCCACGGGGCACAGGTACACCAGCCGGGAAGCACACCTGTGTCCGAGACCGGGCACACCTGTGGTGGGAAAGCCGTGTACCAACCGCTAAAATCACCCCCTATGAACATCGGAAACGACACACCCTCCCCTACGCCCTTCAACGCCCGACAAGCGGGCTGGCTTGTGGCCGAACTGGCCTTGCTCACAGTAGTTTTCATCGTGCTGCAGTCGCTGTTCTACGTCTGCTACCTGCCTTTCCGCGACAAGGCCGACGTGCTGCTGTCGCAGGTCGTCGACGTAGCTCTGTGGGCAACTGCGTCGTTGCTGGCGGCGTGGGCGGTGCTTTGGTTCAGGCGGTGTCCCCTGCGGCAGGTGGGTCTCGCCTGGCAAGGCTGGAACACGCTGACCCGGGGAGCCGCCGTCGCCCTTGCCATCTATGCCGTGGGGTTCGGCTTGTCCGTCGCCGCCGGGTGGGTAGAGGTCGCGGCCCTGCACCTGTATCCCGGCGAACTGGCAGGCACACTCGCCTATTTCTTTTTCGTCGCCTTCAGCGAGGAGGTTCTGTTTCGCGGCATGGCACTGGGGCGGATGCTCGACAAAGGTTTGTCGCCAGCCGTCGCCCTGCTCCTGTCCTCGGCACTCTTCGCCCTGGCCCACGGAGCCAACCCGGGCATCGGCCTCCTATCGCTCGTCAACATTGCCCTGGCTGGCGCACTGATGGGCGCAGCCTACCTGCGGCAACGCAACCTGTGGGAACCTATCGCGCTGCATTGGGCATGGAACTGGCTGCAAGGGCCGGTGCTGGGCTACGGCGTGAGCGGCATCACGATGGGCAGCCCCATGCTGGAACTGCACCTTGCGGGCAGTCCGCTGCTGACGGGCGGAGCCTTCGGCTTCGAGGCTTCGCTGCCCTGCACGGTGCTGCTGGCACTTGCCCTGGGCTTCTTGGCGTGGCGAAATGGTTCTATTTTCTGCAGCGACAAAGCCTGAACGGGGGGCAACCCCGCACCCGTCGGGCACAACCGGCCCGTGCCCCGTTTCAACCCAAATCGGT
Organism: uncultured Bacteroides sp.; assembly: GCA_944321465.1. Taxonomy (GTDB): domain Bacteria; phylum Bacteroidota; class Bacteroidia; order Bacteroidales; family Bacteroidaceae; genus Bacteroides. The sequence goes on from CALULL010000004.1 coordinate 36,173, forward strand.
CATTAGAGTCCAAAGCGATTTCGTTTTGCCGCCGTGCTTCTTGTCCGCCACCTTTGCCGAAAGCGTAGCGGGCTACGCCGAGACAAAGCGGCAGACAAAATGCCGACAGCGGGACGAAAGCGATTGGAAAGTCCGAGAAAGATAGCCCGATACCCATCGGGCGGTCTAATGACCGATTGGGGTTCAACGACAAGAGGCATCGCAACGCTTGTCCGGGCAATCGCACAGGCACAAAAAAGCCCGCCGCAACGGGGCTATACCGACCCGTCCGACGGGAAATGCAGAACATCACTGCAAAAGCCAAAGCCGCATCCGGGCTTCAGCGTCGCCCATACGGTCACAGGATGCCTCTGCCGTCATTTCTTGTGACGGTTGGCCCGCTTGCGCCGTATCTCGGCTTTCATTTTGGCAGCTCCCGAGTTGTGCTGCCCCGTGATGTAGGTCTTCTTCTTAGCTTTGGTCTTCACTTTTGCCGGTGTGGCAGGTTTCTTCTTCTGCCCACGGAAGACGATGCCCTCCGTCATGGCCTTTTCCAGTTCTTCAGCTGTCATATCATACAAAATGTTTGGTTGAACGTATCAGTAGTTGGCCGGAAGGATTTCTATCCAATAATCGTCCGGGTCGTGTATGAAATACAGCCCCATGCTATAGTTCTCGAAGCACACGCAACCCATTTGCCTGTGATACTCCCGTATGGCATCGTAGTCGCCTTCCACACGAAAGCACAGGTGGCTTTCGTTCTCGCCCAGCTCGTAGGGCTGAGGGTGCTCCTTCAGGCAGGTCAGTTCGAGCAGGAAGCACGTGGCGTTGTCAGTGAGGTAGACCAAGGTGAACGAGCCGTCTGGTGCCGTCTTGCGGTGGTGTTCCTTCAGGCCAAGGGCTTTCTCGTAGAACGCAATACTACGCTCCAGGTCGGTAACGTTGATGTTGAAGTGGTCGAATTTGCTTTTTATTTCCATTGTATCGTAAGTTATGTGATTGCTTAAACAAGGTGCAGCGGAAAGAAGTCCGCCAAAGGACGCAGGCCACCTGCCGTCAGCGCACGAAGGCTGTCAGAACTTCGCCTGCATAAAGACGTGGAAAGCCGTCGGGCAGAGCCTGCACGGGCAGCTTACGGCATTGCAGCACCACCGAAGGTTCGTTCTGCCCCACGGGATAGAAGCGCACGCCATATTCCTGCACCTGCTCCATAGCCTGACTGGGTTGGTCGGGGGAAAACAGGACAAAGACCACCCGCTTACCATCCTTTACGCCCAGCGAGCCGCCTACGTTGGCCGTCATCGTGGACATGTTGAACGGGTCGGAGCCTATCGTCACGACAATTGTGCCCGTACCTGCTTTCAGGGCATCGGCAGGCAAGTCGGTCGGCGCCACCTCCCTAAGCTCGCCCGCAGAGGCATCCGCCACAAAAGCGGACCTACCGTACTGCAAAGACACACCTGCCTCTGACACCCCGAGAACACGCCCGGCCTCTGCAAACAGACTGTCGGCAAAGTCCACCGTTCTCCTACGCCACTTGGCCAGGCCACGCACCAGCCTCGTCCGCGACTTGTTGAGAGCATAGCGGTCTGTAATCCATTCCTCGGCCTTATAGTGGTCCTCATCCTCGTAGTCGAAACTGATGCGGGAGAACTGCAGTTCGCACTTCCCCGGCTGGCAGTAGGCCGTCAGTTGGTAGTGCATCAGGGTACGGTCCAATGCCAAGGCTGAAGAGTGAAAGACAATCCATTCCTCTGCCCGCCCCACAACCTGACCTTTCTCAGGATTGGCGTAAACCAGACGGCTGGTGTTGGCATTGCGCTCCATGCGTTTTGCCATCCAGTCCGCCATGCAGTCAAACAGTTCCTGCCGGGTCTTCCCGGACAAAAGATAGGTATGTGAGAAAACAACCTCCCCGTCGACTTCAGGGACTGCCCCTGCCAGGTACTTGCTCTCGTCGTCTTCTTGCGCCGGCAAGGCCAAGGGCAGGCACAGTACAACCCACAACAGGGCAAGGCTGCGCGAAAATACAGGTAGACTCATATCGTTGAAACAGTTTTGGTCTGGCCCCCTACAGACAAGTCGAAACGCTCGCCACGGTGCCCTATGGCGCAGAAACGGCAACCCCGCTCCTCGGCGATTGGACGAAAGGCGTTGCCGCCCTCGTAGTCCTCTCCGAAGTGCATGGGGACGAACATCCCCGTGCGTATGGTTTCTATAAACTGACGGGGACCGCGCATGTAGTCCTCGCCCAAGCGGCGGTCCACGGGGAACAGCACCACGTCGGCAGCATCGTAAGAATGGCGTATGAAGTTCAGCTCGGCCCGAAAGTCTCCCTCGGCCTTGCGTACCTCGGCGGGAGTGGACTCGGCCTTCCAATGCCAGTTGTTCAAATCGCCCGCATGAAACAGGCGCATCCCTTGCAGACTTATCATAAAGGACACGCCCACGTCGGTAGAACCGAAAGCATCGACCCGCAGGCAGTCGTCGGCATACGTATCCCCTTTAGACAGATAAAGCGCATCGTCAGCCGCTGCGCGGCGATGCTTCAGAATGTCCTTTGAGAAGAGGTAACAGATGTCAGGCCGCCTTTCCTTCCAAGCCAGCACACGCGGGTTGAAGTGGTCGGGGTGAAAATGCGACGCAAGCACATACATCCGCCCGGGGCGTTGCAGCAGGCTGTCCTGCACGAGACCATGAGAAGGGTCATCGGGCAGTGTGTCCTGATAGAAATCCAGAACAAGTGTCACCCCCTCGGCCTCCAGGGCAAACCCACTGTGATAAATATAGTCGAGCGTCATATCGGATAATCTGTCTGTTGCACGTCAAAAGGAATGCAATATTACAACAAAGGGAAGAAAAAACCTTGTCTTTTCCACTTTTTAACCTAAACTCGCGTTCAACTCCTACAAAGTTTTTCTCTCCCCGAAACCGCGTTATTCCGTAAGAACTCGTATATTTGCCCACAGAACATATAAAGAAAAGGTGTATATGGACGAGAAATTTGTAATCAACATCGGTCGTCAGCTGGGCAGCGGCGGCCGGGAAATAGGCGAAAAGCTGGCAACCCGCTTGGGTATCTCCTTCTACGATAAGGAGCTTATCAATCTGGCATCCGAAGAAAGCGGACTGTGCAGAGAGTTCTTTGAGAAAGCCGACGAACGTGCCGCACAGGGCATCGTAGGCGGTCTGTTCGGGGCGCGTTTCCCCTTCATCGGAGACGGCGCAATACCCACCATGAATTGCCTGAGCAACGACGCGCTGTTCAAAGTACAGAGCGATGTCATACGCAAACTGGCCGAAGAAAAGTCGTGCCTCTTTGTGGGCAGGTGCGCAGACTACATCTTGCGCGACCATCCACGTTGCGCCAACGTGTTCATCTCGGCTTCGCGCGAGGAGCGCATTGCACGCCTCTGCCGCATCCACTCCATCTCGAAGAACGAGGCAGAGGACATGATGAACCGCGCCGACAAGAAACGCTCGGAGTACTACAACTACTACAGCTACAAGACCTGGGGAGCGGCAGCCACCTACCACCTCTGCATCGACTCGTCGGCCTTGGGCATAGAGCGCACCATCGACTTTATCGAAGCATTCGTGAAGCAGAAGCTCCACCTGCAATAGCCTCGCTCCCAGCCCCACCGCCACGCACCGACATGGACCCCCACACACGCACGGCACACGAAGCCGCCCTATTGGCACAAATCCTGCACCACGGACAGACAGACAAGGCTGGAAAAGACTACTTTGAGGGACATCTGCGCACGGTAGGCGGACTCGGAGCGGACTGGAAGGAGCAAACCGTGGGCTACCTGCACGATGCCGCCGAGGACACCCCGCACACCGTAACAGACATCATCGGAATGCTGAAAGCCCGGTGCCCAGGACTCTCGCCTAAGGAATGGGACGAACTGACGGAAGCCCTCTGCCTGCTGAACTCGCACACGGCTTCCTCACGGACGGAGTACATAGAACGCTTCGGTGGCCACCGACTCGCCATCCGCGTGAAGCTGAACGACCTATGCCACAACATGAACCCCGACCGCATTGCCCGCCCCACGGAAAAGGACCGGGCGCGGGCGGAGAGATACCGGAAGGAATACGACCGACTGACAGAGATGCTCGACGCACTGGAACGAGGAGAGGAAAATTGACGAGGGACAAGGTACGAGTTGACAAGGGATTGGGTGGAAGACACCCTGTACCTACCCCCTTGCATCTCGTACCTTGTCCCTCGTCAATTCGTCCTTAAGCCCCAATCGGCCTTTAGAGTCCAAAACTATTCCGTCCTGCTTCCGTGCAGGTTGGCTGGATGAAAGAACCAGGGAAACCGAAGAAAGACAGCGAGGCACACTTCGGCGGTCTGACCGATTGGGATTTAACCCAAATCGGTCATTAGACCGCCTTGCCGTGCGTTTGACGGTCTTTCTCCGGCTTTCCAAGCCCTTTCGTCCTGCCACCGGCATCTTGTCTGCCGCTTTGTCTCGACGTAACCCGCTACGCCTTCGACAAAGACGACCGCCAATCTGCACGGTGGCAGAGCGAAATCGCTTTGGACTCTAATGACCGATTTGGGTTAAAGCCTCGCCAACCTACTTCTTCAGCACATGTTTTATGAACAGATAGCCGCCAAGCACCTGCAATGCCATACCCGGCAGACCGATGCGGAAGTCCTGCGCAGCCGTCAGGAAACTGCCACACATCAGCCACTCGCCCAGCGTGCCCACAACCTGATAGGCCAGCACCACGCCCAACAGCAAAGGCAGCGTGACGGCGCGGAAACGGCGGGCGGCATAACCGGCAGCGGCGGCCAGCAGTACCGACTTCAGCAGAATGGCAGGCACGACGGCGGGCGCGGGCATGCCGAAGAGCAACGAATTGACTACGGGAGAAGCCACCGCCGTGAGCAGCCCCACCTGCCAACCATACTTATAGGCACCCACCAAGGTGAAAAAATAGATGGGCAGCCACGTCACCCCGCCCTGAGGCACGAGGTGGAACAACTGGGGCAAAGCGATGTTGCCCACCACAAAGAGCAAAGCTGCCACATAGGCCCTTGCCTCGGAATACCGATACGTGTAGAGTCTGACTGTTGTTGTTTCTTTCATAATCCTATCTGTGTTTTGATGTTCGTCTTCTTTACAGGCGGCAGACCGTTTCCTCTGCCGCCACAAAGGTAGTCCGTCCGGCGGTGTCGCCCGCAACCCGCATTACGGATTTCGTTACCAATATTACCGCCGCCGGGACAGCCGCCCACCTGCCGCTCCGCCGACGGCTCACGAACGCTTGCGGCCGCTCTTCCTGCGGCCTCCGCCCTTGCCGTGGCCGCCTCGTCCGCCACCTCCGCCTCCACGGCGGCTCGCTGCGGGGGCATACTCGGGGGCCTCGCCCAGCTCGGCGGGGACGGGTATCTTGTAGATGTCCTTGCCCAGGAAGCGTTCGATGCCCTGGAACTTGGTCTGCTCCTTCTCGCTGACAAACGTGATGGCCACGCCGTCGTTGTTGGCCCGCGCCGTGCGGCCTATGCGGTGCACGTAGTCCTCGTTGTCGTGGGGCACGTCGTAGTTTATCACCAGCCGGATGTCGTCGATGTCGATGCCGCGCGCCACAATGTCCGTGGCTACCAGTATGTTGACGTGTCCGGCCTTGAACTTGTACATCACCTCCTCGCGCTGCGCCTGCTCCAGGTCCGAGTGCATCTCGCCCACGTTCATCTTCAGCTGCTTCAGGGCCTTGGCCACTTCCTTCACCTTCAGCTTCGACGAGGCGAAGATGATGGCCCGCTCAGGCGTCTGCTCGGCAAACAGGCTGCGGATGATGCCCAGCTTCTGATTCTCGTAGCAGACGTAGGCCGCCTGGATGATTTTGTCTGCCGGACGCGACACGGCCAGCTTCACCTCCGCCGGGTCGTGCAGGATGTTCTTGGCCAGCTGCTGTATCTTGGCCGGCATCGTGGCCGAGAACATCACCGTCTGCCTCTCGGCAGGCAGATGCTTCACTATCTGCATGATGTCGTCGTAGAAGCCCATGTCGAGCATACGGTCGGCCTCGTCGAGGATGAAGAAAGACACCCGCGACAGGTCCACGTATCCCAGGCTGAGGTGGGCAATGAGCCGTCCCGGCGTGGCTATCACCACGTCGGCTCCCAGCGTCAGGCCTTTCTTCTGCTGCTCAAACTGTATGCCGTCGTTGCCGCCGTAGACGGCCACGCTGCTCACGGGCATGAAGTAGGAAAAGCCCTCCATCTGCTGATCTATCTGCTGGGCCAGTTCGCGCGTGGGGGCCATGATGACGCAGTTGATGGCCTCCTCGGGGTAGCCCCCCTCGGACAGCTTGTTGAGCACGGGCAGCAGGTAGGCTGCCGTCTTGCCCGTGCCGGTCTGCGCCACGGCGATGAGGTCTTTGCCCTCCAGCATCAGGGGGATTGCTTGTTCTTGTATCGGGGTACACTCTTCAAAGTGCATGGCATCCAGGGCGTCGAGCACCTGGTCGTTTAGTTCTTCAATATCCGAAAACTTCATCTCTTTGTACAATTTGACGGCAAACTTACGAAAAAATCCGCGAACCCGACGAATAAGAGCCTGTTTTGATTGCCCGGGCAGCCTTTTTTGCGGTCGGCCCGCGTGCGGTTTTCCGCCTTTCCCGTGCCCGGCGGCCACCTTTCCTTTGCCCGTCCGCTGGCGCAGGTGTGCTCCCTGCCGGGCTGTCTTGTGCCCGCAAGGGGGCGCACCTGTGGCCGGAAAAGAACACAAGCGCGGGCATCGCCATGCCTGCGCTTGCTCTGAAACGGCGTGCGGACGATGTTCAGTTTTTGTTCAGAGGCACTACTTTCGCAAGCCATGCCTCCCACATAGGGTAGTATTCGTCCGCAGCCGCTTTTCCTTGCGTGCCCCTGCCGTCCTTGCTTCGTGCAAGCTCCGCGTCCGAAGGAAGCGGAAAGGCGCGGGCACGGCTGTCATTGCACCGCCACCTTGACCGCCGTCGTGCGCCCGTCGGCCATCGTCGCGCGGACAACAGCCACGCCCGAGGGCAGTCCGTCGAAGCGGCACACCGAAGCATCGGCCGACGGCTCGGAGCCGTCAAGCAGCAACCCGCCCACCGAGTAGACTTGCACGGTCCGCAAAGGCACGTCGGCCGACACAATGACTTCGCCGCGACGGACGGAGTAGGCCGTCAGCCGTGCCTCGTCCCCGCCCTGCTCGTCGCCGATGCCCGTAGCCGTCGAGCCGTCGGAGCGCAGGAAGTAGCGGCCGTGCGAGGCTCCTGCCAGCGTCAGCGTGTAGCCTTCGGCAAGGGGGGTCTCCGTGCCTGCGACGGCATCGTAGAGGCGCGGGTTGCGCAGAGCCGACACGCCGGTGAAGGTGAGCAGGGTCCGCGCCTCCTCGGCTGCAAACAGCCCAAAGGGCACTTGCCGCTGGCCGTGCAGGCGGTTGACGCTTGCCGCCACGTCGCCCGCCACGGTGTAGACCACGGGGGCGGCAGTGCCGTCGCCCGTCAGGTCGGCTATGAGCTGGGCGTCTTCCTCCGCACGATAGCCGTCGGTGGCTGCGTAGGCATAGGCCAAGGCCGCACGGCTGCGCCCGGAGGCGTTCTCGGCGGTGACGACGAGGCTGTTGGTGCCGGTCGTCCCGCCCGTGGCCGTGCCGAAGGTCTGCATGTCGGCGGTGAAGCTGACGGTGTTGCCGGTCGCGCCCTCCGCCTTCTCCACGAAGAAGGCACCGTAGGGCGGGATGGTGGCACCCTCTATGGTTTCTATCCAATGGCTTTCATCGTCAGCAGAGCCTACGGCAGGGCCGTCCTTGGTCTCTGTCCAGTACTTCGGCTGCAAATGCGTATTTCCATCAAAGAACTTCTGCAAGTCGAGCGGAGCCATGAAGGGGTTGCCCACGATGAGGTACTTGCCGTCCTGCGAGGGGGTAAGCTCGGCGGTGACGCTTTCCTTTGGGCTGTAGACAAGCGGATTGCTGCGGTCCAGCAGATCAGTCACCAGCAGTTTTCCGGCACCCTCTCGATTCAGCGTGCCCGTACTTACGTCGTACTTTGTATCGGCCTTCGGCAGGCGGAACTGCAAGGAGTTCCCGCTGCCTGCAGCTGCCGTCTTGATGGAGAAGCCGCCGCCGGGCACATAGGGCACACGGGCATCGTTGAAGACGGAGCTCCACGCGGCACTGAAGTGAGCGGGGGCTGTCTGTCCGCCCTGCTCTACGATTGTGGCCGACTGGTCCCAGCTGCGCTGGTAGACGGCGGGGTTGAGGCGGTCGTTCTCATCATTAAAGGTAATGTCCCTGAAGTAGGGCTCGTTGGCCTGCGTCCCCTTGGTGGTGGTGTACCAGTCGCCTGCCACCACGCCCTGCAGCGGGGTGCTTATCAACGTCCACTGCTTTGCCGGTACCGGCACGTCCGTCCACGCCCGGTTGTAAATCAGCTGCTCGGCGTGGAGCAACTGTGCGCCGGGCATGAAGTGGATGTCGCGGCAGATGTTCACGCGGTAGCGTTGGGTGGTGAGTTGGTTGTTCTGCTCGTAGACCATGAGGTCGTACTGTATGTTCTCCGTCGGGTCGCCCATACCCTCGGGACGGTTGTCCGAACCGGACCAGGCAGCACCGCCCTGGGCATATCCGCCGCCCTGGGCATATCCGGCCATGTAGAGTTGTGCACGGCTGTCGGCGGGCATCACGACGTTGGAGAACAGCATGGGCACGAAGCCCTTCGTGTTGGCGTTGATGCCACCGTCGGTCACGTGGTCGCGCACCTCAGCGTCCGTCGGCGTATAGTGCAGCTCGCTGCCCGACAGGCGTTGCCAGTGGTCGTCGTTGTTCCAGTTGTCCTGCGCGGTGCCCGTCCACTTCAGGTACTCGGGGACGACCTTCATGCGGACGTTGAACGAGCCGTAGCACGAGTTGTACACCTCGTCCTCCGCCGCGCCCTTCTCCTCGAAGTGCACGGAGAACGTGTAGGTATAGCCCTCCTTGGGGGCAAACTGGAAGCCATTGGCCTGCTTGGAGAGGTCGAAGCGGAGCGTCATGTAGTCGTTATACGACGGCCCCTGCCCATACACCTCGGCACGAAGTTCCTCAATTTGTCCGATGGGCAAGCTGTACTCGTTGAAGTCCGTGCCCGTGAAATAGTCCGAATAAGCCGGGTCGTCCGAGTCCACCAGATAGAGCATGTCCATGCCCTCCGAGGTTTCTATCTTGCCCAAATGAGTGGCTCCGTCGGTGATGATCACCGCTCCCCTTAAATCCATTCTTAGAGCAGTTCCGTTGCCGCCGACAGCAGTCTCCCGTATCTGCTTCAGGCCGATGCGGAGGGCGGGGTTGAAGTCGACTGCCGGATACGTCACCGTGTTGAAGCCCGGGTGGAGCTGCGGAGCATCGCCGCTGACGGAGAGCAGCACGGGGATGTAGTTCCAGCAGATTTGCGCCCACTGATCTTTGCTGATGCCCGAGCCTTCGGGCGGCACGAGCGTCTGAATGGGCTGGATGACGAGTTGCAGGCCGGTGTTGAGCAAGGTGATGTCCAGGTTCTCGCGATGGAGCACGAGGCGCCTGTGCATACCGCCCGTCACCACGGGCGAGGTGACATAACGCTCTATCAAGTTTAACTCCTCCTGGCTAAACACGACATCATCTTCTTCCTTCGGAAGCGTTGTCGCGTCCAGCTCGGTAGCATCGGGATAGAAGTGCCGGAAGTCGAGGAGCGCGGCCTGCAAGGATGTCTTGGCGGTCGGGTCGACGGCAAGAAACTCCTCCTTCGTGCCGAAGAACCAGTCGAAGTACACGCCTTCGTCCAGCACGTCGTAGGTGTCGTTGCCCTCGTCGTCCACACCCGTCGGCACCCGCAGCTGGGCCGAGAAGTTGAACACCTGCCCGGCACAGAAGGTCTGCGAGGGGTCTATCACCTCGCCGTTCACCTTGATTACGGCCTCGGACTCCACGTAGAAGCGGGTCTGGATGCTACAGGCATCTCCCATCTGGGTGGCGAAGTAGTCAAGCAAGTCGGTATCTGACATGCCTCCATCTCCATCCTCCGGGGTGGCCGGGATAATGAGCATGATGTAAGGACGGTTGGGCGACAGCACCGAGTAGAAGTCCACAGTGAGCCGTCGGCCTGCGGCCTCGTCCTCCGAGCCTGTGCGGTAGAAGTAGGGCTTGCCGTCCTTCATGTGCTGGTAGGCAAAGAAGTAGTCGCCCTGGTCCACGTCGTCTTCCTCATGCCCGGGGAACGTGCTGGTTCCTACGGGGTCGTTGTCCTCAAAGCGGTTCATGAAGTACATCGACATTATCCTTGTATTGATGACCTCGCCGTCGCCAATCTCTACGATGGAATGGTCTATCGCCTCGGCTATGCTGCCCGGATGAGAGGCCAGATAGTTATTGTAGTCCGTCTCATCAATAAAGCAAAAGCTGAAACCGTTCTCCCCCGTGCCGCCTTCGCCGCCGAGACGCGACATAAGACGCTCCCAGTCCATCTCGATGTTCATGCGTGTACGCTCGTTGGTACAAGAGTATTCTTTCTGGGTGACGGCAGCACTGGGACGGCCTATGAAGACTTTGATGTCGTCCACGTAGATGTCACCACCCTTGGTAGAGGCCGAGTTGTTCTCTATCTGGAGCACATAGGAGGTGAAGTTGGCCGCCTCGTCGCTGTTGTTCATAAAAGAGAAGTACACCTGATACCACTGGTTGGTGTTTCTTCCCGTACCCGGGTCGCCAGCCTCAAGCTGGTCTGTGCGTCGTATCTGGCTGCTGGAGTGGCGGTAAAGGGGCGTATAGCTCCCGTCCTCATTCACGCCCATTATGGTGAACAACACGGCAGCATCGTCGCCGGAACTCGAACTCTTAAGCCACGCCGTGACAAACAACTCAGACCCCCTACAGAGCTGTTCGTTGAAAGGAAGCCGGGCGATGATGCCCGGGCGGTCGGATGTATCTATGTAAAGGAAGTGCCCGTCGGGGTCCTTGCCAAGGCCCGAAGGAGGATCTGGAACTTCATTCATATACTCCGAATAACCGATGTAGGCATTCGCGATGGCGTAGTATCCCCACTCCACATACGTCGACACGCCTATTATGAAATCGCCGCTCTGCGAGCCATCGAAGAAAGCATAACTGCTGTGCTCCCACTCCATAGGGAACGGGAAATAAGCACGCTGGTAGCCTGCACCTCCGTATATGTCGGCCACCGTCGGGTCGTAGTTGAAGGTCAAGGCCGTGAGCGAGTCCAGGTTCTCGCGCATCCAAGCCGGAGAACGGTAGGTATAGTTCCAGTCGCGCCCCGTAGCCGCCGCAGTGCCCAGCTGTGCTACCTGGCTCTGCGTCAGCGGGACGGTGTTGTCCTCGAAGGTGAGGTTAAAGCGGGCTATGTTGTACGTCTTTTCCCTGTTATATTCATCACGCACCTTCTTCGTTACCAGAATGGTGGCGGTGCTTCCGTCCTCTACCTCCCAAGATGTTTGTGCACCGCTCCGTTGCCGACGGAACTGAATGATGCGGTTCGCCCCACTAAGGTCGTTCGTCACGAGCGAGATGCCCGCGTTGTTGTCCGCCAGCGAGACAGTCAGCCCGCTGTTCTCATCCACGTCGGGAATGGCGTAGCTATGCGCGTCCTTCGACAGTGCTACCAGTTCGTCGGTATAATTGGACAAGTGCTTGCTGGGGAAGGTGATGTCGTACTCTTCCAAGTACTTCCCGCTTGTGCCGCCTCCCTGATACTCTGATGTAGACAGCCGTCCGTGGCCGTTACGCCAATTCTCTGCCTTGTCCGGCGAGGAACTGTTGTCGCGGTCGTCCACACCCACGATATAGAAGATGACGCGCACCGTCAGCGTAGGCTCGTAATAGCCGTTGTTGCGGAAACGAGCTACCCAATCGTCCCGATTAGTAATAGGATCACGCCCCGGATAGTCCGCCGTGAAGTCCGTGTAGCCGGACACGTCGCAGGCCACCACGTACCAATCGTTGTCCAGGTCGGGGTTGCCCGCCGCCTGCGGGAACCATTCTTCGAACTCTGTGTCCGTGGGATAATAGAAGTTCATGGCCTGCACCACATCAGCGGACAGGGGTCGTCCTACATATCCGTTGGCAAACCTATAGGCAGTCCCGCTGATGGGAGTTAGCAAGTCCCACACGTTGTTTGCCCCCGTCTCGTTCGTGCGGAAAGTTCCGTCCGTTCGGTAGCTGTACCAACGCTGATAGGTCTGCACACTCGACGTTCCCCCGTTTCCCGACTGGCTTTTTGTAGGCAAAGCCAAGTCGATACTCTTCCCCTTGTGCATATAGATGGTGTCTATGTACGTGTGTGCCGCCTGTATGCCTTCGGTAGCCGAGGAGGAGATGGGGTCGAACCGGGGGCGGTCGTAGCTGAACGTGCCAAGGCTGCGTACAGGCAGGTTCAACTGCTCACGAAGGTCGAACCACTTGGGATCCTTATGCCGGATGACGGGGTCGTTACTTTCTGCCGCGAAGAAGTAGAGTTCGTTGATGAGAAGAGGACGATAACCGAGGGCAGCTTTTCGAAAAGTAAGGCGCACATACGGAGCCGAAACTGGTTCGGAAAGTGTCACCGTGGCTACATTGTCATTATAAGTAAGGTCATACTCGTCCCCTACTTGTTTAAATCCCGAGTTTTCATTATCACTTATCGATATTCTTATATGAGTCGGTCCACTTTGGGTAGACACAATCTGTATCCGTCCCAACTCGGCATTGCTCAACGTATAAGTATCGTAAGGTAAACCTCGACTATTTTGCTCTGCATAGGTAGTCTCATTACCGTCTGTCATGCGGCTTGCATTATTAAATAAGCTCGAATGCCCCGGCCGCTCCAACTGGAGTGGAGTGTAGTTGGCACTGCCACTTTCCGTTGTATATCGGTTTCCCTCTACCCTATCCTGTCCCCACGCCCCCTGCACGGTGGCCACAGTCAGGGCCAGCAGGAGCAAGAGGGAGGAGGCGTGGCGGGCGAGGCGGTGGTGTATGCGTGTTGCTTTCATTGTCTGTTTCCTCCTTATTTATATGAATACATGTTGAGCACTTCCACGTCGAGCCAACGGGAAGAGGCTGCGCGCGTGGTGACGGGGTCTTGGAACTCGACATCGGTGATGTCCGTGGTGACGACCCGCAGCGTGTAGGTGCGGTTGTAGGACTGGCCGTCGTCCGTCCACGTGGCCTGCGCCGTGAGGGGGATTTCCTGTCCGGCACTGGCGGTGACGTGGCCTGCGACGGTGGTGCTGCCGGGCGTGTAGCCGTCGAAGTCAAGGCCACGGACGGCAGACGGGTCGAAGCTCCAGGTGCAGGCCATGTCGGCGGGCTGCTCCGTGGCGGTCTCGCCGGTGTAAACGCCGTCGATGTCGAACTGGAACTGTGCACCCTCGGGCAGCTTCACTTCGTAGGTATTCGGGTCAAGGGTAGCCACTACCGGCACAGGGTAGGAGCCGATGGGGCTGACCCAGCACTGCACACGGATGTCCAGCCCGTAGTCGTCCAGCGTCAGCACCAGCGGGTAGATGCTGTTGCGGGGCAGGTCGTGTCGCGCGGTAGTGGCGGTGTAGGTGGTGCCGCCACGGTTGCTGGTCGTCACGCTGACGGCGAAAGGCGCTGCGTGGGCCACCGTCTCGTTGACGTAGAACTCCAGGCCGCCTGTGGCGGCAACCTCGGCTTGAGAGAACGTCCGCTCCCCGTCGCAGGTCACATCGGCGGGCGCGGCATTGGCAGAGAGCAACGCCACGCGGTCGGCCCAGCCACTGAAGGTCAAGCCGGTGGCCGACGAGGCACTTGCCCCCTGCAGCGAGATGCGCACCTTGCTCACCAGCCTGTCCAGACCGATGGAGATGCCCGTGGTGGCGGGGGTGACGGTGACCGTCAGGGGGACGGCACTCATGGGGATGAAGTGGCGGCTGCCGTTGCCGTCGGCATCATTGAAGTCTATCTTCGCGGCGGGGTCGTCGAGGACGATGCTCGCCAGCGAAGGCAACGTCTCGTCCTTCTCTATACCTATTACTATATTATATAGCTCCGTGCTATACGTCGCGTCGATGTTGGCGAAGGCGTAGAAGGTGTAGGTGCCGGGGGCGAGGGTGAGCGGCTGGCTGTAGGTGCGCAGGTTGCCCTCCTGGGCGGCGGCGTTCGTGCTGAGGTCGGGAGCAATCTTCTCGACCACGGTGCCTGCGTCGTCCACGATGAAGACGCAGAGCGAGTGCATGAACTCGTGCGTCGTGCCCGGCTCCTCGCCCACGGGGTCGGGGTCGTCGCCCGGTGCACGGGTGTTCAGGTCGCCGGCCTCGCGGGTGGTGATGCGCAGCTGCATCTCGGCGGGCTGTCCCGGCAGGGGCAGCCCCTCCAGCCCGTCGGAGGGCGAGCAGCCCCCGAGGCAACCCGCCAGCAGGGCGGTGCGTAATGCGTGTTTCAAGAATGTCTTCATATCTTGTCTATGGTACTCTTAGCTATTATCGTTCCTCACGGCACTGCCTGCGGGGGCGCAGGTGTGCTCCCTTGCGGGCAGACCTGTACCCCGGCGGGGGCAGACCTGTGCGCCCACGGGGGCAGACCTGCGGTCCGCCCGGCGGCACAGGCGCGGCCTACAGCGGTATCTCCTCCTGGGGCAGCAGCAGCCAGTCGTTGACGTAGACCAGGATGCTGAGGCTCTCGTCGCCCGGCACGTAGCCGCCCAGCGAGTAGACGCTCTGCACGGTGAGCTTGTATATGTTGTTGCGCACGATGGCATACTCCATCGGGCCGTTCGTTTCGTCGTTGCCGTCGTTGGCGTGGCGCACCCACCACGTGTAGTAGCACTGCGCGTCCTCGTAGGTGCGCACGCCGTGGGGTTGCAGGGCCCGGCGGGTGACTACGTCGCCTTGGTCGAGGGTGACGGCGTGGCCGTCGGCCTCGCTCATGGAGTAGCCGCACGCGCGGAGCATGTAGTCGCTCCACTTCACTGCGCCCGCATAGTCCGTCAGCCCCAGCAGGTAGTCGCGGTAGCCCGACGGCTCGCCCTCGGGCAACGTCATGGCAAAGTCGTGTACCTCATCCAAGCCGGTGCAGGCGGCAAGCAGCTCGCCGTAGCGGTCGAAGTCCGGGCCGCAGAACCAGCGCATCATGTCCTCCATCGTAGCAAAGAGCTGGTTGCCCAGGGCGAAGAAGGTCTCGCCCGTTGCCCAATAGTCGGGCATCCCCGTGGGGGTGAACCGGGCGCGGAACACTACGCCCGTGTTGCGCTCCTCGGTGGTGGCCTTGGCGGGGGTGGTGTTCTCCTGCGTGTAGCCTATGCGGTACCAGCCGCCGCCCACCGACGTGCCCGGTTGTGTCCACCCGGCCCAGTCGTTCGGGTCGTCCGAGCGGTCGGTGTAGGGCAGGCCGTACGTTGCCACGTCGGGGTCGGTGGTGAAGGGGGTGAGGACGTAGTTGGTGGCCGCACCGGTAGCGGCATCGGCTGTCTCGTCGCCGAGGTAGACCGGCGTGGTGCTCCCGGGCTCATCGGCCACCCGCTTCAGGAGGTAGCTGCCCGAGGTGAGGTCGTTGACGATGGCCGCGCCCAGTATCTCCACCTTGCCGCCCTCGTACTGCGGGTCCTTGCACGTGTAGGTGCCCGTCGTCTTATAGTCTATGCGTGCGGCCAGCCGCTCGATGTCTATCGTGGCGGTGGCAGGCTCGGAGGCGGGGTTGGCTTCCAGCGTGATGGTAGCGTCGGCCTCGGAGGACATCAGGAAGTCGGTGCCCGTGCCCGTCCACTGCCGGGTCTCCAGGTGGTCGCGCACCGTGCCGAGGGTAAGCTCTTCGGCCTGCTCCCACCAGCTGTCGCGCGGGTTGGCCACGGCCAGCAGGTGATAGGTGCCGTCGGCCAGCGGGACTTCTTGCGCGGCGGTGACGTAGGTTCTTTCTACCTCATGGCCGCTGCCGGCGGTGCCTTCCGTCCCTGCGGGGCCGACGGGAAACACCACGGCGGCACTGACGGGGGTCGTGGCCAGGGCGTTCACCCCGGCTTCGGCCTGGTAGAAGAACACCACCACGCTACCGACGGCGTTCTCGTCCGCCGTGCCGTCCTCCTGCCCGTCGCCCAGTTCGCCTCCCGTGGGGTTGGCCCGCGTGCCGGGCGAGGCCGGGGTGGAGAGGGTGAGCGAGACGTAGGAGCGCACCTCCACCGCGCCCCCGCCGCCGACGTCGGGCGAGAGAGCCTGGTCGTCCGTGCAGGCGGCAAAGGCGAGGGCGAGGAGCAGCCCCACCCCGGCCCTCCCCCTAAGGGAGGGGGTTCTGTCCGCTGATATCTTGTGTCTCATCTCTTCTTGTATCTTAATGTTTACATCTATTCGTTTCCTTTGTTGTCTGCCTCCCCTCGGTCCTAACGGGGCTCCGGGGAGCGAGGCGGCGAAGCCGTCCAACTATGCTTAGCCCCGGGCGAACGGAGCGGACCCGGGGTCCTTATGCAACCCCTCCTCGCATCGGCCCCGTCCAAGAGGGCGGATGGCACAAGGCGGCGCAAGGGCCGTACCTAATACCTCGTCAACTCATGCCTAACCACTCGTTAACTAACCCCCACGTCGGCTACAGATCGGCAAACTGCACCCTGACGCTCCACTCCAGCACACTGATGCGGATGTTGGCATAGGCCAGGCGACCGCCCTTCAGGAAGAAGTCGAGCTGGTAGTCGTAACCACGGTCGAGGAACTCCTGCGGCGAGTAGCTGTAGGCCGACTCGCTGGTGCGCAGGCGGCTGAGCAGGTCGGGCAGGTTGATGCGTATGACCTCCTGCCCCGTCTCGCGGCTCGTCACCGAGAGAATGGCGTCGTCCGCCGGGTCGTCGTGGTAGATGATGCGCGAGGTCATAAAGTCGGCATGGGCTATGCGGCCCACTTGCACCTGCGTCTCCCCGTCGGCACGGCTGTCGGCGGTGCGGTCGGTCGTGTTCCAGGTGGCGTGGGGGGTGTAGACCACGGTGCCTGCCGACTCGTCCACCGTGTTGTCCCACAGCAGGTGGGCGTTGCGGTCGGTGATGCGCATGTCGAACTGTGCCACGTCGGTAGTCCACGGCTCGTCGATGTCGCGCAGCGTGACGTTTATCTTCTTCGTGTCGCGCACCAGCGGGATGGTGGCGTAGGTGGGTTTCTCGGTGAAGACCTCCACCGGCTCTACGTGCAGGCCGTGCCACAGGGTGTCGAGCGGCTCGCCGCCGTGGGGCACAAGGAGGGTGCCGGTGCCGTCGTCGCGGGTGTCAAGACGTATGTCGAGCGTCTGCATGTCGTCGCCGGGGATGAGCTGCGAGCGCACGAAGTGGGCGCGCCGGGTGGACAGCTGGCTGTCGTAGTCGGTCTGCCCGGCCAGCACGACAAACTGGTAGCGACCGGGCTGCAGGTCCATGTGCATGGCGTAGCCGGGCTGCGCCAGCGGGCGGTCGTCGCCAACGTTGGCCTCGCTCTGGCAGGTGACGTAGCGTCCCTGTTCGTCGAAGACGTAGACATCGACCGCGCCCACGTGGTCGGCAAACATGTCGGCACGCTCCAGGTTGTAGTCGTACTCAAAGCTCAGGTAGAGGCCGAAGGGGCAGTCGCTACGGTCATCGTGCATCATGTCGCACGAGGCGAGCACTGCCGCAGCCGCCACAGTGGCTACTGCCCGGCCAAGGCGCGGGCATAGGCGGCCACGCGTGGCGTTGTGTTTCATCGTTGCCTGCATAGGTGTTCCCATATATAAGTTTACGTTATGTTCTGTCTCGTTCTCTATGTCGTTTGTCCGGCATCCCCGGACGGGGGGCAGGGTGCACGCCCTGCTATGGTGTTACCGACACGGATTGCGGCGCAAGTTTCTCCCCCTTGCTGCCGAAGCTCGCTCCAGCGGCTGGAGCAGACTTCGGCAGCTGGCTGGAGCGAGCTTCTCCAGCCGCTGGAGCGAGCTTCGGCAGCAGGCGGGAGAAAGCTTCGGCAGCAGGCGGGGGCGAAATGCGGCAGCAGGCGGTTGTCCGCCCCTGTCCGTGGCCGTCCCCTGTGTGCCATTGGACCCCTTCGGGGCTGCCGGTCCGGCGAGGTTCATGCCTACGTCAGCGTGCGACTGTTGCCTGATGCATCGTCAACTCATCAACTGACGCCTGATGCCTGACGCCTCGTCAGCTAATGCCTAACAACCTCCGTGCGGTATCTGTTTCATCATGTCAAAGAGGGAACGGGGGAGGGAGGGGGCGGCAGCTTGCGCCGACGCGCCCCTGCCCTGTGCTGTTCCCGTGTGTTGGTTCCTCGCCCCTGTCTTTGCGCCGGGCGTGGCTGCGCTCCCGCTCTTGGTGTTGTCCCCCGGCGGGATTGGGGGAAAGTCCAATGAAGATTTTAATTAATGCCTAAGCTGTCGCTGTAGGGGCGGGGCTGCGCCCGCCCTGTGGTTGGCAGGACGGGTGCCCGTGCCCTGGGGTCGCCCCTACGCGGTACGTGCGGTTAGAGGTCTACGTCCTGCGTGCGAACTGCCCAAGAGAGGATGTTGATTTCGACAGATATCCAAGACTCAACAGGGTCGTCAGGACCGTACTCGGGTTCAACGTCGGCAGAGCCAATGCTGCTGATGGACTTGACGTTGACGGTGTACCAGTTGTTGCGCAGCACGCCGTAACGTCCCAGCCAGTTGTTAGCACCGCTGGAGTCGGGGTACGAGGATATATCGCTGGCATCGTCCGTGTCCCAAGGAGTAGCGTCGTCGCCGAAGTGCTTTATCATAACCGGATAGTAGGCCACGCCACCCTTGTAGTAGGAAATCTTGTAGGCAGCGTTGATGTCATTCGTAACAGTCTGGTTGTTCGAGGCCAAAGCAACAGGAATGGTAGAGTTCTCGAAGTTGTCGGCAGCATCTGCACTCACGTGGACAGTAGCCACCGTCACTGTACCACCCTCCAAGTTGCCAAGGTCTTCGTCTGCATCATCCGTGCCATGCTTGTAGGTGACAACAAGGTCTTCTCCGCCGATGCTTCCAGTCGAAGTCAGACCACCCTCTCCGTGCAGAGCAGCCTGTACTACAGCGTTGTCCAAATAGGCCTGCTTAACGACGTTCTCGATGTCCGCTTTCTTGTAGAAAGTGCTCTTGACGTTGTTCAGAACGTAGAAGTCGCCGTTGCCCTCACCAGCATAACCTACCGAGAGTTTTACAGCCACGATGACACGTGTGGTCTGGTCTTTCATCATGTTGGCGGTGTTGAAGGTGTTCTCAAGGCAGTACATGGGATTGGTCGCACCGGTCTGAGTCAACGTCGTGGGGGCGGTACCAACTACCGAGAAGAACTCTGTGCTGGCATTTACATTACCAGTTGTGCCATCGGTGTAGCCCGTGCCGTCGTAGTTCGGGTCAATGCCCCAGTACGTGCGATACAAGCCGGGGTCTACGGCAGCCGCGCCTACAAAGCGGTAGTGGTCGCCTGTGGATGCCGTATTGTAGTAGGACCACCAGCCGGCACCATTCACGTTGCGCACGGGGAAGGTCTTCTGGTTCGTAATGTCGAGCGTCCAGCCAGCGATGTCGTTCACGGTTACGCCCGTTGGCATACCGCTGTCATCCAAGGAAGCATCCTCTGTCACCGTCACCTTGGCCACGGCACGTTCCACGTAGATGTCGGCAGCAGGGTTGTCCTCAGCCATAGACTCCGAGTCGAAGATGTTGTTGGGGTCTATCACGGACAGTACCCGGGCCGTAGCAGTCGCAGCGGGCTGAGTCTGCCCACCGGGAGCGGTATAGAGGGGCGCGTTGAGCATCAGGAAGTTTCCGCTTCCGCTACGGGAAGCCATGCCAGCAATCTGCTCCTTTGTAAGAGTGAGTGCAGCGTTGAACTGGGCAAAGGTCGTCGTGCCGCTTGTCAGCGTGGTGTTGCCAATCTTCCAAGTCGTTGCGTTCCCGGCTGTTTCGGAAGTCAATATGCCGCTGCCGTTAATCACCGCCAAGGCGTAGATGTTCTGGCCTGCGGTCGTGGTGGGGCGCACGATGGGGGCCGTATAGCTGTACTTCGAAGTGATGTTGTCATCCTCGGGGTTGTAGTCCGCCTGCGTTCCGGCCAAGGCGTATGCACCGTTGAAGATTGAGTTCTGCT
Organism: uncultured Bacteroides sp.; assembly: GCA_944321465.1. GTDB lineage: Bacteria > Bacteroidota > Bacteroidia > Bacteroidales > Bacteroidaceae > Bacteroides. The sequence continues at coordinate 56,198 of CALULL010000004.1, forward strand.
CGTTAGCACCCACGAAGATGAGCAACGTGGCTTCGTTCACCTTATATTCCACTGCGTCGCCGTCGTCGAAGTCGTCGTTGGCCGCACGCGTCGAAGGCTGTGTAGGCAGGTTGATGGCCAGGCTGACATAGCCGGTCTCGCCTGCGCCCACTCCGCCCTGGGGTTGTCCGTTGTTCACCCCGAGGTCGTCGGAACAAGCTCCCAGCACCAGTGCTGCCAGTGCGAGGGAGAAGAATTGTCTCTTTGTTTTCATACGTTCACTAAGTTTTTGTTATTGGTACATTATGTATAGATAGTTCAGTCTGTATCTGTCTCGCTGTGGCGGTCGTCGGCGGGGGCGGTGGTGGCGGGGCCTTCGATGAGGCGCAGGTTGTCGCCCGCCTCTCGGCAGCCGGCCTCCTGGGCCTGGCGCATGAGGCGGCAGCCGCCGTCGGTGTCGCCGCGCAGCACGAGCAGCACGCCCCGGGCGTGGTCGGCCTGGGGCGAACGGCCCGCACGGCGCAGGAAGTGCTCGGCACCCTCGTAGTCGCCCACCTCCATGCGGGCACAGGCGGCGTTGAGGTTGGCCGTGGGGTCGTCGGGGAACATGCGCACGGCCGTCTCCATCACCTCGTTGAAGCGGGGCGTGCCCGGCTCGTAGGTCTGCGCCAGGGCGTACATCTCTTCGAGGGAGAGCTGCTGGGGCTTGGTGCGGATTATCTCGCGGGCCTCGTCGACGGTGAAGGGACGCACGTAGTAGCGCACCACGTAGTCGGAGTGGCGCAGGGCGGGATACCACGTCTGCAGCATGAAGCGGTAGTCGTCGGGGTAGCGGTCGCGTATGCGGTGTTCCTTCACGTCGGGGTCGAGCGTGGCGTCGTCTATCAGGGCCAGTATGGCCTCGCGGTTGTCCAGGTTGCTGCCGTCCACGTAGCGGCGCAGTCCCTCCCAGTCCTCGGGGGTAGAGGAGACGCGGAAGGTGGTGTCGGGCAGGGCCACCATGCGGCGCACGTAGTCCGTCAGGGTGCGTGCGCGGTTCTCGGCCAGGTAGGTGTTGTGGCGGTAGGTGTCCTCGGGCGAGGCGTAGCCGTGTATCTCCACGCGGTAGATGGTGGCGTTGGTGTCGTTCTTCACCACGTTGATGGAGTTGACTATTTTTGCCAGCTCGGTGGGGTTGGCGCGGTAGTCGGGGTAGAGGGTTATCTTGTCCACGGGGAAGTCAATGAAGGCTTGCCCGTCGTAGTGGCGCTCCTTGGGTCCCTCGACCGCAGGGCGCACATAGGGCATACGGGGACGGCGCAGGCGGCGCAAGGGGGTGACGGCCTGATCCAGCACGTCGCCGCAGCCGCAGAGGTCTTCCTCGATGGCCACGTCGCAGTTCTTCATCCACGGCTCGTAGGGCAGCACGGCACTGTAGTGCACGGTCTGCCGCGTGCCGTTGCGGCGGTAGACGGCCAGTGCGTCGGGCCCGTAGTCGTTGTGGGCGAAGCGTTTGTAGGAGATGGACTGCTTGCGCCCGTTGAGCACGATGGGGGGCATCAGGCGGGTGTAGCCGTCGCCGCCCGAGACGGTGGGCGTGAACACCATGCGGCGGTTGGCCCGCAGGTGGAGGGAGTCGAGGCAGAGGTCCATGTCGAGCACCAGGGTGCGGTCGGTAGGCTCCACCTTGAGGTTGCGCACGGCGATGGTGCTGTCGGCCAGCATGGGCACCGCCGTCTGCGCGTCCAGCCCGGCGGGCAGCAGTGCTGCGGCGCAGAGAAGCAATATGGGTATTGTCGTCTTGGTCATGGTTCTATGGGATTTGTGTATGTATCGCTTTTAGTGTGTCGGTGCGGAGCTAAAACACATAGATGAGGCTCAACGCAGCCTTGGTAGGCCCGAGGTAATTGCTGTGGTCGGACTTGAGCCGCTCGCCACAGTCGCCGCAGACGAACTTGTCGTACTTTATGTAGTCGTAGCCCAGGCCCAGCGAAGCCTCGAAGTTCCAGTGACGGGCCAGCATCCACTGGTAGCCCACGGTGATGCCGCCCCCGGCGTACCAGCCCTCGTAGCGGTGCTGCCGCAGGCCGTCGAGGATGCCCAGGGGGAGGTCCACCCCGGAGGCGTTGAACTCGCCCCCCATGAGGTGTGCGCCGAGAAACCAGCCGTTGAAACTCTCGCAGAACCAGTAGCGGTACTCGGGCTGCAAGGCCCAGTGGCGCAGGCTCTTGCCCGAGGGCGACCGCCAAGGGTTCAGCCCGTAGAACAGCTGCACGCTGTGCTTGCGGGCAAAGGAGACTTCCAGCCCCAGGTTGGGGGTGGTGGTGGCCCAGTAGAGCACGTTGGTCTTGAGCGCCACGTTTTGCGCCGAGGCCGTGGCACAGACACCCGCCAGGCCAAAGAGGGCAAGCAGCGCGACACGTCTTACCCGTCTGAAGTGTTCTGTCTTCATAAACGAATGCATTAGTGTATAGACTATTATAACCATCCTGACATGCCCGACGCAAAAGGCCAACGCTGTTGGCACGGGACGCGGCAATGCTTCGCCTTCCATCGCCGCCCGTCCGCATCCTGCCTCGGACGCCATACAACGAAAACAGCCGCCCGCCGTCCGTCCCCGGAACGCCCGCCCGACACAAGCCACACAAGCCTCCAAGCCGCTGCCGCACGGCCTCTGTCTTCGTATTGCCACGATTGCTCTATTGACTATCCTGCGTTTCTTCTTCCTTCATTGGCCGCCAAGGCTGCATCCTGCGCCCGGCAACCGGACCCTTATTCTGTTTCTTACTCACCAAAGAAACACCTGTCCTATAATAGCAATCTTTCATTTCCCGATAGCTCTCTTGGTAAGAGATGTATCAACACTGTAAGCACCAATATACCAACATGTTCTTTTTCTTTCTTTTCGATTTTGGTCAACAATGGCTTCATTTTCAACCCACCTTTTCTTGCCTCCACGCTCTTTTTTGTGTTAAAAGTTTGCAGGGAGACATCACTTTTTGTTACCTTTGCGGCGTGTTGATACATCTCTTACCAAGAGAAGTCATAGGGAAAAGGCACAATTGACAAGAGCCTAAGACTTTACCAAACCCCACTACATCTCTTACCAAGAGAGCCATTATTCCGACATTCCTCTCCCCTACTCTTCGAGACGGCATTTCCACCACTTCCACACTTCCAAAGCCACACGAGCAACCTGGCGCACTTCTGCCCGCCTGGCAACGCACCTGCCCCCCCGCGGCAGCACACTTGTGCCCGCAAGGAGGCGAACCTATAGTGGACCGGGCCGTCCTCTACACCTTATTTATATAGTACCCCGCACGGCCTATACCCCCACCCTGCGCGGCAACCGCCGAGGACAGACAGACAAGCGGAGGCGTTATCCCATTGTCACCCGTTTGTCATAAGTCTGAAACCCTCCGATTGTTCCTTTGCGCCCGGAAAAATTGTTCAACAAACCCAAACCTCAAAACAAATGAAAGGTAACGCATTAATTTTAGGAATGCTGCTGTGCGGCTGCTGGCTGGAAGCTGCGGCACAAAGCACCGTGTTCGATTTTAGCGGACGAGTAACCGACAAGGCCGGAAAAGGCATCGCCAACGTGGTGGTGAACGACGGCTACGCCTTCACGAAGACCGACGGCAAGGGCGCATGGGCACTGACGTCGGACACCACGCGCAGCAAGTATGTCACCATCTCGGTCCCCGCAGCCTACAACCTGCCGCAACAGGAAGGGCTGGCCGAGGGCTACTACGTGTCGGTAGGCCAGCTGGCCACGAAGGGTGGCAAACACGACTTCGTGCTGGAGAAACGCCGCAAGCAGGAAGACTCCTTCCACTACATCGCCATCTCGGACCCGCAGGTAACCAATGCCGCCGAAATGAAACGCTGGCGGCAGGAAACGGTGCCCGACCTGAGGGAAGTCATCGACTCGCTGAAGCAGTCGCGCGAAGTAGTGATCATGACGCTGGGCGACCTGGTGCACGACAAGATGGGTCTGTACGACGAGTATAAAACGTCGGTGAAGAACACCGGGGCCGTATTCTTCCAGTGCCTCGGCAACCACGACCTCGACAAGCAGTATCAGGACCTGCACAACATGGCCGTAGGCACACCCGTATACGCCGAAATGGTCTACAACCGCTACTTCGGCCCGACGGACTACTCGTTCAACATAGGACGGGCACACATCGTCACCATGAAGAGCATGAACTACGTCGGCAACAGGAAGTATCAGGAAAGCATGACGGGCGACCAGATAGCCTGGCTGAAGAAGGACCTGAGCTACGTACCCAAGGGGAGCCTCGTCATCCTGAACATGCACACACCGGCCTGGAACCGCGTGACGACCGACGGCAACCTGCGCAATGCCGACGAGCTGGCCGAGGTGCTGAAGGGCTACAACGTGCACGTATTCAACGGCCATACGCACTACTTTGAGAACAGCGAGGTGACACCCACGCTCTACGAGCACAACATAGGCGCGGCCTGCGGCGCATGGTGGGCCGGATGGACCAACCGCTGCGGAGCACCCAACGGCTACATGGTGGTGGACGTGGACGGCGACCAGCTGAAGTGGCACTACAAGGGCACACGCCGCGACTTTGCCTACCAGTTCAAACTCTACAACAAGGGAGAATTTGGAACACAAAGCAGCTTCGTGGTGGCCAACGTGTGGGACTGGGACAGCGCGTGCCGCGTGGTGTGGTATCAGGACGGCAAGCCTATGGGCGACATGGAGCAGTTTGTCGACATCGACGACACCCGCGTGAAGGAGCTTGGCCGCCGCTACCCGGGCGACCGCACCGCCCACCTGTTCCGCGCCATGCCTGCCGACGGAGCCAAGCAGATAAAGGTGGAGTTCACCAACCGCTTCGGCGAAGTCTACACGCAGAGCATAGACCTGTAAACGAGCCACTCCCCCGAGGACAACGGTACATCGCAAGGGCTGCTGCATCAAAATTGGCATCCTGACACAACAGCCCCCGACCAAGCCGGACACGAGCCACTCCACGCCCTTCCTCCCCACCCGACGGACGGACACCACCGCCGCCACCGCGAGGATGAGGCCGACGGAGGCGCGTGCCCGGCTTCGTCCTAAACCCAAATCGGTCATTAGACCACCGACTTGGGGTTTGGTTGTCTTTCTTCGGTTTTCCAAGCCTGTCATGTGCTTGATTCGGACTCTAATGACCGATTGGGGGCAAGGGGAGGGAGGCAGGCATACCTACGAGAGAACGAGGCATGGTTTCCCGCCTGTCCTCTGGCAGAGACGGACGAGGCGCGTCCAAACAGCCGCCCGGCAGCCGCGAACATGGCCAAAGAGGGCACACGGGGACGGGTTCCGGGGACATTTCGGGAACAAGCACTGTTTTTTTCGGCATAAAATGCTGCAATATTCATTTTTTGCCGTACATTTGTGGCAATCTAATTACTGACAAAAACATACTTAACTCTATCCGACTACGAACAATGAAAAGAGATGATTTGATTTTCGACATCATCGAAAAAGAACACCAACGTCAGCTGAAAGGTATCGAGCTGATTGCTTCCGAGAACTTTGTGAGCGACGAAGTAATGAAGGCTATGGGCTCATGGCTCACCAATAAGTACGCCGAGGGCTATCCCGGCAAACGCTACTACGGCGGTTGCGAGGTGGTGGACCAGAGCGAACTGCTCGCCATCGAGCGCATCAAGAAGATATTCGGTGCCGAATGGGCCAACGTGCAACCCCACTCGGGTGCGCAGGCCAACGCAGCCGTATTCCTCGCAGTGCTCAACCCCGGTGACAAGTTCATGGGACTGAACCTCGCCCACGGCGGCCACCTGTCGCACGGGTCCCCCGTAAACACGTCGGGCATCATCTACACGCCTTGCGAATATAACGTGAACAAGGAGACAGGCCGCGTGGACTACGACGAGATGGAGGCAATCGCCCTGCGCGAGCGTCCGAAACTCATCATCGGCGGCGGCTCGGCCTACTCCCGCGAATGGGACTACAAACGCATGAGAGAAATAGCCGACAAGGTGGGTGCCATCTTCATGGTGGACATGGCCCATCCGGCCGGACTGATTGCCGCCGGGCTGCTGGACAACCCGGTGAAGTACGCCCACATCGTCACCTCGACCACGCACAAGACGCTGCGCGGCCCGCGTGGCGGCATCATCCTGATGGGCAAGGACTTCCCCAATCCCTGGGGCAAGAAGACCCCGAAGGGCGAAATCAAAATGATGTCGCAGCTGCTCGACTCGGCTGTGTTCCCCGGCATACAGGGCGGCCCGCTGGAGCACGTCATCGCCGCCAAGGCCGTTGCCTTCAACGAAATCCTGCAACCGGAGTGGAAGGAGTACGCACTGCAGGTGAAGAAGAATGCCGCCGTGCTGGCCGAGGAGCTGCTGAAGCGTGGCTTTGACATCGTATCGGGCGGAACGGACAACCACTCTATGCTGGTAGACCTGCGCACGAAGTATCCCGACCTGACAGGCAAGGTGGCCGAAAAGGCTCTTGTATCGGCCGACATCACGGTGAACAAGAACATGGTGCCCTTTGACAGCCGCTCGGCATTCCAGACCTCGGGCATCCGCCTGGGCACGCCTGCCATCACGACACGCGGAGCTAAGGAAGACCTGATGGTAGAGATTGCCGAAATGATTGAGACGGTGCTCTCGAACATCGGCAACGAAGAGGTAATAGCCAACGTACGTGCCCGTGTCAACGAGACGATGAAGAACTACCCGCTCTTCGCCTATTAAGCAAACGCACAAGACGACAGAAGCGAACGACAAAAGGCCGGAGCCTCCAAGGCTCTGGCCTTATTCGTATACTGCCACAGCAGCCCCGGTCTCAACGGGGGGCTTTCCTGTAGAGGTAGAAAGCCACGAAAGCATACAGGATGTTGGGTATCCAGACGGCCACGACCGGCGGCACATTGCCGTTGACGGCAAAAGTCGAAGCAATGGTCTGGAACAAGATGTAGGAGAAGCTCAAGGCCAGCCCGATGCCGAGGTACAGCCCCATTCCGCCCTTGCGCTTGCGGGAGGAGAGCGATGCCCCGATGAGCGTCAGGATGAACGAGGCGAACGACATGGCAATGCGCTTGTGATACTCTATCTCAAACTCCTTGATATTGGCAAAGCCGCGCTGGCGTTGACGGGCAATGTACTCGCGCAGTTCGGGGTTGGTCATCATCTCCTGCTGCTTCTTCATTATGAGGAAGTCGGCCGGTTCCATGAGAAGCATAGTGTCGAGACGGTCGCCGTGGACAATGGTCTCGCGCATACCATCCATCTGGCGTATCATGTAGTTCTTGATGGTCCAACGATGCGTAGAAGTCGTATCGTAAGTAATGGAACGTGCCGTCAGGTGAGAAACGAGCTGCTTGCCGTCAAACTTGTCGAGCGAAAAGCGGTAACCCGTCTTGCTATAGTTCTCGAAACGGTCAATGTAGGCAATGACACCTGTGTCCACCTCCAGCTGGACATTGTGCGCCGAATTGGCCTTACGCGGCTTGTAGTACTTGTCCTCAAAGTTGATGCGCGCCACACTCCCCTTGGGAATGACGTAGGCACCCAGGCAAAACGTGACGCAGGCAATGACGGCAGCCGAAATCATATAAGGGCGCAACAGACGCTTAAAGCTCATCCCGGCAGAGAACATGGCTATGATTTCCGAGTTCTCGGCCAACTTGGAAGTGAAGAATATTACGGCAATAAATACGAAAAGCGGACTGAACAGATTGGCAAAGTAAGGAATGAAGTTCAAGTAGTAGTCGAAGATTATGGCACTCCAAGGAGCGTCATGCGACATGAAGCGGTCCATCTTCTCGTTGAAGTCGAACACGACGGCTATGGAGATAATAAGAACTATGGCAAAGACATACGTTCCCAGAAACTTCTTGATGATGTACCAGTCCAGCAGCTTCAGAAAGCCAAACGAAGGCAACTTCACCTTCAGCCCGATGTTCCAACGCGGTTTCCTCATAATCTGTTCGATAGGCGTTTAACCATGACAGACTTCCACGCAGAGAAGTCTCCTGCCAGGATGTGCTTCCGGGCTTCGCCCACCAGCCACAAGTAGAAAGCCAGGTTGTGAACGGAGGCAATCTGCATACCCAGCATCTCTTGTGCATGAAACAGGTGCCTCAGATAAGCCTTGGTGTAGAGCCGGTCGACGTAAGAGGCACCATCAGGCTCAATGAGCGAAAAGTCGTTCTCCCACTTCTTGTTACGCATGTTCATAATGCCGTCTTTAGTAAACAGCATACCGTTGCGCCCGTTGCGGGTAGGCATCACGCAGTCGAACATGTCCACGCCGCGTTCTATGCCTTCGAGAATGTTCACCGGAGTCCCGACTCCCATCAAGTAGCGGGGTTTGTCGGTGGGCAATATGCCGTTGACCAGTTCTATCATCTCGTACATCTTTTCGGTAGGTTCGCCCACAGCCAGACCTCCGATGGCGTTTCCGTCGGCCTCCTTCGAGGCGACGAACTCGGCGGACTGCGTGCGCAGGTCGCGATAGACACAGCCTTGCACGATGGGGAACAGAGACTGGCGGTAGCCATATAGCGGCTCCGTCTCGTTGAAACGCCTGATGCAGCGATCCAGCCACCGATGCGTCAAGCCCAAAGACTGCTTGGCGTATTCGTAAGTAGAATCACCGGGCGGGCACTCGTCGAACGCCATCATAATGTCCGCGCCGATGATGCGCTCAATGTCCATCACCTTCTCCGGAGTAAAGATATGCTTGCTGCCATCGATATGTGAGCGAAACTCGGCCCCTTCCTCGCGCAACTTGCGGATGCCGGAAAGCGAAAACACCTGGAAACCTCCGCTGTCGGTCAACATAGGGCGGTCGAAGCCGTTGAACTTGTGCAATCCTCCTGCCTGCCTCAGGATGTCCAGTCCCGGGCGCAGGTACAAATGGTAGGTATTGCCTAGGATAATCTGCGCCTTGATGTCGTCCTTCAGTTCGCTCAGATGCACTCCCTTGACTGTCCCTACAGTGCCCACAGGCATGAAGATGGGAGTTTCTATCTGCCCGTGGTCCGTAGTAATCAGACCGGCTCTTGCGTTGGTCTTATCGTCGGTATGTTGCAGCAAGAAAGTCATTTCGCCGTCTCCTCCTTGTCGTTTTCCTTCGCACACGGTGCAGACAAGTCTATGGCATCGGCCACTTTCTCGTCGGTCAGAGCGATGGCCAGGACTTCCTTCACGTCCTTGACGTAGTGGAACGTAAGCCCCTTCAAGTAGATTTCCTGTATCTCCTCGATATTCTTGCGGTTCTCCTCGCTCAGGATAATCTCTTTGATGCCGGCTCGCTTGGCAGCCAATATCTTTTCTTTGATACCCCCAACGGGCAGCACCCGTCCGCGCAGGGTTATCTCGCCCGTCATGGCCAGGTCCTTCTTGACCTTGCGCTGCGTCAGAGCCGAAGCCAGCGAAGTGGCCATCGTGATGCCCGCCGAGGGTCCATCCTTGGGTATGGCACCTTCGGGCACATGCACGTGGATGTTCCAGTTGTCAAAGATGTCCGGGTCAATGCGCAACAGCTCGGCGTGTGCCTTGATGTACTCCAAGGCAAGCATGGCCGACTCCTTCATAACGTCGCCCAGGTTCCCGGTCAACGTCAGCTTGCCGCCCTTACCCCGGCTGAGGCTTGTCTCGACAAACAATATCTCGCCCCCGACGGCTGTCCATGCCAGGCCGGTGACCACGCCCGCATAGTCGTTGCCCTGATACTTGTCCCGGGTGTACTCGGGGGTTCCCAGGTACTTCTGCAAGTCCTCGGGCTTTATCTCGTGTGTGGGCAACACGTCGTCGGTAGCATAGGCACGTGCCAGCTTGCGCAGTATCTTGCCTATCTTCTTCTCCAGCTCGCGCACGCCGCTTTCGCGGGTATAGGACTCTACTATCAGCTCCAGCGTACTCTTGGGAAACTTAACGTCGTTCTTCTTCATGCCGTTGGCTTCCAGTTCCTTCGGGACAAGGTGGCGGCGGGCTATCTCGATTTTCTCCTCGGTGATGTAGCCGCTCACCTCGATAAGTTCCATGCGGTCGAGCAACGGGGCGGGTATCGTGTTCAGGTTGTTGGCCGTGGCTATGAACATCACTTTGGACAGGTCGTAGTCCACGTCAAGGAAGTTGTCATGAAACGTAGAGTTCTGCTCGGGGTCGAGCACTTCGAGCAAGGCCGACGAGGGGTCTCCCTGGCGGTCCATGCTTATCTTGTCTATCTCGTCAAGAATAAATACCGGATTGGAAGAGCCAGCCTTGATGAGGTTCTTGATGATGCGCCCCGGCATGGCTCCGATGTACGTCCGCCGATGTCCGCGTATTTCAGCCTCGTCGTGCACCCCTCCCAAGGACATACGCACGTATTTGCGCTTCAGCGCGGCAGCTATGGAACGCCCCAACGATGTCTTGCCCACGCCGGGAGGGCCATACAGGCAGATGATGGGCGACTTCATGTCGCTCTTCGCGTTGTTCTTCAGCTTCAAGACTGCCAGGTGCTCCAGGATGCGTTCCTTCACCTTCTCCAGGCCGTAATGGTCCTTGTTGAGCGTCCGCTCGGCATTCTTCATGTTGAGGTTGTCCGTGGTATAGATGCCCCAAGGCAAGCTCAGCATCGTCTGGAGGTAGTTCAGCTGCACGCTGTAGTCGGGCGACTGTGGATGCATCCGCTCCAGCTTGTCAACTTCTTTCAAAAAGGATGCCTTCACCTCACTGTTCCATTTCACCTTCTCGGCCTTGCGCCTCATTTCCTCGATTTCCTGCTCCTGCCCGTTGCCGCCCAGTTCGTCCTGGATGGTCTTTATCTGCTGTTGCAGGAAATATTCGCGCTGCTGCTGGTCGATGTCCTCGCGGGCACGCATTTGTATGGATTCCTTTATCTCGGCCAACTGCACCTCGCGGTTCAGGATTTCCAACAGACGGTAGGTGCGGGCACTCAGCGAGCCCATCTGTAAAAGTTCTATCTTCTCGTCTTTTTTGAGCGGGAAGTTGGTACAGATGAAATTGATGAGGAACATCGGGTTACTGATGTTCTTGATAGCGAAAGCCGAGTCCTGAGGAAACATGTCGGAGCTTTTTACGTAGCGCACCGTCAAGTCCTTGACAGCCTCTACCAGGGCCTGAAACTCCTTGTCGTCCTTGGCCGGAAGCTCGTCGCTCAGGGCCTCGACCTTGCCCGTCAGATAGGGTTCGAGCTTCACAAGCTCCTGCAAGTTCACACGCCGCAGCCCCTGTAGGATGACCGTAGTGGACTGGTCGGGCATCTCAAGCGTGCGTATGATTTTGGCTATCGTACCCACAGAATGCAGGTCGTCCAGCAAAGGGGTCTCGGTTTCGGCGTTCTTCTGGCAGACCACGCCTATATAGGTGTCGCGACGCTCGGCATCGCGTATCAGTTTGAGAGACGATTTCCGGCCAATGGACACCGGCATGAAGATGCCGGGAAACAACACCATGTTCCGCAGCGGAAGTATCGGCAATTCATCGTCTACCTTCACGTTCATCAACTGCTCCTCGCTCCCTTCGAAGTCGGCGATTACCGAGAAACTCTTTTTCTCGTGCACTCCCTCTTCTGCTATCAAATAATTTCTTACTTTCATCTCCTTCTGTAACATTTTGTCGGTGGTAGATTTTAAAGTGTTTGCAAAGGTAGCAGATTTCTTCTGTAGGTCTGCTATCTCGCTTCTTTAAAAAACAAAAAGAGCACCATTTTTGCTCTCCAGTCTGTCCGGTTTGCCTATTTTTGCCGCACTTATTCTTTACCCTTATGTCAAACGTCTATTTCAAGTTCAGAAAATTTACCATACAGCAGAACCTGTGCGCCATGAAGGTGGGCACCGACGGCGTGCTGCTCGGGGCATGGGCCTCGGCAGACAGCCCCCGGCACATACTGGACGTGGGAACCGGCACCGGATTAATAGCCTTGCAATTGGCCCAACGCTATCCGCAGGCACGGGTTACAGCCGTCGAGATCGACACGGCAGCCGCCGGGCAGGCAGCAGAAAACTTCGCCGCCTCTCCCTGGAACGAACGACTGTCCGTCGAGTGTAACGATTTCAGACAATATGTCCCCGACACGTATTTCGACCTGATTGTCTCCAACCCGCCCTATTTCGTGGATGCGCTGAAGTGCCCCGACCGCCAACGCAACCAAGCACGCCATGCCGGAAGCCTCAGTTACGAGCTGCTGTTCGGTCGCTCGGCACAGCTGCTTGCCCCTCAAGGCGCAGTCTGCATCATCCTGCCCACCGACCTGGAACGCCACGCCGCCGACGTGGCCTGGCACTACAGGCTCTACCCCGAAACCCGCCTGCGCGTGTTCACCAAGCCCGGGAAGCCCTGCCGCCGGACACTGCTACGCTTCACCGCCGAAACGGCCCGGCTGCACGAACAGGAGCTGTGCATCATGACCGCCAGCGGAGAATATTCTCCAGAATACATCGCGCTCACCAAGGACTTCTACCTCTTCGGCAAGTCCCTCTGACCGTGCCTCTCCTCCCCTTCCCCCGCCGGAAGGGAGCGAGGCGACCGAACCTGGGAAGCCGCCGAGGGAAACCGCCCCGGCGGGCAAAGAAGAGCCTGCCCGGTGGCAAAGGAACACCCGCACGGAAGCAGAGGCGCGCCAGCCGACGGGCACACCTTAGCCCGCCAAAGGGCGGAAAAAGACCGACACCGGGCGGAAAAAACCGCGCAAAGCCATACGTTTGTCAGGCAAAACGCCTATCTTTGCCCCTCGCAACGACAAAGGGGTGCCCGTACCAGAAGGGCTGAGATCATACCCTCGAACCTGATGCAGATAATGCTGCCGTAGGAATTGGATGACATGCTTCCACACGCCCGCCACTGCGGGACACTTCTTTGCCCGTGCCGACATTAACCAACACACACAAGACATGAGACTAACCGTAAACGGCAAAGAAGTAGAGACACAAGCCTCTACCTTGCAACAACTGGCCGACGAACTGGCACTGCCCCCACAGGGAGTGGCTATAGCCATAGACAACCGCATGGTGCCGCGCACCGCGTGGGGAGAGCAGCCCTTGGCCGAAGGAGACAGCTTAGTAGTAATCAAAGCAGCATGTGGAGGATAGCAGGCATGATACCCGTACAATTCATCACCCACTACACCGACCGCTACACCTATCTGGACAGTGCCCGCATGGCCCTGGAGGGCGGCTGCCGGTGGATACAACTGCGAATGAAGGATGCCACGACGGACGACATACGCCCCGTGGCACTCCAGGTACAGGCGTTGTGCAAGCAGCACGAGGCCCTGTTCGTCATCGACGACCACGTGGAACTGGCCAAAGAGCTGGAAGCCGACGGCGTGCATCTGGGCAAGAACGACATGCCCGTGGACGAGGCCCGGCGCGTGCTGGGCGAAGGCTGCATCATAGGCGGCACAGCCAACACGTTCGACGACATCTGCCGCCTGCACCGTACCGGAGCCGACTACATAGGCTGCGGCCCCTTCCGCTTCACCACCACCAAGAAAAACCTAAGCCCCGTGCTCGGCCTCGAAGGGTATGCCGCCCTGACGAGACAAATGCGCGAGGCCGACATACGCCTGCCCCTGGTGGCCATTGGCGGCATCACACACGAGGACATCCCCGCCCTGATGCAGACGGGAGTGAACGGCATCGCCGTATCGGGGAGCATACTGAGGGCAGACGACCCCGTGGCCGAGATGAGGCGGATACTGGACTTATGACACGAAAGAAAACGACTAACAGACATATACCTATATATACAATGGAGAAACTGATTATCGCGGGACGCGAGTTCGACTCCCGCTTGTTCTTGGGAACTGGCAAGTTCAGTTCCAACGAGGTGATGGAGCAAGCCATCCTGGCCTCGGGCACACAGATGGTAACCGTCGCCATGAAGCGCATAGAGCTGGGCGACAAAGAAGACGACATGCTGCGCCACGTGCGCCATCCCCACATACAGCTGCTGCCCAACACCAGCGGCGTGCGCACGGCCGAGGAAGCCGTGTTTGCGGCACAGATGGCCCGCGAAGCCTTCGGAACCAACTGGCTGAAGCTGGAAATACACCCCGACCCGCGCTACCTGCTGCCCGACTCGGTAGAAACGCTCAAGGCCACGGAGCAGCTGGTGAAGCTGGGCTTCGTGGTGCTGCCCTACTGCCAGGCCGACCCCACCCTGTGCAAGCACCTGGAGGAGGCAGGAGCAGCCACCGTCATGCCCCTGGGCGCACCCATCGGAACCAACAAGGGGCTGCAGACGCGCGACTTCCTGCGCATCATCATCGAGCAGGCCAACGTGCCCGTCGTCGTCGATGCCGGCATAGGCGCACCCAGCCACGCCGCCGAGGCTATGGAGATGGGCGCCTCGGCCTGCCTTGTCAACACCGCCATTGCCGTAGCCGGAAATCCCGTGCTGATGGCAACCGCTTTCAAGGAAGCCGTAGAAGCCGGCCGCCGCGCCTACGAGGCCGGACTGGGCATACAGGCCGCCACGATGGAAGCCGAAGCCAGCTCGCCGCTCACCAGCTTCCTGAACGAATGACACGCCAGTCTATACCTATTTTTCTATATATTAACACACACTAAACAGACACACCGACTATGAACCAACGCATCAGATACTCCCGCTCCGAGAAAGTCTACCTGCCGGGGCAGATATATCCCGACCTGCGCGTGGCCATGCGCCGCGTGGAGCAAGTGCCCAGCACCACCTTCGATGCCAACGGCGAGAAAGTCATCACGCCCAATCCCAAAGTCTACATCTACGACACCAGCGGCCCCTATAGCGACCCCGACATCGAGATAGACCTGAAAAAGGGCCTGCCCCGCCTGCGCGAACCGTGGATACTGAAGCGCAACGACGTGGAACGCCTGCCCGAGATAAGCTCCGAATACGGGCGCATGAGGCGCGACGACCGTTCGCTCGACCACCTGCGCTTCGAGCACATCACCCTCCCCCTGCGTGCCAAGGCCGGACGGTGCTGCACCCAGATGTACTACGCCAAGCAGGGTATCGTGACTCCCGAAATGGAGTACGTAGCCATACGCGAGAACATAAACTGCCAGGAACTGGGCATCGACACCCACATCACGCCCGAGTTCGTGCGGCAGGAGATTGCCGCCGGACGCGCCCTGCTGCCCGCCAACATCAACCACCCCGAGGCCGAACCTATGATTATAGGACGGAACTTCCTGGTGAAAATCAACACCAACATAGGCAACTCGGCCACCACCTCATCCATAGACGAAGAGGTAGAGAAAGCCCTGTGGAGCTGCAAGTGGGGCGGCGACACGCTGATGGACCTCTCCACCGGAGCCAACATACACGAGACGCGCGAATGGATTATCCGCAACTGCCCCGTCCCCGTGGGCACCGTCCCCATCTACCAGGCACTCGAAAAAGTGGACGGACGGGTGAAGGACCTCTCGTGGGAACTCTACCGGGACACGCTCATCGAGCAGTGCGAGCAGGGCGTGGACTACTTCACCATACACGCAGGCATACGCCGCCACAACGTCCACCTGGCCGACCGTCGGCTGTGCGGCATCGTGAGCCGTGGGGGCAGCATCATGAGCAAGTGGTGCCTCGTGCACGACCGTGAGTCGTTCCTCTACGAGCACTTCGACGACATCTGCGACATCCTCGCCCAATACGACACCGCCATATCGCTCGGCGACGGCCTGCGTCCCGGCAGCATACAGGATGCCAACGACGAGGCCCAGTTTGCCGAACTCGACACGATGGGCGAACTCGTCACCCGCGCCTGGGACAAGAACGTCCAAGCCTTCATCGAAGGCCCCGGCCACGTGCCCATGCACAAGATACGCGAGAACATGGAGCGGCAAGTAGAGAAATGTCACGACGCGCCCTTCTACACCCTCGGCCCCATCGTCACCGACATTGCCCCGGGCTACGACCACATCACCTCGGCCATCGGTGCCGCCCAGATAGGCTGGCTGGGCACGGCCATGCTCTGCTACGTCACCCCCAAGGAACACCTGGCCCTGCCCGACAAGGAAGACGTGCGCGTGGGTGTCGTCACCTACAAGATTGCCGCCCACGCCGCCGACCTGGCCAAGGGACACCCAGGAGCACAGGTGCGCGACAATGCCCTCTCGAAGGCTCGCTACGAGTTCCGCTGGAAGGACCAGTTCGACCTCTCGCTCGACTCCGAACGTGCCATGAACTACTTCCACGCAGGCAAGCACGTGGATGGCGAGTACTGCACCATGTGCGGGCCCAACTTCTGCGCGATGCGGCTCAGCAGAAGCATTAAGAAAGAATGAATAATGTAAAATGAATAATGAAAAACGGTGGGGAGCACGGAGGGCGATGGTGTTATAAGCCGGAAGGTAGCCCCGCCCCCCCCCGTTTTCATTACTAATTATCAACTTATCATTAAAACAACATGTTTTCAGACGAATTAGCCCAAATATCGTGGGACGACACCACCGCCCGCATCCTCGCCAAGACCGATGCCGACGTGCGCCGCGCCCTCTGCAAAGAACGCTGCGACATAGACGACTTCATGGCCCTCATATCGCCAGCAGCCGAGCCCTACCTCGAAACAATGGCGCGCCTCAGCCGACGCTACACCGAAGAACGCTTCGGGCGCACCATCTCCATGTTCATCCCCTTGTACCTCACCAACTCGTGCACCAACTCCTGCGTCTACTGCGGCTTCCACATAGCCAACCCCATGAAGCGCACCATACTGACGGAGGAGGAAATCGTCAACGAATACCGGGCCATCAAGCGGCTTGCCCCCTTCGAAAATCTGCTGCTCGTCACCGGCGAAAACCCTGCCAAGGCAGGTGTGGCCTACATAGCCCGCGCTCTCGACCTGGCCAAGCCCTACTTCTCCAACCTCAAGATTGAAGTCATGCCCCTCAAGGCCGAAGAATACAAGGAACTGACGCGCCACGGCATGAACGGTGTCATCTGCTTCCAAGAGACCTACAACCGGGCACACTACAACATCTACCACCCACGGGGCATGAAGTCCAAGTTTGAGTGGCGCGTCAACGGCTTCGACCGCATGGGGCAGGCCGGCGTGCATAGCATAGGCATGGGCGTACTGATAGGGCTGGAGAAGGAATGGCGGACGGACATCACCATGATGGCCCATCACCTGCGCTACCTGCAACGCCACTATTGGCGCACAAAGTACAGCGTCAACTTCCCCCGTATGCGCCCCTCGGAAAACGGAGGTTTCCAGCCCAACGTCGTGATGACAGACCGCCAGTTGGCGCAAGCCACCTTCGCTATGCGCATCTTCGACCACGACGTAGACATCTCCTACTCCACCCGCGAGCCTGCCGCCATACGCGACCACATGGCCACACTGGGTGTCACCACCATGAGCGCCGAGAGCAAGACCGAGCCGGGCGGCTACTACAGCTACCCGCAGACGCTGGAGCAGTTCCACGTCAGCGACGAGCGCACCGCCGCCGAGGTGGAACGCGCCCTGCGGGCTGCCGGACGCGAACCGGTGTGGAAGGACTGGGATGCTTCCTTCGACGGCGTAAGGGCCTGATAAACCGAAACCATCTTCAGCTCGCGCCTATGGACAACAACCAACGATACCAGCGCCAAACCGCCCTGCCACAGCTGGGCACGGAGGGACAGCAACGACTTGCCCGGACCCGCGTGCTCGTCGTCGGCGTGGGCGGACTGGGGTGCCCCGCAGCCCTCTATCTGGCAGCGGCAGGCATCGGCACCTTGGGACTGGCCGACGACGACCGTGTGTCACTGAGCAACCTGCAACGCCAGGTACTCTACACCGAGGCCGAAGTGGGCCAGCCCAAAGCCGCCTGTGCCGCCCGCCGCCTGCGCCAGCTCAACAGTAGTCTCAACGTAGAGGTGCACCCCCTGCGGCTCACTGCCGCCAATGCCGCCGATATTGTGTCGCGCTACGACCTGGTGATGGACGGCTGCGACAACTACACCACCCGCTACCTGCTGAGCGACTGCTGCTCGTCGCTGCATATACCTTATATATATGGAGCCATACGCGGCTTTGAAGGGCAGGTGTCCGTCTTGTGCCACGGACAACCCGAGCGCACCTACCGCGACCTCTACCCCGATGAAGCTGCCATGTGCCTCCTGCCGCCCGACAGGGCCGTGATGGGCATCACCCCCGCCGTGGTGGGCAGCGTGCAGGCCAGCGAGGCCCTGAAAGTGGCGGCCGGCTACGGCGAACCGCTCTGCGGACGGCTCTGGACGATAGACCTGCTCACCATGCAGACGCACTTGCTGTCTTTTTAGGGGACGAGGGGATGACGAACACCCCCATGCAGGGGCGGTTCTTGCGGTCGCCCGACCCCAGGGCGGTGACAAGCCCCGTCCCTACAGCGAGTGGGCATTTGATGGTCGCCAAGCACCGGGCATTTGAATAAAGGGACAAGGAGTTAGACACGAGATACAAGGGGAAGGCAGTCACCACGTAGGGGCGACTGCAAGGGTCGCCCTCGCCGTATGGCAGCCCCTTCGGGGCCGTCCTGTCCTATGGGACGTGAGGGAATAGCGGCGTATCCCACGCAAACGTAATTGGGGGCACCCACGGTGAGCGAATGTTAAAAGCCCGCATTTCCCGTGGCAGAAGCATCCCAAGTGGAGGGGATACAGGAGCAAGACGTTGAAGTACAACAACATACAAGAGACAAGAGAAATGAAACTTATCGTTATCACCCGCCCCGACTTCTTCGAGGGCGAAGCCGATGCCATCGGCAACCTGTTTCGCGCCGGACTGCAAACACTGCATCTGCGCAAACCTGGGGCGACAACTGCCGATGTGGAGCATCTGCTGCAACGGATAGACCACACATACCACGACCGCATTGTCCTGCACGAGCACTTCGACCTCGTACCCCGCTACGGCCTGAAAGGCATACACCTGAATGCCCGCAACCCCGAACCGCCTCAAGGCTATACGGCGAGGCACATCAGCCGGTCATGTCACACGCTGGAGGAAGTCGTACGCCACAAGGCGGCCTGCACCTACGTGTTCCTCAGCCCCATCTTCGACAGCATCTCCAAGCAAGGTTACGCCTCGAGCTTCGACCACGATACCCTGCAGCGGGCACAGCGCGAAGGCATCATCGACGAACATGTCGTGGCCTTGGGCGGCATCGACGCGGCACGCCTGCCGCAGGTCGAGGCACTGGGCTTCGGCGGTGCCGCTGTGCTGGGCGACGTGTGGAGACGGGCCGACGGGCCTGACTTCGTGCCCCACTTCGCCCGCCTGCGCCGTGCTGCCACAGGCGAACCGCCTACGATACTTACCATAGCCGGTTCGGACTGCTCGGGAGGAGCAGGCATACAAGCCGACATCAAGACCATCTCGGCATTGGGCGGTTATGCCGCCTCGGTCGTCACTGCCGTCACGGCACAAAACACCCGAGGCGTGCAAGGGGTCTACCCCATGACAGCACAGGCCGTGGAACAGCAAATCGTCTCGATAGCCGACGACCTCGACGTGCAGGCCATCAAAGTGGGCATGGCCTGCGATGCCGACATAGCCCATGCCATAGCCCGAGGGCTGGAAGGCTGGAGGGGGCGACCCGCCGTGTGCGACCCCGTGATGCTCTCCACCAGTGGCCGCAGGCTGCTGTCGCCCCAGGCCGTGGGAGTGCTCGAAGCCGAAGTCTTTCCCCATTGCGCCCTCATCACCCCCAACCTGCCCGAAACGTCCTGTCTGCTGGGCCGCCCCGTAGCCTCGGTGGACGAGATGGACGAAGCCGCACGGCTGCTTGCCCGGCGATATGGCACGGCAGTACTCGTCAAAGGCGGACATCTGGACGGGGACGAGACGTGCGACGTGCTCTGCCACAGCGGAGACCGCCTTATTCACTATCCCGCCCCCCGACTGCAAAGCCCCAACACCCACGGCACGGGCTGCACCCTGTCCTCGGCCATCGCCACCCTGCTGGGACGCGGACAGGAACTTCCCCAAGCCGTCGGGGAGGCCAAACTATACTTGTCGGCCGCCATTGCAGAAAGCGCACAATGGCGCATAGGAGATGGGAACGGTCCTCTCAGCCACTTCAACCACTCCCGAGAAACGCTCACAAAGAACCTTATCACAAAGACATAGATAGCACACCCCCCGATACGTCCGTGTCCCTCCCCGCAGGAACATTTATAGAGCAAAAGCCGACAACACAATCGCTGCACAACATTTCGGCTTACCGAAAAAATTGCGTAAGTTTGTCGCCCCAAGAGACAGCCACAAACGACAACGACCCATTATGGAAACAACGACCGACAACAATCTGTGGAGAAAATATGCCATAGGATTCGCTCTTAGCGGAGGTTTCATCAAGGGCTTTGCCCACTTGGGTGTCATACAAGCCTTGCTGGAACACGACATCCATCCCGACATTCTGTCCGGGGTGAGTGCCGGTGCATTGGCCGGTGCATTCTATGCTGACGGCAACGAACCACACAAGGTACTTGAATACTTTGCGGGGCACAAGTTTCAGGACCTGACGAAGCTGGTGCTACCGCGTGTGGGGCTGTTCAACCTTGACGAATTCATCGATTTCCTGCGCACCAACCTCAAAGCCCGCCGACTAGAAGAACTGCGCATACCGCTCATCGTCACCGCCACCGATCTGGACCACGGTCGACTGATACACTTCCACAAGGGCGACATAGCCGAACGGATAGCGGCCTCATGCTGCATGCCGGTGCTGTTTGCCCCCGTCAAAATAGACGGCACCAACTACGTGGACGGCGGCGTGATGCAGAACCTGCCAGTATCGGTCATCCGACGCATCTGCAAACGGGTAGTGGCAATCAACGTCAGCCCGCTCATAGCCCCCAAGTACAAGCTGAACATCGTGAACATTGCCCTGCGCTCCTACAACTTCATGTTCCGCTCGAACACGTTCCCCGAACGCGAGAAGGCCGACCTGCTCATCGAACCTTACAACCTGAACGGATATGGCAACACCGAACTGGAGAAGGCCGAAGAAATCTTTATGCGGGGCTACAATACAGCCAACGAAACCCTCGAATGCCTTATGCATGAGAAAAGCGGCCTGTGGGGCAAGCACAAAGCCCAAAAACTGAAGGAACAGACAGACAACGAACCAAATACGAAATGAACGATATAAGGAGACTATGACAATGGACAGCGAAAAGAAAATCATCATCTACCAAGTCATGACCCGCCTCTTCGGCAACAGTAACTCCCACTGCGTGCGCAACGGCAGTCTGGCCGAGAACGGATGTGGCAAGATGGCCGACTTCGACCTCAAAGCCCTCAATGCTATACGCTCGTTAGGAGCCACACACATCTGGTACACGGGCATCATCGAACACGCCACACAAACCGACTACCGCCGTTACAACATCCGTCCCGACCATCCAGCCATCGTCAAAGGCAAGGCTGGCTCGCCCTACGCCATCAAGGATTACTACGACGTAGATCCCGACTTGGCCCGCGACGTGCCAGGGCGTATGAGGGAATTTGAGAGTCTGGTGGCACGTACCCACGAAGCAGGACTGAAGGCCATCATCGACTTTGTACCCAACCACGTGGCGCGCCAATACCAGTCAGACCAGCAACCCGAAGGCATCGCGCAGCTGGGAGCCAACGACGACAGCAACCTTGCCTTCAGCCCGGGCAATAACTTCTACTACATCCCCGGAGAGGAACTGCACGGCCACTTCGACATGAAAGCCGGTGCCCCAGACTACTACCGGGAATGCCCGGCCAAAGCCACTGGCAACGACCGCTTTGATGCCCACCCGAATATAGACGACTGGTACGAAACCGTGAAGCTGAACTACGGCGTAGACTACCTCGGCGGACATGCCTGCCACTTCGACCCCATCCCCGACACGTGGCACAAGATGCTCCACATACTGCTGTTTTGGGCAAGCAAGGGCATCGACGGCTTCCGCTGCGATATGGCCGAAATGGTTCCCGTGGAGTTCTGGCAATGGGCCATTGCACAAGTAAAAACACAATATCCCGGACTCATCTTCATCGCCGAAGTCTACAACCCCGCACTGTACCACGACTACATAAATCGCGGCGGGTTCGACTACTTGTACGACAAAGTAGGACTGTATGACACGCTGCGCGACATCGTGTGCGGCCGTCAGCCGGCAGCTGCCATATCGCACACATGGCAGAGGTTAGGGGGCATTGAGAAGCACATGCTCAACTTCTTGGAAAACCACGACGAGCAACGCATTGCCTCCGACTTCTTCGCCGCCGACCCATGGAAAGCCATCCCGGCACTCATCGTATCGGCCTGCATGAACACCAACCCCATGATGGTTTACTTCGGGCAAGAGCTCGGCGAACGTGGCATGGACGAAGAAGGCTTCAGCGGACGCGACGGCTGTACCACCCGCTTCGACTACTGGAGTGTAGGTACCATACGCCGCTGGCGCAACAAGGGCACCTTCGATGGCGTGCAACTGTCCGACAGCCAACGCCGCCTGCAAGCCGTCTACCGAAACATCCTGACGCTATGCAACTCGGAAGCAGCCATCGCCCGCGGCCAGTTCTTCGACCTGATGTATGCCAATATCGGTGGCTGGCGCTTCAACGAGCAGAAATGCTTCACCTTCCTGCGCAAGTGGGAAAACGAACTGCTGCTCGTGGCCGTGAACTTCGGCTCTTCTCCGGCAGACGTAGCCATCAACATCCCGCCACATGCCTTCAACTTCCTACAGATGCCAACCAAGGAGCACTATGCAGCCATAGACCTGCTAAGCGGACATAGCGAGAACATCTGCCTGCTGCCCCACCGGGCCACCGACCTGCTCTTACCCGCCTATGGAGGAAAGATACTGAAAATCGTCCTCTGAGACAAGTCCGAGTACCCCGTACAACAACATCGGCGAGGCATCGGTCCGCCCCTCTCTCTTGCGGGAGGGAAGCAGGCCGGTACCTCGCCGATGTTTGTATATGCCGCCCTTATACGACCACGCTTATTTTCCCTGCTGCATACGATATTCCCGGGGCGACATGCCCAACCAGCGCCGGACGTATTTGCCGAAGAAAGACAGATTATCGAAACCGGCCTCGAAGGCTATTTCCTTTACACTCTTGTCCGTAGTGCGCAACATGCGTTTCAGGTGGCTCACGGCACAACCGTTAATGACCTCAGAAGCCGGTTTATTCACATACTTGTGGCAGACAGCCGACAAATATTTGGATGTGATACAGAGTCTGTCGGCGTAGAACTTCACGTCCCTGTGTAGCGGGGTATTGTCGTTCACCAGTTCCATGAAGCGTCTGAACAACTGTTTGGAGGAGGAATAGGAATAGTCGTGCAGTTGCAACTTGGGCTTTATGCAATCAAGAAACTCGTACACCATCAGTTGCAGCAGCAGGTTGATGATCTCCTTGCGGTGGGCTGTCTTAGGCAAAGACAACTTGCTCCGCAGGAACTCGAAGTTCTGCAACAACTGCCTGGCCTCCTTCTCGTCCAGCCCAACAATCGGATTTTCTATAAGGAAGAAGCCTGCATCCAGAACGTTGTCGTTTACCAGCAGGATGCTCTCAAAGAGCGCGGGCGACATCAGAAAGATGCGACGCTCAAAGTCGATGCTCGCCATTGCATTCTCCACAAAGGTATTGGGCTTGCAGAAGAACACGTCCCACTGTTTCATCTCAAACACCTTGTCCTCCAACCTGAACCATGCCTTCCCGTTGATGCACAGCACCACGAGAAACACATCGCACAAGGCACCTTCCAGCGGCAAGGCACCAGCATGGTCCAGAAGTTTCACGTCGTTCTCCGACAAGGCAAACATCTTCTTCACCAAATCGGTATTCTCAATATACTCCATATTCATTCCGTTTTGTGGCGCAAAGATACGGCAGAATGAGACACATCTGTGTGTCATTTACTCCTCCGTTAGTGTCCGATAGTACACAACGGAGAACACACAAGGTAATATCGGACACTAACCAGGTAGTCCGAATGTCCTAAACTCCCTTCAACTACCGTTTCTTTGCCAAAGATTTTAGAAAAACAGAAAACTATGAGTACATTCAAGACCGCAAACGGAGCCTGTTTCTTCCTGATAGCATTATGCCTCTCGGGATGCAAGGAAGAGACCAACGAAACGACAGAAACCCCCATCCCCATCAAAGAGATGGTCGTAATGCCCACCACAGCCCCGACGGGAAACCGCTACTCGGGCACCGTAGAAAGCGAGAACGAAACCGCACTGAGTTTCTCCTCGCCCGGAACCATCGGCCAACTGAACGTAAAAGTCGGCGACCGTGTGCGCAAGGGACAACCTTTGGCCACCATCGACCCCGCAACCAGCCGCAACGCCTACGACATGGCCCACGCGACCAGAGTGCAGGCCGAAGACGCTTACCGTAGGATGAAGCAACTGCACGACAAGGGCAGCCTGTCCGAAATAAAATGGGTAGAGGCCCAAAGCCAGTTGCAACAGGCCGTGGCTGCCGAGAACATCGCCCGGAAGAACCTTGACGACTGCACCCTGACGGCACCTTGCGACGGGATTGTGTCAGAGACCAACGGTGAGCCCGGACAAAACGTCGTGCCCGGACCGCCTGTCGTAAAGCTCGTCAGCACCACCCTGCTCAACGTGGTAGTCTCCGTGCCCGAGAACGAGATTGCCCGGATGCGAATAGGCCAACCGGCCTCCATCAGGCTCACGGCACTGCCTGCGGGCTACTACCGGGGACGCGTCGTTGAGAAAGGAGTCATTGCCAACCCCCTGTCGCGTTCGTACAGCGTAAAGATACGGGTGGAGGACAACGACAACCGGCTTCTGCCCGGCATGGTGGCCAACGTGACGATGCACCGCGACACGACGGAGACGGCCATCGTCGTCCCCGCCTCGCTGATACAGATGGCCGACGACAACACCACCTTCGTGTGGACAAACGAGGGCGGGAAGGCCGTGCGCCGACCCGTGACGTGTGGCACCTATCTGCCAGGCGGCGTAAGCATCGTCAGCGGCCTGAAGGAGGGCGACAGGGTGATTTGCGAAGGACAACAGAAAGTCTGCACGGGCACTCCCGTAACCGTAAAACAGGACTGACATGGAAAAGAATAAGAAACGCAACTTTGTGGAATGGGCCATGCACTACCGCCAGATAGTCATCCTGGTGGTGACCTGCCTCGTGGCCTTCGGCATCTACAGCCTGCCGCAGATGAACAAGAACGAGTTCCCCGACTTCACCGTGCGGCAGGGCATCGTAGTGGCAGTGGCACCCGGCAACACCGCGCAGGAGATGGTGGAACAGGTGACCAAGCCACTGGAAGAATACATCTTTACTTATAAGGAAGTGAAGAAGGAGAAGACCTCCTCGAAGAGCCGCGACGGCATAGTCTACATACAGGTGGAGCTGAACGACGACCTGACGAACAAGGACGAGTTCTGGAGCAAGTTCAAGCACGGCGTGTCGCAGTTCAAGGCACAGCTGCCCAGCAACGTGCTGGCACTGGTGGTGCAGGACGACTTCGGCGACACCTCCGCCCTCCTTATCACCATGGAGAGTGAGGACAAGACCTACCGCGAACTGGACGACTACATGGACCTGCTGCAAGGCCGCCTTCGCCGCATCAACTCCGTAGGGCGCATGACGGTGAGCGGCATGCAGAACGAGCAGATATCGGTCTACTTGGACCACGACCGCCTCAGCAAGTATGGACTGACCGAGCAGACACTCGCCCTCAGCCTGATGCAGAAGGGCTTCACCACCAGTGGCGGGCGTGTGAAGGACGGCACGCTGGTAGAACCCATCTACGTCAGCCGCTCGCTGAACACCGTGTACGACGTGCAGGAGCAGATTGTCTACACCGACCTGCAGGGCAACGTCGTCCGTCTGAAGGACGTGGCACGCGTGGTGCGCGAGTATCCCGACCCGGACAGCTACATCACCAACAACGGGCGCAAGTGCCTCCTGCTCTCCGTCGAGATGAAGAAGGGCAAGAACATCGTGGCCATGGGCGATGAAATCAACAAGGTGCTGGACGAGTTCCAGAAGGAACTGCCCAGTGACGTGACCCTGTTCCGCATCACCGACCAACCGAAGGTGGTGGACGACAGCGTGATGAACTTCCTGCACGAACTGGTTATCGCCATCGTGGCGGTGGTCATCGTGGTGGTGCTGCTGTTACCTTTGCGCGTGGCGTTGGTGGCTGCATCGACTATACCTATTACCATATTTATATCATTAGGACTGTTCTACGCCTTCGGCATCGAGCTGAATACCGTGACCTTGGCCGCCTTGATAGTGACGTTGGGTATGATTGTGGACAACTCCATTGTCATCATCGACAGCTATCTGGAGATGTTGGGCGAAGGCATGTCGCGCTGGCACGCCTCCATCCAGAGCACCACGCACTTCCTGAAGTCCATCTTTTCGGCCACGCTGGCCATCAGTATCACGTTCTTCCCGTTCCTGTTCACACTGACGGGGATGCTAAACGAGTTCGTGCTGAGCTTCCCGTGGGCCATCAGCATTGTGCTGGGCGTGTCGTTGCTTGTGGCTACGCTGCTCGTGCCCTTCATGCAGTTCTGGTTCATACGCAAGCCCATGGAGGCAAAAGTGAATAAGGAGGGCAAGAAGCCGTTCAACTTCCTCGACCTCTTGCAGAAACATTACAACTGGCTGTTCGGCAAATGCTTCGCCCATCCCAAGATAACGGTGACAGTCGGCGCGGCCTCCATCGTGGTGGGCGCGGTGATGCTCTCCCGTTTGCCCCAGCGCATCCTGCCCGTGGCCGACCGCAACCAGTTTGCCGTGGAGATATACCTTCCTACAGGCACCGATGTGGACGTGACGGCACAGGTGGCCGACAGCATGGAACACATCCTGCGCCAAGACCCGCGCGTGGTGAGCGTGGCTTCCTTCAAGGGATGCGCCTCGCCCCGCTTCCAGAACTCGTATGCGCCACAGATTGCCGGCACCAACTACGCGCAGTTCATCGTGAACACAACGGGCATTGAGGATACCGAGGCATTGCTGGAGGAATACACCCCGAAGTACACGGAGTATTTCCCACAAGCCCGCGTGCGCTTCAAGCAGCTGTGTTACAGCGAGGCTGCCTACCCCATCGAGGTGCGCCTGTCGGGCGAGGATTTGGAGGCAATCAAGCATGACGCACAGGCAGTGCTGGAGGAGCTGAAGCAGATGCCGGGACTCCTCCTCGTGCAGACCGACTTCAACGAGCCGCTGCCCGCCATTGACATTCAGTTGAAAGAAGACGAGGCTACCCGCTTGGGCGTGACCAACCTCGGGCTGGAATCGGCCCTCGCCATGCGCTATGGCGACGGCTTGACGATAGCCAGCGTATGGGAGGGCGACTACGGCATCCCAGTCAAGCTGAAGAGCGAGAAGGCCGACCGTGCCCTGCCCACGGATGTGAAGGACGAACTGATACCCGTGGCCGCCGGACTGGCCGATGTGCCCCTGCGGCAAGTGGCTGACGTCGTGCCCGCGTGGAAGGAAGGACAGATAGTGCGCCGCAACGGCATCTACACCGCCACCGTGCTGGCAGACGTGGCCATGGGAGAGAATGCCTCGAAAATGACCGCCCGGGTGCAGGAGATGATGAAAGGCATCCGGCTGTCCGACGGCGTGACGCTTTCCTATGGCGGCGAAATGGAGAAGACCGGCGAGATGATGCCGCAGATCATGGGCGGACTGATGGTAGCCATCGCCATCATCTTCTTCATCCTGCTGTCCCACTTCCGCAAGATAAGCATCGCCCTGCTCATCTTCGGCAGCATGACGCTCTGCGTGTTCGGCACCGCCTTCGGTGTATGGATTCAAGGTGTGGACTTCAGCGTGACGGCTATCTTGGGTGTGGTTAGTCTGATGGGCATCATCGTGCGCAACGGCATCATCATGATAGACTATGCCGAGGAGCTGCGCACCACGGAGCACATGACCGCCAGCGAAGCCATCTACCACTCCGCCCAGCGGCGTATGCGCCCCATCTTCCTCACGTCGGCGGCAGCCTCGATGGGCGTTATCCCGATGATACTGGGCAAGTCGAGCCTGTGGATGCCGATGGGCACCGTCATCTGCTACGGCACGCTCATCACGATGCTGTTCATCCTCACCGTCCTGCCGTGCCTCTACCTGCTCACCTTCCGGGGCACTACGGAGCGGCGCGCCAAGTGGGACGCACTGGAACAACAATGATAATAATAGCTGACAAACAAATACCCCGTATGGAGACCGATAAAGACATACGTATGTCTGCGATGAAGAGATACGTATCTCCTCACTCAAGAGATACGTATGTCTTAATGCAAGAGATACACGTATGTCCCCACTTAAGAGATACGTATGTCTCAACGCGAGAGATACGTATCTCTTGAGCGGCCTCCTACGGCTCACCATAACATACTGACTATGAATAGAATGCAAAATACCCTGCGTCGCGTCCGGACGCTGATAGTCGCCTCCCTGGCACTCCCGACGCTCTCTGCACAGTCCGTCTACACGCTGGACGCGTGCATTGATAAAGCTTTACAAAACAACGCCCGCACGCAGAACGCGGGCAACGACCTCGCCGCCGCGCAGCACCAGCGCAAGGAGGCCTTCACCAAGTACTTCCCCAACATCAGCGCCACGGGCGTAGGCTTCCTGTCGGACACCCATCTGCTTGGCCTCGACCTGGCTCCCGGCATGAGCATGGGACTGATGAAGGACGGTCTGGCCGGAGGCATCACGGCCTCGATGCCCCTCTTCACCGGAGGGCAGATTGTGCAAGGCAACAAACTGTCCGAGGTCAACGTCGAGAAGTACCGCCACCTCAGCAGGCAGGCCGAAAACGAAGTGAAGCTCACCGCCGAACAATACTTCTGGCAAGTGGCCATGCTGAAGGAGAAGCTCCGCACGCTCAGCGTGGTAGAGGCTCAGCTGGCCGAAATCCATAAGGACGTAGACGCCGCCGTGCAGGCGGGCGTGACCAACCGCAACGACCTGCTGCAGGTGAGCCTGAAGCAGAACGACACGCGCAGCATGCGCATCAACGTGGAGAACGCCCTCGCCCTGTCGCGCCGGCTGCTGGCGCAGTACATCGGCCTGCCCGGCGACAGTGTGGACGTGGCCTTCCAGGTGGCCGACTCCCTGCCCCCTTCGCCCGAACTGCTCTACCGTTCGCCCGAGTCGTCGCTCGCCCTCACCCCTGAGTACAATCTGTTGCAGGCACAGCTCAAGGCCAGCCGGATAGAACGGAAGATTGCCCTGGGCAAGCAACTGCCCACCGTGGCCATCGGCGGCGGCTTCATGTACGACAACCTGCTGGACCGCGACCGCACCTACTGGCTGGGCTTCGCCACCGTCAGCGTCCCCCTCACCGGCTGGTGGGAGGGCAGCCACAGCCTGAAGCGCGCCAACCTGACCGTGCGCAACAACGAGAACATCCTGCAGGACGGCAGCGAACTGCTGGTCATCAACATGCAGAACACGTGGAACGCCATGACCAATGCCTACACGCAAGTGCAGATAGCCATCGAGTCCATCGGCCAAGCCACGGAGAACCTGCGCCTGCAAACCGACTACTACCACGCCGGCACCTGCACCATGAGCGACCTGCTGGAAGCCCAGACCCTCTACCAGCAGAGCCGGGACAAGTATGTGGAAGCCTTCACCAACTACGAAGTGAAGAAACGGGAATACCTGCAAAGCACGGGACGATAGCCCCGCTCGCCCCCCTCACGTTGCCTGCCTCGTGGCAATCCCCCGCGAAGGCAGGCAACGCCGTGTAAGCGTCTATGCACCAACGCACAGCAACTGCACGCTCGTTGCACCGCCCTTGCAGTTCTGCTGCACACGCTTTGCAGTATTGCTGCACATGCTTTGCAGCATTGCTGCACAGGCCATGCAGCTGTACTGCAAAGCGTGTGCAGTACAGCTGCAAAGAGAATGCAACAACCGTGCAGTCATATACCAATGTGGACAAACAAGTTACACCACATAACCACAGGTAGACCCCCATCGGTCATCAGAGTCCAAAGCGATTTGGGATAGAAGGGAAGAAGCCTGGCAAAGAGACCAAACGGGGCGAAAAGCGCCCTCCTCCCCGCCGGGAACGGAATCGTCGGGGCACGGGCACAGCACCTCCCCCCCCGACAGGACACAGGTCTGCCTCCGGCAGAGCACAGGCCTGCCCCCCAACATACACAGGTCTACCCCTGGCAGAGCACAGGTCTGCCCCCGACGGGACACAGGCCCGGAGAGGCGGGCCGCAAAGGGCCTTGCACACAGTTTTTAGAATTGTTAGCGGATAAATACAGACGAAATTCGTATTTTCGCGCCATAAATCAATCAAGAACCTGTATGGAATTTCTCATTATCCTGCTCTTGTTAGTGCTCAACGGAGTCTTTGCCATGTACGAGATAGCACTGGTATCGTCAAGCAAACCGCGCCTGGAGACCGACTTCGAAAAAGGCAACAAACGGGCGGGAATGGTACTAAGACAACTCGAACACACCGAAGACTTCCTTTCCACCATTCAGATAGGCATCACGCTGATAGGCATCGTCTCGGGTGCCTACAGCGGAGCGACCGTGGCCGACGACGTGGAGCGGCTCTTCGCCTCGGTGGCGTGGCTCGAAGGCTATGCCGACGACCTGGCCATGGTGCTCACGGTGGCCGTCATCACCTACCTGTCCATCATCATCGGCGAGCTGGTGCCCAAGACCATAGCCCTCACCAATCCGGAGAAGTACACCATGTATCTGGCCCCGCTGATGTCGGTTCTCGAAAAGGTGGCCTACCCCTTCGTGTGCCTGCTGAGCGTCTCGACCAAAGTCGTCAACAAACTGATAGGAGTCAAGAGCGGAGAAGAACGCCAGATGACGCAGGAGGAGCTGAAGATGATACTGCACCAAAGCTCGGAACAGGGCGTGATAGACAAGGACGAGACCGAGATGCTGAGAGACGTGTTCCGCTTCTCGGACAAACGGGCCAACGACCTGATGACCTACCGCCGCGACATCGTTGCCCTGCATCCGGGAGACACCCGCGAAGAGGTGTTGCGCACCATCCGCGAACAGCACTTCAGCAAATACCTGCTGGTGGAGAAAGGCAAGGACGACATCATCGGCGTGGTGTCGGTGAAAGACATCATCCTGATGATGGCCGACGAGCACACGTTCGACCTGCGCAGCATCGCCCAGCCACCGCTGTTCATCCCCGAAAGCCTGTATGCCAAAAAGGTGCTCGAACTGTTCAAGGAACACAAGAACAAGTTCGGCGTAGTGGTGGACGAATACGGCAACACCGAAGGCATCATCACCCTGCACGACCTCACGGAGAGCATCTTCGGCGACATCCTGGAAGAGAACGAAACAGAGGAAGAACCCATCGTGGTACGCCAGGACGGCTCGATGCTGGTGGAAGCCTCGATGAACATCGACGACTTCATGGAAGCAATGGGCATCCTGAACTACGACGACCTGAAGGAGGAAGACTTCACCACGCTGAGCGGACTGGCCATGTTCCTCATCGGGCGCATACCGCAGGCCGGAGACCTGTTCTCGTACAAAAGCCTCGACTTCGAGGTGGTCGACATGGACCGTGGCCGGGTGGACAAGCTGCTCGTCACCAAACGTCAGCAACCGGAATAACCCGGCATCCCCTGCCCCCGCCGCTCGGAAGCGCCCCGCCACCCCGCCATGACAAAAAACTGAAAAAGGACAAAGGGCATGGCGGGCGTGTGGCATAAAATGCCTATCTTTGCCGCTACTTCAAACGTTGACTATTCAGACATGAGAACGAAAATCATCCTGGTACTTTGGACATTGGTCGCACTGGTCCTGGCGACAGGTTTCGTCATCTTCCTTGCCATTGCCAAAGGATGGATAGGCTACATGCCCCCCGTAGAGGAACTGGAAAACCCCAACTATAAATTCGCCACCGAAGTGTTCTCGGAAGACGGGAAGGTGCTGGGAACCTACTCCTACAGCAAAGAGAACCGCCTCTTCGTAGGCTACAACGAACTCTCCCCAAACCTCATCAACGCGCTGATAGCTACAGAGGACGTGCGCTTCACCCGTCACTCGGGCATCGATGCCAAGGCACTGATACGGGCCATCGTGAAGCGCGGCATCCTGATGCAGAAGAACGCCGGAGGAGGCAGCACCATCACCCAGCAGCTGGCCAAGCAACTGTATTCGCCGGGAGCGGACAACGTGATGGAACGGCTCTTCCAGAAACCCATCGAGTGGGTCATAGCCGTGAAGCTGGAACACTACTACACAAAGGAGGAAATCCTGACGATGTATCTCAACAAATTCGACTTTCTTAACAACGCCGTAGGCATCAAGACGGCGGCCCACACCTACTTCAACTGCGAACCCAAGGACCTGAAGATAGAGGAAGCAGCCACGCTGGTAGGCATGTGCAAGAACCCGGCCCTGTACAACCCGGTGCGCTTCAACGAACGCTCGCGCGGACGACGCAACGTCGTCCTCCAGCAGATGTACAAAGCAGACTACATCACCAAGGCACAGATGGACTCGCTGCAAGCCTTGCCCCTGAAACTACGGTTCAACCGCGTGGACCACAAGGAAGGCATGGCTACCTATTTCCGCGAATACCTGCGCGGCGTGCTGACGGCCAAAAAGCCCGAGAAGGCCAACTACCGGGGGTGGCAGATGCAAAAGTACTACGAAGACTCGCTCGACTGGGCAAACAACCCCTTGTACGGCTGGTGCAACAAAAACACGAAGAAAGACGGCAGCAAGTACAACCTGTATACGGACGGGCTGAAGATATACACCACCATCAACTCACGAATGCAGCAATATGCCGAAGAAGCCGTCACCGAACACCTGGCAGAGCTGCAAGGCTACTTCTTCAAGGAAAAGCAAGGACGCAAAAAAGCACCCTACAGCTTCCGGCTTACGCAAGAGCAGGTCGACGAAATCCTGCTGCGCAACATCCGCCAGACCGACAGATACCGAAGCATGAGAAAAGCCGGACACAGCGAGGCGGAAATCCTGCGTGCGTTTGACGTGCCACATGAGATGTCGGTATTCTCGTGGGAAGGCGAAAAGGACACCGTTCTGTCGCCGCTCGACTCCATACGCTACTACAAGCACTTCCTGAGAGCAGGCTTCATGTCGATGAACCCGCACAACGGACACGTCAAAGCCTATGTCGGGGGGCCAAATTACCACTACTTCCAATACGACATGGCTATGATGGGACGGAGACAGGTAGGCTCTACCATCAAACCGTTCCTCTACACCCTTGCTATGGAGAACGGCTTCTCGCCCTGCGACGAGGTAAGACACGTGGAGTACACCCTGCTCGACGAAAACAACCTGCCCTGGACTCCGCGCAACTCCAACAAGAAACGCTACGGAGAGATGGTAACTATCAAATGGGGACTGGCCAACTCGGACAACTGGGTGACGGCCTACCTTATGAGCAAGCTCAATCCCTATGCCCTGAAGCGGCTCATCCACAGTTTCGGAGTGCGCAACCAGGAAATAATGCCCACAGTATCGCTATGCCTCGGCCCATGCGAAATATCGGTAGGCGAAATGGTAAGCGCCTACACCACCTTCCCCAACCGGGGCATCCGGGTGGCCCCGCTCTTCGTCACACGCATCGAAGACGGAGAGGGCAACATACTGGCGACATTCTCGCCGGAGATGAACGAGGTCATCAGCGTGGAGAGTGCCTACAAGATGCTTGTCATGCTGCGCTCCGTCGTCAACGAAGGAACCGGCGTAAGAGTGAGAAGGCTCGGGGTGAAAGCCGACATGGGGGGAAAGACAGGAACGACCAACTACAACGCCGACGGATGGTTCATGGGCTTCACACCCTCGCTCGTGTCGGGCTGTTGGGTCGGAGGAGAGGACCGCGACATACACTTCGACACCATGCTCCACGGACAGGGAGCCTCTATGGCCTTGCCCATCTGGACCAAATACATGAACAAGGTCTACGCCGACCCGTCCTTGGGATACGACCAGGACGAGAAGTTCCAGCTGCCCGAAGGCTACGACCCTTGCCGCGACACGGCGGCAAGCGACACCATTATGACGATAGAAGAACCCGTCGTGGGCTTGGACGACTTGTTCAACTAACCACGTCCTGTGTCGCCCACATGGTCTACACCATCTGCATAGGAAGCAACGAACAACGCCAGCGCAACATGGCCTATGCCCGCCGACGCCTGTCCGAACTGTTCCCCGGCATACGCTTTTCCACCGAAGAAGAGACCCTGCCCCTGCAAATGCAGCGGCAGGAGCTTTTCTCCAACCAGGTAGCACGCTTCCAGTCCGACACCACTCCCGATGCCGTCAAACAGCAGTTCAAACGAATAGAACAAGAGGCCGGCAGATGCCCCGAGGAAAAGGCCGCCGGCATCGTGCGCCTCGACATCGACCTGATAGCGTGCGACACCACCGTCTACAAGCCCGAAGACTTGCAACGCGAGTACATACGCCGAGGCATCAGGCAGCTTGACAAGACTTGACTGCGCACGCGTGCCGCACCACACGCATCCTTCACACCGCTTTGCGGAGGGTCAGCGAGTCGAGTTGCGCCTGTGTGCCGTTAAACACGTCCAAATCCACCCTCTCCGCAATGCCGGGCACATCGCCCCTGTCCGTGTGCTGCCAGAAGTGCCAACGGCCACCGTAACGCACCGAGTCCACGTAGTAGTGAGCTATCCAGTAAGGATAAGCGTCGAAATCGGGCGCGTCCAGATAGCGCATTCTGAACTTGTAGGACGTGTATAGGATAGGCTTTACCCCGTAGTGTGCCTCCACACGCTCCAGCCACACCTTGACGGCACGTTGCAACTCGCGTTTGCCCTTCCTCCCGGTGGTTTCCACATCAAGCACAGGAGGCAAGTCACCCTGCCTCAGCTTCACCGTATTTATAAAGAAATCGGCCTGCTTGCGGGGGTCGGTCTGGGGGATAAAGTAATGGTAAGCCCCGCGTATGAAGCCATATCGGCCTGCCGAGTCGAAGTTCTGCCGGAAGGCATCGTCGGCATGATCGCCGCCCTCGGTAGCCTTCATAAAGATGAAACGGATGGGGAAACGCCCCGCCCGCTGAGCCGCCAGCCGCCCCCAGTCTATCGCGCCCTGATGGTGGGAAATGTCAATGCCGTGCACTGCGAAGCCGCAAGGCAGGCATACCCCGTACCCCTCCATGCCGTAGCAAGGCTTCCACATGTAGGAATAGGGACGGATGAACAGCCAATAGAAACCTGCGGAGAACAGCACGACAACACACAGTGCCGCTACGGCGTAGAGCCACATCGGCCTCTCCTTCGGCGGAGCCGGAGGCTTGGGTGACGTGCGGCGCGGACGCGCTTCCGCCTGCCGGGGCTTCCGGGGCACCTTGGCGGCCTGTGGCCGGGCAGTGGTGCGTGGGCGCGCGGCAGACGAGGCTTTCGCGGGCGTGCGGGATGTCCGGGTTGCGCCGTCGGTCTTTTGGGAAGTCTTACGTGGCATACGGATGAAAAACAGAGGAACATGCGGAAGCCTTCGCGCCAAGCAAGCGGCAGCCACCGGATGTTCCTCTTTGTCCTTATATTCTTGTTATTTCACGACACCTTGCTCCAGCTGCAACGTCTTGGAGGGTTGGTCGCACACCTCAGTAGGACCAAAGTACTGGATAGGACCGGGATAAACGTAGTCCGTCTCCCTTGCCCAACGCTCACGCTGTGCGGCAAAGGTCTTGAAAGGTGCACCGTTGAGGTCGACCAGAGCTTTCTGTATGACGGGCTTCATCTCGCCGTGCCGACGTTCCATGTTCATCATCATCGTGATGGGCACACCGCCTGCCACCCATGCTTCGGCCGGAGCCGTAGTGTTGCGTACAGAAGCCATGTAGCCCGTCTTGCCACAGGCTATCAGTGCCGAAGCGGCAAAGCCCAGCGAGTAGCAGTAGTCGGCATCGAAGTTGGACGGAGCCGCACAGCGGCCTTCGTAACCGAAGAAGTGGTGCTGCGTGGCAAACTTGCCCTTATACCGCCCTTCGGCCTTCCAGGCAGCCAGCTTGGTGCCGACCATCTCGGAGAGGAGCTTCTCGGTCTCGATGAGCGACACCTGAACGTTTCCGTGCGGGTCGCGGTCGAGCGTCAGCTGCCGGGCCACGCCCTCGGGCAGGCTGGCATAGACGGCGGCATTGTCCGGTGTCAGTTTGCTTATGATGTAGTCGCGCTGGTGCGACTTCTTGATGTGTGCGAACTCTGCGGCGTTGGATGCCAAGAAGTCGTTCAGCTCGGCAATGAGACGTTTCATGGCCGGGATGAACTCTATCAGCCCCTCGGGTACCAGCACCGTGCCGAAGTTGTCGCCCCGCTCGGCCCGCATGGCCACTATGCCCGCGATGTAGGTCACGATGTCGTCAAGCGACATGTTGCGTGCTTCCACCTCCTCGGACACGAGGCAGACGTTGGGCTGCGTCTGGAGGGCGCACTCCAACGCGATGTGCGAGGCCGAGCGGCCCATCAGCTTGATGAAGTGCCAGTACTTGCGGGCCGAGTTGCAGTCGCGCTGTATGTTGCCTATCACCTCGGCATAGGTCTTGCAAGCCGTGTCAAAGCCGAAGGAGGTCTCAATCATTGCATTCTTCAGGTCGCCATCTATCGTCTTGGGACAACCTATAACCTGCACGCCGTAGCCCTGGGCAGCGTAGTACTCGGCCAGTACGCAGGCATTTGTGTTCGAGTCGTCGCCGCCAATGATGACAAGTGCCTTGATGTCCAGCTCCTTCAGGATTTCGTATCCCTTCTCAAACTGGTCCACCGTCTCCAGCTTCGTGCGTCCCGAGCCGATGATGTCGAATCCGCCCGTGTTGCGATACTCGTCGATGATGTCGGCTGTCAGTTCCTTATAATTATGGTCTACCAGTCCGCCGGGTCCCAGGATGAAACCGTAGAGGCGGCTTTGGGGATTGAGCTTCTTGATGCCGTCGAACAGGCCGGAGATAACGTTGTGTCCGCCCGGAGCCTGCCCCCCTGAAAGAATAACCCCCACGTTGACAGGCGGGAAACCGGCAGCCTCGTCGGTTGCCTCAAACGTTATAAGCGGCATACCGTAGGTGTTGGGAAACAGTCGCTTGATGTCTTCCTGGTCGGCAACGGACTGCGTAGCCTCTCCGCCGACGGCCTTCACGTGGCCCTTCAACGCCTTGGGAAGTTTGGGCTGATAGCAAGCCCGGGCAATTTGCAAAGCACTTTTAGTCATATCGTATCAGTTTATTTAATAGGTGTTTCTACTATATACCTCTTGAAAACGTAGGCAAAGTTCGCCTTTTTCCGGTAGATATGCAAATAGGTGCCTCTTTTTTCGCTCGACGGCGACCCTGCCCGGGCCGGGCGACAGGCGTCTGCCAACGGCCCGAAGCCCCTGCCGACAGCCCCGCGCCCGTCCTCCCGGCGGTCTTTGGCGGCAGACCTCCGCCCGCCGCCTGGCACAGGCCTGCCCGCAAGGGGGGGGCTCCTGTGCTCCCTCGGGGGCACACCTTTGCTTCCCGCCCCACTCTTCTCCACCCTTCCGGGCACATGCCTGCGCCAGGCAAGGCGGCCGCTTGTGCGCCCCAAAGGATAAAAACTCAAAAACGAAGAAAGCAAAGCATACGTTTTTGCGGAAAAACACGTACTTTTGCCCACCATTAACTCAACTTAGGACATACCAGAACCATGGCCACAAATCAACCGACGCAACACAAGAACAGCATGAACGTGCCGGAGCCAACCTTGCGCCGGCTTCCGTGGTATCTGTCCAACCTCAAGTTGCTGAAGCAGCGCGGTGCCGCCCACGTCTCGTCCACCCAAATATCCAAGGATATAAACATCGATGCCTCGCAGATTGCCAAAGACCTGTCGTTTGTCAACATCTCGGGGCGCACGCGCGTGGGCTACGAAGTAGACACGCTGATAGCCGCCCTCGAAGACTTTCTGGGGTTCACCGCCCTGCACAAGGCCTTCCTCTTCGGTGTGGGCAGCCTGGGCGGAGCGTTGCTGCGCGACTCTGGCCTGAAGCACTTCGGCCTTGAAATCGTGGCAGCGTTCGACGTAAAGCCATCGCTGGTAGGTACGTCCATCGAGGGCATCCCCATATTCCACACCGACGAACTTGCCCAAAGGATGAGCCAATACCACGTCCCCATCGGGGTACTCACCGTCCCCATCGAAATAGCACAGGAGATAACCGACAAGATGGTAGAAGGCGGCATCAAGGCCGTGTGGAACTTCACCCCCTTCCGCATCCGCGTCCCGCAGGACATCGTGGTGCAGAACACATCGCTCTACGCCCACCTTGCCGTCATGTTCAACCGTCTGTCCACCATCGACCGAAAGCCATGAAGATACTTGCCGCAGGAATGAACTACGCCCGGCACAATAAAGAAGCCGGATGCGCGTTAGACTATACAGAGCCTATCATCTTCACCAAGCCCGACTCGGCCTTGCTGCGCGACGGCAAGCCGTTCTTTCTCCCGCAAGCGTGGGGCGAAATAAGCTACGAGGCCGAGGTGGTGGTGCATATCTGCCGCTTGGGACGGCACATCGCTCCGCGTTTTGCCCGCCGCTACTACGATGCCGCGACCGTCGGCATCGACTTCACGGCCAGCGCGCTGCAACGCCGCCTGCGCCAAAGCGGCGCCCCGTGGGAACTGTGCAAAGGGTTCGACGGCGCGGCACCCATAGGCAGGCTGGTTCCGCTGGAGCAGTTGGGCGGAGACGTGCAGCGGCTGGACTTCCGGCTGAACGTGGACGGCCAGGAAGCACAGCGGGGCAACACGCAGGACATGCTCACACGCGTGGACGACCTGATTGCCTACGCCAGCCGCTTCATGACGCTCAAGATGGGCGACCTGCTGTTTACGGGTGCCCCGCAGGCACCGGGTCGCGCGGCCATAGGCCAGCACCTCGAAGGCTATCTGGGCGAAGAGAAAGTGCTCGACTTTCACATACGTTGAGTTGTCAAACCATTGTTAGGTCTTTCTATGTTGAAATCGAATTGTAGCTATGCCGTGGCAACCCTGCTGTGGGTCATCTGCTACCTCTGGCTCGCGCCGACCGATGTACTGGCCCAGACGTGGCGCGATGCCGACTGCCTGGAGTCCGTACTCGACTCGGGGCGGTGGGTCAAAATCAGTGTTCCCTCCACAGGCATCTGCCGCCTGACGGATGCCGAACTGCGCAGCATGGGATTTGAACAGCCCGAGAACGTCCGGGTATACGGCTACGGCGGCAACCTGCTGTCCGAGACGTTCAGCGGACTGCCCTGCGCCGACCTGCCTTCCACCCCCATGATGCGCGTCGACGGCGGACTGCTGTTCTACGCCCGTGGGCCGCTCGACTGGCGGCGCAGCTCCTCGCGCGTCCAATACTTCTCCCGCTACCAGAACTACTTCTCCGACCGGGGATATTACTTCCTGACCGACCGCAGCGACTTGCCCTCCACCGACCTGCCTGTCCAGGAGAGCATAAGCGCGACAACCGCGCAGGAGTTGGACTGCTTCAACGAATTTGCCCTCATCGAAGGAGACGCCTACAGCTGGGGAAGCACAGGCCGTGCCCTCTACGAAGACTACGACTACGCACAGAACGGCACGCGGAGCTACGACTTCCACCTGCCCGGCATCGTGACCGACAAGAGCGGACGCGTAGAAGTCCGCTTTGCCGCCAACCTGGTAGCCAAAAGCGGGGAGACCAGCTTTTCCGTCACGGCCAACGAAGACAACATAGGCCGCGCCAACATAAGCCGCATCGACCCCGACAACTCTTACTTCACCTACGCCCGGGCAAACAGCGTGAGCGGCACCTGGGACAACGGCCTGGACGAGAACACAACCGTCACGATAACCCACACACGGTCTGCCGGCACACCGGGACGCATGGACTACATAGCCATCAACTACTTCCGCCGTCTCGACATGTCGGGACTGTCATTCCTGGCCTTCCGCTCCACCGAGGCGGTCGACCGGGCCACGACGTTCGTCCTCTCGGGGGCGACCGAAAACACCGTCGTGTGGGATGTCACCACCCCCGGTGAGGGCCGCCGGATGGAAGGGAGTTACGCCAACGGCGAGTTCCGCTTCACCATCTCGGCAAGTCCGCTGCACGAATTCATAGCCTTCGACCCCACCGCCACGTCGGGCTTCGTCGCAGCCGAGTCCGAAGGCACCGTCGCAAACCAGAACCTGCATGGCATGGAGGGCGCGGACCTGATTATCATTCTGCCCGCACGCGAGGATCTGCGCCAACAGGCCGAACGCCTGGCACAAGAGCACCGCGACACTGACGGCATGACTGTGACGCTGGTCGAAGCCCCACAGATATACAACGAGTTCTCATCGGGAACTCCCGACGTGACGGCCTACCGCCGCCTTATGAAAATGCTCTACGACCGCGCTGAGGACAACCCCTCCTACACCCGTCCCCGCTACTTGCTGCTGTTTGGCGACAGCAGCTCGGACAATCGGATGGTAACTTCGACCTGGAGCAGCTACAGCCCCGAAGACTTCCTGGTGTGCTACGAATCAGCAGAATCCGAAGGCGACACCGAGTCTTTTGTGTCCGACGACTACATCGGCTTTCTGGAAGACAGCGAAGGCAGTTCTCTTCGGTCGGCCACGCTCGACATAGGCGTAGGCCGCATCCCGGTCCGAACCGAATACGAGGCACAGGCAGTGGTAGACAAGTGCATAGCCTACAGCCAGAACCGGGAAGCAGGCAACTGGAAAAACGATATATGCTACATCGGCGACGACGGGGCGGAGGACGGCAACGCCTACATGGAGCAAGCCAATTCGCTGGCCACTTACACGGAAGAGAACTATCCCTTCGTCCGTGTCCACCGCATCCTGCTCGATGCCTACCGCCGCGAGTCGTCGGCTACGGGACACTCCTACCCCGAAGCGCACGAACGCCTGCTGCAATTGCTGGACGACGGACTGCTGATGGTGAACTACACCGGCCACAGCAGCAGCTCGCAATGGGCCCACGAAAGGGTGCTGGCACAGAGCGACATCGAGAACCTCACCAACTCGTGCCAGGCACTATGGATAACGGCCTCGTGCGACTTTACCCGCTTCGACAACATCCAGACATCGGCCGGCGAAACAGCCCTGCTCAACCCCGACGGCGGAGCAATCGCCTTGTTCACCACCTCGCGCACCACGTATGCGTCAAGCAACAACAGCCTGAACAACCATCTACTGCAACACTTGTTCGACAGGGACGAGAACGGGGAGCGACTGCGTTTGGGCGACATCATGCGCCTGTCGAAGAGAGCCATCGGAAGCAACCTGAACAAGCTCAACTTCTCCCTCATCGGCGACCCGGCCCTCACGCTGGCCTACCCGGAAAGAGAGATGATTGTGGAAACCTTTGCCGGAACCGACATGACAGACGACTACGCCGACGAACCGCAAATAGCGGCCGGAGGGCGTATCACCGTCAGCGGCTATGTCTTGGACGAGAACGGGACAGTAGACGAAACCTTCACCGGCCTCGTCTACCCCACTGTCTACGACAGCCCCAACCAAATGCGCACACTGGACAACGTAGGGGCAGGCGCGTTCGAGTACACCGAACGTAACAAAGTGCTCTACAGCGGCATGGACTCGGTACGTGCCGGACGTTTCGAGTTCACCTTCCCCGTCCCCCTCGACATCAACTACTCCAACGAAGGAGGACTGCTCAACCTTTACGCGCTCAACCCGGAAACGAACGTGGAAGGGACCGGTGCCTTCAGCCGCTTCACCGTAGGCGGAACGGTCGACGGCCTGGAACTGACCGACAGCATAGGCCCCAGCATGAGCATCTACCTCAACAGCCCGCAATTCCAATCGGGCGACCAGACGAACGAAACGCCCTACTTCATTGCCGAGCTGGAGGACTCGATTGGCATCAATACTGTAGGCAACGGCGTGGGACACAACCTCACGCTCTGCATAGACGGTTCTGCCTCGCTCACGTACAACCTGAACAACTACTACACACCTGTGCTGGGAGACTACACCCGAGGCACCGTAGGCTTCTCTATCCCGGAACTGTCTGCAGGCACCCATACGCTGACATTCCGCGCATGGAACCTTATGAACCAGCCCACGACAGCTTCGCTGGAATTTCAGGTCGTCCCCGGACTCAGGCCCGAACTGCTCTCGGTCGAAGCCACACAGAACCCGGCCTCGAGCACCACAACCTTCGTGCTGTCTCACAACCGTCCCGGCTCGGTTCTCGATGTGCAAATAGGCGTTTACGACTTCTCCGGACGCCTGATGTGGCACAACGAGCAAAGCGGAGTTTCTGCCGGACAGACCTACGAAATAGACTGGGACTTGTGCAGCAACGACGGCCAGCGCATAGCTCCCGGGGTCTACCTCTACCGCGCTTCCATCACCTCGGGCGGCAGCAAGGAAAGCACCCAAGCCCAGAAAATACTAATTCTGGCACAATAAAACCGACCTGCCACAGTTTTTTAAGTAACAAAGCACGAATATTTACCTATACATCAAAGGCAAAAAAGAAAATGAAGAAAATACTCGCATTAGTGACCGCCTGCCTGCTGCTGCCCGTCGGAATGATGGCACAGAAAGACCTCTTCAATCCCGTCAATACCGGTGTTACCTCACTGGACATCGCCCCCGACTCGCGAGGCGGAGGCATGGGCGACGTGGGAGCAGCGACAGACCCCGACGTTAACTCCCAATACTGGAACCCGGCCAAATACCCCTTCACTATCAGCCGTGGAGGCGTGGCCGTCTCCTATACCCCGTGGTTGCGGAAACTGGTCAGCGACATCGACTTGGCCTACGTCGCAGGCTACTACCGACTGGGAGACTACCAGGCCATCAGTGCTTCGCTGCGCTACTTCTCCCTGGGCGAAGTGCCCATCGGAGGAGGCGACGCAGGAGCCGGTTACAGCATCAAGCCCTATGAGATGGCCGTTGATGCCGCCTATTCGCGTATGCTGTCCGAACACTTCTCCGCCGCCGTTGCCTTGCGCTTCATCTACTCCGACCTGGCCTACAGGCAAGACGAAGACGTGACACCCGGTTCTGCCTTCGCCGCCGACCTGGCCTTCTACTACAACAACTACATTATCCTCGCCCAACGCGAGTGTATGCTTGCCTTCGGACTCAACATTTCCAACATCGGTAGCAAGGTGTCCTACGACAACGGCAACACCAGCCTGTTCCTGCCCACCAACCTGCGCCTCGGAGCATCGCTCCTGTTCCCGATGGACGACTACAACGTCATTGGCGTAAACTTCGACATAAACAAGCTGCTGGTGCCTACACGCCCCATCAAGGGGGAAAACGAATCGGACGAGGAATATCAGGACCGCCTGATTTCGAAGTATAACGACATCTCGCCCATTGCCGGTATCTTCAAGTCGTTTGCCGACGCGCCCGGAGGCTTCAAGGAAGAATTGCGCGAAATCCAGTGGTCGCTCGGCCTGGAATACACCTACCACAACCAGTTCTCGGTGCGCGGAGGCTACCACTGGGAGCACGAGACCAAAGGCAACCGCAAATACTTTGCCTTCGGCGCAGGATTTAAGATGAGCGTCTTCTCACTCGATGCCGCCTACCTGATTTCTACAGCACAGAGCAACCCGCTGGACCAGACGCTGCGCTTCTCGCTGGGCTTTGACCTTGACGGCATAAAAGATTTGTTCGGACGCAGATAACCCCCGGCGCGGCTTGCGGAGGAGCATCGCCGCCATCTGCTACAAAGACACGCCGCGCCTGCCAACTCTTTAATTGCAAGAAAACCAACCAATCACACTGCAACATGACAACCCGCATAGGTTTCGGCTACGATGTCCACCGCCTGGTGGAGGGACGTGAACTGTGGCTGGGCGGCATCCGCCTGGAGCACGAAAAGGGCCTGTTGGGCCACTCGGATGCCGACGTGCTCATCCACGCCATCTGCGACGCCCTGCTGGGCGCAGCCAACATGCGCGACATAGGCTACCACTTTCCCGACACCGCCGACGAGTACAGCGGCATAGACAGCAAGGTGCTGCTGCGCAAAACCATAGGGCTGCTGAAGGAGAAGGGATACGGCGTGGGCAACATAGATGCCACCATCTGCGCCGAGCGCCCTAAACTGAACCCACACATCCCCGCCATGCAACAGACACTGGCACAGGCTATGGGCGTAGAACCCGATGCCGTGTCCATCAAGGCCACGACCACCGAACGCCTGGGATTTACCGGACGCGAAGAAGGCATAGCGGCCTATGCCGTCGCGCTGATAAACAAGGCGGAGTAGGCGGCATCCTCCCCTCTACTGCCAACACATACCAACCGGCCACGAGCCGGTTTCCTTTTGCCTACCCCTCGTCTTCCTGCCGGGTGTCGAGCCTGACGTGCGTCAGCCGCGTGCAACGCACGCCCCCTGTCACATACGTGGCCGCCACCCGCGCCGAGGCCACCCGCAACGTCTCGCCCGGGCTGTAGCTATGCTCGATGGCCGGAACCTGGCACGAAGCCCGGCTTGCCGTGCGGGCATTGACGCGGAGCACGGCCACGTTGCCCGCCTCGTCGCGCAGGCGCAGCACCTGGCGCACGTAGAACAGCGGCGTGTTGCCCCTCACCTGCGTGCGCCACGGGTTGTCCTCCACGCGCACCGACACCACCGTCAGCCGCAAGTCCCTCAGCTGCTCCCCCTCCCGGCCCAAGAAG
The DNA here is from genome assembly GCA_944321465.1 of uncultured Bacteroides sp. GTDB lineage: Bacteria > Bacteroidota > Bacteroidia > Bacteroidales > Bacteroidaceae > Bacteroides. Next base: position 100,807 of record CALULL010000004.1, read on the forward strand.
TCCCCCGCACGCCGTTGCTTACGCCGCTGGAAGTCCTGGTAGGCCGCATAGTATATGCGGGCTATCTGCACAAACCGCTCCTGCTTGGGGATGCGCGGCTGATACTTGAAGGCTATCCACGACACATAGGCCGGGTCTATGCGCAGCACTTCGTGCAGAAAGTGCCCACGGTACTTCCCGAACCCCACAATATCGTCGCCCCGGCTCTGCATACGTTTGGCGTTATACTCCACCAGCAACACCCTCCGGCGCGAACACAGACACATGGCGCCGGCCATCTGCACTGCCCGGCGGGCATCGGCTGAGAGGTCGCACAGGTAGAAGATGCTCTGCCGCTCGGGCAAAGGCGAGTAAACCCACAGCGAATAAAGCGGATGCCCGGGCCGGGGCAGCACCACGAGATAGGTGCCGACCTCCTTGTAGGAAGCCCGCCCCTCGTTGTACGCGCCCAGCTGGCGGTACAACAGCTCCTGCTCAGCACCGGTAAGCCCCGGCAGTAAAGGTCTGGCCATAAGCGAACAACGAAAGAGACGGGCACGGAGCCGTCCGGCACACCCGCGTTTCCCGTCCGGTTTATTCCCCAAAGATACTCTTTTTTCGGTTTTCCGCCATGCTTGCCGACAATTTTGTCAGCCCGACCCCTCCCGCAGGGCACAGGTGCGCCCCCTTGCGGGCAAAGGTGTGCTCCCCGGCGGGGAAAGGAGAGCCAGCGCGGTGGCACAGGTCTGCTCCCGAAGAAGCACAAAGCCCCCTGCGGCGGACGAGGGAGAAGAAAAGAACAGAGCAGACAACCAGAGGGAAACGAGCCGAACCGCCCGAGAACGGGATGCAAGCCACGCATTAAGCATTATTAACCAGCAAAAGTTTAGAATTAGAAGCAAACTTCCTATTTTTGAAACAAAATAGTATGGAAAGCACAACGTCTGCTGCCGGAAGCAACGTGGTCCCTGCCGACACACGCCTCCGGGCACGTCGACGCACCGCAAGTGCCCCGCACTGCCAACGCCTGCACACGGCCCCGGACACGAGCCTTCCCCTATGTTCACCATCAAAAAACACAACAGCCATGACACACCCAACACGTCCCAAGGGCACAAGAAGGGCAACCTGCCTGAAGTACCTCCCGCTGACCGCCCTGTTGCTACTGGCCAGCGGCACCGTAGCCACAGCCCATGCGCCGGAAACCGACTCACCGACAACGACCGCAAGGCTGCACGGCCTCAACCCCACCCTCGCGCTACTGCCCGCCGACGGCAGGCAGCTGCCGCCGGAAACGGTGCAGATGCCTGCCACAACGACTCCCCGCATGGCCGCAGACAGCATCTACGACGAGGTGGAAGAGCCACCACAGTACCCGGGCGGTGCACAAGCGTTGTTCCGCTTCATCCGCGACAACATGAAATACCCCGACAACGCCATCAAGACAAAAGCACGAGGGCGCGTCCTCGTCCAGTTCGTAGTGAACGAGGACGGTAGCCTCAGCCAAGTGACAAGCACCAGCACGTCGTCCACAGCCCTGGACAAAGAAGCCGTCCGCTTAGTGAAGTCCATGCCCAAGTGGATACCGGGCAAGCACGAAGGGAAGGCCGTGAAGACGCGCTACACGCTGCCCATACAGTTTATGACGGAGACACGGCTCCACCGCTAACAAGCCGTCCGCACGCGCCCTCGGCACCGTGTCCCGGCTCATCCGCCGAGGGTGTCCGTACGCCCTCGGCGGTCGGAAACGGCTTTTCCGTAACGTGGGTAACTTTTTCTGTAATCCGTATAGCGCGGCACAGGTTGCCGCGCTATATCTTTGCAGGCTGAAAACGAAAACCCACAAGAAGAAGAGGAACATGACGACCGACTCCCGTCCATCAATCGGCCCGGTACGTTCAAAGGAACGCTACATCGTGCTCGATGCCCTGAGAGGCTTCGCCCTGATAGGCATCTGCCTGGCCAACTTCCCAGAGTTTGGACTCTACACGTTTCTGCACCCCGAGGCCGCAGCGGCCCTGCCCACGGCGGGAGCCGACCGCGTGGCACGCTGGCTGCAATACATCCTCATCGACGGCAAGTTCTACACGTTGTTCTCCCTGCTGTTCGGCATGGGCTTCTCCATCATCATTTCCAACGCCATGCGGCGCGGAGCCAACGGGTTCCGCATATTCTACCGCCGCATGGTGCTGCTCCTGCTGATAGGCTTCGCCCACCTCATGCTGCTGTGGAGCGGCGACATACTGATGCTCTACGCCCTGCTCGGCATGTTCCTGCCCCTGTTCCGCAACGTGTCCAATCGCGGCCTGCTTCTCTGGGCCACCTTCTTCCTGCTGCTCCCGGTGGCGGCAGACGGCGTGGTGCAGGCAACCGGACTGAACCCCTCGGCAGGGGTGGTGGCCATCCAGCAACGGCATTGCGCCCGCTACGGCATCACCGAAGCCAACTTTGCCTACTGGCTGCGCGATGCCGACAGCTACCGGGAGGTGTTCCAGTTCCTGATACAGGGAGCCTTCGTGCGCGTACAGGAGTTCATCGACGGCAACCGCGCCTTCAAGGTCATGGGACTCTTCCTGCTGGGCTTCTACCTGGGACGCAACCGCTTCTACGCCAAGCTGGGAGAGAAGCGGCCCCTCATGCGCAAGGTTCTCGTCTGGGGCTTGGCCGCCGGTCTGCCCCTGTCGGTCCTCTACGCCTGGAGCGGCATGAACGGACACCCGCTGGGACTGGCCGCCCACACCGCCCTCTACACCGTCAGCGTCTACCCGCTGGGGCTGGCCTATGCCGCCTTCTTCGGCCTTGCCAGCCTCCGATGGAAGGAAGGGCGGGCACTCCGCCTACTGGCCGCGCCGGGACGAATGGCACTCACCAACTACATCGGCCAGTCGGCCTGGGGCATGGTGCTGTTCTACGGCATCGGGCTTGGCCTGGGAGCCGACGTGGGGCTCGTCTGGATACTCCTGGCGGCCCTGAGCGTCTATGCCGCCGAAACGGCATTCAGCCACCTGTGGCTGCACTACTGCCAGTTTGGGCCTCTGGAGTGGATATGGCGTATGCTGACCTACAGGGAGTGGCTGCCCCTGCTGCGCAAGCGCGGCTCCTGACGGCCACACAACGGCCACACGCCCCCATCGCGACACAAAGACCTGACATAAGAAAGAAACCAACGAACAAAGACATGCACACGAAACGATTTCTGCCACTTCTGGCCTGCCTCTGCCTTGCTGCAACCGGCAGAGCCTGGGACGAGCCAGCCGACACGCTGGCAACAGACAGCACCCACACGCTCAGCGAGATAGTAGTCACCGGAACCCGCAACGCCACCGACATCCGCCACCTGCCCATGACCATCTCCGTCGTGAACAGGCTGCAACTGGCCGACCGCTACCAACCCTCCATTCTGCCCGCACTGACCGAAGAAGTGCCGGGCCTGTTTGTCACCTCACGCGGTGTCATGGGCTACGGCGTGTCCACCGGGGCGGCAGGCGGCATCAGTATGCGCGGCATGTCGGGCAGCGCACAGATGCTGGTGCTCATCGACGGACATCCGCAATACATGGGCCTCTTCGGCCACCCCATCGCAGACTCCTACCAGACCATGCTGGCCGAACGGGTAGAAGTGCTGCGGGGACCTGCCTCCGTGCTCTATGGCTCGAACGCGATGGGCGGAGTCATAAACATCGTCACCCGGCAAATGCAGGAGGACGGTGTACAGACAGACATCGACCTCGGGGCAGGCTCGTATGGCACCGTGCAAGCCGAAGCCACCAACCAGGTGCGCAAAGGACGGTTCGGCAGCACGGCATCCGCCTCCTACAGCCGGACGGACGGCCACCGGGCCGACATGGGCTTTGAGCAATACAGCGGCTACGCCAAGCTGTCCTACGACCTGACGGAGAACTGGCGGCTGTGGGGAGACGTGAACGTGACCCACTTCAACGCTTCCAATCCCGGAGAGACGGGCAACCCGCTTATCGACAACGACTCGCGCATCACGCGCGGCATGGCTTCGGCCATGCTGGAGAACCATTACGAACGCACCTCGGGCGGCTTGAGCCTCTTCTACAACTGGGGACGGCACAAGATAAACGACGGCTACCACCCCGGCGAAGAGCCGCAAGAGTCGCTCTTCCACTCCAAGGACCTGATGGCCGGCGTGTCGTGGTACCAAAGTGCCAGTCTGTACGAAGGGAACCGCCTGACCGTCGGGCTGGACTACCAGCACTTCGGCGGACAATCGTGGAACGAAGCCATAGCCGACGGACTACGCACCCCCGGCGTGGACAAGACGCAGGACGAGGTGGCTGCCTATGCCGACTTCAGACAGGACATCGGGCAATGGCTGTCGCTGAATGCCGGGGTGCGCGTCGACCATCATTCGCACGTAGGCACCGAACTGATACCCCAAGGCGGACTGGCCTTCCACTTGCCCCGGCAGGCCGAACTGAAGGTCATGGCAAGCAAAGGCTTCCGCAACCCAACCATCCGGGAGATGTACATGTTTCCCCCTCAGAACCCGTCCCTCAGGCCGGAACGGCTGATGAACTACGAACTCTCCTTCAGCCAACAGACTTTGGGCGGCTCCCTCACCTACGGTGCAAACCTCTATTACATCAATGGCAAGAACCTCATTATGACCTTGCCCAATGCCGAAGGACGGCCACAGAACGTCAACACCGGGGCCATCGAGAACTGGGGCGTAGAGGGCAACGTGGCATGGCGCATCAATACCTGTTGGAGCACGCAGGCCAACTACAGCTGGGTACACATGGAACATCCCGTCATGTCCGCTCCAGAGCACAAACTCTACGTGGGAGGCAACTTCAAAAAAGGACGATGGAGCCTGGCCACAGGCATCCAATACATCAACGGCCTGTATACTTCCATCAGCCCGGTGAGCACCGAGAAATTCGTACTGTGGAACCTGAGAGGAGCATACAAGCTCTGTTCCTTTGCCACGATTTTCTTACGCGGAGAAAACCTGTTGGCCCAACGCTATGCAATCATGCAGGGATATCCCATGCCCAAGGCAACATTCCTTGGCGGAATACACATCAGCATCTGATACCCCTCCTCCGACAGGATTCAAAACTCAGTCCAGATTATAGTCCAGTATACGGGCTTACCAACACGCCGCGCATTTCTTTCGACAGTCTGAAAGGGACTGGAAACACCGTGTCGGGTGTGGCTTTTGATTATGTATTCATGTCCACCCATCTCAACGTGGAGAACCTCAACGAAACAGTAGGCGAGTTCATGCAAAGAAGGGTGAATTTCCTTGTTTCCGCACTTGGGACAATCAACACTTCGCTCGAAGCTACCTCCGAGACCATTGACGTGGATGTGCAGATGCAGCCCTACAGACTGGAGAACATTGCCGACAAGATAGACACCGCTATCAAGGCCAAGAATGGCGAGATATGGTCGCAAGAACGCGCAATCACCTTCGTGGGTAACGTGGATTCAGTTATGGATGAAATCAAACAGATTAAGGAGGAACAAGCCGAGAAGCAGCAAGAGGAAATCTCCAAGCAGGAACAACTATCAAAGTTTAGCAGTACGAACAAAGGCGAGTAGTTCCAAATGGTATTTCCATACAATGTATAGCGGTATCCTTTCGGGTATCGCTATTCTGTTTTATAAAATTTTATCGGCATGCAAATTCTATAATTCAAAATCATTTGCTATTTTTGCATTCAAATAAAAGGGTATGAGAATTGTATCACACAAACGGCTGAAAGAGTTCTACGAGACGAAAGGACGTGAGGACTCACGGGTAGCCCTCGAACGCTGGTACGATGTGGCGGAAAAGGCGGCGTGGAAGAATCTATCGGACATCAAGGTGGACTTTCCCTCCACGGATTACGTGGGAAACCAGCACTACGTATTCAATATCCGTGGCAACCACTATCGTCTGATAGTCGTTATCAAATTCACCATCGGCTACATCTTCATCCGAAAAGTGTGTACCCACGAAGAATACGACAAGCTGGATTGTTCAACCATTTAAGGAAATATACTATGAGCAAGATTACGAAAGAGCAATACGAGTTCGCCCAGTCAAGGATTGAGGAACTCTTGCCGCAGGTGGACGACAACACGCCCGCCAACGACCGACTGGCCGTGGAGCTAACCATGATGTCGGACATCGTGATAGCCTACGAAAAAGAGCACTATCCCATCGAGAAGCCCACCGTGGCCGAACTTATCGAGCTCTCCCTCGAAGAAAAGGGCATGACGCAGCGTCAGCTCGCCAACGAGATAGGCGTTAGCCCCTCCCGGGTAAACGACTATATTTCCGGGCGTTCCGAACCGACACTGAAAGTCGCGAGGATGCTTTGCCGGGTCCTGAACATACGGCCTGCCGCCATGCTCGGACTCTGACCGCACATAGCTTTTCATCCCGTATGGCAAGCGCGACTCCTCCCGGTTTCGCGCTTTCTTTTAGCCCTTTTCTTCACAATCTCCCCGCAGTGAAGCCTGCGACCCCTCAAAAAATCCCCCTCGCTTGTCCATATCCGTAACTTTACCGCGTGAAAATCATTAACCAGACTCATACGGTATGACAATCTTTGAACAAATCCTGGCAGGACTGCAACAGAAATTCCCCGGGGCGGACACTGCTACCTTAACCCGCATCGCCACCAAGAAGGCGGAGGGCGTAACGGACGAAACAAAGGTAAACTCCATCGTGGAGGGTATCAGCTTTCAGGACGTGATGCAAAACTACGGCGATTTCCGTGCAGGACAGGCACAGACTTCCTCGATAGCCAACTACGAGAAGAAGCATGGACTGAAAGACGGGAAGCCAATCGAGAACCAGAATCCAGAACCACCGAAACCAGAACCAAAGCCGGTCGAAAAGCCGGACATCGCCAAGCTGATAGCCGACGGCATCGCCGCAGGCATCAAGCCTTTCTCCGACAAGCTGGCGGCTTTTGAAGCGAAAGAGGCACAGGCACAGCGCATGGCGCAAATCTCATCGGTGGCCAAGAGGTACGGTATTCCCGATTTCATGCTGAAAGACCGCACAATTCCCGAAAACACGGACTTGGACACCTACATGAAGGACGTGAAGCAGGAAATGACCAACGCGGGATTCCAGTTCAACAAATCCCCGGAAACTGCCGAGCAGAAACTGGAGAAAGAGACAAGTGAGTTCGCAAAGATGATTGAGAACGACACGAAACAGATTGTAGAACAACAAAACAAGTAATTTATGGCAGCAGGATTTACTTACAACCTTACTCCCGAAGAGGTAAAGGAGGAACGCTATGATGTCGAGACGGGACGGCGCAGACGTGGCCCGTACAAGCTCGACACGGCTAACCTTCCCGTCGGTGAGTATTTGCCTTCATTCACGCCCATTGAGGCTGACTTGGTAAAAAAGACGGCTTCAGTGGCTATCCGTGTGGAGGTTGCAGAAAAATTCACGTCAGGAACAACCCTGAAAGTGAAGAAGAAATCGTTGGCTTATGTCGGGATGCACATCGGTGACGGAGCCAAAGGCGCAACGGTGAATGGCATCAACAAGCAAAATGCCAATTATGATGAATTGACATTGAGCAAGGACTTGGGAGCAGCCGTTGAAGCTGGCTCTGTACTTTACGAGGCTACTGACGTTAACGGGACAACCCCGAAAGTTGTCGCTAACTCCGCACTCTATGAGCGGACGAAGGTAGAGGACGGTATCGTACTGGTGGCACTCTTGATGCGTGCATACGAGATTGAGCCTTCCAAGCTGGTGATGCCTTTCTCTGACGTGGACAAGGCAAACATGCCGCACTTCCAGTTCAATGCCCCAGACATAAAGGGCGTGTCGAAAGAAAACGTCTACACAGAAGCCACGCAATCAGCGAGCGGACTGATGAGCGCAACAGACAAGAAGAAGCTGGATGGCATTGCCGAGCAAGCCAACAAGTACACCCTTCCGGCGGCCTCAAAGTCCGCGATTGGCGGAGTGAAGCAGGGAACGGCTGTGGCTGATGCGGCAGGCGGTGACGAAAAAGACAAGATTAATGCCCTGTTGGCCTCACTGAGAGCAGCAGGTGTAATTGCAAATTCTTAAAGTTAGGAGGACACGAATTATGATGCTAACCATTCATACTCTTTTTAATGACCCGAACATCGTGAACGCGGTCATTCAGCGCGTCCTTCAGACTCGTAAGGATACTATCTATTGGCAACAGTACCTCACGTTCCGACAGGTGACCACCCGCGTGTTCAAGGACTACATCGGCACGGTGACGGGCGTGATGGCCGGTTCTATCAACTCACGCTATGGTGCTAAGCCTATCCGTGAGCGCAGGGACATCGGTTCGGGATACGGTGAAATCGCCTACCTGGGCGACCGTTACCAAATCTCCATCGACCGTCTTTCTGACCTTCAGGACTTGGTGGACAAGTACAACGCCGCCAAGACAGCCGACCAGGTGCAGGCAATGCGCGACATCGTGGACTTCATCTACGACGATTACCGCCAGGTGCTCCTTGCCGCCCACAAGCGGATGGACATCGTGGTAGGCTCGCTGCTGATGACAGGAAAGGCCACTGTGAAGAACAAGGACGACAACGCCGCTGGCGTGGAACTGCTGAATATCGAACTTCCGTTCAAGGTTATAACCCCGACAACTGGTGACAAGACGAACTTCATCACCTACCTGCAACAGCAAATCAATGCGTTGCGTCCCGATTACGGAACGTTCCCGAAGATGATTATGTCCCGTGGTACGTTTGTCAAGAACATCATCGGCTCGGCAGAGTTTGGCGACAAGTTCAAGATGCAGCTTTCCGGCAATGAGATGTACCTTTCCACCGGATTGATTACATCGCAACTGGCCTCGCAGGTATTCACGGGCATCGGTCTTCCGGCCATCGAAATCAAGGAGGACTACGTGAAAGACCAGACGGGAAAGAACGTACAAATCTATGCCACCGACCCGACACCCGGACGCAACTACTCCGGCGCGGACGGTGACATGTAGATACTCACATAAAATTCCCCCACATAGCCATTAAAAAAGGGACCACATTTCAGTAGCGTTCAAAGGTAAGCGAGAAGTTTCATTTTGCCAATTTTTCAGCTAAAATTTTTGTTTCCCTGACCCTAAAAGACTGTCCTGTCATATTCATCAAGAAAGCCTTGTGGCAAAGTCTGTCCATGAGAGCCGAACAGAGCACCTTGTCCTTGATGATTTCTTCCCATCGGGTGAAAGGCAGATTTGTAGTGATGATGATAGACCTTAATCCGGCTCTTAAGGACAAGTGACTGAACAGCAGTTCTGCACCTTCCTTATCAAAGCTTACGTATCCCATCTCGTCACAGATGACAAGATCAAATTTCTTGAACCTTGCTTCCAGCAGCTGCAGCGTCCGGGAGTTCTTGGCTTCCCTTATCTGGGGCAAGAGGTGTGGCACGGTGGTGAAATATACGGAATATCCCTCCATGCAAGCTTTTATACCCAGTGCTATGGCGGTATGTGTCTTGCCGGTACCGGGATTTCCGTACATCACGATATTGCGCCCTTCCTTTATGAAGTTCAGGGTTCCCAGTTCCGGAATGAGTTTCCTGGCATCTTCCGGCATGTCCTCCAGGACAAGCTTCTGAATGTATTTCATTTGGGGAAATCCTGCCTTGCGTATCCTCTGATACTTCCGCACCTCCGCACGGTGTTCCGCTTCCTGGCGCAACAGTTCACAGAGGAAATGCCAGTAGTCCCATTGGTTCTGTACCGCGTCAGAGACGACATCGTCTATGATGTCCTTTACAATGCCAAGTTTCAAATCCTTGGCATAATGCACAATTCTTTCTTTGTCATTCATATTTATACAGTATATCTAAATATCTAATATTAAAGTTCATTGTCGGTTTGTATCCCTTAGTCCGGGAGTTTTTCCCATCACGTTCTCCAGTTGTGCCAGGATGTCTTCCGAACCGGCTTCAATTTCTATGAACTCGTCCGTCTTCTGGACATCCCTGAAAGGTTCATCCCCTGCGGTAATGGCCTGTATCGCGACCTTGAAATGATCTGCCGTAAACACTTTCAATCCACGCTGATGGAGAAGGTCCGCAGCCTTGACGACTGTCTCATAAGCTATCCCATTATCCCTTACATGCCTGACAAGCGCGAGGAACTCCCTCCCGTCTTTCTTGAAGTATCGGTTGTATATCACCCGCATGCTTTCCGGCATCTGGTGGAAGGCTTCCGAGTACTCCAGGGCGGCGGTCTTTTTCATCAGGGTGGCTATATAGTAGTTGATGTCGATAATCCACTCCCGGTGTCCATAGCCGCGCCGGTGGGTCGCGACTTTCCGGTGTTTATTGTCATAGATGGCGATTTTCTCGCTGTATATCCTGACCGTCACGTTTTCCCCGGTCAGTTCTTCCGGCACGGAATAGTGGTTGTTCTTGAAGCATATGGTAGACAGCTTGTCTACTTTGCACTCCGCCAGCTCAAAGCATCCGAATTCTCCGGGATAGGCCTGTAGCGCGTCCAGCTCCTCCGCCATCCAGTCGGCTTTTCCTGTGGTCAAGGGGCTGCACTGCTCGTCATTTATCAGCATGCAAGTCCTTGTCAGCCACTGCTGGGCCTCTTCCATGCTGCCGAAGTCCACACGTACGGTAAAGGCCCTGCTGCGGACATAATCCACACTGCGTTCGACATCCCCTTTCTCCCAGCCTGCCCGGGCGTTGCAGTACCTGAAGTTGAACCGGTAAAAGACGCTCAATCTCCTTAGGGCTTCCGTGGGACGTTTTTCCTTGTTGTCAAAGACGGCGGCCACACGCATATTGTCATACACCATGGTCCGGGGGACACCATTTACCTCCCGGAAGAAGTTCCGGTGGGATTCCATGAATGCCAGGGTGTCCTGACGGTGGAAAAGGTAAGCGAACCGTCCTTTACTGAAGGGAAAGGCGAACACGGCCATCATCAGGCTCTCCTGTTTCCCCGCAATGAACAACTTGACTTCCCCCCAGTCGAACTGGCACTCCTCGCCGGGTTCGTGACGAATGCGCAAATAGACATCCTTGGCACGGGAAGGCTTGCCCTCTTTCTTCCCCCGGATATAGCGGCATACGGTAGAGTAACCAATCTTCATCCCTTTAGACGCCAGCTCCCTGTAAATGTCCTTTTTCTTCAGACACTGCTTGCGCATGCCGCTACCCATCCGGCGTCCGCTCTCTTTTAACCAGTAATCGATTTCTTTGGTAACTTCTTCCGTCAGCACACGGGCAGGACGGGCTCTCCCCTGATAACGCGGAACGGCTGACAAATAATCCTCAACACCCGTTTCTGGGTCTTGCAATAAGGCGGACTCATAACCGCGTACTATGCGACGCACTGTTTTCCTGTCCAGCAAAACCCTGCGGGAGATCTCACGCAAACTTAATCCTTCTACACGGTAATAATGTAAAATCTGTTGTTTCTTATCCATACTTATCATTCATTTACTCGCTTTTTCAAAGCTAACGCTTATGACTCGTATGGTCCCTTTTTTAATGATTTTCCTGGGGGATTTTTTAATGACTATTTACAGTATCGAGGTACAGACTGATGTTTGCCATATCATTGCCACGTTATTTGCATCAAAGTTTGCACGGAATTTGCATTGCAAAGGTACATAATAGCGGGTAATAACGGCTAATAGCGGACATAAATTAGACGGAATACAAAAGAAAAAGGCAGCTACTTTATCTGTAACTGCCTGATTTCCAGAGAGAGCGGCAAGCGGGACTCGAACCCGTGACCCTCAGCTTGGGAAGCTGATGCTCTACCAACTGAGCTACTGCCGCGACCAAACTGTTGTTTGCTATGAAAAACGGGGCAAAGATACGCGTTTTTCTGGAATGGCGAAAGAAAAAGCGGAAAAAGATTATGAGCCTATCCACGACTTTCGACTTTCGCGATATTTACCCCGCAAACTGCTGTTGCGGCATTCAGTATTTCACTTTTTTGTATTACCTTTGCACATTCTTCCCCAATCGGAACAATTTTAATGCACAAAATGACAGACAAGCCCCAAGAAAAGGTCGTCGTATCCATGACCTCATTCCCCGCAGCAATACCGTATGCCGCCCAAGCTATCCGGTCCATACTGAACGGAAGCGTCCTCCCGGACAAAGTGGTGCTCTACCTCACCTTCTCGCAGTTTGGAAAGGACGGAATACCGCAGGAGCTTCAAAAGCTGGCAGACAGCACCCCCATCTTCGAGATAAGAAACTACGACAGAGATATCCGCTCATACCGAAAGTTGATACCGGCACTCACCGATTTTCCCGATGCCGTCATAGTAACGGTAGACGACGACGTGGACTACCACCGCCACATGCTGCGCAGCCTGTTGCAACTGCACGGGCAGATTCCCGATGCCATACTGGCCCACCGCGCCAAGCGCATGAAGCCGGGCAAACCCTACCGGCAGTGGAGCAAATACCGGTGGTACAGCTTTGTGCTGAAGAAAATCCACTCCGGGTTCAGGAACATACAGACGGGCGTAGGCGGGGTACTATATCCTCCACACTCACTGAAACCGGAAATGCTCGACGTGGAACTGTTCACCAAGATAGCCCCGACGACGGACGACATCTGGTTCTGGGCCGCTGCCGTGGCCAATAACACACCTGTTGTGCCCGTCCCCTTCGGGTACAACAAGCCGCGGGGGCTGGGAAAGCCTCGCGAACTATCGCTGAAGACTGTCAACTTCAAATCGAAAACCGACAAGAACGCCGCCGCCCTGAAAGCCATCGTGGAACAATACCCCATAGTGGGCCAACGGATAGGCTATAAAGGCTGAAAACATCCCTCATTCTGCCACAAACAATGAACAACAAACAAAAAGTAATTGTCTCGCTGACATCATTCCCCGCAGCGATACCCTATGCCGTGCAGGCCATACGAAGCATTCTGAACGGCTCTGTCCTTCCCGACAAGGTTGTGCTCTACCTTGACACACAAAAGTTCCCCGACGGGCAACTTCCACCAGAACTCGAAGCCCTCAGAGAAGAAAGCCCCTTGTTCGAAGTAAGGTTCGACCCCGCCGAAATACGCTCGTACAAGAAGCTGATCCCGGCCTTGCGGGACTTCCCGGACGATGTTGTCGTGACTGTCGACGACGACATCCACTACCACCGCCACCTGCTGCGCGACCTGCTGAGGCTACACAAGCGGTTGCCCGAAGCCATCGTGGCCCACCGTGTCAGGAAGATACGCCCGGGTGCCCCCTACGCCAAGTGGCGGAAGTACAAGTGGTACGACTTCGTCTTCCGGCGGCTCCACTTCAGCCACCTGGCCATGCAGACAGGCGTGGGCGGGGTGCTCTATCCGCCCCATGCCTTAGACGAGGCAATGCTCGACCCCGCGCTCTTCATGTCACTGGCACCGACCAACGACGATGTCTGGTTCTGGGCCGCCGCCGTGTCGCGCGGCACGTACGTCGTCCCGCTCCCCAACGGCCAACGCACGGCCCGAGGCTTCGGAAAGCCCCGGGAGTATTCGCTCATGTCCATCAACCTGAAGCCCGGAGACGACCGCAACCGCAAGGCATTCGAGAACATATTGGAACAGTTCCCGAAGATAAGGCAGAGAATAGAGAATGAAGTATAGAAACGCAAAGACACCATTGATGCTACATGAGACGAATAATAATAGATGCTTACCCCATTTCTACTCCCTACGTCGGTTTAGGAGAGTTCTGCAAACAGCTTGGTGAAAGGCTTGGCAAACACGCCGCCGAGTTGTATTCCCGCTACGACATAGAACTGTATTTCATTCTTCCGCCACAATACAAAGGATGCTTCGGTAACGCAGTGCGCTACATCGGTATGCCCGCCTCCATGCGCTGGCTGTTGCCCCTATACCCACTTCGGGCCGACCTGTTTCACATACCTTATCAAAGTAGCCACGTCAGACGGCTGCTCTGTGCCAAGAAACAGCTTCTGACCATCCACGACATCAACTTCATCTACGAAAGGACGGGGAAAGGACTGGAGCGGGCAGCCAACAGGTTCAAGCGGAAAATAAGCCACGCAGACTACGTGAGCTACATCTCGCAGTTTGCCTGCGAAGATACGGAAAAGCACTTCCCGGTCCGTCTGCCCAAGAAAATCATCTACAACGGAGTAACCGACCTCCTTGCCCTGTCGCAACAAACGCCACTGCCCGCCTCGCTGCCGACCAACTTCTTGCTTCACATCTCCAGCCTACAGCCCAAGAAGAACATACACCTGCTGGTAGAAATGATGAAGTACCTCCCAGAACAGAATCTGGTGGTAGCCGGAAGTTGGGACAGCGACTACGCACAAAGGATACAACAGAAAATCAAGGAAGAGAACATCCATAACATCTACTGTCTGTCCAACGTGACCGAAGCAGAAAAAGCTGCCCTCTACGCCGCCTGCCGCGCCCTACTCTTCCCTTCGCTGTGCGAGGGGTTCGGCTTGCCGCCAATCGAAGCCATGAAACTTGGGAAGCCAGTATTTCTCTCCACCCTTACCGCTCTCCCGGAGATTGGCGGCAAAGAAGCCTTCTATTGGGCCGACCTCTCCCCCGTTCCGATGGCCGAGGTCGTAAGGAAACAATTGGCCTTTTTCGATGCCACTCCCTCCTACAGCGACAGGCTACGGCAAAACGCCGCACGCTTTGACTGGGATGAATGCATAGAGCAATACATACAATACTATTTGGAAATCCTTGGGGAAGCGTAGCCACGCCACAGGACAGAACAACCCTGCATAAGGAGCTTTAACATTCGTTCACCCAGGGTACTAGTAGTTAGGCTTACTAGGGTATTGGTAACTACGCTTACTAGGGTATTGGTAGCTACGCTTACTAAGGTACTGGTTAGCATCGTTCCCAATACCCCTGAAGCATCGTTCCCAACACCCCCTGAAGCATCGTTCCCAATACCCCCTGAAGCATCGTTCCCAATACCCCCTGAAGCATCGTTCCCAACACCCCCTGAAGCATCGTTCCAAGCACCTACGGTAAACGAATGTTAAAGGTCCTGCTTCTGCAGGAACAATGGTCCTTGCACCCGCCGGGAGGGCAATAGATGGCAGGGCAAACCGCGATTATGCCCGGAGGGCGGGGGCGCGTCACACAGTATTTTCGTATCTTTGCGCCCGACTTTCCCACCACACACACGCTTACACGAAAGAACGACATGGGCAGACATACCACACACTTCGCGGGCCAAACCTTGCTTTGGCTCCTGCTGATAACCGGACTGGCCATACGCACCGCTACGGGTCTGGCCGCCGAAGAGACCTACGACATACGCGGACAGGTAGTCGACCGCGCGTCGCGCCAACCCATAGCCTACGCCACCGTCGCGCTCTTCGGCTACCCCGACATCGGGACCAGGACCGACAGCACGGGTGTGTTCTGCCTGCACCGCATCCCGCCCGGCATACACCGACTGACGGTATCGTGCATCGGGTACAAAAGCCTGCTCACGCCCGAGTACGTCGTCTCGGCCAAGCTGCCATTCATCGAGCTTGAGTTGGAAGAGGATGCCTCGGTGCTGGCCGAGGTGACGGTCGAAGCCTCGTCCATACAGCGCATCAAGAGCAACCCCGTCAGCCTGCAAATCATCGGCCTGAGCGAAATAGAGAAAAGTCCGGGAGGCAACCGGGATATCTCGCGCATCGTGCGCTCCTATCCCGGGGTGGCCTTCTCGCCCATAGGCTACCGCAACGACCTCATCGTGCGCGGAGGGTCACCATCGGAAAACCGTTTCTTTATGGACGGCATCGAAATACCCAACATCAACCACTTTGCCACCCAAGGCGCGTCGGGCGGGCCGGTGAGCATCCTCAACGCCGACCTCATACGCGAGGTGCAGTTCTACACCGGAGCGTTCCCCGTAGACAAAGCCGGGGCACTCAGTTCAGTCATGGACATCCGCCTGCAAGACGGAGACCTGGGCGGCAACAGCTTCAAGGCCACGCTGGGGGCATCGGAAGTGTCGCTCAGCGGCTCGGGCCACCTGGGCGAAAAAACGACATACCTGTTCTCGGCCCGGCAGTCCTACCTGCAACTGCTCTTCAAGATGCTGGGCCTACCCTTCCTGCCCAACTACATCGACGGCCAGTTCAAGGTGAAAACCCGCTTTAACGCCCACAACGAGCTTACCGTGCTGGGCCTGACGGGAATAGACAACATGAAACTGAACACCGACGAAAAAGGGGAAGATGCCGAATACCTGCTCAGCTACCTGCCGCGCATCAAGCAGCAGACATTCACCCTGGGGGCGGCCTACCGCCACTACGGGGGCAAGCACGTACAGACGGTCTCCGTGGGCTACAACTACCTGGGCAATCAGAACCTGAAGTACCGAGGCAACGACAGCAGCAACCCCAGCAACCTGATCCTCGACCTGAACTCGCGCGAGCAGAAACTGACGCTACGCGCCGAGAACCGCACCTATGCCGAGAGCTGGACGTGGAAGCAAGGGGCAGAAGCCTACCACGCGCGCTACTACGACCACACTTTCCAACGCCTGTACGGGAGCGAGGGGGCAACAGTGTCGAACTACCGCACCAACATAGGCATCTGGGGCTGGGCAGCCTATGCCTCGGCTGGCTACCGCACGGCGGACGAACGTTTCGCAGCCAACCTGGGCCTGCGACTGGACGGCAGCGCATACTCGCGGGCCACAGCACGCTTCTGGCAAAATCTGTCGCCCAACGCCTCCCTCTCCTACCGCTTCCGCCCCCATTGGGCCGTCAATGCCGGGGCGGGCCTATACCACCAGTTGCCTGCCTACACCTCACTGGGCTACAAGACGACCAACGGCACACTGGCCAATAAGAACCTGCGCTATCAGCGGGTGGCCAACGCCAATGTGGGCATCGAGTGGAACCACAACGAGCGGGTGGTCGTCAGCCTCGAAGGGTTCTACAAACGCTACACCCGCATGCCGCTGTCGGTAGCCGACGGCATCCCGTTGGCCTGCAAGGGCAACGACTATGGCACCGTGGGCAACGAGCTGCTAGTGGCCACGGCGCAAGGGCGGGCCTACGGAGTAGAGGCCAGTATGCGCTGGCAGATACCCGGCAAACTGACCTCAGTGGCCTCTGTCACCCTCTTCCGCAGCGAGTACCGCGACGACGGCCACAGCCCCTACGTGGCCTCGGCCTGGGACAATCGCTTCATTGCCAACGCCAGTGCCACCTACGAATTGCCCAGGCACTGGAGCATCGGTGCCAAGCTGAGTGCCATAGGGGGAGCACCCTACACGCCCTACGACGTGGACAAGTCCTCGCTCGTGCAAGCCTGGGACGCACAAGGAAGGCCTTACTACGACTACTCACGCTACAACACGGAACGGCTCGACGCATTCGCACAGCTCGACGTACGGGTAGACAAGAACTTCTACTTCAAGGGCTGGATGCTAGGCATCTACCTCGACTTGCAGAACATCACCAGGAGCGTCCTGGAGCAACCCGACGTACTGATGAGCACCGGCATCGTGGACAATCCCGAGGCTCCCGCCGAACAACAACGCTACCGCATGAAATACATCAAACAGGAAAGCGGGTCACTGATACCCGGCATAGGACTGACGGCGCTGTTCTGACACGTCTCCCCTCCTCCCCCGGCACCCCCACATTCACACAGACACACGACACACACAAAAAAAAGAGAACAACAATGAGATTACACGTAGTCAGTTTCCAAGTACCCTACCCGCCGCGCTATGGCGGGCTTATCGACGTGTATTACAAACTGAAGGCACTGAAGCAAAGCGGTGTACGCCTCACCCTTCATACTTATATATACGGAGATGCTACCCGACAAGACGAATCCCTAAGGCAAATGGCTGACGAGGTGTACTACTACCCCCGTCACACCGGATGGCAAGCAGCTTCGGGCCGTCTGCCCTACATCGTGCAAAGCCGACGCTCCCCGCTACTGCTTGAACACCTGCTGGCCGACGATGCACCCATCTTGTTCGAGGGACTGCATACCTGCTACTTCCTGACGCATCCCCGGCTCGCAGGACGAGAACTGTGGGTGAGAACACACAACGTAGAGCACGACTATTACAGGGGACTGGCACATGCTACCCCTTTGGGGATAAAACGCCTATACTACACTACGGAGGCCTTGCGCCTGCAACGCTACGAGCACGTGCTGCACGCCGCCACACGCATCTTTGCCATCAGCCCGGCCGACACGGCACACTTTGCAGCCTGCTATCCGCAAGCACGCACCACATGTTTGCCCTGCTTCTACAACAACGAGCCAGGACCACCCCTGCCCCCACAGGACAAACAACCCTTCGGAGGAGCGTATGTCCTGTACCAAGGCAACCTAGCGGTAGAAGAGAACATACGCGCCGTACGCCACATTGTCCGACACGTGCTTCCGCTCGTCCCCGAGGTCAGACTGGTGGTGGCCGGAGCCTCACCCTCAAACGAACTATGCAACGAACTGAAATCCTACCCCAACGTGATACTACGGGCTAACCTCTCCGAACAGGATATGCATACCCTGATAGCCTGCGCACGGGTTAATATCCTGCTAACGTTCCAACCCACCGGCATCAAGCTGAAGCTACTGCACGCCTTGGCCAAAGGAAGAGGTAGTTGCTTGGTGAACAGCTACATGCTGCCCGACAAACGCTTTCGACAGGTGTGTCATGTGGCCGACAGTGCCGATGAATTGGCAGCCTGCCTGCATCAACTCTACACCCGACCGACTAGTGACAAACAACTGGAATACCGTCGGGAGGTACTGAAAAATATAGGATACGGGAACGATGTCAGCCCTTTGCTCCTCCACCCGTAATGAGCACCTGGACAATGCGCTCGGCAGTCCGTCCATCCCATCGGTCGGGCAATGTGGCATGTTTCCACTGCCCCGCCATGAGTCGCTTCATGGCCACTACCAAGGCTGCCGGGTCTTCGCCCACCAGTTCGTTAGTGCCCACACGCCACGTCTCGGGATGTTCGGCATAGGTATTGAGGGTCAGGCAAGGGACATCCAAGAAAGTCGCCTCCTCAGCAATGTTTCCCGAATCGGTAATGATGCCCTTAGCGTTGTTCACCAGATAGCCAAAGTTCAAATAACTCTGCGGAGGCAGGTAGTGCAAGTTGTGGGCAGGCAGGCCCAACGACCTCACGGCATCAGCAGCAGCGGTATGCATGGGGGCAATGACTGGCATCACTCCTGCTTCGCGGACAACAGCATCTACCAACGGGCTCAGCACTTCACGACGCTCTAGCAAAGACTGACGGTTAAGCGTGAGCAACAAGTAACCACGCGGCTGCAGGCCCAAGCGATCGAACCACTCCGGCTTCACCACCCGGTGACGATTGTAGCGGATGTTGTCAATCAAGATATTGCCCACGTAATGAATGTACTCCGGTATCATGCCCTCCTGATGCAGGTTGCGGTTGGCCACCATACCAGCAGTAAACAAGTAGTCGGAAATGGCATCGACAATGGTACGGTTCACCTCCCGAGGCATGTTCATATCAAAGGAACGAGTGCCGGCTATGACATGCGCCACCTTCAGACCGCGCTTCTTGGCCACAATGGAGCAACACATCGAAGCCGTAATGTCATCGACCACCATCACCACATCGGCTTCGTGTGCATCGAGTTCGCGCTCAAAGGCTGGCATGATGGCCGCCGTCAACGCTGAAGGGGCCTCACCCTTCACACCAAGATAACTGTCAGGCTTACGCATTCCCAAATCAGCAAAAAGCGTAGAATCCAGACTGACATCATCGGCTGGTCCTGTATAAACAATGCGGTAGATTATCTCTTTCTCAAATTCGGGATTGTTATCAATAGCACGGCATATAGGAGCTATCTTCATAAAGTTCGGGCGTGCCCCCGACACTATAGTCAATCTTATCATCTTTATTTCCGTTGTATGTATATCGTCGACTCGTCTTTTTTATCCGGCAGACCTAATGAAGGCCCGCACACACGGACTCTTACCAGAAAAAGTAAGGGCAAAAGTACTGCTTCTTGTGGAATTATTCGTTACTTTGCCGCGAAAAAAACAGCTCATGCCTACATTTGTCCAGATACTTGACTTCGTGGGAACTTTTGCTTTCGCCATCAGCGGCATACGCCTGGCTTCGGCCAAACGTTTCGACTGGTTCGGTGCCTACGTAGTCGGATTCGTCACTGCCATTGGCGGTGGAACCATTCGCGACCTGCTTCTCGACGTTACTCCGGGCTGGATGACCGACCCCATCTATCTAATCTGTACCGGACTGGCCCTGCTGTGGGTGATACTGTTCAGCAAAACACTCATACACCTGAACAACACCTTTTTCATCTTCGACAGCATAGGTCTGGCCCTGTTTACAGTCGTCGGCATGGGCAAGAGCCTTGCCCTAGGTTATCCCGTCTGGGTTGCTATCATCATGGGAAGCCTGACAGGAGCGGCGGGTGGTGTCATTCGAGACGTGTTCATCAATGAAATCCCGCTCATTTTCCGAAAGGAAATATACGCCATGGCATGTGTGTTCGGGGGAATAATCTACTGGCTGTGCCAACAGGCTGGCCTTGGCTCATACGGTTGCCAGATAGTTTGCGGCATATCTGTGTTTCTCATCCGCATCCTTTCTGTCAAATACAAAATATGCCTTCCAACGCTCAAAGGAAGCAGCGACTGACGTAGCCTCCCACCACATTGTGCACACAACAGCAAAACCACTGGAAACATGATAACCGAAGAACTCCGGGCTTTATACAAAAGCCATTATGGGACACCACCAAGCAAAGCAGAGCCTTTGCAGCAAGCCGGTTCCGGCCGACGCTACTACCGCCTGTATGGAGAAACGCCGTCAAGACCGACCGTAATAGGCGTATGCGGCGTGTCGACCGATGAGAACGAAGCATTCATCTATCTGAGCAACTTCTTCCGCGAGCAGGGTCTGCCCGTGCCGCAAGTGCTGGACCAATCGGCTGACGGGCTGTGCTATCTGCAAGAAGACCTGGGCGACCTGTCCCTCTTTGAAGCAATCTCGGAAGGACGCGCTTCGGGAAGCTTCAGCCAACGAGAAGTACAGTTGCTGACGGCAACCATCCGCCTGCTGCCCCACATACAGTATTGCGGCACGCAAGGGCTGGCCTACGAGCGATGCTACCCGGTGAAAGCCTTCGACGAACAGAGCGTAATGTGGGACCTGAACTACTTCAAGTACTGCTTTCTGAAAGCTACCCTCCCCGACTTCCGCGAGGACATGTTGGAGAATGACTTCACCCGACTGGCCCGCACCCTTGTAAACCTGGACAAAGAGCAAAACGCCCGGACATTTATGTATCGCGACTTCCAGAGCCGCAACATAATGATAAAAGACGGAGCACCGTGGTTCATTGACTTTCAAGGCGGACGGTGTGGACCAATCTACTACGACGTGGCATCCTTCCTATGGCAGGCCAAAGCCAACTTCCCTACGGAACTGCGCCGACAGCTCATACAGGAATACATCAACGCGCTGGGCAACTACCGAACCGTCCCCAGCACGGACGACTTCTGGCAACGCCTGCGCCTGTTCGTGCTGTTCAGGCAGATGCAGGTATTGGGTGTCTACGGACTGCGTGGTTACTTCGAGCAAAAGCCCCACTTTCTGCAAAGCATCCCTTTTGCCTTGAACAACATCCGCCACCTGCTGTCCGAGCCGTTCGACGACTACCCCTATCTGAGCAGCCTTTTGCTTCGACTGGCGGAAACGGACAAGCAAAAGACCAAGCAACCAACAAACAGCACAGAAGGGCAGCTGACCGTCACCGTCTGGAGCTTTGCCTACAAAAGAGGCATCCCGGCAGACGAAAGCGGGAACCACGGAGGCTTCGTGTTCGACTGCCGCGCCATCCATAACCCCGGACGCTACGAACAGTTCCGCCACCTGACGGGACGGGACAAGGCCGTCATGGACTTTCTGGAACAGGACGGAGAAATGGCCCGCTTCCTGGAGCATGTACACGCCCTGCTCGACATGTCCGTACAACGGTACTTGAAACGGAAATTCACCTCCTTGGTGGTATGCTTCGGCTGCACCGGGGGCCAGCACCGCTCCGTCTATGCGGCGCAAAAGACCGCCGAGTACCTGGCACACACCTATCCCGAGGCCACCATTAGGCTGATACACAGAGAGCAGGGCATCCACGAAACCCTCAACAAATCCTGACCAGACATGAAAGCAATGGTATTTGCCGCCGGACTGGGCACCCGGCTCCGGCCACTCACCGACCACAAGCCCAAAGCCCTCATACCGGTCGGCGGGGTGCCGATGCTGGAACGGGTCCTGTTGCGCCTGCGGGCGGCAGGTTTCCGGCAAGTCGTCGTCAACATACACCACCTCGGCCAACAGATAACGGACTTCCTGCGGGAGAAGGAGAACTTCGGGATGGACATCTGCGTCAGCGACGAACGGGCGCAGCTGCTGGACACAGGAGGCGGCATCTGGCACGCGCGAGAACACCTCCTGGGGGACGACGCACCGTTTCTGGTACACAACGCCGACATACTGACCGACATCGACCTGAAGGCATTGTACGACAGACACCTGGAAAGCGAAGCGGACGTTACGCTCTACACCGCCGACAGAAAGACCTCACGCTACCTGCTGGCCAACGCCGAGAACCGGCTGTGCGGCTGGCTCAACACCCAGACCAACGAAACCATCCCCGCCGACATCGTGCCGACCGATGCCCGACTGACGCGAAGAGCCTTTGGCGGCATCCACGTCCTGTCTCCCTCTGTCTTTCGCTACATGGAGCAGGGCAAGTGGCAAGGTGCCTTCCCCATCATCCCCTTCTACCTATCTATATGCCGAACAGCCGACATACGTTGCCTTGACTGCCCCACCCATGCCTGGTTCGACATAGGGAAGCCCGACGCACTGGCACGCGCCGAAGCCTATGTAGAGGAGATAGGGGGCGAGGAGACAAGTTGACGAGGGAACGGGCTATTATCCCCCCATCGAGCATTAGAGTTCAAAGCGATTTGAGATTGCCTTCGCGTGGGCAATGGAACGCATTCGTCCGTATGGTAAAGCGTATTTACACGAAGGACACCTGCGCAGGTCGCAGGCAGCCTAAAGATCTATTGGAGTTGAACGTCAGGGTATGACGATATGCTCGAACGGGATGTTGTGTACCTTGGCCGCATACAGAGGAAACTCGCTCGGGTACATGAAGGAGGTGCCGACGCGGTATATCTTGCGGGCCTCGGTGAGCACGTAGAAGTCGAGGAAGGACTTCAGGTAGGTTTCGTAGGGAGTGGCGGGATGGCCATGCTTTTGCCCGTCGATGTGGACCAGGGTGCCGGGTATGATGTGCACGCCCTCAACCTGCGAAACCCGATTCAGGAACGTCACGCTGTCGGAGGTCACCAGCAGGGCATTGTCCGCGTGGGCTGCCTTCAAGGCCTTTACCGCATCCAGACATTTGCCGATGAGCCTTTCTGCCTCGTCCTTGTCGCCCAGGGGCTTGAAGTGGTATTCGTGGAAATCGCCAAGCAGGTTCTGGAAGCGGAATACCGCCGCGCAATAATCGCCGCCCAGTTCCTTCTTGACGGCCGCTATCCGCCCGGCCAGGACGGTTCCGGGCCTGAACAGCTCGCAGAACAGGTCACCCCAGCCGTAGCGGTCCTCGCTGCGGTGCGCGAGTGCTTCGTTGACGTGTGCCAGGCAGTCGCGGTTGCTGTAGTAGTGTATCTGCCTCCTTGTCGTCTTCAGCTTCAGAAGCCTTGTGGCAAGGTGCTCGCCCCGCATGTAGAGCACTCGGCTATAGAGCGGGTTGTCCGTGTATTCGCCGGGCCTGAGCGTCCAGTCGTAAGCGGCGGGCGAGAGGTAGTCTTCCAGCCGGAAGGGGTAGGTGTATCTTATTCTGAACGGCAACCCGCGATGCTTGCAGTAGGCGTACAGGGAGATTATCCCCTTGAACCTGTCGCACATGCCGCCGTGAAACGACTCGCCGTCGATCATGGCGACGTAGACCGGCCCTCCGGCCACGGGCTTGCCAAGCTCCTTTGACTTGAGGGCTATCCGGGCAGCGAGGAGAAGCTCTTTCAGCCTGTGCCTCAGCTCCAGCATCTTGTATTTCCGTCCGTAGTATGTAGCCATGTCCTCCCCCCTACTCTTCTATGTCGTTCAAGTCGTACTGCTCAAAGTAGCTGTAGTCTCGCAAGGTATTCACCCGGGCACGTCCTCTTGCCCGCTTGGCCAGGAACTCTTCGTAGGACTTTATGGCATAGTGGTTAATGCGGATTACGTCCTGCTGGGGCTTGCGGTCGCCGAAGCCTTTCGTAAGCGGCACCCCGTGCGAATCGGCGGCACGCCCGGATATGCGGGCCGCTTCGTGGCAGCCCACCATCGTGCAGACACGTCGCGGGTCGGCGATGCTCTTGACGTGGGTGTTCAGCCTGTGTTCGGGCAGGGAATGCTTCCTGAAACGTTCCATTACGCCGCCCGGCTCGCGCCGTCTTGCGCCGCTGCTGCCATAGACCAGCCAGTTGACCTCCACGACCGCAAACTGCTCCATGCGGTGCAGGAAGTCGGGGATCGTGCGGTCCTTTATCGGCACAATAAACTCGTCAAGGTCGATCACGGCAAGCCAGCGGGTCTCCAGCCGGTGACGTTCAAAACAGTCGTCGTAGGCGGCAAGCTGCATCTTCCTGCCCGGCCAATAGCGGTACTCCACCAGCCCCGACTCCACGTAAGGGGCAAGCACCGCCTTCGTCTCGTCCGTGCTTTCGTTGTCGTAGATGTAGAACTTCTCGACCCCCTTGCGGCGGTGCCATTCTATCCATTCCTCGAAGTAGGGTCCTTCGTTCTTGGCTATAGCACAGACGGCCAGGTAGTATCGGGGCACTGTGTGGTCGTGCTTCATCCGCAGCCTCAGCCTAATGGCCCTGAAAAGTCCATAGCGCAAAATGCCGCGCCACCTGTTGCGGGTCATTTTGTGTGGAATGACTCCTGCTATGATTTCTGCAAATACCTTTTTCATGTGCAAGGGGGTCTATTTACTGTCCGCCAAGGGTTCCTCACGCTCGAAGCCCGACCTTCCGGGCAGGATGTGCTCGAAAGCGTCCCGAATGTCGCCCATCACCTGTGCATAATGGCGGATGTGTACGTTGTCGTTCAGACATATCAGCGAATAGGACTGTTCGTAGATAGCTCTTACCGCCTGCCTGGACCGTATCATGAGGGGGAACATCTTGGTGTCCTTATAGGTGTTGTAAGGCTCAAAGTTGCCCCGACAGATCTGCCACGTGCGGAATAGCTCCGGCGTATAATCGTCCAATGCACGGAAGCGGTTGACCGACGTCCTGGTCAGCTCCTCCCCGGCCACGTCCCAGACCTCCTCGAAAGTAGACTTCAGGAAAGGCTGTGCGTTGTGAGGTGTCCGCAAGGTGATGAACTTGCCATAGGGCTTGAGCAGGTAGTTCCAACGCGCCTTCGCCCCATAGCTTTTGTCAAACCATTTGTCGTGAAAGCGAGCCATGACTTCTTTCTTGTCAAAATGGCGATTGATAATTCTCAGGTTGTTCTTAATCCTCCTGTACCACTGCGACCAAGAGGGATTGTAGAGGAAGGTGGCAATGTCGCACGGCAACCCGTTTCTGAAGAAGCGTTCGGGCGTTATCGCGTTTATGATGTAGAAATCGTCGTTGAAGTAAACAAAGTGTTCCGCCAATCCGGGAATTTTATGTATGTAACGCTCAATCACCACCGAGTTGTAGGTAGGCAAAAAACGCTCGGGGATGTAGTCCTTGTGATTTACCAGATGGATTTTCGGATTACCCTCGTCGAGCCACTCCGGCTTCTGGCCGCTGGTCACGAAATGTATCTTGCGCACCCAAGGGGCAAACTTCTCCACCCCTCGGAACCAGTACTTCAGAAAGCCGTAATCGCGAAAACGAGCCACCGAGACCCCATTCTTCGTATTGCCCTTGTTGCCAGCGTACCGCGCAAAATCGGCCTGCCATTTAGGGTCGTTCATGTCAACCCATGTGATTACAAAATCTATATCCATCGCAATGAGAGTTTTTAACGTGATAGCCTTTCGGCTCAAACCTTGCAGTCCGACTTCTCGGCATGCTTGAAGCGGTTGTGCGTCCACAGGTACAATTCCGGCTGTCGGCGTATGGTCTGTTCCAGATGCCTGAAGTAAAGAGCCGTCAGTTCATAGTCGGGCAACGCCTTGGGGTTGTCGTGCATGAGAACGAACTCTGCTTCGTAATATCCTCTTCGGACTCTTCGCACGTCAAGATACCAGGCTTCAAAGCCATAGTGCTTCGTTATCTTCTCCGTCCCCGTCAGGACAGGAGTCATGTGATTCAGGAAAGGCAGGAAGTAGCGTGACTCGCTTTTTTTCGGCGACTGGTCGGCTATGAACCCCGTAACGCTGACTTTGCGGGCATTCACCAGGTTCGTAATGTAGCGGGCCGTCTTGTGCATCTCCACACAGGCCGAACCCATACGCTCGCGGATGTGCAACATCAGCCGCTCCATGTTCGCATTGCGCAGCTTGTGGTAGATTTGCGCTCCCGTCATGTTCTTCTCCAGGCACAAAGGCATGGAGGAGACCCACTCCCAGTTTCCATAATGTCCCAAGTAGACGACGTTGGACTTTCCCTGCCGCAACATGGCATTTATCCCCTCGGTGTTCTTGAACCTCATCCGCCGACTTATTTCCTCCGGGGAGATGGAGGCCAGCTTGCAGCTCTCCAGTATCATGTCCATAAAGAAGCGGTAGAACTGCTTCTCTATCCGCCGGATTTCAGCTTCACCCTTCTCGGGAAAAGACTCTGTCAAGTTCCGGCGCACAATCTTCCGCCGATACCCTATCAGATAGTACAGCACATAGAATAAGCCGTCCGACAAGGCATACAACACCCGGAAGGGCATGCGCGAGAAGAGGTTTAAGAAAAAGTAGAGCAAACGATAAACCATACTGGAAACTCATACTGAAGGCACAAAACGGGAAATCTCCCAAGGCATTCCTTTCAAGTCACGGCAGGAAAGAGACCTTTCCACCTTAGCCCAAGGACACGCCCTCAACATTGTGGGGAGGGAAATGACAGCCGTCCTTCAGCTCCTCCTGCTACCGGTGTCTTCCCAATCCGGGCGATGCCGGAGAAAAGATGGCAAGAGAAGCCAAAGGACAGCACTCTTTTTAATAGGAACGGGCAAAAACAACGCGGCAAGCCGAGGGACGTCCCGTCACCATGCACTTGCCTGGCTCTTTGTCGCCCTCGACATAGCTGTCGAAGGGAATGCAACGAATCGTGGCTTTCGTCTCTTCCTTTATCTTCTGTTCGGTCTCCGTAGTCCCGTCCCAATGGGCCAGCACGAAGCCTCCGTCCTCAATCTTCTGCTTGAACTCGTCGTAGGTGTCAGCCGTCGTGATGCGCCGGTTTCTGTACTCCAAAGCCTTGCGGTAGATGTTATTCTGTATATCTTCCAGCAAGTCTTTCACGTAGGCTTCGATGCCCTCGCAAGAGCGGGTTTCCTTCTCCAGCGTGTCGCGGCGCATCACCTCCATCGTGTTGTTTTCCAAGTCGCGGCCTCCCATCACCAGACGCACCGGTATGCCCTTCAGTTCGTAGTCGGCAAACTTGAATCCCGGACGCTTGTTGTCGGCATTGTCATACTTCACCGATATGCCCAACGCACGCAGACGCTCCACGATGCCTGCCACTTTTTCATCTATGCGGGCCAGCATCTCGGCACTCTTATAAATAGGCACAATCACCACCTGTATGGGAGCCAGGTGCGGAGGCAATACCAAGCCGTTGTCGTCCGAGTGGGCCATGATGAGCGCACCCATCAGTCGGGTCGACACTCCCCACGAGGTAGCCCAGACGTACTCCAGCTGATTCTCCTTGTTGACAAACTGCACGTCGAACGCCTTAGCAAAATTCTGTCCCAGGAAGTGGGATGTCCCGCTTTGCAAAGCCTTTCCGTCCTGCATCATGGCCTCTATCGTGTAAGTGTCGAGAGCACCGGCAAAACGCTCGTTGGCCGACTTCACGCCCTTGACAACCGGCAGGGCCATGTATCGCTCTGCAAAATCCGCATAGACGTTCAGCATCTTCCGAGCCTCCTCCTCGGCCTCCTCGCGGGTGGCATGTGCCGTGTGTCCTTCCTGCCACAGAAACTCGGCGGTGCGCAGGAACAGGCGGGTGCGCATCTCCCAACGGAGGACGTTCGCCCACTGATTGCACAAGATGGGCAGGTCGCGGTATGACTTAATCCAGTTCTTATACGTGTTCCATATTATAGTCTCCGAAGTCGGACGTATGATGAGTTCCTCCTCCAGCCGTGCCGACGGGTCTACCACCACGCTACCGCTCTCAGGGTCGTTCTTCAGGCGATAATGGGTGACGACGGCACACTCTTTTGCAAATCCCTCCACGTGCTCGGCCTCGCGGCTGAAGAACGACTTAGGGATGAGCAACGGAAAGTATGCGTTCACATGTCCGGTAGCCTTGAACATGTCGTCCAGCAGGCGTTGCATTTTCTCCCAAATAGCATAGCCGTAGGGCTTGATAACCATACAGCCACGCACAGCCGACTGTTCAGCCAGGTCGGCTTTCACCACCAGCTCGTTGTACCATTGCGAATAGTTTTCGCTGCGCTTGGTGAGCTCTTTCAGTTCTACTGCCATCTTTTCCGTTTTTATTGTTTTCGGGCGCAAAAGTAATGCTTTTTGCCTTAATAGCCATATACCCGTCTACATTTTTGGTACGGAGACAGAGGAAGCCGACACACATGGCCCCCTCCGGCAGCCCCGAGATGCAAAGCCACTGGCAAAGGTCTGCCCGCCACCTGGCAAAGGAAACGCCGCTAAGGGGCAGACCTGCGCTCCCCGGCAGGCAGAGGTAAGCCTGCTCCGGGGCCTACGGACTGCCGGGTAGGGAGGGGGCAGCAACCCTTTCTCTGCCACTCTCCCCTGGCGAAACAGCAGCCGCAGGCATCGGCCACAATACAAAAAGCCCGGCCTTGCTCCTAAGGACAGGAACAAAGCCGGGCTATATTTTGGGGACATCCGCCCGTCAGAACTCCGCATTGCGGGGAGTGCGCGGGAACGGAATGACGTCCCGGATATTGGCCATGCCGGTGACGAACAGCAACAGGCGTTCAAATCCCAGCCCGAAGCCCGAGTGAGGGCACGAGCCGAACTTGCGGGTATCGAGGTACCACCACATGTCTTTCATCGGGATGTTCAGCTCCTTGATGCGCGTCAGCAGCTTGTTGTAGTCGGCCTCGCGTTCCGAACCGCCGATAATCTCGCCAATCTTCGGGAACAGCACGTCCATAGCACGCACGGTCTTCCCGTCGTCGTTCTGCTTCATGTAGAAAGCCTTGATTTCCTTAGGATAATCCGTCAGTATCACCGGACGCTTAAAGTGGTCTTCCACCAAGAAGCGTTCGTGCTCCGAAGCCAAATCCATGCCCCAATAGACGGGGAACTCAAACTTGTGCCCCTGGGCCACGGCTTCCTCCAGTATTTTTACGCCCTCCGTATAGGCCAAGCGGACGAAGTCTTCCTTCAACACGCCCTGCAGGCGTTCTATCAGCCCCTTGTCGAACATGTCGTTCAGGAACTTCACATCGTCATAGCAGTGCTCCAAAGCCCAGCGCACGCAGTACTTTATGAACTCCTCGGCCAGGTCCATGTTGTCGTTGATGTCGTAGAAGGCCACCTCGGGTTCTATCATCCAGAACTCGGCCAGATGGCGGGGTGTGTTCGAGTTCTCGGCCCGGAACGTAGGGCCGAACGTGTAAATGCCTCCCAAGGCCGTGGCTGCCAGCTCGCCCTCCAGCTGCCCGGAGACCGTCAGGCTGGCCTGCTTGCCAAAGAAGTCATTGTCGTAAACAATGGAGCCTTTCTCGTCTTTCTTCAGGTCGTAGAGGTTAAGCGTTGTCACCTGGAACATCTGTCCTGCCCCCTCACAATCGGATGCCGTTATGATGGGAGTATGGAAATAAAAAAATCCGCGTTCGTGGAAGAACTTATGGATGGCAATGGCCATGTTGTGACGGATGCGGAACACAGCACCGAAGGTGTTCGTACGGGGACGCAGATGGGCTATTTCGCGCAAGAACTCCAAGGAATGCCCTTTTTTCTGCAAGGGGTAGGCATTGTCGCAAGTGCCCAGCACCTCGATTTCTCTTGCCTGTATTTCAATCTTCTGCCCCGAGCCCACCGATTCGGTCAGTACACCGTTCACGCTCAGACACGCACCGGTAGTGATGTCCTTCAACAAAGCCTCGTCGAAGTTGGCCAGGTCTACCACAATCTGTACGTTGTGTATTGTCGAACCGTCGTTAAGTGCGATGAAACTCACCTGCTTGCTTCCGCGACGGGTACGCACCCAGCCCTTCACATTGGCCATAGAGCCAAAATCTTCACGCTTCAGGAGGTCTACGATCTTTGTCCTGCTTATCTTTTCCATACACAATGCTTTTTATAAGTCCGAATTATTCAAATGACCCCATCCGCAGGAAGTTCACCTCCTGCTCCGTCAGGTAGCGCCAGTCGCCTCGGCGCAAGCCTTTCTTGGTGAGCCCGGCAAAGTACACGCGGTCAAGTTTCACCACCTTGTAGCCCAAAGACTCGAATATGCGACGGACGATACGGTTCTTACCCGAATGGATTTCTATTCCCACGTCGTTCTTCTTGGCCTCGTCGGTGTAGCTGATTTCATCGGCATGGACCTCGCCATCCTCCAGCTGGATACCGGCGGCAATCTTCTCCATGTCTGCCTTTGTCAGGTTCTTGTCGAGGTGCACGTGATAGATTTTCTTCTTCAAATACTTCGGGTGGGTCAGCTTGGAAGCGAGGTCTCCGTCGTTGGTAAGCAGCAGGACACCCGTCGTGTTCCGGTCGAGACGTCCCACCGGATAAATGCGCTCCGTGCAAGCCCCCTTCACCAGGTCCATCACCGTGCGGCGTGCCTGGGGGTCGTCCGAGGTTGTCACCGTGTCCTTCGGTTTGTTCAGCAGCACGTATATCTTGCGCTCTATCGTCACCGGTTGGTCGTGAAATTTCACCTCGTCACTGCGCTTTATCTTCGTACCCAGCTCGGTAACCACCACTCCATTCACCGAAACGACTCCTGCCGTTATGAACTCATCGGCTTCCCTGCGCGAGCAAATGCCGGCATTGGCAAGGAATTTGTTCAGACGGATTGGTTCGTTTGGGTCGACGTACAGTTCTTTGTACTCTACAGGTTTCTTCTTATTGTTGTTGAACTTAGCAGCAGGATTGGCATTTCCCTGCGGACGACGTTGCTGCGGCTGCTGCGGACGGCCATATCCACCTGCGGACGGACGGTTGCCCCCGTTCGGGTTGAAACGCGGACGCTGCGGACGGTCGCCTCCGTTGTTCCCATACGGACGCTGACGGTCGAACCCGCCTTCGTTGGCAGTATAGCGCGGACGGAAGCCTCCGCCCCTCTGTTCGCCACCGGCATACGGACGCTGAGGACGGTCGCCGTAGTTCTGCAACCGTTCGTCGTTTGCCACCGAATTGGGATTGAAGCGCGGACGACGCTGGCGCGCCTCGCCCGAATACGGGTGCTGCACTCTGTTTCCTTCCATCCCCCCGTTGTTATTCGGGGTAAAACGAGGACGATAAGAACGTTGCTGGTTGCCAAAGTGCTGCGTGCGTTCTCCGCTCTCATTGTTCCCGTAGGAGCGGTAGGGACGTTCATTCCCCTCGTTGGGATTGAAACGAGGACGATACGTGCGCTGCGGACGTTCGCTGCCGGCATTTCCATTGGTAAACCGCGGACGATAAGGACGTTCGTTGCCATAGTTGTCCCGGTTGCCATAAGGACGGTTGTACCCGCCTTCGTTGAACGGCTTGCTGCTGTCACGACCAGTCGATGGAGTTTCCTCCGCAGAAGCTCCTTGCCAAGTTTCGTTTTCTGTACTCATGTTGCTTTTTATTCGAATAAAATTAAACCATTGGCCTCACGGCCTTTTACCTTATTATAATAGTCTTGCCCGGAACACATGCAGGAGAGGCTTGCTCCACGGCCGGTATGCAACCGCTCCGCCTGTCCCTTTGCGCCCGGTCCAAATCACATTCCCGTATAGTTGTGAGGCGTAATGGCACGCAATTCTTCCTTCACGGCCTCGCTCACCTGCAACTCCTCGATGAAATTCCTGATAGATGCCTCCGTAATGGCCTGGTTTGTACGCGTCAAGGCTTTCAAGGCCTCGTAGGGATGGGGATAGCCTTCGCGCCGCAGTATGGTCTGGATGGCTTCGGCCACGACGCTCCAGCAATTGTCCAGGTCGCCACTGATGGCACGTTCGTTCAGCAGCAACTTGCGCAAGCCCTTCAACGAGCTTTGAACGGCTATCAGAGTATGCCCCAAGGGCACTCCCACATTGCGCAATACGGTCGAGTCCGTCAAATCGCGCTGTAAGCGCGAAACGGGCAGCTTGGCCGACAAGTGGGCCAGTATGGCATTGGCCAGTCCCAAGTTACCCTCGGCATTCTCAAAATCAATGGGGTTTACCTTGTGGGGCATCGCACTTGAACCGACCTCGCCAGCCTTGATTTTCTGCTTGAAGTACTCCATTGAAATATACATCCAGAAATCGCGGTTCATGTCTATCATTATGGTATTGATGCGTTTCAAGGCATCGAACACCGCCCCAAGATTGTCGTAATTGGATATCTGGGTGGTACACTCCTCGCGCTCCAGGCCCAGTCTTTCAGAGACAAAACGGTTGCCAAACGCGCGCCAGTCGTAGCCGGGATAGGCCACGTGGTGGGCATTGAAGTTGCCCGTCGCGCCGCCAAACTTTGCCGTCACCGGACAGGCCCTCAGCACGGCAAGCTGACGCTCCAGCCGGTAGACAAACACCCCAATCTCCTTGCCCAGCCTCGTGGGAGAAGCCGGTTGACCGTGAGTCTTGGCAAGCATCGGCACGTCCTTCCACTCCTCTGCATAGGCACGCAGCTGAGCCACCAGTTCCTCCATCTGCGGGAAGTAGACCTGCGCTAAAGCATCTTTCAGCGACAGGGGTACGGCGGTGTTGTTGATGTCCTGCGACGTAAGGCCGAAATGCACAAACTCCTTGTAGGGTTCCAGCCCACCCACCTTGTCGAACTGCTCTTTAATGAAATACTCCACTGCCTTGACATCGTGGTTGGTGATACTTTCTATGTCCTTCACCCGTTGGGCGTCGGCCTCGGAAAAGTCCCGATAAATGTTTCTCAGGACATCGAACAGGCCCTTGCCTACCCCGGCCAACTGCGGAAGAGGCAATTCGCACAAGGCGATGAAGTACTCCACCTCTACCCGTACCCGGTATTTTATCAACGCGTATTCTGAGAAATAGGCAGCCAAGCTCTCGGTCTTGCCTCTATATCGACCGTCAATCGGAGAGATGGCGGTAAGCAAATCCAGTTTCATACTCTATCGTATTTGTTATGGTAGTTATCGGGCTGCAAAAATACGGTTTTTTCCGGCTTGTGGCACATTGAAAATGTACAATTTGCACGTCCCGGTAGTTAAGAGATAAAAAAAGTAGCCCTGCAATCACTTGCAAGACTACCCTTAACACTTAAAACCATAAAAACAGTTGTGGGCGTTTACGGATTCGAACCGCAGACCCTCTGCTTGTAAGGCAGATGCTCTAAACCAGCTGAGCTAAACGCCCGTCGCTTCCATAATGAAAGCCATGTCAAAACAGTTGTGGGCGTTTACGGATTCGAACCGCAGACCCTCTGCTTGTAAGGCAGATGCTCTAAACCAGCTGAGCTAAACGCCCGTCGCGCACTTCTCTCACTTTTCATCTTCGGTGCAACGGTGTGGGCGTTTACGGATTCGAACCGCAGACCCTCTGCTTGTAAGGCAGATGCTCTAAACCAGCTGAGCTAAACGCCC